>NZ_JAUXVZ010000054.1 GCF_030680185.1 Phenylobacterium sp.
GCCGAGGCCGCCACGGCCTTCGACGCGTTCGAGCAGAATGACCTTCATGATCCTGGTCCCTTACTTCACGACGTAGGGAAGAAGGGCGAGGAAGCGGGCGCGCTTGATGGCGCGGGCCAGTTCACGCTGCTTCTTGGCCGACACGGCGGTGATCCGCGAGGGCACGATCTTGCCACGTTCGGACACGTAGCGCTGAAGCAGCTTCACATCCTTGTAGTCGATCTTCGGCGCGCCGGCGCCCGAGAACGGGCAAACCTTGCGGCGACGGAAGAAGGGGCGACGGGGCGCAGCGGCGGAGGCCGGGGCGTCGGTGTTGTTCGTATCGGTCATGGTTCCAGATCCTCCCCTTAGGCGTCGTCGCGGCGCGGTTCGTCACGACGGCCTTCGCCGTCACGACGGGGGCCATCTTCACGGCGGGGCTCACGATCACGGTCGCGACGGGCCAGAACCGGAGACAGCTCCAGGTCCAGTTCTTCGACGCGAACGGTCATGTAGCGAAGGACGTCTTCGTTGAGGGAGAGCTGGCGCTCCATCTCCTTGACGGCCTCGGGCTTCGCATCGATGGCCAGCAGGGAGTAGTGACCCTTGCGGTTCTTCTTGATGCGATAGGTGAGGTTGCGGAGGCCCCAGTACTCGATCTTGGCCACGGCTCCGCCGGTTTCCTCGATCATCGCCTTGAGCTGGTCGTTCAGGGCTTCGGCCTGTTGCGGCGAGATATCCTGCCGCGAAATGACCACGTGTTCGTAAAGCGCCATTGTTCCTCTTCCGTTGGGGAGGGCGGCGCGTCTGGGGCGGAAGTTCCGCAGACGCGATGGATCTCAGGCGCGGCGGTCGAGCTTATCCCGACCTGTTCGCGTTCCGGCTAGAGACCGCCATCCGTGAAGAGGCGGGCTAGTACGCGAAATCCCTCCCAAGAGCAAGGGCTTGGGCCAAGGCGGGCGCCTCAGCGCGCGGCGCTCTTCCAGGCCTTCACCGCGCTCAGGGTCTCGGCGACGTGGTCGTTGGGCGACGACGCGCTGAAGGCGTGCAGCACCTTGCCGTCCGGGGCGATCACATAGGAGGTCCGGCTCGACCAGCCCGGGCGCACGGCGAGGGTGGCGTCGTACTGCTTGGCGATCTTGGCCCCGGGGTCGCTGGCGACCGGGAACTTGCCGGCGCACTTCTCGGTGTCGGCCGAGAAGGCCTGCAGGCGATCCAGATTGCCGGCGGTCACGCCGATGACGGTGGCGCCATTCCTTCTGAACTCGTCTACGGCTTCGGCGAACAGCCGGGCTTCCAGGTTGCAGCCGGCGGTTTCGGCGGCAGGGAAGAAGTAGACGACGACAGGTCCCTTGGCCCGGGCCTCGGCCAGGGAGAAGGCTGTGGGCTTGCCCGCCAGGAACGCCGGCGCCTTGAAGTCCGGTGCGCGGGCGCCGGGGGCCAGGGCGGCCTGAGCCGGCGTCGCAAAGGCCGCAGCCAGGGCGACCGCGGGCAGGGTGGACGCCAGAAGGCCTTGCAGGCGTGACATGGTGCGGCTCCCTTGAAGATGACCTTCGTTATACGGCCGTGCTCGCCGCCTGTCTTCGCGCAACCCGTTCTTCGCGCATCCAGTCCGGCGGCAAATGAAAATTAATCAAGCGAATCTATGATGCGATGGTCCGGATATCTGACTTCCGGCAGGGAGGAAGCGCATGTCTTCCATGATGACGTCCTCATACCGTCGGACCGTCTCCGACCATTTCGAGCCGCAGGACGATAGCGATCCCGCCGCCCAGCGCCGTCTGCGTGGGCTGCTCGAGCAGATCGACTACACCGCCTTCGCCTCCAATCGCGAGGTCGTGGCCCAGATGCTGGGGGCTGTGGACGTGGCCAAGTTCCAGCGCCTGGCGATCGCCGCGGCCCACGCCCGGGCCGCCTGGGTGGCCGAAGCCGTGGCCTTGAGCCAGCGCTCCCATCTCCTGGGGCCGACGGAAGTCTCCAGGCTCGCCCATCTGCGATCGGCCTTCGAGGAACTGACCGAGGCCTACGAAGCCATGCGTCGGATGGTCGAGCGGGGCTATCTCAACTGTGGGCCGGCGCCGAGCGCCTGACCCGATCAGTGCATGGGCCGGCCGATCCAGTCGGCCAGGACGGGCAGCACCTGCTGAGCTGGCGCAAAGCCGCGGGTCACAGCGCCATACTGCCCGGACTCATCGGGGCCGCCCACCAGGGTGGGAAAGCCTGTGACGCCGGCCTTCTGCGAAATGGCGTAGTCGGCCCAGGTCTCGTTGCGGGCGTCCTCGCTGCGCCAGGTGGCCTGGAAGGCGTCGATATCGGCGCCCGGGACCACCTCGGCCAGGATATCGCTCAGCACCTGTTCCTGAGTCACGTCACGCCCCTCTCCATAGAAGGCGTGCTGGATGGCGCCGAGATAATCGATGGCCAGGTCCGGCCGCTCGCGGCGGATCACCACCACGGCGCGGGCCGCGGGGTCGGTGTCGTAGGTGAAGCCCGGCTGAGCCATGGCCTCATCGGAAAAGCCCTGGCCGGAGGCTTCGGCCACATGGACCCAATGGCTGCGCAGTTCGACCTTGGCCGCCTCGGTCATCGGTTCGGCGACGCCGGGGCGCAGACCGCCCATGACCAGGCGGATCGGCAGGGTCTCGCCAAAGGCCAGACGCACCGCCGTGATCACCGGCCAGAACCCGTAGCACCAGGAACACATGGGATCGGCGAAGTAGATCAGATGGCGGTCGTCCATGGGCGGTTTCCGGCGAGCCTTTGGGAATGAGAAGGCCGTAAAGTCTGACTCATTGCATCGCCCCCGTCACCCCGGGGGATGGCCCCAAGCTTGCCGCCTTCGGCCTAATCCCCTAACCCTCGCGGCTCGGAATCGACCAGAGCGCGCGCCGCCAGCCGGACGCCGCCTTGCAGGGAGCGCATCCATGAGCCTCGCCTTCATCTTCCCCGGCCAGGGCAGCCAGGCCATCGGCATGGGCGTCGATCTCGCCACCGCCTTCGCCCCCGCTCGGGAAGTCTTCCAGGAGGTGGACGACGCACTGGGACAGAAGCTTTTCGCCCTGATGCGCGATGGCCCAGAGGGCGACCTGACCCTGACCGAGAACGCACAGCCGGCCCTGATGGCGGTCAGCCTGGCGGTCACCCGGGTGCTGGAGCACGAGTTTGGCCTGGGCGTCGACAAGGCCGCCTTCGTGGCCGGCCATAGCCTTGGCGAGTATTCGGCCCTGGCCGCTGCGGGATCCATCAGCCTGGCCGACACCGCCCGCCTGCTGAAATTGAGAGGCCAGGCCATGCAGCGAGCCGTGCCGGTGGGCGAGGGCGCCATGGCCTCCCTGATCGGGCCCAAGACCGATGTCGCCCTGGCCGAAGCCGCGGCGGCCGCCGGCGCCGAGGTCGGCGTCTGCGTCGTGGCCAACGACAACAACCAGGGCAATGTGGTGATCTCCGGCGCCAAGGCCGCGGTCGACCGCGCGGTGGAGAAGGCTAAGGAGCTGGGCGCCCGCGCCATTCCGCTGAACGTGTCCGCCCCCTTCCATTGTCCCCTGATGCAGCCGGCCGCCGACGAGATGGCCGAGGCGCTGGCGGCGGCGACCATCGTCTCGCCCCGCGCGCCGCTGGTGGCCAATGTCACCGCCCGTCCGGTTCACGATCCCGAAGAGATCCGCCGCCTGCTGGTGGAGCAGGTGACTGGCCGGGTGCGCTGGCGCGAGAGCATCGCCTGGCTGGTGGAGACCGGCGGGGTGACCCGCTTCGCCGAGGCCGGGGCCGGCAAGGTGCTGTCGGGCATGGTCAAGCGCATCTCCCCCGACGCCGAGGCGACGCCGCTGAATGCGCCGGCCGACCTCGAAGCCTTCGCCAAGTCCCTCTGAGCCGAAACCGCCATGGAGGCGCTTTAGATGTTTGATCTGTCTGGAAAGACCGCCCTGGTGACCGGCGCGACGGGAGGCATCGGCGCAGCCCTCGCCCGCGCCCTCCACGCCCAGGGCGCCCACGTGACCCTGTCGGGCACGCGCGAGGCCGTGCTTGAGGACCTGGCTGGCGAACTCAAGGAGCGGGTCAGCATCGCCTCGGCCAATCTGTCGGACGCCGAGTCTGTCGATGGACTGGTCGCCAAGGCCGAGGCCGCCGCCGGCGCGCCCCTGGACATCCTGGTGGCCAATGCCGGCATCACCCGCGACGGACTGTTGATGCGGATGAAGGATGAGGACTGGGATTCGGTGATCCGGGTGAACCTGGAGTCCTATTTCCGGCTCAGTCGCGCAGCTGTGAAGGGCATGATGAAGCGCCGTCATGGGCGAATCATCGGCATCACCTCGGTGGTGGGTGTGATGGGCAATCCCGGCCAGACCAACTATGCGGCCTCGAAGGCCGGGATGATCGGCTTCTCCAAGGCGCTCGCCCAGGAGGTCGCCAGCCGGGGAATCACGGTCAACTGCATCGCGCCGGGCTTCATCGAAAGCCCGATGACCGAGGCCCTGAACGAGGCTCAGAAGGGTCAGATTCTTTCGACAATTCCGGCCGGTCGTCTGGGCACGGGCGACGAAATCGCCGCGTCCTGCGTCTATCTGGCCAGCGCGGAAGCCGCCTATGTCACCGGCCAGACCCTGCATGTGAATGGTGGCATGGCGATGATCTGAGGGCTGGTTTTCGGCGTCTGCTGCCCGCTGGCCTCGCCGGTGGGAACATGCTACGGCGCACGCCGATTGAGCTGGCCTGGACTGCCCGGGACCACGTCCGAGGTCTCAAACCCAACACCGGCGACGGTTGACAAGCAGTCTCCCGTCGCGGATGCATCAGTTGAAATTAGAGGGACTAAAAGCGAATGTCCGACATTCTGGAACGCGTGCGCAAGATCGTCATCGAGCACCTCGACGCCGATCCCGAGAAGGTCACTGAGAAGGCCAGCTTCATCGACGACCTGGGCGCGGACAGCCTCGACAACGTCGAGCTGGTCATGGCCTTTGAAGAAGAATTCGATATCGAAATCCCGGACGACGCCGCTGAGCATATTCAGACGGTCGGCGACGCCGTGAAGTTCATTCAGGAACGTCTGGGCGCCTGACGCCTGGGCGTCTCGCCCTGAAGTACCGATAATGACCGCCGCGTCCCTTAGGCCCCTGCGCCAGAGAGGCGCGGCGGTTTTCGTTTAGGCGGCTGGGGAGTAGAAAACGCCATGTCGAACCCTAACACCCGCCGCGTCGTCGTGACCGGTCTTGGCCTTGTGACCCCGCTCGGTTCGGGCGTCGAGGTCACCTGGAAGGCGATCCTGGCCGGCAAGTCCGGCGCCGGGAACATCACGACCTTCGACGCCAGCGACTATGCCTGCAACGTCGCCTGCGAAGTGCCCCGCGTCGACGGTCGCGGCGGCGGCGGCCCCGATGTCGAGGGCGCCTTCGATCCCGACGCCGTCATGTCGTCCAAGGATCAGCGGCGGATCGACGACTTCATCCTCTACGCCATCGCCGCGGCCGACGAAGCCGTGCGCGACTCCGGATGGGCGCCGGAGGACGACGAGGGCCGCGAGCGGACCGGCGTCATCATCGGCTCGGGCATTGGCGGTCTGGCGACCATCGAGAAGACCAGCATCGAGCTGCACGAAAAGGGCCCCCGCCGGGTTAGCCCCTTCTTCATTCCGTCGGCCCTGATCAATCTGGCCTCGGGCCAGGTTTCGATCCGCCACGGCTTCAAGGGCCCCAACCACTCGGTGGTGACGGCCTGCGCCACGGGGGCCCATGCGGTCGGCGACGCCGCGCGCCTGATCAAGTATGGCGACGCCGACGTGATGATCGCCGGCGGCGCCGAGGCGGCCATCTGCCCGGTGGGCATCGCCGGCTTCATCGCCTGCCGCGCCATGTCGACCGACTTCAACGACAACCCGACCAAGGCCAGCCGGCCCTATGACAAGGACCGCGACGGCTTTGTGATGGGCGAGGGCGCCGGCGTCCTGGTGCTGGAAGAATACGAGCACGCCAAGGCCCGGGGGGCCAAGATTTACGCCGAAGTCGCCGGCTACGGCCTGGCGGGCGACGCCTATCACATCACGGCCCCGGCCGAGGACGGCGACGGCGGCTTCCGCGCCATGCAGGCGGCCATCAAGGACGCCGGCATCTCCCCGGCCGACATCGACTATATCAACGCCCACGGCACCTCGACGCCCCTCGGCGACGAGATCGAGCTTGGGGCGGTCGAGCGGATGCTGGGCGATGCGGCCTCACGGGTGACCATGTCCTCGACCAAGTCGGCCACAGGCCATCTGCTGGGGGCGGCGGGCGCCATCGAGGCGGCCTTCACCTGCCTGGCCATCCGCGACCAGATCGCGCCGCCGACCATTAATCTGGACAATCCCTCGGTTCAGACGCCCATCGACCTGGCCGCCAACAAGGCCCAGCCGCGGGAGATCAAGGTGGCGCTGTCCAACAGCTTCGGCTTCGGCGGCACGAACGCCTCCGTGGTGTTCAAGCAAGTCTGAGCCGATGGCCCGAAAGCCCCGCGCCCGACCGGCCAAGAAGGGCGCCGGGTCCTCGCCCCTGCGTCGCCTGATCGTGACGCTGACCAGCGCCGCCTTGACCTTTCTCCTGGTCCTGGTGCTGGCGGGCCTCTGGGCGACGTGGATGTACCGTGGCCCTGGCCCAGAGGCGACTTCGGAAACCACGACGGTGATGCTCCGCCGCGGGGCCGGCCTGCCGGAGATCGCCAGCACGCTCGAAACGTCCGGCGTCATCTCCTCGGCGCCGATCTTTCTCGCCGCCGCCCAGGCCACTGGCGCGGCGCGGGAGCTCAAGGCCGGGGAGTATGAGTTCCCCAGTCGCGCCTCCATGGCCCGGGTCCTGAACGACATCCGGGCCGGCAAGGTGGTCCGCCACTTCGTGACCATACCCGAGGGCATGACGTCGGAGATGGTGGTGGAAATCCTCGCGGAAAACCCGCTCCTGACCGGCGTGGCGCCGGCCCCGCCCGAAGGGGTGATCCTGCCCGAGACCTACCAGATCGAGCGGGGCGAAGACCGGGCCGCCGTCCTGCAGCGGATGATGGACGCCCATGACGAGGTTCTGGCGCTCCTGTGGTCCAGGCGTCAGCCTGGCCTGCCGGTGCAAAGCCCCGAAGAGGCCGTGATCCTGGCGTCGGTGGTGGAAAAGGAGACCGGCGTAGCGAGCGAGCGTCCGCAGGTCGCCTCGGTGTTCGTCAACCGCCTACGCCGCGGCATGCGCCTGGAGAGCGATCCCACCATCATCTACGGCCTGACCAAGGGGCGGCCCCTGGGGCGTGGCATCCGCATGTCCGAGCTGACCGGCGCGACGCCGTACAACACCTATATGATCGACGGGCTGCCCCCGACGCCGATCTGCAATCCTGGCCGGGCGGCCCTGGCGGCGGTGCTGGATCCGCCCCAGACCGACTATCTGTTCTTCGTGGCTGACGGCAGCGGGGGCCATGCCTTCGCAACGAGCTATGACGAGCACCGGCGCAATGTGAGCCGCTGGCGGGAGATCGAGCGCAATCGCACGCCTGCGCCTCCGGCGGCCAGCGGGTCCGAATCGCCAGCCGCCGCGCCCCAGGTTCCGGCCGCGCCTTGACGTCCCCGCTGGGAACCTGGAGCGCGCCAAGGAAAGACAATCGAGCATGACGATCTCAGGGATGACGGGCTTTGGCCGGGTGGAAGGGGCGCAGGGCGACTGGAGCTGGGCGGCCGAGGCGCGCTCGGTCAATGGGCGCAATCTCGATGTCCGGTTTCGCGGCCCCCCCGGCTTCGACGGTCTCGAACGCGCCGCGCGGGAAGGCGCCCAGGCGCGGTTTCAACGGGGCCAGGTGACCGTCGGCCTGCAGGCCAAGCGGGCCGAGGGCCAGGTCCAGGTGCGGATCAATCTTGACCAGGTGGAGCGCTATCTGGAGGCGACCGCGCCCCTGGTGGCCGCGGGCCGCGCGTCGCCGCCCAGCCTGGATGGCCTGCTGGCCCTTCGCGGCGTCATCGAAGCCGCCGAGCCCGACGCCGATCCGGAAGCCCAGGCAAGCCTTGAGCAGGCGATGGCTGCTTCTATCGGCCAGGCGCTGGACGCCCTTAAGGCGGCGCGCGACGCCGAGGGCGCGGCCCTGACCGGTGTGCTGACCGGCCTGACTGAAAAGATCGCACAACTCACCGCCCAGGCTGGCGCTCTCGCCGAAGAGCAGCCGGCGGTCCTGAAAGCCCGGTTCGAGCGGCGGATGCGCGAGCTGATCGGCGATCCGGCCGGCCTGGAGGAGCGCATCGTGCAGGAGGCCGCGGCCATGGCGGTCAAGGTCGATGTCCGTGAGGAGCTCGACCGTCTGGCCGGCCACGTGGATTCGGCCCGAGACCTGTTGGCCGGCGACGGGCCGGTGGGGCGCCGGCTGGACTTCCTGACCCAGGAATTCATGCGCGAGGCCAACACCCTCTGCTCCAAGTCGGCGCTTTCAAGCCTGACCGCGGTGGGGCTCGAGCTCAAGGCCGTGATCGAGCAGCTTCGCGAGCAGGTGCAGAATGTGGAATAGAGAGCGCGACTCCTCCGGCCGCGCGCAGATCGAATCCTGATGCCCTACACTTCCGTTCCCCGCCGCGGCCTTATGCTGCTAATCTCCAGCCCCTCGGGGGCCGGCAAGACATCGCTGTCGCGCCGTCTGGTGGCCGATCACGCGGACCTGAACCTGTCGATCTCCGCCACCACGCGCGATCCGCGGCCAGGGGAGGAGGATGGCCGAGAGTACCATTTCGTGGACCGGCCCGCCTTCGATGCGATGATCGAGCAGGACGCCTTCCTGGAATGGGCCAATGTGCACGAGCATCGCTACGGCAGCCCCAAGGCGCCGGTGATGGAGGCCTTGGGCCAGGGCCAGGACGTGCTGTTCGACATCGACTGGCAAGGCGCGGCCCAGATCGCCGAGAAGGCGCCGAGCGACGTCGTGCGGGTCTTCATCCTGCCCCCCAGCATGGCCGAACTGTCGCGGCGGCTGCACGCGCGCGCGCAGGATCGCGAAGACGTCATCCAGCGCCGCCTGGGGCGGGCCTATGGCGAAATCGAGCGCGCGGTGGACTACGACTACGTCATCGTCAATGACGACTATGACCGGGCCTTCGCCGATCTCGCCCACATCTACCACGCCGAGCGCCAGAAGCGGGTCCGCAACCCGGGCCTGAAGACCTTCGTTCAGACCCTGCTGGACGAACAGATCTAGGCTTCGGACGACCTGAGGCCGTCCGTCATCGCCCGCATGTCGCGGCCGGTCGGGGCCTGGAACAGGCGTAGATCGAACTCAGGCAGGATGGCCAGGAAGTGATCGAAGAGATCGCTTTGGATCGCCTCATAGGCGCCCCACTCCACCGTATTGGCGAAGCAGTACACCTCTAGGGGCAGGCCCTCCGGGGTCGGGTCCCGCTGGCGCACCATGATCGTCTTGTCCTTGGCCACGCCGGGATGAACCTTCAGATAGGCCAGCATGTAAGCGCGGAACGTGCCGACATTGGTCAGGCGTCGGGTGTTGACCGGGTCACGGCCCGACCGGATCAGGGACTCGTTCCAGGCCTCAAGATCCTTGGCCTTGCTGTCGAGATAGACGTCGAGCAGGGCGAAACGGCGAAGACCGTCCCGCTCATCGGGCGTGAGGAAGCGGATCGACGTCTGGTCCAGCAGCACCGAGCGCATGATACGCCGCCCGCCAGACTCCTGCATCCCGCGCCAGTTGACGAAGGACTCATTGATCAGCCGCCAGGTGGGAATGGCGGTGATGGTCTTGTCGAAGTTCTGGATCTTCACCGTGTGAAGGGCCAGGTCGATGACGTCGCCGTTGGCGTTCAGCTGCGGCATCTCGATCCAGTCGCCCACGCGGATCATGTCGTTGCTGGTCAGCTGTACCGAGGCCACCAGGGACAGGATCGTGTCCTTGAACACCAGCAGCAGGACCGCAGCCATGGCGCCCAGGCCCGAGATCAGCAGCAGGGGCGAGCGGTCGAGCAGGGTAGCCACCACCAGGATGGCCGCGGCGGCGTAGAGGATGATCTTACCGACCTGGATATAGCCCTTGATGGGCCGTTGCCGGGCCTCAGGGCGGCGGGAATAGAGCTCGTTGACCAGGTTGAGCCCGCCGGTGAGCGCCAGGATCACCGTCAGGATCATGAAGGCCGCGGCGACGTTCCGCACGACGGTCTCGGCTTCCGGCGGCAGGTTCGGCACCACCAGCACGCCCTGATAGATCACGATGGCCGGCGCCACATTGGCCAGGCGGGCCATGACCTCCCGGAAGACGGTCTCGGACCTGTCCTTCAGCGACAGGCTGAGCGCGCGGCGGACGATGCGCAGGAGGACGTGGTGGGTCAGCCAGTTGATGATCGCGGCCAGCAGCGCCAGCGCGCCCAGACCGGCCAGGGTCTGGAGATGCGGATAGTCGTTGAGGCTGCTCAGGGTCAGGTCGAGTTCGAACATGGCCCGGTCCTAGAGGAGCCGACCCCGCAGGGGCAAGGCTTGTGAGCTAGGGCCGCTCCAGGAGCTTGCCAGCCAGAGCCAGGAACTCCTCCAGGGCCAGGGTCTCGGCGCGGCGCGAGGGATCGATGCCGGCGGCTTCGCAGAGTTCGCCGCCCCCGAGGACCTTGAGGCTGGAGCGCAGCATCTTTCGGCGCTGGCCAAAGGCGGCCTGGGTGATCCGTTCCAGGGCCGCCAGCAAGGGTTCTGGCGGCCGCATGTCATGGGGGTCGAGGCGGACCACGGCGGAGTCGACCTTGGGCGGCGGGGTGAAGGCCCGGGCCGGCGCCTCCATCACGATCCTGGCCTTGGCCGTGGCCTGGGCGATGACGGCCAGGCGGCCATAGGCGTCGTCCCCAGGGCGGGCGACGATCCGCTCGGCGACCTCCTTCTGGAACATCAGCGTCATGGACGCCGGTCGGTAGGCGCCGGTCAGCCATTTGATCAGGAGGGCCGTTCCCACATTATAGGGCAGGTTGGCGACGATCGGGACGGGTTGGTTCGTGGCCAATGCGGCTTCGTCAGCCTTGAGCGCATCACCCATGATGATGCGAAGTTGGCCCTCAGAGACTTCTGACAACTCATTGAGAAGCGGCAGAAAACGCTCATCCTTCTCAATGACCGTCACATGCGCGCCCGCCTCAAGCAGCGCGCGGGTCAGACCGCCGGGCCCTGGCCCCACCTCGATCACCGTCAGGCCATCGAGAGGCCCCGCCAGCCGGGCGATCTTGCGGGTGATGTTGAGGTCGAGCAGGAAGTGCTGGCCCAGGCCCTTGTCGGCCATCAGCCCATGGGCTTCGAGGCTCTGGCGCAGGGGCGGCAGGTCTGTAAGCGCGCTCATAGTCGACGGTCAGCAATCTCTTTGGCCATGCGGATGGCGGCGATCATGCTGTCGGCCCTGGCCAGGCCGCGGCCGGCGATGTCGAAGGCCGTGCCGTGGTCCGGCGAGGTTCGAACGATGGGCAGGCCCAGGGTGATGTTCACCCCGCCCCAGAAGTCGAGCATCTTCACCGGGATCAGGGCCTGGTCGTGATAGAGGCAGAGGACGGCGTCATACTTCGCCCGCGCCGCCTCGTGGAACAGGCTGTCGGCGGGGCTGGGGCCCGTCGCGGCGACGCCCAGGTCGCGCAGGGCGCGCACGGCGGGGCCGACAATCTGGACCTCTTCACGGCCTATCGTCCCGTTCTCGCCGGCATGGGGATTAAGTCCGGCGACCGCCAGACGGGGGCGTTCGATGCCGAAGTCCCGGCGCAGGGCCTGGGCGGTCACCAGCCCGGCATTGACGATCTTTTCCACGCTCAGCGACGCCGGCACCTCGGCCAGGGGCTTGTGGACGGTCACCAGGGAGACGCGCAGGCCAGGGGCGGCCAACATCATGATGGGCCCCCGCGCGCCGTCATAGCGGTGCGCCAGGGTTAGCTCGCCCAGGAACTCGGTATGGCCAGGGAAGGGGAAGCCCGCGCCGTAGAGACTTTCCTTGGCGATGGGCGCGGTCACCACACCCCCGACGGCGCCCGACAGGGCCAGGCCAACCGCGGTCTCGATCCAGGCGATCACGGCCTTGGCGGCCCGCGACGAGGGGTTTCCGGCGACCACCGGCTCCAGCAATGGGATGTCGATGACCGGGACAGCCTGGCTGAACACGCGGTTGGCGTCGTCAGCAGCGCTGACCTGACGGACCAGCCCGGCTGTGCCCGCAGACCCGGCGGCGACTTGGCGAAGATCGCCGACCACGACAAAGCTGGGCCCGGTGTGCCGAAGGGCGCTCCAGGCCTTGAAGACGATCTCCGGGCCGATGCCGGCGGGATCGCCGAGGCTTACGGCGAGGGGTCGGTTTTTCAACGGGTCTCGATGGTCGCGGAATTCCGAAGGTCACGCATATAACGCCGGGCGATCAGGCCCAGTTGCTGGAAGAACAGCCGACGCTCGACCAGTTGAGCCGTCGGCTGGTCGGCGCCGGTGGCCCGCTTGCCGCAGACCGCCACGATGTGCATCCCGGCGTCGGTGCGGATCGGCTCGGAGAGCTGGCCGACCTCAAGCGTTTCAGCCGCGGCGCGGAAGGCCGGAGCCAGATCGCCGATCTCGGCCTCGCCCAGGTCGCCGGCCACGACGCCTTGCTGACCATTGGCCACAGTTTCCAGATCGCCACAGCCGGTGATCTGCGACCGCAGCGTCATGAGACGCGCCCGCGTCGCCTCGACGACCGAAGGATCCGAACCCGCCGGCAGGCCTATGGCCGCCTGTTTGAGGCTGACGAGCGTAGCGCCGGCGCCTGAGCGCTTGTCCCGCAGATAGACGATATAGACCCCGTCAGTGACCGGGATCGGCCGCGACAGCTGGCCCGGGCGCATCTGCTCGAGAGCCTGTTCCACCTCGGGCGGCATCTCGCCGGGACCGATCCAGCCGGCGTCGCCGCCGGCTGCGGCGGTCGGCGCAGCGGAGAACTGGCGGGCCACGGCCTGGAAGGGCGCGCCCTGCTGCATCTGGCTGACCAGCTGCTCGCCGCCGCGCAGGGCGGTATCCATGCCCCCGACGCGGGCGGCGTCGATGAAGACTTCGCTGACCTGGAACTGCGGGCGCGAGGCCTGAGCCGCCTGCTGGGCGAGCACCGCCTGCACCTGATCGTCGCCAATCCGCAGGCGCGAGCCATAGCGCCCCTGGATCCAACGCTGCCAGCTGGCCTGGGCGCGAAGCTGCTCACGCAAGGAGGCGAGCACGCCCTGGCTTTGAAGCATCGAGGTGAACTGTTCGGGCGTCATCTCGTTGCCCGCGGCCATCTCGGCCAGTTCCTCGTTCACATCCTCGTCCGAGGCGATGATGGAGAACTTCTGTTCCCGCTCGACGCGCCGAAGTTCCTGGAACTGCAGCGCCTCGTCCACGAGCGAGATCAGCGCCTCCTGCTGGATTTGCGGCAGGGTCTGTTCGGTGGGTTGAACGCCTGTCGTGGCGATCAGCAGGCGCATCCGCTGCGCCAGGTCATAGGTCGAGATGATCTCGTCATTGACGACGGCGGCCGCGTACTCGGTCATCCCCTGGGGTTGAACCTGGGGGGCGGGCGTCGCTTGGGGCGCCTCGGCTTCGGAGGTTTGAGCCATCGCCACGCTGGAGGGAGCGGCGGCCGTCAGGAGGGCCGCAAGGGCGACGCCGCAGGCCGCTCGGCCGCGGACTGAACGCGCAGAAAACATCGCTTGGGTCATTCCTTCGAGGCGGCTTGAAACGCCGCTGATCCTAGTTGGCATAGATAGGTTCGCCCAATGTGGCGAGGGTTAGGCGCACAGCGACCGACTCGCTGGGACCCAGGCGACCTATGACGGTGTCTTCGCGACGATAGACGACTTCGATCCGCGTACATTCGTCCCGATAGACTACGCCGATGTCGCGCACCACCCAGGCGTCCTGCACCATGTCCCGATTGCCATAGGCGGTGAGGCCCCAATTCTGGGTGAGGAACACTTCGCCGCCCAGGTCGAGGTTCTCGCGCTTCACGCCGTTGATGTCGAGGTCATCCCACAGATAGCGGAAGAAACCCGAACCTTGGGCGATGGCCAGGTTGGCGCCGGTCTCCGCCCGGCGGACGTCCAGGCTCTTGCCATCCAGACGGGCGCGGCTGAAGACCGACAGGCCCCGGATGGGCTGGGCCTCGGCCGCGACGATCCAGTCTGATTCCGTATCGCGAAGGCCCGTCCGAACAGAGAAGGCCTGCTCCTCGGAGTCCCGGAAGCTGCGGCCGATCAGGAAGCTGGCGCGCCGCCCGTCGTCCCAAAGCACACTGGCGCGGCCCGCGACGCTGGCGCGCAGTCCGCCTTCCATCAGATCAAAGCCCGGAAACTTGTCGGCGAGGAAGAGGTTGGTCTCGTCAAACTCGAAAGCGAGGCTGTCTTCATCGAGATAGACGGGGTCGCCATTGGCGTCGACGTCCACCTGGATCTGGTTGGGGCGAGGGGAGGCGGCAACCTGAACCAATGGCTCAAGAACCACCGTCTTGTCATTGAATCTACGATAGAATGGCCAGCTAAGATCGGCGCCGACCGTGGCCATGCCGCGGGTCTCGGTCCTGCCGCCGTAGCCTTCCGAAGGGATGTCGCCCAGGCTGTAGGCGTCGGCGCGGAGATTGACGAAGGGCTGAATGCGGACGCCGCCGGCCAGGGTATAGCTGGCGCGCCAGTCGGCCTGGCCGATCACCCGGCGGCTGTCCAGGCCGGGGAGGTTCGAAAGCGCGGTGCTGGCCGGCGACCGATCGCGCTCCAGGGCGACGGCGTCCAACTGCAGATTCACCCGGCCGCCGGCCAGCCGGACGTCTGGCGACCATCGGCCCTCGATCACCGGGGCCACGGTCGGGAAGATGCTGTCGTCGTCGCCGGGGCGGAGGCCCTGAATGTCCAGCACGGCGGTGGAAAGGTAGGAATTGTCGTCCTGGCGGATCGCATAGAGCTGGGAGATCAGCCGGCGATCATCGGCGATATAGGGGCCGCGGGACTGAAAGACGTCGCCGATCTCGTACTTGTCGAACAGGAGGTCTTCGGACGCGCGCTCGGCGGTGAAGCCCCACTCCCAATTCTCGTCTATGGCGAAGGCGCCGCGGGCCAGGATGTAGCTGCGGGAGGTCCGGTCCCCGAACCGGCCGCTGCTGTCGAAGTCCTGGGCGTAGGTGTAGCCGCCCCGCACGTCGATCTCGCCGGAATAGAATCGCTTGCGGTAGCGGGCGTTGAGGAAGGGGGCGACCTTGGTGTTGATCTGCGGGCTGAGCGTCAGGTCCGAGGACGGCGACAGGACGAACAGATAGGGCTGTTCATAGGACAGGCCCCGCCGGTCTGAGGCCGAGATGTCCGGGGTCAGAAGGCCGGACTTGCGCGCGGCCGTCGGGTCGGGATGCCAGAAGAGCGGCAGATAGAGCACCGGCGCGCCGAACAGGCGGAACACCGCCCCCTGGTAATAGACCAGTTGACGCTCGCGATCCTGAACCACCTTCTCGGCCTGGATCGACCAGGTTGGCGTCTTGTCGGTGTTGTCGGCGCAGATGTCGCAGGGGGTGTAGATCGCCCGGTTCAGTTCGTTGACGTTCTCGTTGCGGCGGACGGCGCTGGCCGCCGCCAGCTTGACGTTCATCGGCAGCCGCGCGGCGAAGCCCCGGGCGATGCCGGCCTTCATCTGGTCGTCCAGGACGATCTCGCGGGCGAACTCCACGCTGCCGTCGGGATTGAAGATCTCGACATTGGAGGCTTCCAGCACGCCCTGGGCCTCGTCATAGACCAGCGCGTCGGCGCGCAGATTGCGGCTGTCGTAGCGGGCCTCGACCTCGCCGGTGGCGGTCGTCCGCTCACGGGAGTCGTCGCGGACCATGGAGTCGGCCTCCATGTAGAGCGAGCCGGGCGCCAGGCCATCGGGGCCTCGGGCCTGGCCTTCGGCCGGCGCGGTTTCGGGCTGGACCACGTCCGTCGTCTGAGCGGTTGCGGCGCCGGCGCACAGGCTGGCCACCGCCGCCCCGGCCAGGAGGCTGCGCTTGACCGAGGCGAGCGATACGCGCCGAGGTGACGTCTTCAAGCGTGAATCCCTTCTTGCCGCGCCAGGAGCGCAGGGAATAGCGGCGTGGCGGTGTCTTTCAACCGTCTTCGGTGTAGCAGAGCAGCGTGACCCCCGACAGGAGGGCGATCACAGGCGGCGCCCAGGCCGCCGCGGCAAGGGGAATGATGTTCGCATTGGCCAGGGCGCCTGCGAATTCGTTCAGGAAGAAAAAGACGAAGCCCAGGGCCACGCCAGCGCCCGCCAGGCCCGCCAGGCCGCCCAGGCGGACCAGACGCAGGGAGAAGGCCGCGGCCAGGATGGTCATGGCGGCGAACAGCACCGGCGTGGCCAGGAGCTGGTGGAAGCGAAGCTGATATCGGCTGGCGCTGAAGCCGGCCTGCTCGGTCGTCCGAATGGCGGCCGGCAGACGCCAGAAGGCGATGGCCTCCGGCGAGGCGAACCGTTCCATGGCCGATTCGCTGTCGAGACTTGAGCGCAGGGACAGGCTTTCGGACCGGACGGAGCTTTCCCCGGCTGCGGCCTCGCGGACATCGGTCAAACGCCAGAACCCAGGCAGCAGCCTGGCCTCGGCCGCCTCCAGCCGGCGGGTGAACTGCGGCGCGCCATCCTCATCCTTCTGATAGACGAACAGCGAGACCCCCCGTAGCACGACCGAGCCGTCGACGATTTCGCGGTCGCTGGCGTGAATCACGATCTGGCTGCGCTCATCGCCTTGCCGCAGCCAGACGTCCTGCGGCGCGTCGACGAGATAATTGTCCATGATCCGGGCCCGCTCGCTGGCGAACCTGGCGTTCGACGCGGCGGCCAGCGGGTTCAGGAGGGTTACGGTGATCACCCCGACAACGGCGGCCGCCGCCGCCGTGGGCAGGATGAAGCGCCAGGCCGAGACCCCGGCCGCCCGCATGGCCACAAGCTCGCTGCGCCGATTGAGGCTCACATAGGCCGACATGCAGCCGAACAGAAACACGAAGGGCAGAAGCACCAGGATCAGGGACGGCATGCCCAGGGCCGTGAGCCCGAACAGCTGGCTGACACTGACCTCGGCGCGCACACCCACCGAGCGGGACAGCTCCACGAACTGCACCAGCAGGATCACCGCGGAAATGACGGCCAGGGCGACGCCGACGCTCAACAGGCTGCGGCTCAGAACATAGGCCTCGATCCGACCAAATCGCATCAGGCGGCGCCCCCCCGCGCGATCCGGTTGGGGCGCGAACGCATGTCGATGAAGCGCGAGACCTTCTGGCGGAACACGTTGCGCAGGGCCAGGCCCGTGGCGGCCAGGGGGATGGCGTACTGCAGGAGATTCAGCCAGGCATGGGATTCACTGGCGGCCTGGGCGATGAAGCCCAGGATTCGTGTGATCGCCGCCGCAGCCCCCGCCCAGGCGATCCGTCGGCCATAGCCCATCCGGTCATAACCGCCGCCCAGGATGGCGGCCAGCGCCATGGCCATGAAGGCGATGTTGTAGAGGGGGCTGGCCAGCCGGGCATGACCTTCGGCCAGCATTTCCAGGCGATTGCGCTGTTCCCAATCCTGGGTGAGGTCGGGGAAGAACAGCTCGTGGAGATAGCGGTCAGAGGGTTTGTAGTGGATCAGCTCCTCGGACGCGACCAGCGGGCTGAGGTCGAAGATGTACTCGTCAAAGGTCAGATAGTTCAGGACGCCGGTCTCGCTGAACTCCTGGGTCGATCCGCGGGCCATGATCAGGACGGGCACGCCGCCCCTGGTCGCCAGCCGGCCTTCATCGGCGGTGTAGGTCGTCGCCACGCCATCGGATTCCGCCACGTGGATGAAGAGGTTGCCCATCCCCCCGCGGCTGTCGACGCTCTGCGCATAGACGGTCAGGCCCGGCGCGGGCTCGGTGAACTCGCCCTCGCGCACCAGGGTCGCGGCGAGGTCGGTCCGCACGTCGAACAGGGTGTTCCTCAGTTCACGAAACGCTGCGGGCTGGATGAAGAGGTTCAACACCAGGGCCGCCAGGGCGATCATGGCCGCCAGCCGCATGGACGGCGCAATGACGCGCCAGCGACTCATGCCGCCTGCGTAGCAGACGACCAGCTCCTGCTCGCTCTGCAGCCGGTTGAGCGCCACGAGGGCGGCGACGAACAGGGCGATGGGCATGACCATGTTGATCAGTTGCGGCATCGCCAGCAGCGTGATCTTCAGGAACACGCCAGCGCTCTGGCGCTGATTGATGATGACATCAAGCGCCGAGAGGCTCTGGCTAAGCAGAGCCACCGAGGTCAGGGCGAGCGCCGCCAACAGGGTGGGACCCACCAGTTGGCGCAGCAGATATCGGTCGATCAGGCGCATGAAAAAAAGGCGTCGCCGGCGTGATTTGGCGCGCCCTTGGCGCGAAGCTGTTCTAAACCATGCGTTGCTGCGCCACACAACCGCCGCAGGAGACGCCAGTCTGGGCGCCCTGGCGGTGGAGCGCCTTCAGCTTTGCTTTGATAGAGAATTCGCATGGACATCCAATTCGTCGCGCCCGGTTCAGATATCGCCGAAAAAACGGCGCTCGCCCTCATCGTCTTTGAAGGTTCTGTCCTTTCCGGGGCGGCCGCCGAGGCTGACCAGCAGGCCGGAGGTGTGGTGGGCCGCGCCCTGGCGCAAGGGCGCTTCACCGGCGCCAAGGGTCAGGTCCTGGATCTGACGGCGCCGGCCGGCCATGCGGCTGAGCGGCTGGTGTTAGTCGGTGCGGGCAAGCGAGAGGCCTTTGACGATGTCGGCGCCGAGCTGGCGGCGGCCAGCGCCTACAGCGCGGTCAAGCTCTCGGGACTCACCGTGCTGCGCGTGGCCTTCGCCGATCCGACGATCGGCAAGCCGGAGCGGGCTGCGCTCGGCGTTCGCCTGGCCGCCTATCGCTTCGACCGCTACCGCACCAAGGAGCCGGCCGATAAGAAGCCCTCGATTGTCCGGGCTGAGATCGTCAGCGTCGACGCCGCGGCCGCCCAGGCCGCCTATGTGGAACAGGCGGCCCTGGCCGACGCCATTTCGTTCGCCCGCGACCTGGTGTCTGAGCCGCCGAACGTTCTCTACCCCGCGGAGTTCGCCCGCCGGGTGAAGGCTCTCGAGAGCCTGGGGCTCGAGGTCGAAATCCTCGGCGAGGCCGAGATGGCGAAGCTCGGCATGGGCTCCCTGCTCGGCGTGGGCCAGGGCAGCCGCAAGGAAAGCCAACTGGCGATCATGCGCTGGAACGGGGCGTCCGATCCTGCCGCCCAGCCCGTCGCGTTCGTGGGCAAGGGCGTCTGCTTCGACACCGGCGGCATCTCGCTGAAACCGGCCGACGGCATGGAAGACATGAAGTGGGACATGGGCGGCGCCGCCGCCGTGGCCGGCCTCATGCACGTGCTGGCCGGCCGCAAGGCCAAGGTCAACGCCATCGGCATTCTTGGCCTGGTCGAGAACATGCCCGACGGCGACGCCCAGCGTCCCGGCGACGTGGTCACCAGCATGTCGGGCCAGACCATCGAGATCATCAACACCGACGCCGAGGGCCGTCTCGTCCTGGCCGACGCGCTCTGGTACTGCCAGGATCGGTTCAAGCCGAAGTTCATGGTCGATCTGGCCACCCTGACCGGGGCCATCATCATCAGCCTGGGCAATGACTATGCCGGCGTCTTCTCCAACAATGACGAACTGGCCGACAATCTGCTGGCCGCGTCCAAGACCGAGGCCGAGCCCCTGTGGCGGATGCCGCTGCCGCCGGCCTACGACAAGCAGATCGACAGCATCATCGCCGATGTGAAGAACACCGGCGGCCGTCCGGGCGGCTCGATCACCGCGGCCCTCTTCCTGCAGCGGTTCGTCAACGGGCTGCCGTGGGCGCACATGGATATCGCCTCGACGGCCTGGAAGAAGCCGTCCAGCGTGCCGACCATCCCTGACGGCGCCACGGGCTACGGCGTTCGCCTGCTCAACCGCATGGTCGCCGACAAGTACGAGGGCTGATCGGTTCGCGCGCTGGGAGAGGGCGGTGAGGCTGATCCTGTTGCATAGCCCCCTGCTGGGCCCCTTGACCTGGCAGGGCGTGGCCCAAGGTCTGACCGGCCGCGGGCTGGCGGCGGTGGCGCCGGCCTGGACGCCGCTGACCGACATCTCCGGCGACTTCTACGCGACCCTGGCCAAGACGATGGCGCGCACGATCGAGGACGTCGGCGATGATCCGGTCATCCTGGTCGCCCATAGCGGGGCGGGCGCCCTTGCGCCGGCGACGGCGCAGGCGCTCAGCGTCCCCGTGATCGGCACGATCCTCGTGGACGCCATCCTGCCGCATCCCAGCCTCAGCTGGCTCGACACCGCGCCGCCGGCCCTTCGCCAGGATCTGACTCTCGGCTCCCAGGGCGGAGAGCTGCCCTCGTGGGACGCCTGGTGGCCGCCGGGCGCGCTGGATCGGCTCGTGCCCGATCCAGCCCTTCGGGCGTCGCTGCTGGCCGAGCTTGGGCCGCTTCCGCTCGCCTATTTCGAAGAGCCAGCGCCGCCTGGAGCGCTTTCAGGCCCCGGCGGCTATCTGCAGCTCAGCGGCGCCTACGAAGATCAGGCCCAGGCCGCGCGCGACATGGGCTGGCGGGTTCGGCGGCTCCAGCTCAACCACCTCTCGCCGCTTACGGCCCCGCGCGAAGTGGCCGGCATGATCCAGGCCCTGAGCCGCGAGATCGCGGTGGACGTTCATGGCTGAGGCGCCCTGCGAGGTCTGGTTCTACCATCTGGAGCGCTCTGGCCTTGATCAGGTGCTGCCAGATCTTCTGGAGAAGACCCTGGCGCGGAAGTGGAAGGCGCTTGTCAGGTCGCGCCTGCCCGAACGCCTGGAACACCTGGACGGCTGGCTGTGGAGCTATCGGGACGACAGCTTCCTGCCGCATGGCGCCGCAGACGAGCCGCATGCGGCCGCCCAGCCGGTGCTGCTGACCACCGGCATGGACAATCCAAACGGCGCCGATGTGGTATTTCTGCTCGACGGCGCCGATGCGGGCGGGCTCGACGGATTTGTCCGGTGCATCGTGCTGTTTGACGGCCGTGACGAGGCGGCTCTCGCCACAGCAAGGGCGCAATGGGGCGCCATCAAGAAGCAGGGGCTGCCGGTGAGCTATTGGCGGCAATTGACCCGAGGTTGGGAGAAACAGGCATGACACGCAATCTCGTCCTGGCGATCGCCGCTGGATTTCTCCTGTCGGCCTGCGCAAGCGAACCCGCGCCGACGCAGCCGCCCCCCACCCAAACGCCGGCCCCGCGGCCCATGCCGCCCAGCCAGCCTGCGGATCAGTGCGGCGCAGCCCAGGCCCAGCGCCTCGTCGGTCGCCATCGCAGCGAGATCCCGGTGCCGGTGAATCCCGGTCTGCAGCGCGTGGCCTGCACGACCTGTCCGGTCACCATGGATTTCCATCCGCGGCGCCTGAACTTCTTCTATGACGCCGAGACCGGGCTGATCAAAGAGGTGCGCTGCGGCTGAGGCCTATCGCCGGTTCATCCAGCGTCGGATGATCGCCACGCCAGCCGGCGCCAGCAGCACCAGAAGCAGCAGCAGGTAGATCAGGCGCGCCCAGTCCGGCATGGCTAGGCCGCCCCGCCGGCGCTAAGCACAGCGTCCAGAGCGCCGAGCAGCCGCTCCAGCTCGATGGGTTTGGGCGTCAGGGCGTCCATGCCGGCGTCCAGATATTCCTTTTCGTGGTGCGACATGGCGTTGGCCGTCAGGGCGATGATGGGGGTCCGAGGCCGCCCCTCGGCCTCTTCTCGCGCACGGATGGCGCGGGCCGCGGTCGGCCCATCCATCCTCGGCATCTGCACATCCATGAGAATGACGTCCCATGTGCTGTCGGCCCAGGCTTCGACGGCGCGCTCGCCGTCATCGACGATGTGAAGATCGATCATCATGGGCGACAGCAGGGTCTTCAAGACCAGCTGGTTCATCGTGTTGTCTTCGGCCGCCAATACGCGAATCAATCTGCCCTCCGGCGCGGCCAGACCCAACGGGCCAGAGTGCGCCGGCGCCGGCTCAGGCGCCTCGGCCGGAGGCAAGGGGAGCCGGACGGTGAAGCTCGAACCCTGGTCCAGAACGCTCTGCACGGTGATCGTGCCGCCCATGAGGCCGCACAGCTCGCGACAGATCGCCAACCCCAAGCCCGAGCCGCCGAACTTCCGCGTCGTGGAGGCGTCGGCCTGGACGAACTTCTCAAACAGCGAGCCGAGCCGGTCCGGCGCAATTCCGGGGCCCGTATCGGCGACATTGAGGACGAGATGGGCGCCCTTTCGCGCCACGTTGACCTGCACCGAGCCGCGCGCGGTGAACTTCACGGCGTTCGACACGAGGTTGTAAAGCACCTGCCGGACCCGGGTCGGGTCGCCCCGCCAGTAGCCTCGGGCCGAGGGGTCGATATCGAGGCAGAAATACAGATCCTTCTCGGCGGCCAGGGTGGTGAAGGTCGCCTGGGTGCCCTCGGCGATCCGCACGATGTCCACCAGGCCGTCTTCCAGCTCCAGGCGGCCGGCCTCGATCCGTGACAGATCCAGCAGGTCGTTCAACAGCACCAGAAGCGTTTCCCCCGCCTGCCGGATCACCGCCAGGCGCTCGCGCTGCGCTTCGGGCAACTCATCGCGCGCCATGGCCTGGGCCATGCCCAGCACCCCGTTCAACGGCGTGCGGATCTCGTGGCTCATGGTGGCGAGGAAGGCGCTCTTGGCGACATTGGCCGCGTCAGCCTGGTCGCGGGCGCGTTTGAGATTGGCGTTCAGCGTGCGAAGCCGCCGCTCCGAGCGCTTGAGGTCGGCGACCGACTGGGTGAACAGCACCGCCCGCACGGGGCCGGGGCCCCGGAACCTCGAGGCGCTCAGGCGAAACCACTCGCCATCCTTGGCTTCGTAGGCGCGAATGAAGGTCTCGCGCTCGCCGGCCAGCACGGCACGAACGCCGCGCTCCAGGGCGCGACCATGAGCGCCGGGAAGGCCCCTGAAGATGTCGAACATGCTCCGGTCCATCGGGTATTCATCCCGATCTCGGATGGCGGCGCCGGTCTCTCGGAAGGTGCGATTGGCTTCCACGAGGTGCCCATCGGCGTCGATCACGGCGACCATGGCGGCGATACCGTCGATGACCCCTCGAGCGAAGCCCTCAGACGCACGCAGATCGGCCAGGGCGTTGCGGGTGGCGGTAATGTCCTGGCTCGCCCCGCGGATGGCGACACAGACGCCGTCGACGATTTCCGCCAATCCCATGACGCGCAGCCAGCGGCGCTCGCCCGACGCGGTCCTGATCTCCGCCTCGAAGTCCATGCGCGTGCCGCTCTGGGCTGTTTCAATCATGGCCGCGAGCACGGTTTCGCGATGTTCCGGCAGATAGACGTCCATGGCGCGCTGGAATTCATCCGTGGCGCTCGGATGTCCGGCCATCGCGCGAAGTTCGTCGCTGTAACGAACTTCACTCTTCAGGAAATCGATCTCCCAGCCGCCAAGGCCGGCCAATCTGGCGGCCTCCTTCAGCGCCTCGGACGCCGCTTCTGAACGGCGCTGGCTTTCCCGGGCTTCGGTCATGTCGACCAAGGTAAGGACAAAGCCGTCGAACCCGCCGCCTTCGGCCGGCACGGCGCGGAGATCGGCGTCGGCCCAGTAGGCTTCGCCCGACGCCCGTCGCCCAGCGATGTCGACCCTGCAATGGGACTGCGCGCCCAGGGTCAGCAGATCGATGGCCGCCGCCGCCTCGGAGGACGGGTTATCGAACAGGAGCTTGCCCACGCCGTGACCGAGCGCATCGATGGCCGACAAGCCCGTAATCGCCGTGAAGCCGTCATTGACCCACGAGACCCGGCCATCTGGATCGATCAGAGCTATGCCGTGCGGCATCGCCGCAAGCGCCCGCGACAACCTGCCCGTGAGGACCGCGGCCGCAGGCTGTGGATTGGCGGAGCTGTCTAAACCGTCCATACGCATCTTGGGCCTGAACCTAGGCCTGAGGGGGTGAACAAAGCTGAAAACGCCTCAGCTGATTCTCTCGCTGAGGCCGCAGCCGGCACCCTAGCCCACGCCGGCCTTCAACGCTTCATAGGCCTCGACCGCGGCCATCCATTCGGCCTCGGCCGCTTCCAGTTTCGCCTGAGCGACATCCCGCTGCTTCCCGAGCGCGACAGCCCTGTCGGGATTCTGCGCGAAGACGTCGGGGGCGCTCAACTGCCTGTCGAGCTCGGCGACGGCCTCGGTGGCCCGGGCCAAGGCGGCCTCGGCGGCCTCGGCGCGGCGGCGGGCGTTGCCGGTGGGCGCCTTGCGGGCTGGCGGCGGGGGAGGCGGGGCGGGAGCCGGGGCCTCCTCACGCACCTGGGTCGGCGCCCGGACCCGGGCCTTGGCGCGCTCGATCACATAGCGGGAATAGTCTTCCAGATCGCCTTCGAACGGCGTGATCGTCCCATCGGCGGCGAGCCAGAGGCGATCGGCGACCATCTCCATCAGCGAACGGTCGTGGGTGATCAGGATGACCGCGCCGGCGAAGTCGTTCAGCGCCTCCAGCAGGGCGCGGCGGGAGTCGATATCCAGGTGGTTGGTGGGCTCATCGAGGATCAACAGGTGGGGCGCCTCGGCCGCCACCATGTTCAGCAACAGCCGCGCGCGCTCGCCGCCGGACAGGTCGGCGACCGTGGTCTCGACCTTGTCGCGGTTGAAGCCGTACTGGGCGAGCCTGGAGCGCCGCGAAGCCTCCGACGCCTCGGGCATGGCCCGGCGAATGATGTCGAGCGGCGTATCCGTCGGGTCCATGGCCTCGATCTGGTGCTGGTGGAACCAGCCCACCCGCATGCGGCGGTCTCGGTGCAGGTGGCCGTGCTCGATGGCCAGGGCCTCGGCCACCATCTTGGCGAAGGTGGACTTGCCCGCGCCGTTGACGCCGAGCAGACCGATGCGGTCGTCGACGTCCAGCCGCAGGTTCAGGTCCCGCAGAATGGGCGGACCGCCATAGCCGACGCTGACTCCTTCCAGTCGCACGAGGGGCGGGGCCAGAGGCCGCTCAGGCGAGGGCAGGGTGAAGGGGGCCACGCTCTCGCTGTCGATCGAATCGATCACCGGCAGCTTGGCCAGGGCCTTCAGGCGCGACTGGGCCTGCGTCGCCTTGCTGGCCTTGGCCCGGAAGCGATCGACGAAGGACTGCATGTGCGCGCGCTTGGCCTCGATCTTCGAGCGCATCGCCTCCTGCAGCCGCGCCTTCTCGGCCCGCTGGGTTTCAAAGGCGTCGTAGCCGCCGGCATAGAGGGTCAGCTTGCCGTCGGCGAGATGCAGGGTGTGGTCGATGGAGTTGTTCAGCAGCTCGCGGTCATGGCTGATGATCAGCGCATTGTAGGGATAGACGCGCAGGCGCGCCTCGAGCCAAAGCGCGCCTTCGAGGTCGAGATAGTTGGTCGGCTCGTCCAGCAGCAGCATGTCCGGCTCTGAGAACAAGGCCGCGGCCAGGGCCACCCGCATCCGCCAGCCGCCGGAGAATTCCGACATCGGCCGTTCCAGATCCTCGGTGGAGAAGCCCAGGCCGGCGAGGATTTCTGCGGCCCGCGAGGGCGCACGGTCAGCATCGATCTCGATCAGGCGGGCATAGATTTCGCCCATCTGTTCAGGCTCGGCGGTCTCCAGATCGGCCAGCAGACCATGGCGGACCTCGTCGGCGGCCAGCACGGTGTCGATCAGCGACACTGGCGTCGCCGGATGCTCCTGGTCGACCGAGCCCAGGCGTGCGCCCTTGGGCAGGCTGATCTCGCCGGACCCCAGGACCAGTTCGCCCTTGATCAGCTTGAACAGGGTGGACTTGCCCACGCCGTTGCGGCCCACCAGGCCGACCTTGGCGTTGCGGGGCAGGCTGACCGTGGCGCCATCGAAGAAGCGGCGGCCCCAGGCGTCGAAGACCAGTTCGTGAATTTGCAGCATGAGCGTCAGGGCACAACAGTAAGAGGCAGGCGAGATTGCGTGCGGCCGCACGCCTGCAGGCGGGCTCGCCGTCATGGGGGAGGGGGCCGGAAGTTTCGAGATCTTGCGCCGCCGCCGTCCCGACCGTGGCCGCGCTCATAGCAGACCTGGCCTCGCCCGTCAGGGGGTATCGCCCCGCTGCGACTTGGCGCGGGCAAGGCGGGAAGCTATACACGCGCGCCTCTGGGCGAACTCCCGCCCCAAGACCCCATTCCTGAAGAAAAAATCCCATGACCGAACGCACCTTCTCGATCCTCAAGCCGGACGCGACCGAGCGGAACCTCACCGGCAAGATCAATGCGGTCATCGAAGACGCCGGCCTGCGCATCGTCGCCCAACGCCGCATTCGCATGACCGAAGCCCAGGCCAAGACCTTCTACGAAGTCCACAAGGACCGCCCGTTCTACGGCGAGCTGGTCGGCCAGATGACCTCCGCCCCCGTGGTGGTCCAGGTTCTGGAAGGCGAAAACGCCGTGGCCAAGTATCGTGAGATCATGGGCGCGACGAACCCGGAACAGGCCGCCGAAGGCACCATCCGCAAGCTCTTCGCCAAGAACGTCGGCGAAAACTCGGTCCACGGCTCCGACAGCCAGGACAACGCCAAGTTGGAAATCGCCCAGTTCTTCACCGAAGACCAGATCGTCGGCTGATCGGCGTCATCGCCGGAACGACAGAGGGCCGCAGCGTTGACCGCTGCGGCCCTTTTTCATGGCCGAACCGCCAGAGGGCTCAGGCGGCGATCAGCTCGCCGCAGATGAAGGCGTCGTCGCCTGCGCCCAGCAGGGCCTCGAGCACGGCTGGCGCTTCCTCTGCCCCGACGATCAACATCATGCCGATCCCGCAGTTGAAGGTCCGGCGCATCTCAGTCTCGGCCACGCCGCCGACCTCCTGCAGCCAGTCGAACACCGGCGGCTGGCTCCAGGCGCTCCAATCGAAGCGTGGCGCCAGACCATCTGCGATCGCCCGGGGGGGATTTTCGGTCAGGCCGCCGCCGGTGATGTGGGCCAGGCCTTTGATCTGACCGGCCTTGATCAGGGGCGTCAGGCTGCGGGCATAGATGCGCGTCGGCGTCATCAGCGCCTGGGCGAGGCTTTGGCCCTCGGCGAACGGGGCGGCCGCGTCCCAGGCCAGGCCCGAACGCTCGACGATCTTGCGGATCAGCGAATAGCCGTTGGAGTGCGGCCCCGACGAGGCCAGGCCGATCAGCAGGTCGCCGGCCGCCTGGTCGTCCATCCGCGGCAGCACGCGATTGCGATCCACCGCGCCCACGGAAAAGCCCGCCAGGTCGTAATCGTCGCCGGCGTACATGCCCGGCATCTCGGCGGTCTCGCCGCCCACCAGGGCCGCGCCGGCCAGCTTACAGCCCTCGGCGATGCCGGCCACGACCCGGGTCGCGACCGCCACGTCCAGCTTGCTGGTGGCCAGATAGTCCAGGAACATCAGCGGCTCTGCGCCCTGGGCCAGCAGGTCGTTGACGCACATGGCCACCAGGTCGATGCCGACCGTGTCGTGCAGGCCTGTCTCAATGGCGATCTTCAGCTTGGTGCCGACTCCGTCCGTGGTCGTGACCAGCAGAGGGTCGTCATAGCCAGCGGCCTTGAGATCGAACAGGGCGCCAAATCCCCCTAGGGAAGCCTCGGCGCCTGGGCGGCGCGTGGCCTTGGCCAGGGGCTTGATGGCGTCCACAAGGGCGGCGCCGGCGTCGATATCGACACCCGCCTGGGCGTAGGTCAGGCCGTTTGGCCGATCGGTCATTTCGTATGCCCTGGCCCCTTCGGGGGCGGAAAGAAATTGATGCGCCCATGCATCGGGCGCTTGCAGACTCGGTCGCGCGCGAGGCTATAGCTACCGGATGACGCCGATTACAACCACCGCCGAACTCGCGGCGTTCTGCGACAGACTGAAGGGGCAGCCCTTCGTCGCCGTGGACACCGAGTTCATGCGCGAGACCACATACTGGCCCAAGCTCTGCCTGATCCAGGCGGCGACCCCCAGCGACGAAGCGGTCATCGACCCCATGGCCGAGGGTATGGACCTTGAGCCATTCCTGGAAATCATGCGGGACGAGACCATCCTGAAGGTCTTCCACGCCGCCCGACAGGACGTTGAAATCTTCAACAACCTGAAGGCCATGCCGAAGCCGCTGTTCGACACCCAGGTGGCCGGGATGGCCGCCGGGTTCGGCGAGCAGATCGCCTATGACGCCCTGGTCCGACAGATGCTGAAGATCGAGCTCGACAAGTCGAGCCGCTTCACCGACTGGGCCCGGCGGCCGCTGGCGGAATCTCAGCTGACCTATGCGCTGGCCGACGTCACACACCTGGCCAAGCTCTATCCCATGCTGCGCGCGCGGCTGGAGAAGGAGAACCGCCTGGTCTGGGTGACCGACGAGATGCAGGCCCTGACCGATCCGGCCAATTACGATGTCGAGCCGGAGAACGCCTGGAAGCGGCTGAAGCCGCGCCGGCACACCTCGAAATATCTGTCGGTCTACAAGGCCGTGGCCGCCTGGCGCGAACGGACCGCCCAAAGCCGCGACCAGCCCCGCGGGCGCATCCTGAAGGACGACGCCATCGACGAAGTGGCGACGCAGGCCCCGACGGACGCCGCCGGCCTCGATCGGCTTCGCTCGGTGCCCAAGGGCTTCTCCGGCTCGAAGTTTGGCCCCGACCTCCTCGAGGCCATCCGCGAGGGACTGAAGAATCCCGAGGCCAACGCCCCGCAGGTGGAGCGCGCCCGCAGCACCAACTCGCCGGCCGCAGGCGCCGTGGTCGAGCTGCTCAAGGTGCTGCTCAAGGCCCGCGCCGAGGACGCCGGCGTCGCCTCGAAGCTCATCGCGACGGTCTCCGACCTGGAACAGATCGCCAATGACGACGACGCCGAGACGCCCGCCCTGCAGGGTTGGCGCCGGGAAGCTTTTGGCGAGGACGCCCTGCGGGTGAAGCGCGGCGAACTGGCCCTGGTGCTCGACGGCGCACGGGTGCGCGTCGTTGAGGTCCGCCGCGCGCCGCGCCAGTCCTCCTAAGGCTTGTCGGCTAAAGCGCCTTAAGTTCGAGCTTGAGTTTCAGGGCGGCGGCCAGTGTCGCCGCCCTTTTCTTTGTCTGCTCCCCAAGCAAGAGGTCAGACCAGCCGGGAGTCGCCGTCAGGCGAAGGACCGGGCCATCCACCTCCAGCCGGGCTTCCGACAGGAGCTGGCCGTTGCGGCCCGAGAGGTCGGCGCCGAGGCGCAGGGCGGCGCCCAGGGCCCTGGCCCGGGCCCGGCGCTCGGCGCTGAGCACGCGCATGATGGTGGCGGACTCCGGGATGTTGCTGGAGGCGGAATGGCGGGCGAAGGTCGCCAGCGCCAGGAAGCACCGCTCGGCGTGGCTCATGCCCGCGATGGGCGCCCTCAGGACCTGGGCGAAGGCCAGTTCGGCGCGATGGTCGGGGTGCAGGCGGCCGCCGAGGTCGGCCAGCCGGCAGGCCGCGGCGATCAGCAGTGGATCTCGATCCTCGAACACCGGCGGCAGGACGCGCAGGGCCGGCGTGACCCAGGCATGCAGGGCGCTGGTAAGATCGCCCGCCGACAGGCCCCGCATGGCGCTCATGGCCACGCAGCCCTCCAGCAGGGGATCGCGCCGACGGACCGCCTCGTCCATGCCGTGCCACAGCAGGCCCTCCCGCAGGCCGAAGGCCGAGATCACGATCCGCTCCAGGCCCAGGCGCTCGATCAGGGTCTCCAGCACGAGCGCCGCATAGGGGAGGGTCTCGTAGCGCTTCTTCGACAGCCCCTCGATCCGCTCCAGCGAATTTCGTGATTGCCGGACCACGAAGCGGCTCAGGTCCAGGGCCTCGGAGCGGGACATCTCGTACTGATGGGCCACCCGCAGGGGGTAGTCCGTCATGATCATGTGCAACAGGCCGAGATTGCGCCAGGCGCCGCCCACGGCGTGAAATTCCGCGCAGTTGAGTCCGTCGGCCAGGGGATCGAGGCTGGCGTCGATCAGCCGTCTGGCGTCATCCACGGCCAGCGGCCGCGGCGCCCCAAGAGCGAATGGCCCGAGCGGCAGGGTGACTCCCGGCTCCGGCCCATCATGGCCAAGACGCACCAGCTCCAGGCTCGAGCCGCCGAGGTCGCCGGCCAGGCCGCGAGCGCCCGGATGGCCCGCCAGGACGCCGGCGGCGGCGAAGTAGGCCTCTTCTTCCCCCGAAAGCACCCGCAACGGCAGGCCGAGCTCGCCGCGCAACCGCTCGGCGAAGGCCGGCCCATCCTCGGCCTCGCGGACGGCGGCCGTGGCGACGGACACGATCTCATGCGGCTCCCAGCCCTGGAGGATGGCGCGGAACCGGCGCAGGGCGCCCAGCGCGATCTCGACGCCGTCCGGGGCCAGCCGACCGGTCTCGGCCAACTCCCGGCCAAGCCCCGCCAGGGCCTTTTCGTTATAGACGGTCCAGATGGCGCGCCCTTCGAGCCGGTAGATCACCAGTCGGACAGAGTTGGAGCCAACGTCGATGACGGCCGCCTGGCGGCTTTCAGGCCTAGCTTCGTGCGGCGACATGATCGATCGCGCGCGGCATATCCTTCACACGTTGTCCCCGGCCAGACAGGCTTGGATTGGTCATGAAGTACTCGTGCGCGGAAAAGGCGCTGGGATGGTCCCAGTTGGGATCGCGGGTGTAGCGCCCCGAAGCATCCAGCGTCCAGCTCTGGGCCTCATCCTTGAGGCTGGCGACCATGATCTGCTGCAGCACCTGCTGGTGCACCGTCGGATTTTCCACCGGCACCAGGCTTTCGACCCGGCGGTCCAGGTTGCGCGGCATCCAGTCGGCCGACGAGATGAACACTCTGGCCTTGCCGGACGGCATGGGATGGCCGTTGGCGAAGGCCACGATCCGCGAATGCTCCAGAAAGCGGCCGACGATGCTCTTGACCCGGATATTCTCTGACAGGCCCGGCACGCCTGGCCGCAGACAGCAGATGCCGCGGATGACGAGGTCGATGGAGACGCCGTCCTGACTGGCGACATAGACGGCGTCGATAACCTCGGGATCGACCAGGGCGTTCATCTTGGCCCAGATGGCGGCCGGCTTGCCGGCCTTGGCGTTGGCGGCCTCCTGACCGATCAGACTGATCAGGTCGTCCTTCATGGTCACCGGCGAGAAGGACAGCTTCTCCAGCTGGGTCGGCCGGGCATAGCCAGTGATGAAATTGAACACCCGCGAGGAGTCCCGCGCCAGGGCCGGATCGGTCGTGAACAGTGACAGGTCGGTATAGATTCGCGCCGTGACCGGGTGATAGTTGCCGGTGCCGTAGTGACAATAGGTGCGAACCTGATCGCCCTCGCGACGGACCACCACCGAGAGCTTGGCGTGGGTCTTGTACTCCACGAAGCCGAAGACCACGTGGACGCCGGCCCGCTCCAGGTCCCGGGCCCATTTCAGATTGGCCTCTTCGTCGAACCGCGCCTTGATCTCGATGACGGCGGTGACGTTCTTGCCGTTCTCGGCCGCCTCGATCAGGGCCGCGACGATCGGGCTGTCCGATGAGGTTCGATAAAGGGTCTGCTTGATCGCCAGGACGTGCGGGTCGCGGGCGGCCTGGCGCACGAACTGCACCACCACATCGAAGCTCTCGAAAGGGTGGTGGACCAGGATGTCCTTTTCCCGGATCGCCGAGAAGCAATCGCCCCCGTGGTCGAGGATGCGCTCCGGAAAGCGGGCGGTGAACGGCTTGAACTTCAGGTCCGGACGATCAGGCGGAATGAGCTGCGAGAGCTCATCCAGGCCCAGCAGGCCATCGATCAGCAGGACGTCGTCGGGCTGGGCGCTGAGGTTTTCGCAGATGAAGCCGCGCAGGCTCTCGGGCATGGCCTGTTCGATCTCGACCCGAACCACCGAGCCCAGGCGCCGCTGCTTCAGCCGCGCCTCGAACTCGCGCACCAGGTCCTCGGCCTCTTCCTCGATCTCCACGTCGGAATCGCGGATCAGGCGGAACACGCCGCTGGCTTCGACATCACAGCCGGGAAACAGGTGATCCACGAACAGGGCGACCATGCCCTCGAGCGAGATCGAGCGCCGTTGCGGCTTGGCGGGCTTGCGACCGCCCCGGGGGGCTTCCAGCTGCCAGAAGCGCGCCACCTGGGCGGGGATCGGCACCAGGGCGTTGAACTTCTTGCCGTCGGACTCCCGCTGAAGGGTCAGGGCCAGGGAGAAGGCCAGGTTCGGGATGAACGGGAAGGGGTGAGCCGGGTCGATGGCCAGCGGGGTCAGGATCGGGAAGACCAGGCTGAGAAAGGCCGCCTCAAGGCTGGCCCGCTCGGCTGGGGTCACCTCATCGGCCTCCACCAGGCGCAGGCCTTCCGCCGCCAGTTCCCGCCGCAGGTCGCGCCAGCGGTTCTGCTGGTCGGTCATCAGCATGGCGGCCTCGGCGTTGACCTTTTCCAGCTGCTCGGCGGCGGTCAGGCCGTCCTGGCTGATGGAGCGGACACGTTCGCGCACCTGGGCCTTCAGGCCCGCCACGCGGACCATGTAGAATTCGTCGAGATTGTTGGCTGAGATCGACAGGAACCGCAGCCGCTCCAGCAGCGGGTGGCGGGGATTCTTGCTCTCTGAGAGCACCCGCTCATTGAAGGCCAGCCACGAGATTTCCCGGTTGAAGAACCGGTCGCTGGAGGCCGCCATGTCGGCGTCCCAGCCCAGCGCTTTCCCGACCTGGGATTCGCCTTTGGGCGGTTGGGACGCGACGTAGGACATGGGGACCTCTCGAAACATGGAACGGTGCGAGCCTCGCCGATCCAGGCCTGAGGGTCACTCGAAAAGGTCAAGATTTTCGGTGTCGGTTTCAAGAACCTGCCGCGCCAGCACGCGAGACACCGGCCGGTGGCTCTCGCCGGAGGCGGCGTCCAGTCGGCGCACCACCTCCCAGGCGGCCGGCGCCGAGCGCTCGATCCGGCGCAGGATGTAGGGGATCACGTCGTCGTGCGGGGTGATGTTGCAGCGGGCGAACTGCCGCCGCAGGATCGCCTCGAGCACCTCGTCGTCCGGCGCCTCGATCTCGGCCACCTGAAGGGCGTTCAGGCGCGAGCGAAGGTCCGGAAGCTCGGCCGGCCAACCGGCCGGCGCGGTGCGGGCGGTCAGCAGCAGGCCGGCCCCAGGTCGGCCGGCCATGTTGATCCGGTGAAACAGGAATTCGGCGTCGAACCCCTGGTCCACATCCTCGATCAGCACAGGACCGGCGTCAGCCAGGTCCACGTCGCGGGGGCCAAGTCGGCGCGCGCCGACGTCTTGGGCCCAGAGGCTGGCGAGGTGGGTCTTGCCGACGCCCTCGGGGCCCACCAGGACCAGGGCGCCGCCGTGCCAGGCCGGCCAGGCGGTCAGAGCGGCGCGCGCTGCGGCGTTGGAGGGGCCGGGGGCGAAGGCCTCCCGGTCATAGGACGGCGGGCGTCGAAGCTTCAGCCGAAGCTGCCGGGCCATGGTCCATGTCCTAAGGAACTCATTTCACGCACGAATCTATCAGGCGCGTTGGCGCTGGTCGATGCTGCGAGGCGCAGGCCCCTGGGGATGAACGCCACCGTCCTGTGCAGGGCGGCGGAACGCGGCGGCGGTTGTGGGCGCTTAGCTGTCCTGCGCCATCGGGGCGCCTATGAGGGAGTTCACCATGTCGGAGCACGTCTACAGGGTCGTTGAACTGGTCGGGTCGTCCAAGGACAGCATCGATGATGCGATCCGCAACGCCATCTCCGAGGCCAGCAAGTCGCTGCGTGACATGCGCTGGTACGAGGTCACCGCCACCCGCGGCGAGATCGTCGATGGCCAGGTCGGTCACTTCCAGGTCTATTTGAAGGTCGGCTTCACCATGGAAGGCTCCCGCGACTAGCGCGCGCCGCGCTTGAGCGGGCAGGAAGGTCAGCCGCGCGGGCCCAGGGCCTCGCGGCTGCTCATCCGCACCCAGCCTTCGGGGCGGAGCAGTTCTATCGGCGAGAAGCGGGCCTTGTAGTCCATCTTCTCGCTGCCCCGCACCCAATAGCCCAGATAGACGCAAGGCACCCCGATGAGGCCTGCCTGCACGACGTGATCGAGGATCATGAAGGAGCCCAGGCTGCGACGGGCCTCGGCGGGGTTGTAGAAGCTGTAGACCATCGACAGGCCGTCCGACATCAGGTCGATCAGGGCGCAGGCGATCAGATCGCCGGGGCCGCCATCGTCGGATTGGACACGATACTCCACCAGATGGGTTCGCACGGCGGTATCCTCGACCATGGCGACATAGTCGGGCCAGCTCATCTCGGCCATGCCGCCCTCGGCGTGACGGGTGCTCAGATAGCGCCGGAGTAGTTCGAACTGCTCCATGGTCGCCTCGGCCTCGACGACGGACCGAACAATGTCGTCGTTGCGGGCAAGAATCCGCCGTTCCGACCGCGAGAACACATAGTCTTCGACCGGCAGGCGGGCCGACACGCAAGCCACGCAGGCTTCGCAGGCCGGGCGATAGGCGATGTTCTGAGAGCGCCGGAAGCCGATCTGGGTGAGGGAGTCGTTGACGCCTGGACCGTCGGACATGGGCAGGTGGGCGAACACCTTGCGTTCGAAGCGACCCGGCAGGTAGGGGCAAGGCGACGGCGCGGTCAGGAAAAACCTAAGCTGTCGCGTCGGGAAATGCTGCGTCACGGACCTGCGTTCGCCCTCGAACCCCTGTTGAGGAACCGATTAGGAGGCATGTGCGGCTCGCAGGCAAGCCGACACATTTCGGTGAGCAATCCGGCCGCGGAACGAACCCTCGTCAGGGACGCACATCTGGCGGAAGCACGGGCGCTTCGCGAAGCAGAACGATGGCGATCCGGCGGTTACCGGGCAGGGTCGGGTCATCGGGATAGAGCGGCTCGGAATTGGCCTTGCCCGCGACCTGATAGATCCGATCCGAGGCGACGCCTGCGGTCTGCAGCACCCGGCGCGAGGAATCAGCCCGTGTCGCCGACAGGGCCCAGTCGCCCTCGGCGCGGGAGCCGTCTGCGCTTACGCTGGTGTGGCCATAGATGCTCACCCGGTTGGGCAGCTGGGTGATGATCTTGGAGACCGCGCGCAGAAGCAGCCGAGCCCGGTCGTTGGGCTGACCTGATCCTTCGGCGAACATGGAGCGGCCCTCCTGATCGACCAGTTGGATGCGCAGGCCTTCTGGCGTCTGGTCGATGATGATGTTCTTCGACAGCTCGGCCAGCTCGGGCATGTCCTGCAGCGCCTGCCGCAAGGACTGGGCCGCGGACTGGAAGGCGGCTTCTTCTCGTTTTTGCAGGGCTTCGCGCAGGGCCTCGGTGCTGGCCTCCTGCATCTGGCTCGTGGCGGAGGGGTCCTGCGTCTTGCCGTCTTCTTCCGGGTTCGGTGATTCCGGCGACATCTGCTCGATGATCGACATCGAGCCGGAGGACTTGGCGCCATCGGCGCCCAGGGCGGTGCCGCCCAGAATGCCGCCCGAACCCGAGGTCGTCGACGAAATGCTGGCCGGCGCGAAATAGTCGGCGATGCCGCGCTTCTGCTCAGGGCTGGTGGTGTTGATCAGCCACATCAGCAGGAAGAAGGCCATCATCGCGGTGACGAAGTCGGCATAGGCCACCTTCCAGGCGCCGCCATGGTGCCCATGGCCGCCGCCCTTCTTGACCTTCTTGATAACGATCGGCCGCTCGCCCGTCGCCATCGACACACCCCGGTTAACGCTAATTGACCCGCAAGGTGACGTGCGGCTCGTTAAGATGGCGTTGCCATTCGATGAGTCTGAAGGGGGCCGAACCTTATGAAACTGGCGTTTGCGGGCCTGGGCGTGATGGGATTTCCCATGGCCGGCCATCTGGCCAAGGCCGGCCACGAGGTCGCGGTCTTTAACCGTAGTCCGGAAAAGGCGGGCCGCTGGGTGGCGACCCACGGGGGGCGCGCCGGCGCCACGGCGGCGGAAGCCGCTCAGGACGCCGAGTTCCTTTTGCTCTGCGTGGGCAATGACGACGACGTCCGCGCTGTGGTGACGCAGGCCCTTCCATCGCTTGCCCCGAACGCGGTGATTGTCGACCACACCACGACCTCGGCCAGGCTGGCGCGGGAGATGGCGCAGCTTTGCGCCGAGGCCGGCGCGAGCTTCATCGATGCGCCGGTGTCCGGCGGTCAGGCGGGCGTCGAAGCTGGCCAGCTGACCATCATGTGCGGGGGCGACGCCGGCGCCTTCGCCCGCGCCGAGGCCGTCGTCGGCGCCTATGCCAAGGCGGTGAAGCTGATGGGACCGGCGGGCGCTGGCCAACTCACCAAGATGGTCAACCAGATCTGCATCGCCGGCGTGGTCCAGGGTCTGGCCGAAGGCCTGCATTTCGCCCAGCGCGCGGGGCTCGACCCGGCCGACGTGCTGGCGGCGATCTCCAAGGGCGCGGCTCAGTCCTGGCAGATGGATAATCGCTGGCCGACCATGGCCGAGGGGCGGTTCGATTTCGGCTTCGCCGTCGACTGGATGCGTAAGGATCTGGGTCTTGTCCTGGACGAGGCCGGCGACAACGGCGCGCGCCTCGACGTGACCCGTCTGGTGGACAGCTACTATGCGGAGGTCCAGGCCATGGGCGGCGCGCGCTGGGACACCTCCAGCCTCGTGGCCCGCCTGGAACGGCCGAAATGATCCTGCAGACCGCGCGGCTGCGGCTGCGGGCGGCGGAGGCCAGCGACGCGGCCTTCATCCTCGAACTGCTCAATGCCCCGGGATTCGTCCAGGGGATCGGTGATCGCGGCGTCCGCACCCTGGAAGAGGCGCAGGCCTATATCGAGACCCGCATCATCAGCAGCTACCTGGACCACGGCTTCGGCATGTGGGTGGTGACGCCGAGAGATTCCCCTGAGCCCATAGGCCTGGCAGGTCTCGTCAAGCGTGAGGTCCTGCCGCATGTGGATGTGGGCTATGCCTTCCTTGAGCGGGCCTGGGGCCAGGGTTACGCCCAGGAGGCCGCCGCCGCCGTGCTGGCCCATGCCCAAGAGGTGCTCGGCCTTGAGACCGTCGCGGCCATCGTCAACCCGGACAACCTGGCCTCGCGCAGGGTGCTCGAGAAGATCGGCCTGCGGTTCGTCGACGTCCGCCAACTGGAAGGCTGGGACCAACCCAGCGCCTACTACCTTGCCGGGGTTGGTCAGACCTGAGGATCAGGCGCCCAGAAGGCGCGCGGCGTGGGGGGCGAAGTAGGTGATGGTGCCGGCGGCGCCGGCGCGCTTGAAGGCGCCAAGGCTCTCCAGGATGGCGCGATCCTCGTCGATCCAGCCATTGGCGCCGGCGGCCTTGATCATGGCGTACTCCCCCGACACCTGGAAGGCGAAGGTCGGCAGGCGATAGGCCTCCACCAGGCGGCGCAGGATGTCGAGATAGGGGAGGCCCGGCTTGACCATCACCATGTCGGCGCCCTCGGCGATATCGAGGGCGACCTCGCGCAGGGCCTCCTCCGTATTGGCCGGGTCCATCTGGTAGGTCTTCTTGTCCCCAGGATTATCCACAGTGCCTGTGCCTAGTTTCCCCGAGCCGATGGCGTCGCGATAGGGGCCGTAGAAGGCCGAGGCGTACTTGGCCGCATAGGACATGATCATCACGTCCTGCAGACCTTCGGCCTCCAGGGCGCTGCGCAGGGCGCCGACCCGGCCATCCATCATGTCCGACGGGGCCAGGATATCGCAGCCGGCCTTGGCCTGGACCAGGGCCTGCTCGACCAGTCGCTCGATCGTGGCGTCGTTGAGGATGCGGCCGTTCTCGATCAGGCCGTCGTGGCCGTGATCGGTGAAGGGATCGAGCGCCACATCGCACATGATGCCGACCTCGGGGGCGGCGTCCTTCATGGCCTTGACCGCCCGGCAGATCACCCCGTCCGGGTCAGCCGCCAGGGAGCCTGAGGCGTCCTTCCGGGCCATGTCGATGTGCGGGAAGATGGCGATGGCCGGAATTCCCAACCGCCGCGCCTCGACCGCAGCCTTGGCCGCCTCGGCCACCGACAGTCGGGCGACGCCGGGCATCGAGGCCACCGGAACCTGGCCCTCGCCCTCATGGACCACCATCGACCAGATCAGATCGGACGGCGTGAGGACGGTTTCGCGGACAAGGCTGCGAATCCAGTCGGCCTGGCGCAGGCGGCGCAGACGCAGGGCGGGGTAGGCGGCGAGGGGGGGAAGGCTCATAGGGCCCGGCTCTTACCCATCGTCTTGTCCGACGCAAGCCTGACGGCGCCGACAATGGAAGCGCCGATCAGCCAGAGCCCCGACAGGAAGCCGAGGGCGATCGCGCCGACGATCAGGAACAGCAGGGTGGCGTCGATGGCCACCTGGCCGATCACCACCTCCATCTGATCGACGCCGCCCCAGCCCGCGGTGTTGGCCAGGCCATAGAGCGAGGCCAGGATGTGGATGACGGCGGCCAGGCCACAGACGCCGGCCAGCAAGGCCAGGACGAAGGCCACCCAGAAGCTGCGGATCTGAAAGCCGAAGTGGCTGCGCGCGGGCTCCTGCGCCGAATCGCGCTGGGTATAGGCGATGATCACCGCCGCCAGGGCCGGCACGCCGGCGAAGAAGACGGCGGCGAACATCAAGGCGTAATTGAGAAGGGCGAGGTTGCGGCCCGACTCCACGGCGCTGGCGCCGCCGCTGTTGAAGGTCATTCTGATCTCCCCCTGTCGTTGACAGGGTGCGCCGCCCGCGCGACTTCCTCAAGCCCAGGGAGGCCCAAGGTCATGGATTTCGAGTTCTCCGAGGATCAGCGGGCCCTTCAGGCTGCGGCCCAGGCCTTCGCCGCGGCCGAACTGACGCCCTTTTCGGCGCAATGGGACCGCGAAAGCCACTTTCCGGTCGACACGCTGCGCCGAGCGGCCAGCCTTGGGTTTGCCGGCATCTACCTGTCAGAGGATGTGGGCGGGGCGGGGCTGTCGCGCCTGGACGCTTCGATCATCTTTGAAGCGCTCGCCTATGGGGATGTCGCCTCCACCGCCTATCTGACCATCCACAACATGGCCGCCTGGATGATCGACAGGTTCGGCGACGCCGATCTTCGAGCCCGCTATCTGCCCCGGCTGACGACCATGGAGTTGGTGGCGTCCTATTGCCTGACGGAGCCTGGGGCCGGCTCCGACGCCGCAGCCCTGACCACGACCGCCGTCCGCGATGACGAGGTCTATGTGCTGAACGGCTCCAAGGCCTTCATCTCCGGCGGCGGGACCTCCGACCTCTATGTGGTGATGGCCCGCACGGGCGGGCCGGGCGCCGGCGGCGTCTCGGCCTTTGTCGTCGAGGCGGGGACGCCGGGCCTGTCATTCGGGGCGCGGGAGCGGAAGATGGGCTGGAACGCCCAGCCCACCGCCCAGGTGAACTTCGACGGCGTGCGCGTGCCGGCCAGCAATCGGATCGGCGCCGAAGGGGAGGGCTTCCGTTTCGCCATGATGGGCCTGGATGGCGGAAGGCTGAACATCGCCTCCTGTTCCCTGGGCGGCGCGGCCCTGGCCCTGGACACCGCCCAGGCCTACCTCGCCGAGCGCCGCCAGTTTGGCCGCCCGTTGCGCGACTTCCAGGCCCTGCAGTTCAAGCTGGCCGATATGGCCACCGAACTCGAGGCGGCCCGGCTGATGGTGCGCCGCGCCGCCGCCGCCCTGGACGCCGGACGCCCCGACGCCACCAAGCTCTGCGCCATGGCCAAGCGCTTCGCCACCGACGCCGGCTTCCATGTGGCCAACGAGGCCCTGCAACTGCATGGCGGCTACGGCTACCTGGCCGACTACCCGCTGGAGCGGATCGTCCGCGACCTGCGCGTCCACCAGATCCTGGAGGGGACGAACGAAATCATGCGGGTGATCATCGCCCGGGAGATGTTTCGATGACCGACGAGCCCGAGGTCCTGACCCGTATCGAGGGCGCCGTCGGACGGATCACGCTGAACCGCCCCAAGGCCCTGCACGCCCTGACGACCAGCATGTGCCGGACGATGATCGACGCCCTGGTGGACTGGCGGACCGATCCGGCGGTGGACTTCGTCCTGATCGACCATTCCGGCGAGCGGGGCTTCTGCGCGGGCGGCGATATCCGCATGCTCGCCGAGAGCGGCGCCCGCGACGGCTTTGCGGCCCGGGAATTCTTCTTCACCGAGTACCGGCTCAACCACCTGATCTTCGAATATCCCAAGCCGGTCATGGCGATCATGGACGGGGTGACCATGGGCGGCGGCGTCGGCCTGGCTCTGCCGGCGCGCTATCGGGTCGCCACCGAAAGGACGACCTTTGCCATGCCGGAAACGGGGATCGGCCTGTTTCCCGACGTGGGCGGCGGCTGGCATCTGCCGCGGCTGCCGGGCAAGTCCGGCCTCTGGCTCGCCCTGACCGGCGCCCGGCTGAAGGCGGCTGACTGCGAACTGCTGGGCCTGGCCACCGACTATGTGGACTCCGCCAACATCGAGGCGCTGAAGGCGCAACTCGTCGCCGATCCCGCCGCCGTCGAGACGCATCTCACCCTGCTGGAGGCTGACGCCGGACGTCCGCCCCTGGGTCTTCATCGCGACGAGATGGACCGGCTGTTCGACGGCGACAGTGTCGAGGCGATCTTCGCCGCCCTGGAGGCCGACGACGGCGCCTGGGCCGCCGCCCAACTGGACGTCCTGAAGACCAAGTCGCCCCAGACCCTCAAGGTCGCCTTCCGGCAGCTGGCCCTGGGGGCTCAGGCCGAGACCTTCGCCGAGAATATGGAGATGGAGTATCGCATCGGCGCCCGGGTGGTCGGCCTCTACGACTTCATCGAGGGGGTCCGCGCGGTGATCATCGACAAGGACAATGCGCCCCGCTGGAATCCCGATCGTCTCGAAGGCGTCACCGACACCATGCTCGACGAGATATTCGCCCCCCTGCCTTCCGCCCAGGCCTGGCGGCCGCTACCCTTGGAGTAAGGCGGCGCGCGTCCGCCACCAAGGGAGATCGCCATGCAGACCACCAGTCCCGCGGGGCGGGCATGACCTGCTACGCCTTCATCGGCCTGGGCAATATGGGCGGCGGCATGGCCGCCGTGTTGGCCGCAGCGGGGCATGAGGTGAGGGCCTCCGACCTTTCCGCCGACGCCCTGGCCCGCGCCGTCGCCGCGGGCGCGACGTCTTCGGCGTCCGCCCTCGACGCCGTCTCTGGCGCTGAGGTCGTCATCACCATGCTGCCCGCCGGGACCCATGTGCACGAGGTCTACCAGCAGGCTGTCCTGGCCGGCGCGGCCAGGAACGCGCTGGTGATCGACTGTTCCACCATCGACGTCGATACGGCCCGCCTGGTGGCCGGTCAGGCTACGGCCGCGGGCCTGCGTCCCGCCGATGCGCCTGTCTCGGGCGGCGTGACGGCGGCTGCGGCGGGCGGACTCACCTTCATGGTGGGTTGCGCCGAAGACGACTTCGCCGATGTGGAAGCGGTGCTGAGGCCGATGGCCAAGACCGTGGTGCGGGCCGGCGACGCCGGGGCAGGGCAGGCGGCCAAGATCTGCAACAACATGCTGCTGGGCATATCGATGATCGGCGCCTGCGAGGCCCTGTCTCTGGCCGAAGGGCTGGGACTCGACCCCGAGCGATTCGTCGAGATCGCCTCGGCCTCGTCGGGGCAGTGCTGGTCGCTGACCTCCTACTGCCCTTGGCCGGGCCCGGTGGCGGCTGCGCCGTCAAACCGTGGCTATGAGGGCGGATTCGCCGGCGCCATGATGCTGAAGGACCTGAAGCTGGCCCAGGGGGCGGCGGCTTCAGTGGGGGCTTCCACGCCCCTGGGGGCGCAGGCCGAGGCGCTTTATGCGCTGTTTGACCGTCTAGGCTATGGTGAAAAGGACTTTTCGGGCCTAATTCAGGTGCTGCGCGGACGACTGGACCTGCTTGCCTGACGGCTGGCGAAGAATGGGCGTTCGTTGACGTAGATCAAGCTGGCGCGACACTGCGCCTTGTAGACATGCTCCGAACCCGGTGCGAAAAGCCGGGCGGAATATTAAGGGGACCGGCTGCGGCGTGAGATCGTCGAGCGTGCCGCCGGATTTCGTGTCGATGGATTACAGGACCGCTTTCCACAACGCCCTCGAGCGGGTTCACGCCGAAGGCCGTTATCGGGTTTTCGCCGACCTGAAGCGCCATCGCGGGAACTTCCCCCGCGCCACCTGGACGCGCCCGGACGGCGAAGCCCAGGACATCGTGGTCTGGTGCTCCAACGACTATCTCGGCCAGGGCCAGAACCCGGTCGTGATCGAGGCCATGAAGACGGCCATCGACGAGGCCGGCGCCGGCTCCGGCGGCACCCGCAACATCTCCGGCACGACCCACTATCATGTCGAGCTCGAGCACGAGCTGGCCGACCTGCACGGCAAGGAAGCCGCGCTTCTGTTCACCTCGGGCTATGTGTCCAACGAGGCGTCGCTCTCGACCCTCTATAAGATCCTGCCCGGGCTCATCATGTTCTCCGATGAGCTCAACCATAATTCGATGATCTCGGGCATCCGCGCCGGCGCCCGCGAGCAGCGCCGCGTGTTCCGCCACAACGATCTGGCGCATCTTGAGGAGCTGCTGGCCGCGGCGCCCGCCGACGCCCCCAAGCTGATCGCCTTCGAGAGCGTCTATTCCATGGACGGCGACATCGCCGACATGCCGGCCATGGTCGCCCTGGCCAAGAAGTATGGCGCCATGACCTATCTCGACGAGGTCCATGCGGTGGGCATGTACGGCCCCCGCGGCGCTGGCGTCGCCGAGCGCGACGGGGTGATGGATCAGATCGACATCATCGAAGGCACGCTGGGCAAGGCGTTCGGCGTCATGGGCGGCTATATCGCCGCCGACGCGGTGATCATCGACGCGATCCGCTCCTATGCCGATGGCTTCATCTTCACCACCTCGATCCCGCCGGCCCTGGCCGCCGGCGCGGTGGCGTCGATCCGCTATCTGAAGGAACACAATGAGGTCCGCGTGGCCCACCAGGGTCGCGCTCAGGCCCTCAAGGAACGGCTGACCAAGGCTGGCCTGCCGGTCATGCCGTCGGAAAGCCATATCGTGCCGGTGCTGGTCGGCGACCCGGTCCACTGCAAGATGATCTCCGACATCCTGCTCAGCGACTACGGCGTCTATGTGCAGCCGATCAACTATCCGACCGTGCCGCGCGGCACCGAGCGCCTGCGCTTCACGCCGTCGCCGGCCCACAGCGACGAGATGATCGATCATCTCGCCAAGGCGCTCGAAGCCCTGTGGGTCCACTGCAACGTCCAGCGGGTCGGCGGCGTCGCCGCCTAAGCGCTAGCTGCGCCGGCGCACCCCGCGGCCCAGGCCGATCTGCTTGGCGAAGTCCGAGCGACGCGCGGCATAGGTCGGCGCGACCATCGGATAGTCCGGCGGCAGACCCCAGCGGCGACGATAGTCCTCGGGGCTCATGTCGTAGCGCGAACGCAGGTAGCGCTTGAGCATCTTCAGGCGCTTCCCGTCTTCCAGACAGACGATGTAGTCGTCCTGAACGGATTTGCTGATCGGAACTGCGGGCTTCGGCCGTTCCTCGGGGGGCGGAGCCTCAGGCTCGCCCAAGGTCGCCAGGGTGTCGTGGACCGCGCGGATCAGGTCCGGCACGGCGTCAGTGCTGATTGGATTGCGGCTCACATAGGCGGATACGATATCGACGCCGAGACGAAGCATATCCCCCGAACGCGCCGTGAGTCCGCTATCAACACTCATTACTTTCCCCTCTGACCACACAAGGTTCGGCGCAAAGCTTGGAGGCGCTCGGACGGGCGAAAAACGCCGACGATCAGACTTCGTTCCCGCATATTGTGGAGGCGGTTGGAACCCGGGCGGGAATGGGAGTAAAAGGCGCCTCCGCCCCCCAGCAGATTCCGACGCGAGAGCCGCCCTTGACCGCCCAAGCCCAGACCGCCTCCGCCGCCGACGCCTTCTTCAGCCAAGGCGTGGCCGAGACTGACCGCGAAATCGCCGAGGTCCTCCGCCGCGAACTCAAGCGCCAGCAGGATCAGATCGAACTGATCGCCTCGGAGAACATCGTCTCCCGCGCGGTGATGGAAGCGCAGGGCTCGGTCCTGACCAACAAGTACGCCGAGGGCTATCCCGGCAAGCGCTACTACGGCGGTTGTGAGGAAGTGGACGTGGCCGAAGCCCTGGCCATCGAGCGGGCCAAGCGCCTGTTCGGCGCCGAGTACGCCAATGTTCAACCCCATTCCGGCAGCCAGGCCAACCAGGCCGTCTTCATGGCGACCATGAGCCCGGGCGACACCTTCATGGGCATGGATCTGGCGGCGGGCGGCCACCTGACCCATGGCAAGAACGTCAATCAGTCGGGCAAGTGGTTCAATCCGGTGTCCTATGCGGTTCGCCAGCAGGACCAGTTGATCGACTATGACGAAGCCGCCGAAGTGGCGCTGGCCGCCAAGCCCAAGGTGATCATCGCCGGCGGTTCGGCCTATAGCCGCGAGATCGACTTCGCCCGTTTCCGCCAGATCGCCGACAGTGTCGGCGCCATCCTGATGGTCGACATCGCCCACTATGCGGGCCTTGTGGCCGGCGGCGCCTATCCGAACCCCATGCCCCACGCCCATGTGGTCACGACGACGACCCACAAGACCCTGCGCGGTCCCCGCGGCGGCATGATCCTGACCAACGACAAGAAGCTGGCCAAGAAGATCGATTCGGCGGTCTTCCCCGGCCTGCAGGGCGGCCCCCTGATGCATGTGATCGCCGCCAAGGCGGTGGCCTTCGGCGAGGCCCTGCGTCCGGAATTCAAGCTCTATGCCCGCCAGGTGGTGGAGAACGCCCGCGCCCTGGCTGACGCCCTGGCGGCCGGCGGCCTCAAGATCGTCTCCGGCGGCACCGACAGCCACCTGATGCTGGTGGACCTGACGCCCAAGGGGGTGACCGGCGCCGACGCCGAGATCGCCCTGGAGCGGGCGAACATCACCTGCAACAAGAACGGCATTCCGTTCGACCCGCTGCCCTTCACCCAGACCTCGGGCCTGCGCCTGGGTTCGCCGGCCGGCACGTCGCGGGGCTTTGGCCCGGCCGAGTTCCGCCGCATCGGCCAGCTGATCGCCGAGGTGGTCGATGGTCTGGCGAAAGGCGGCGATAACTCGGCGGTCGAGGCCAAGGTCCGTGACGAGGTGCTGGCCTTGACCCGCCGGTTCCCGATCTACAACTAGGCCTAAACGGATGCGGCCGGGGAGGGGCTGACCTGATGCGATGCCCATTCTGCGGCCATACTGAGAGCCAGGTGAAGGACAGCCGCCCGTCGGAAGACGGCGCGGCCATCCGACGTCGACGGCTGTGCCCGGCCTGTGGTGGTCGGTTCACCACATTCGAACGCATCCAGCTGCGCGAGCTGACCGTGATCAAGCGGTCTGGCCGGCGCACGCCGTTCGAGCGGGAAAAGCTGCTGCGCTCCATCGACATCGCCACCCGCAAGCGGTCCATTGATCCCGAACAGGTCGAACGGATGGTCAATGGCATTACGCGACAGCTCGAGAGCATGGGCGAGACCGAAATCGGCTCCGAAGTGGTCGGCGAACTGGTGATGAAGGCGCTCAAGACCCTCGATGACGTGGCCTATGTCCGTTACGCCTCAGTCTATCGCGACTTCCGCGAGACCAGGGACTTCGCCGACTTCCTCGGGCGCGAGGGCTTGTCCGACGCCCCGGACGAGGAGCGCTAAGGGGCGCTGCGCCGACGTTCGCCCATGATCACGTTGAAGCTCGCCACATCCCTGGACGGTCGCATCGCCACCGGCCAGGGCGACAGCCGCTGGATCACGGGGCCTGAGGCGCGGACTGAGGTCCACCGACTGCGCGCCGAACATGACGCGGTCCTGGTCGGCGCTGAGACGGCCCTGGCGGATGACCCGGATTTGACCGTGCGCCTGCCCGGCTATGCCGGGCCGCAGCCCGCGCGGGTGGTGCTCGATAGTCGCCAGCGGTTGCCGCCCACTTCACGCCTGGCGCGCTCGGCCCAGGACATCCCCGTTCATGTGGTCGCCACGGGCGCGCCCGATCCGGCCCTGCTGGCGGCCGGCGTCCAGATTATCCAGGTGCCTGCGCTTGACGACGGACGGCCAGACTTGCCCGCCGTCGTCGCCATGCTTGCCGCCCGCGGCCTCAGGCGCCTGTTCGTCGAGGGGGGCGGGCAGGTGGCGGCCAGTTTTCTCCGCTGCGGGCTTGTGGATCGCATGGAGTGGTTCCGGGGGCCGCAGATCATCGGCGACGAGGGCCGCCCGGCTATCGGGGGCTTATGTCTCTCACGCCTCGATGAGGCCCCGCGCCTGCGTCGAATCGAGGTCTCCGTCCTCGGCGAAGACCTTTGGGAACGCTACGAAAGGATCTGAATGTTCACGGGAATTGTCACCGATGTCGGCAAGGTGCGCGCCGTGCGCGACACCGATCGCGACCGCAGGTTCGAGATCGAGACCGCCTTCGATCTCTCGACGGTCGAGATCGGCGCCTCCATCGCCCACGCCGGTTGCTGCCTGACCGTGGTCGAGAAGGGGCCAAACTGGTTCGCCGTCGAGGTCTCCGGCGAGACCCTGGACCGAACCACAATCGGTGAATGGACCGAGGGACGGCCTGTCAATCTGGAACGCTCGGCCCGGGTCGGCGACGAACTGGGCGGCCACATCGTCTCGGGCCATGTGGACGGCGTCGGCGAGATCATCTCCATCGTGTCCGAAGGCGGCTCGCACCGCGTGAAGGTGCGCGTGCCGCGGCCGCTGCATAGGTATATCGCGCCCAAGGGGTCGATCACCGTGGAGGGCGTCTCCCTGACCGTGAACGAGGTGGAGGACGATGTGTTCGGGGTCAATCTGATCCCTCACACCTGGGACGTGACCACGCTGGGGCGGCTTGTCGTGGGCTCGAAGGTCAATCTGGAGATCGACATGCTGGCGCGCTATCTCGCGCGATGGCGCGAAACCGCCTAAAGGCTGTCCCCTTGGATCGCCTCCCGCGATCGCTGGATTTTGTGATGCAAGACGAGAAGCTGCGCGTCCTCGTGGTCGAGGCGCGGTTCCATGGCCAGATCGCCGACGCCCTGCTGGCCGGGGCCACCGATGTGCTGTCGGCCCATGACGTGGAATTCGACGTCGTGACCGTGCCCGGCGAGCTGGAGATTCCAGGCGCCATCGCCTTCGCCGATGCGTCGGGCAGCGGCGGCGGCGTGGCCTATGACGGCTATGTGGCCCTGGGCTGCATTATCCGTGGCGAGACCTACCACTTCGAGATCATGGCCAACGAATCGGCGCGCGGCCTCATGGACCTGACCTTGAGCCGCCGCCTGTGCATCGGAAATGGCGTCCTGACGGTCGACGAAGAAGACCAGGCCTGGGAACGGGCTCGGGCGAGCCAGGGCGATCGCGGCGGGGCGGCGGCCAGGACTTGCGTTGAAATGATCAGTCTCCGCGCGCGGCTGTCGGGACACGACCAATGAGCCAGGATATCCCCATTCCCACCGGCCCCATTTCCCGCCAGTCCCGTTCGGTCGCCCGTCTGGCGGTCGTGCAGGCGCTCTATCAGATGGAAGTGTCCGGCGCCGGCGTCGAGGCGGTGATCCGCGAGTTCTCCGACCATCGCTTCGATCGCGACGTGGAGGGCTTTGCGCTGAGCGGGGCCGACGAAACCTTTTTCGCCGAGCTCCTGCGCGGCGTGATCACCCGCCAGGCCGATGTGGACAAGGCCGTGGTCAAGCGATTGGCCCAGGGCTGGCGGCTGGACCGGCTGGACGCCACCGCCCGCGCCATCCTGCGGGCCGGCGCCTATGAGCTGGTGGAGCGGACCGACATCCCCACCGAGGTGGTGATCGACGAATATGTCGAACTCGCCAAGTCCTTCTTCGAGGGGCCCGAGCCTGGCTTCGTCAACGGCGCCCTCGACGGCGTGGCCCAGGATGTCCGGGGCTGAGGACGCCCCCGCCCAGCCGGACGAGTTCGAGCAGATCGCCCGGCTCTATCGGCCGCTGACTCGCGGGGCGCCCGAGGCCCTGGGCCTGCTGGACGACGCCGCCGTCATCCCGCAGCGCCCGGGCTTCGATCTGGTGGTGACCAAGGACGCCCTGGTGGAGGGCGTGCATTTCCCCCCTGGCGAAGCGCTCGACCTCGTGGCGCGGAAGCTCCTGCGAACCAATCTGTCGGATCTGGCGGCCATGGGCGCCGAGCCCTACGGCTATTTCCTCGCCGTGGCCTGGCCCTCGGGGACCGACTTCGCCGCACGCCAGCTGTTCGCCGAGGGCCTGCGTCTGGACGGCGAGACCTTTGGCGTGAGCCTGCTCGGGGGAGACACGGTTTCGACGGCGGGTCCGCTGGTGGCGAGCCTCACCTTGCTGGGCTGGGTTCCGCAGGGGCGTGCGGTGCGCCGGTCCGGCGCGCAGCCAGGGGACCTGGTGATGGTCAGTGGCCCGATCGGCGATGGCGGGTTGGGGCTTGAGGCGGTCATGGCCCAGTTGAGTGACCCTGACGGCTATCTGGCCGAACGCTACCGCCTGCCGCGCCCCCGCCTGGACCTGATCGAGCCCCTGCGGGATCAGGCGAGCGCCGGCGCGGACGTATCCGATGGCCTGATCGCCGATGCAGGCCACATCGCCCGGGCCAGCGGCGTAGCCCTTCGCCTGAATCTCGAACGCATGCCCTTGTCCCGCGCCGGCGCCGCCTGGCTGACCGAGCAGCCGGATCGCTCGCAGGCGCTCATGAGGCTGGCCACATCGGGGGATGACTACGAACTCGTCCTGACCGCCCCGCCCGATGCCAGCGCGCGGCTCGGCCTGCCGGTGATCGGCGTGGTCGAGGCCGGGGAGGGGGTCCTGGTCCTGATCGATGGCAAGCCTGTGTCGACGGGCCGCAGGGGTTGGACCCACCCCTGAGCCCTGGCCGGCAGCATCGTAAAGACTGCGGCAACCCTGTTGGAGCTAAGCTTCAGCCATGCTCCGCCGCGCTTTCATCTCCGCCTTGCCCATGGCCCTGCTGGCCGGTCCCAGCCTTGCGGCCGGGGCGGCCCCGAAGGAGAAGGCGGCCGGCGGCCAGTATGTGGACATCTCCCCGGTCGCCCTGCCCGTTGTGGTCCGCGATCTGGTGGTCAACTACGTCTTCGTCGCCGTGCGGCTGAATCTGTCGCAGGTGGCGAACATCCAGAAGCTCAGGGAGCGTGAGCCCTTCTTTCGGGACGCCCTGGTGCGCGCGGGCCATCGGACGCCGTTCACCAGCCAGGAAGACTATCTGAGTCTGGACGTCGCCCGGCTGAAGTCGGTGATGCTCAAGGAAGCGGTGCGCCTGGGCGGGAAGGACATCCAGTCCGTCTCCGTCATGTCCCAGACGGCCAAGCGGCGCACCGGCGTCCCCAAGCCGCCCAGCGCTTGATCGCGGACGTCCCTGAGGGCGAGCGCGCCACCAACCACAACCGTTGCGCCCCCCTGGCAACCTTGGCACAGTCCCAGGGCTAGAAAGAACAAGGGTCGGCGCACGTACGTCGGCCCACCCAAGAGGAAACGTAGCGACCGGCGGCCGCTCCCATTCGGGGGCGAGCCAGAGCCGGCTCGCGCCATCAAAGGGGCGCTTAAACGATGAGTCTCGTGCTTACGCTGGTGATTGTCGCCGGCCTACTGGCGGTGCTTTACGGCATCGTCCAGTCCGCATTTCTGATGCGGGCTTCGCCCGGCAACGAACGGATGCAGGAGATCGCTGCGGCGATCCAGGAAGGCGCCCAGGCCTATCTGCGACGTCAGTACACCACCATAGCCATGGTCGGCGTCGTGATCCTGATCGCGGTCTGGCTCCTGCTGGGTCTGGAGCCGGCCATCGGCTTCGTGATCGGCGCGGTGCTGTCGGGCGGCGCAGGCTTCGCCGGCATGCTGATCTCGGTCCGGGCCAATGTGCGAACCGCCCAGGCGGCCTCGGAAAGCCTGGAGAAGGGCCTGTCGCTCGCCTTCAGGTCTGGCGCAGTCACCGGCATGCTGGTGGCCGGCTTCGCCCTGGTGGGCGTGGCGGGCTACTTCTTCGTCCTCACCGGGCCGCTCGGCCATGAGTTGACGAGCCGCACCGTGGTCGACTCCCTGGTGGCCCTCGGCTTCGGCGCGTCGCTGATCTCGATCTTCGCCCGGCTGGGCGGCGGCATCTTCACCAAGGGCGCCGACGTGGGCGGCGACATGGTGGGCAAGGTGGAGGCCGGCATCCCGGAGGATGACCCGCGCAACGCCGCCACCATCGCCGACAATGTGGGCGACAATGTCGGCGACTGCGCCGGCATGGCCGCGGACCTGTTCGAGACCTATGCGGTGACCACCGTGGCCACCATGGTGCTGGCGGCGATCTTCTTCCGCGGCACGGCGGCGGTCGAGACCATGATGCTGCTGCCCCTGGCCATCTGCGGGGTCTGTATCATCACCTCGATCATCGGCACGTTCTTCGTGCGCCTGGGCAAGTCCCGCAACATCATGGGCGCCCTCTATCAGGGGCTGATCGTCACGGGCCTGTTATCGGTGGGCGCCATCTGGTGGGTCACCACCACCATGCTTCCGGGCGTGGTCAGCGTCGGCGCGCGCAGCTTCGACGGCATGTCCCTGTTCTATTGCGGACTGGTCGGCCTGGCTGTCACCGCGGCGATCGTCGTAATCACCGAATACTATACCAGCACGGCCTTCCGGCCGGTGAAGTCGGTGGCCAAGTCCAGCGTCTCGGGCCATGGCACCAATGTCATTCAGGGCCTTGCCGTCAGCCTGGAGTCCACGGCTCTTCCGGCCCTGGTGATCGTCGCCGGCATCATCGTCGCCAATGGCCTGGCCGGCCTGTTCGGCATCGCCATCGCCACGACGGCCATGCTGTCCCTGGCGGGCTTCATCGTGGCCCTGGACGCTTTCGGCCCGGTCACCGACAACGCCGGCGGCATCGCTGAAATGGCCGGGCTGCCGGCCGAGGTTCGCGTCTCCACCGACGCCCTCGACGCGGTCGGCAATACGACGAAGGCCGTCACCAAGGGCTACGCCATCGGCTCGGCCGGCCTCGGCGCCCTGGTGCTGTTCGCCGCCTATACCGAGGACCTGCGCTACTTCATCGCCACGGCCGAGCCCGGTTCGTTCTTCGAGGGAATGGCGCCGGTCGCCTTCGACCTGTCCAACCCCTATGTCGTGGTCGGCCTGCTGTTCGGGGGGCTCTTGCCCTTCCTGTTCGGGGGCATGTCCATGACCGCCGTGGGACGGGCCGCCGAAGCCGTGGTCGTCGAGGTGCGCCGCCAGTTCAAGGAGAACCCCGGCATCATGACCGGCGAGGTCAAGCCGGAGTACGGGCGCGCCGTCGACATCCTGACCAAGGCGGCCATCCGCGAGATGATCGTGCCCAGCCTGTTGCCGGTCGTCTCGCCCGTGGTGCTCTTCTTCGTGATCATGGCCATCGCCGGCAAGGGCGACGCCTTCTCGGCGCTCGGCGCCATGCTGATGGGGGTGATCGTCACGGGCCTGTTCGTGGCGATTTCGATGACGTCGGGCGGCGGCGCCTGGGACAACGCCAAGAAGCTGATCGAAGAGGGCCACCACGGCGGCAAGGGGTCGGAGGCGCACAAGGCCGCCGTCACCGGCGACACCGTTGGCGATCCCTATAAGGACACCGCAGGCCCTGCGGTGAACCCGATGATCAAGATCACCAATATCGTCGCCCTGCTGCTGCTGGCCGTCCTCGCCCACGGCGTCGGATAGGCCCAGCCTCGAACCAGAACGAAGAACGCCCCGGAGAGCGATCTCCGGGGCGTTTCTCGTTTCGGCTCTGAGTTGAGCTCGGATCTAGCGGTCGCCGGGGCGGGTGCCGGGCACCCCTTCGTCATCCCGGGGCAGCATGCCGCCACGGCCCACATTGCCGAGCAGCTGTTCCAGCACCGTCAACTCACGGCCGCGGGTCGGCGTCTCGCGATCATTGTAGGCGATCACCTTGCCGTCCTCGAGGGTGTAGTGGTCTACCTTCTCCACGACCTCGGTGTCGGGATTGAAGGTGATCGACACCACCTCGCGGTTGACCACCTGGCCGCGCCGGAAGGCCACGCGCTCCTTCACCTGGGCGATATAGAACCAGATATCGTCCTCGAAAGTCGAGGTGGCCGAGGGCGAGCCGAGGCTGCCGCGAACCGTGGACTTGGTGTCCTCGCCGACCTTGACGTCCTTCGGATTGGCGTCGATGGCCTGGAATCCGGAATAGGTGGTCATCGGCGCGCAGGCGCTGGTGGTCAGCAGGCCGACCGTAAGGGCGGCGAAGGCGACACGGCGAAACATGTGGGAACCGGACCTGTTCAAGACTTCAAGACTTTGACCTATCGCCCGCGGGGCCTTAGTTCAATGCCGCCGTTAAAGCCCTGTGGCGGCGAAATCGAGGCCAAGATGATCCTGGAGCGTCTCTTTCGTCCCAAACCCGCGAAGGTCGCCGGGCAGAAGCTCTATGCCGAGGTCGTATCTCAGGCCCGTCAGCCCGACTTTTACAGCCGCCTCGGCGCCCCTGACACGGTGGAGGGCCGGTTCGAGCTCTACTCCCTGCACGTGGTCCTGCTGCTGGACCGCCTGAAGCGGCAGGGAGAGCCGGCGGCCGATACCGCCCAGGCCCTGTTCGACGCCTATGTCTCGGCCCTGGATGACGCCCTGCGCGAGATGGGGGTCGGCGACCTGTCGGTGGGCAAGAAGATGCGCAAGCTGGGCGAGGCCTTCTATGGCCGGGTCAAATCCTACGAGGCCGCCCTGGCGGCTCTGCCGGATGAGACGGCCCTGGCGGCGCTGGTCGGGCGGACAGTCTATGCCGAAGCCGCCGATGCGCCGACGCAGGACATGGTGGCCTACGTCCTGCGGCAGCGTCAGGCCCTGGCCGACCAGCCCTTGGACGCGCTCGTCGCCGGCGATGTCACCTGGGTGGCGCCGTGACCGAAATCTGGAGCCACCCGTTCAAGATGGGCGCGCTGGCCCGTGGCCCGGTGACCCTGCGCCTGGAGCCAGAGGCGGCCATCCTCAAGGCGCTGGCGCCGCAACTGGGCGTGCGGGCGATCAAGAGCCTCAGCGCGGACCTGCGGCTGCGAACCTGGCTCGATGGGGTGGAGATCGGCGGCCGGTTCCAGGCCGTGGTCGAGCAGGAATCCGGACTGTCGCTGGAGGTCTTCGATCAGACGGTCGAGGGGCCGATCGAGGTTCGGCTTGTGCCCGCCGGAAGCCCGAACGCGCCCGACCCGGAGGTCGAGATCGAGCTTGATCCCGACTCGCCCGATCCGCCGGAAATCCTTGAGGGCGACACGATCGATCTCGCCGCCTATGTGATCGAACACCTGGCCGTGGAGATCGACCCCTTTCCCCGACTGCCGGGAGAAACCTTCGACTACACGCCGCCGCAGGATGACGACTCGCCCTTCGCCGTGCTTAAGCGGCTTAAGGACGACAATGGGTGATCCTCGGCCATGCGCCGGGCACAACGCCGCGGATCTGCGGCGAACAGGGGCTGAATTCACGTCGTGAGCCAATCGGTCACCATATCCGTCGACGCCATGGGCGGCGATCACGGTCCAGCCGTCACCATCCCGGCCCTGGCCCGCGCCGCCGGCAAGATGGGGGAGGGCTTGCGCTTCCTGGCCCATGGGGACGCCGCTCTCATCGAACCAGAACTGGCCCGCCTGCCGCAACTGACCGGCAGGGTCGAGGTTCGCCACACCGACAAGGTGGTGGCCAGCGAGGAAAAGCCCGCCACGGCCCTGCGTCGGGGCAAGGGCTCAAGCATGTGGAACGCCGTCGAGGCGGTGAAGCTCGGCGAAGCCCAGGGCGCGGTCTCGGCCGGCAACACCGGCGCGCTGATGGCGATCTCCAAGCTGGTCCTGCGGATGAGCGCAGATCTGGACCGCCCCTGCCTGACGGCCAGCTGGCCGACCGTCTCAGGTTTCACCACGGTGCTGGATGTGGGCGCCAATGTGGATTGCGACGCCGAACGGCTGGTGGAGTTCGCCATCCTGGGCGAGGCCTTCCACCGCGCCGCCCATGGGGTGGAGCGCCCCAGCATCGGTCTGCTCAACGTCGGCTCGGAAGACATCAAGGGCCATGAAGAGGTCCGCGAGGCCCACCGGATGTTGCGGGAGGGCGGCTTTGGCCTGAACTATTACGGCTTCGTCGAGGGCGACGACCTGACCCGCGGCGTCGTCGATGTGGTCGTCACCGACGGCTTCACCGGCAATGTCGCCCTGAAGACCGCCGAAGGCGTGGCCAAGTTCATCACCAGCGAGCTGCGCGCCGCCCTGATGTCGAGCCTGCCGTCCAAGCTTGGGGCGATGATGGCCCGAAAGGCGCTGCTGGCCTTCCGTGAAAAGCTCAGCCCGCCGGCCGCAGCGCCCCTGCTTGGCCTCAATGGTGTGGTGGTCAAGAGCCACGGCGGCGCCGAGGTTCGCGATTTCGCCGATGCAATCCAGGTGGCCGCGGATCTGGCGCGGAACGACTTCGCCGCCGAGATTACACGAAGCATGACCCGTCTCGGCTTCGGCGCCAGTCCGCCGCCGCCCGCGGGCCAGGGAGGCGAGTGAGTTGAGTTCCGTGCTTCGCAGCGCTGTCACCGGCGTGGGTGGCTATCTGCCCGACGAGGTCGTCACCAATGACGATCTGTCTCGCTTCGTCGACACCAGCGACGAATGGATTCGCGAGCGCACCGGCATCCAGAAGCGCCATCGCGCGGGGCCGGACCAGGCCGTCTCCGACCTGGCGGTCGAGGCCGCCCGTAAGGCCCTGGCCGCGGCTGGCCGCACGCCGGACGATATCGACCTGATCATCGTCGCCACCACGACCCCGGACCTGACCTTTCCGGCGACCGCGGCCATCGTCCAGCGCAAGCTGGGGTGTCCGGTGGGCATCGCTTTCGACATCCAGGCGGTCTGCTCGGGCTTCGTCTACGCCCTGTCGGTGGCCGACGGCTTCGTCGCCCATGGCCGATCCAAGTGCGCCCTGGTGATCGGCGCCGAGGCCATGACGCGGCTGATGGACTGGACTGATCGGGGCACCTGCGTCCTGTTCGGCGATGGCGCCGGCGCCGTGGTGCTCGAGCCCGTGGCCGGCGCGGGGACCACGGACGATCGCGGCCTGCTGGGCTTCGCCCTGCGCGCCGACGGAACCAAGCAGGACCTCCTCTATGTGGACGGCGGCCCTTCGACCAATGGCGAGGTCGGCAAGCTGCGGATGCAGGGCAACCAGGTGTTCCGCCACGCCGTGGTCAACATCTCCGAGGCCGTGACGGCTGCGGCCGCCGACGCCGGGATCGATGTCGCCGCCGTAGACTGGTTCGTGCCGCATCAGGCCAATATGCGGATCCTCGAGGGGGTGGCGCGCCGCCTGGGCATTCCCGAATCCAAGGTGATCACCACGGTGGCCGATCACGCCAACACCTCGGCCGCCTCGATCCCGCTGGCCATGGCCGTCGCGGTGGGAGACGGACGCATCAAACCGGGCGACCTGTTGTTGCTGGAGGCCATGGGCGGCGGTCTGACCTGGGGCGCCTGCGTGCTGCGCTTCTGAACCTGGGCACAGAACTGGACTGGAACCCTTTGACCTTGCCCGACAATCACGGCATGAGGGGACCAGTAGTTTTGTCCGGGGGCAGGGTACGCATGAAGGGCTCGACTTTGACGCGAGCTGATCTTTGCGAGGCGGTTCACGACGAGGTCGGACTGTCTCGCCAGGACTGCGCGACGCTCGTCGAACGCACTCTCGAACTGATGATCCAGGCCCTGGAGGCCGGTGAACAGGTCAAGCTTTCCGGGTTCGGCGTCTTTCAGGTCCGCGCCAAGCGCGCGCGCATGGGTCGCAATCCCAAGACCGGGGAGCCGGCGGCCATCGAGCCGCGCCGGGTGATCGGTTTCCGCGCGTCCCAGGTGATGAAGGCGAGGGTCGATAAGGCGCTCGCAGAGGAAGACTAGGTCGTGGCCAAGGGCCCCGAAGCCTTCCGGACGATTTCGGAAGCGGCTGAGGAGCTGGACGTGCCCCAGCACGTGCTGCGGTTCTGGGAGACCAAGTTCTCTTTCATTCGCCCCATGAAGCGGGCCGGGGGGCGCCGGTTCTACCGACCCCAGGATATCGCCGTCCTGCAGGGCGTGCGGCGGCTGCTGCACGACGAAGGCTACACGATCAAGGGCGTCCAGAAGCTCCATAAGGACCAGGGCCTGCGCCGGCTCCTGGACGAATCGGGCGTCGATCCGGGGCCGACGGCCCCCGACAGCGGCCTTGCGGACTCTGAGATCCGAGACCGCCTGGCCCTTGTTCTGGAAGACCTTGAGGCGGCGAAGGCGAGGCTGGATCGGCTGCTTGGGGACGACGGCCAACAGGCCTGACTTTGCGGGTTGCCGGGCCGCAGGCGCCCGCCTATAAGACGCGACCTCGCCGCTGGCGACGGAGCGTAGCGCAGCCTGGTAGCGCACTTGACTGGGGGTCAAGGGGTCGTGGGTTCGAATCCCGCCGCTCCGACCATCGCCTGAATGGGCGGGGTCGAAACAAACGTCATATGAAATCTATCGCCGCGTGCAGCGGGGCGTCGCTCAGCGGCCGCGGTTCATCCATGAGATGAGCGGCAGGATCGGCACGCCCCAGGCCAGGCCGACAACGCCGTAGAACAGGGCCTGGATCGCAATGTTGTCGGGCAGACGCTCGCCGATGGCGACGGCGGCCACGGCATAGGCGGCCACGAAGGCGATGATGACGAACATGCCGACCAGCTTGCGTTGGCGCGCGCTCATGGAAAGCCCCATCGAACCTCGCGCCGGATCGGCGCGCACCTCCTATAGGGCGCGCGCCGGGGGCATGTCACTTCCGGCGGATCAGACCCAGGAGGGCCAGAAGCAGGACTGCGCCGATCGTGGAGACGAGCAGGCTGCCGATGAAGCCGCTGAAGGGGAAGTTGATCAGGTTGGCGATGAAGCTGCCGATCAAGGCGCCGACCAGACCCACCAGCAGATTGGTGAAGAGCCCGTGGTTGCGCTTCATGATCTTTTCGGCGATCCAGCCGGCGAAGATGCCGATGATGATCGCGCTCAGAATTCCGACGCCGCTCATGGCTATATCCCTCCCAGAAGACGGCTGAAGACGCCGCCCACCCTGAATGCGGTCAAGCTTGGGGGGTTCCCAATTTCCTGGGAAGCGGACAAGGCATGGACGGAAATCCTCCCGTGCTTTAGCCCATGGCCCAACTTAAACCCAAAAGAGGCGCGATCTCGCCGTAATGACCTCTTTCCTGCGCTCGGACCGGTCGACGCCGGTCGCTATCTGGCTCGCCATCGTGGCTGCTCTCGTGCTTGCGATGGTGGTGGTCGGCGGCGCGACTCGCCTGACGGACTCCGGCCTCTCCATCACCGAATGGAAGCCCGTCACCGGCGCCCTGCCGCCGATGTCGGACGCGCACTGGAACGCCGAGTTCGCCAAGTATCGGGAAATCCCCCAGTACCAGCAGGTCAACCGGGGCATGAGCCTTGACGAGTTCAAGACCATCTATTGGTGGGAATGGGCGCACCGGTTCCTCGGGCGGCTGGTGGGCCTCGTCTACGCCCTGCCGTTCGTCTACTTCCTGGCGCGACGAGAGATTCCCAAGCGGCTGATCCTGCGCTGCGTCGGCCTGCTGGCGCTGGGCGGGCTGCAAGGCGCGATCGGCTGGTGGATGGTGGCCAGCGGGCTGGCGGACCGGGTCTCGGTGGCGCCCGAGCGGCTGATGGTCCATCTGGGCCTGGCCTTCATCCTGTTCGCCACCCTGATCTGGACGGCGCTGGACGCCTGGCGCGGGGAGGCGCGACAGCCCTTGCCCAGCCCCTGGAGCGCGCTGGCCCTGGGTTTGATGGGCCTGATCTTCATCCAGATTCTGCTGGGCGCCCTGGTGGCCGGCAACGATGCAGGCCTCGTCTACAACGACTGGCCGCTGATGAACGGCACGCTCTTCCCCCGAGACTACGCCGGTGACGGGCTCTGGGGCACGCTGGCCCACAGCCAGGGCGCGGTGCAGCTTCATCACCGTCTGGGCGGCTATGTGCTGACCATCGCCGTCATCTGGATGGCGATCAGCGCCCGACGGACCAACTATGTGCCGCCGCCGGCCAAGCGGCTGATAATGGCCACCACGCACGCCACCCTGCTGCAGGCCCTGCTGGGGATCGCCACCCTGATGCTGGCCGTGCCCCTGTGGCTAGGCATGCTGCACCAGCTGATGGCCGCCGTGGTGCTGGGTCTGGCGACCGCCTTCGCCTGGCGCATCCGCCGCGTCTAGAGTTAGTCGGAACGCGCTCTGGCTAGACGCGGAAGCTGTTCCAGGGGCCGGTGATCGCCAGGGTCAGGCCCGGCCAGTAGATATTGACGAAGCAGGTCGAGCCGTCGGGCGAGAAGCAGGCGCCGGCCAGCTCGGCGTTCCCCTCGAAGACGTTGCGGGCGATCGTGTAGACCCGGCCGTCGGGGGTGATGCCCTTCAGGTGATTGCGCAGGGTCTCCGAATAGCGGTCCTCGCAGGCGAACATGTGCCCCCAGGGCGAGATCGCCAGGTTGTCGGCGAAGTCCATGACCCGGGCGTCCGTCGGTTCGACGAACAGCTCCAGCCGGCCAGGCGCATCGGCCTCGCCAGCCTGGCCCTCGTGCGGGCTTGGGATGTAGCGCAGCACCTGGCCGTGGCCGGCCGGGCCGCTGGACGTGCAGGTGAAATAGACCCCGTCCGGGCTCCAGAAGATCCCTTCGCCACGGCCGACGAAGGCGGCGCCCGCCGCCTGCATGCGCAGGCGCAGGTCCTCGTGGGGATTGTCCGAACCTTCGACGTCGATCCAGACGCAGTCGCGGGACTCGCCGACCCGCCAGGTGGGCTCCGAGCCCTTCATGTTGCGTGCATCGCCGCCCTCGGGGGCGTCGCGGAAGCCCAGGACCTGCAGCCGGCCGCCCTTGGCCGGGTTGCGCCGATCATTGGGCAGGAAGCGGTAGAAGAGTCCCTTGGAGTCGAAGGAGTCCTCGGTCTCGTAGATCACCCCGGTCCCGGGATCGACGGCGGCGGCCTCGTGCTGGAAACGGCCCATGGCGGTCAGGGGGACAGGATCCACCAGGCCCTTGGCTGTGGCGGGGACTTCGAAGACCCAGCCGTGCGACTTGCCAAGGCCTGCCTGGGGCGACAGCGTCGTCTCCTCGCAGGACAGCCACGACCCCCAGGGCGTCGCGCCGCCCGCGCAGTTCACCAGGGTTCCGGTCAGGCTGAGATGCTGGCTTTCCAGCCGCTGGCGCTTCAGGTCGTAGATCAGCGTGGTGACGCCGCCGGGCAGGGGATGGCCGTCCGGGCCGACATCATAGGCCTGCTCGGGCTTCAGCTTGTCGATCAGCTTGCGACCAGGCCCGGTGGGGCCATAGTTCAGGTCGCGGGGATTGAGCTCGTGATTGCGCAGCAGGGCGATCCTGGACCCGCCGATCGGGATGGCCGCCATGCCGTCGGCCTTGTAGGGGACGAAGAACCCGTCATCCATGGTCTGACCGGCATGGGAGATCACCCGGTAGGAAAAGCCCTCGGGCAGGTCGAGGATCTTGTAGGGATCGGGGATCAGCGGGCCATAGCCATGGACCTCATTGAGATAGGTCTCGCCAGCCGAGGCCTGGGCGGCCGCGGTCTGCGCCTGGGCGCGCAGGGCGTAGCCGGAGAAGGCGGCGCCGGCCGCAGCGGCGCCCAGCAGGGCGCGACGGTGAAGGGTCATGGGGCGTCCGTGGTCAGGAATCTCTAGGTGGCGACATCATACGACAAAGCCATGGCGAGGCGATGACGCTGCGCTCCTGGTCTTGGAACCCTCAGAAATGACAGTTATCATGCCACAATAGCGAGGGCCGCGGCGGCTTCGCGTACAGGAGTGGCGCCATGACCCTGACCTACGACCTCTACTGGTCCTTCCGGTCGCCCTATTCCTATATGATCACGCCGCGGCTGATGACGCTTGAGGCGGCTTACGATGTGAAGGGGAACATCCGGCCTGTCTATCCCCTGGCCGTGCGCACGCCTGAATTCTTCGAAACCCGCGACCCGCTCTGGTTCAGCTACTTCCTGACCGACATTCACCGGGAGGCGGCCTTCCTTGGCCTGCCCTTCGCCTGGCCGCGCCCGGACCCAGTTTATATGGACATGGCCACGCGCACCTATCCCAAGGACCAGCCCCACATCCATCGCTTGACCCAGATGGGCGTCGCCGCCGCCGAGCGGGGCAGGGGCCTGGCCTATCTGACCGAGGTCAGCCGGGTGATCTGGAGCGGCGCGGTCGAGAACTGGCATCAGGGCGACCACCTGGCCCAGGCCGCGACGCGCGCCGGCCTCGACCCCGAGGAACTGGCCAGCGCCGTCGACGCCGAATCGGCGCGCCTCGACGCCGTCGTAGAGGCCAACCAGACCGCGCAACGACAGGCCGGCCATTATGGCGTGCCGATGATCGCCTTTAACGGCGAGCCCTTCTTCGGCCAGGACCGCTTCGACCAGTTCAAGTGGCGTCTGGAGCAGCAGGGCCTGAAGGCGCGATAGGCGGCGTCAATCATCTGAGGTAATATGATACCTTGCGCCTAGAGGCCGTGTTTTATAAGGCTTTCCGGCCCCATTCGTGTTGACAAGGTGGCGTTCGACCCGTACATGCCGCGCCTCACGTCGCCGGCGCCTTGCCGCCGTCGCAACTAACGGATCGTCCCCATGATGAAGACCACGGCTTCTTTGAAGCCTGCCGAGGTCGAGAAGAAGTGGATCGTGATCGATGCTGAGAACGCCGTGGTCGGCCGCCTCGCCTCGTTCATCGCCATGCGTCTTCGCGGCAAGCATCGGCCCGACTACACCCCGCACGTCGATTGCGGCGACTTCGTCGTCGTCGTCAACGCCGACAAGGTGAAGTTCACCGGCAAGAAGCTGACCGACAAGGTCTACTACTGGCACACCGGCCATCCGGGCGGCATCAAGGAACGGACCGCCGACAAGATCCTCGGCGGCAAGTTCCCCGAGCGCATCCTGGAAAAGGCTGTGGAGCGCATGCTCCCCAAGGAAAGCCCTCTGGCCCGCAAGCAGATGACTCACCTGCGTATCTATACGAGCGCTGAGCATCCGCACGCCGCCCAGAACCCCGAGACCATCGCGTTCGCCGAGATGAACGCCAAGAACGTGCGGAGCGCCTGAGGCCCATGTCCGAGACCCAAGGTTTCGAGGCCCTGCAAAGCCTCTCTTCCAATCCCGAAGCCGCGCCGCGCGAACCGGTCATCGACCAGTACGGCCGCGCCTACGCCACCGGCAAGCGCAAGAACGCCGTGGCCCGCGTGTGGATCAAGCCTGGCAAGGGCGTGATCACCATCAACGGCCGTACTCAGGAAGTCTATTTTGCGCGCCCCGTGCTGCGCATGATGATCGCCCAGCCGCTGGAGATCGCCGACCGTCTGGGTCAGTTCGACGTCATCGTGACCGTGAAGGGCTCTGGCCTGTCGGGTCAGGCCGGCGCGGTTCGCCACGGCATCGCCAAGGCGCTGACCTATTACGAGCCGGGCCTGCGTCCCGTCCTGAAGCCGCACGGCTTCCTGACCCGCGACTCGCGCGTCGTCGAGCGTAAGAAGTACGGCAAGGCCAAGGCCCGCCGTAGCTTCCAGTTCTCGAAGCGCTAATCGCGCGCGAACACCGCGTATGCGAATTGGGGCGCTTCGGGAGACCGGAGCGCCCTTTTTCTTTGTCCAGCGTCCCAGTTCTTGTTCATCGTCCACGGGAGACGACCATGGCCCACAGGATCTTCATCGACGGCGAGGCCGGCACCACAGGCCTGCAGATCCGTCAGCGCCTGGCCGACCGGCGGGACCTGGAGGTGGTGTCCATCGATCCGGCGCGGCGCAAGGACGCCGACGCCCGGGCCGAACTGCTGAACAGCGTGGACGTGGCCATTCTCTGCCTGCCCGACGAGGGCGCGCGGGAGGCCGTGGCGATGATCGAAAATCCCGATGTGCGGGTCATCGACCCGTCCACGGCTCACAGGACCGCGCCGGGCTGGGTGTTCGGCTTCCCCGAGATGGCGCCCGGCCATCGCGAGGCCATCGCCGCCTCCAAGCGGGTGACCAATCCCGGCTGCTGGTCCACCGGCTTCATCGCTCTGGTCGCGCCCCTGGTGCGGGCGGGCCTGATCCCGGCCGAAGCGGCCCTCAGCGTCCATGGGGTCTCGGGCTATTCCGGCGGCGGCAGGGGGTTGATCGAAGAGTTCGAACAGGCGCCGCCAGCTTCCTCGGCCGACGCCTTCCGGCCGTACGGCATGACCCTGGCGCACAAGCATCTGCCGGAGATGGTGGCCTATACGGGGCTTTCCCATCCGCCGATCTTCTCGCCCGCCGTGGGCCGCTACGCCCAGGGCATGATTGTCGAGGTCCCTGTGGCGCTGTGGGCGCTGCCGGGGCGGCCAGCCGCGGGAGATCTGCGCGCGGCTCTGTCGGAAGCCTATGTCGGCGAGGCCTTCGTGCAGGTGGCGACCGATCTGGAGACCTCCCAGCTCAGTCGGGCGCGAGCCGGCGCCGGCGGATATGTCCAAGCCCTGGATCCCGAGGCCTTGAATGGCACGAACGCCTTGCATCTCCAAGTGTTCGGAGACGACGCCAAGGGCCAGGCCCGCCTATTGGCTGTGCTGGACAACCTCGGGAAGGGGGCGTCGGGCGCAGCCGTGCAGAACCTGAACCTGATGCTGGGCCTGGATGAGGGGGAAGGATTGAGTCGCCCCTAGGGATATGCAGAATTCGGCGCGGCTTGTGCCGATTCTGCCCCGTCGACCAAGGGTCGGCAATCAGAGCTTAACTCTACGGCGCCCAATCTGCCCAGGTCGTCGTGTGGCGCTTACAAGGATCTCTCGCTCATGACCCACGCGTCATTCGTTGATCCGCAGGACGACGCGTCGGCCCGGGGGCGGGACGCGTGGGACCTGGATATCGGCACCTTTTTCGAGGTGTCCCTCGATCTTCTGGTGATCCGCGACCTTGAGGGGCGCGTGCTGAAGGCCAGCCGCTCCTGGCAGACGATTCTCGGCCATGATCCAGAGGACATGGAAGGCCTGCCGCTGCTGCGCCTGGTCCACCCCGACGACCTTCCCGGCACCCAGCACAGCGTCACCGAGGTCGAGCAGCGTCGACCCGGCGACCCGGTGCTCGGCTTCATCAATCGCTACCGTCACCGGAACGGGGGCTATCGCACCCTGGAGTGGCGCGCCCAGCGCTACGGCGATCGCATCTATGGCGTCGCGCGGGATGTCACCGAGCGGGTGGCGGCCGAGCGGGAACTGCTGGAGGCCAAGGCGATGGCCGAGGCGGCCAGCCGGGCCAAGACGGACTTCCTGGCCAATATGAGTCACGAGGTGCGCACCCCGCTCAATGGGGTGATCGGCATCATCGACGCCCTGTCACGCACCCCGCTGAGCCCCGAACAGGCCGAGATGGTCGGTCTGGTGCGGGATTCCGGCGTGATCCTGGAACGGCTGGTGTCGGACTTCCTGATCGTCTCCAAGATCGAGGCCGGACAGCTTGAGCTGGAGACCCGCCCCTTCGACCTGGACGAGGCGCTGCGCCCCTATATCGAAGTCACCCGCCACCGGGTCGATGACAAGGGCCTGGCCCTGAAGGTGGAGCGTGACCCGGCGGTTCAGGGGCGTTTCGTGGGCGACGCCACGCGCATCGGCCAGATCATCAGCAACCTTTTGTCCAACGCGGTGAAGTTTACCGAGCGGGGCCACGTCATCCTGCGCATCGGCCGAATCGAGGCTCCTGACGGCGAGCACCTGAGCTTTGAGGTCGAGGACACCGGCGTCGGCTTCGACGCCGAACAGGCCGCCCGCCTGTTCGACCGTTTCAGCCAGGCCGATGCGACCATCAGCCGCCGGTTCGGCGGCACCGGGCTCGGCCTCTCCATCTGTCGCTCCCTGGCCGACCTGATGGGCGGCAAGATTACCGCCACGTCTCAGCCCGGGCAGGGCAGTCGCTTCGTGGTCACCATTCCCTTGCCCCGGGCCGAGGGGCCGACGGAAGACCAGATCGCCCATCACCGCCCATCGGCGCAGCAGCCAAGATGCGAGCGCCCCTTGAGGGTCTTGCTCGCCGAAGATCATCCGACCAACCAGCGGGTGGTTCAGCTGATCCTGGCCAGCCAGGCGGCCGAGTTGGTGACGGTCGAAGACGGCCTGCAGGCGGTATCGGCCTATGCCTCAGGCGCCTTCGACGTGGTGCTCATGGACATGCAGATGCCGCACATGGACGGCTTGGCCGCCACCCGCGCCATCCGGACGCTGGAGGCTGAGCGCGGCGCAGCGCGCACGCCCCTTATCATGCTGAGCGCCAACGCCATGGTCGAGCATCAGAACGAGGCCATAGCGGCCGGCGCCGATATCCACGTGGCCAAGCCGATCACGGCCGCCACCCTGCTGGCCGGCATCCAGGCGGTCGTTGCGGCCTAAGACTCGCGGCGGCCTCATCCAGATGCGGTTTTCCGGCGTATGATGAAGCATGAACCTCATGCACGCCTTTCATCGCCGGGGCTTTCTGTTGGGCGCCAGCGCGCTCGCCGCCTGCAGCAGCGGGTCGCAGGCCCAGGCGGCCGACGCCCATGCCAACTCGTCCTGGCGCAAACTCACCGACGCCCAATGGAAGAGCCGCCTGTCGCCGGCCGCCTATCAGGTCCTGCGCCGGGAAGGCACCGAGCGGGCCGGATCGAGCCCCCTGGACCGCGAGAAGCGCAAAGGGACGTTTGTCTGCGCCGGCTGCGAACTGCCGCTGTTCAAGTCCGACTGGAAGTATGACAGCGGCACCGGCTGGCCGAGCTTCTACACCTATATCGACGGCGCCCTGGGCGAGAAGACCGACTTCAAGATCGGGATACCTCGCACGGAGTACCACTGCGCCCGCTGCCTCGGGCACCAGGGCCATGTGTTCAAGGACGGGCCGCGCCCGACAGGCCTGCGCTACTGCAACAATGGCGTGGCGCTGAAATTCGTGCCGGCCTGACAAGCGAGGCGACGAACATCTAGGCCGTAGTTCGGCGGCGCCCTAAGAGTGCTCCCAACAAGAAAGACATCTTAGGGAGGCACTATGCGACTTCACCTTGCGCGTCGGCTGGCCGGCGCAGCGTCGGCCCTGGCGCTGGCCGCTCTGGCGACCGGGCCGGTCCTGGCCGCCGACGTCCCCATGGCGGCGCCTGCGGAGGCCGGCTTCTCGGCGACGGGCGTCGAAGCCCTGAAGGCCGAGATGCAGGCCCTGGTCGATCAGAAGAAGCTGGCTGGCGCCGTCACCTTGCTGGCACGCGAGGGCAAGGTCGTCCACTTCGAAGCCTATGGCGTCCAGGATGTCGCCACCGGCCAGGCGACGGACCGGGACACCATCTATCGCATCGCCTCCATGACCAAGCCGATCACCGGCGTGGCCATGATGATCCTCTGGGAAGAGGGCAAGTGGAGCCTGGACGATCCGGTCGCCAAATATATCCCGGAATTCGCAGACCTGAAGGTGGCCACCCCCGACGGTGGAACCGAGCCTCAGGCCCATCCCATGACCATGCGCGAGCTGATGAGCCATACGGCGGGCTTCGATGTCAGCGCCGGCTATGACGACGATGGCCTGCAGGACGACGATCTCCAGGCGATGATCGACAAGCTGGCCGCCCTGCCGCTGGCCGTGCAGCCGGGGACCGACTGGCGCTATGGGCCGAGCGTCAACATCCAGGGCTATATCGTCGAGAAGCTGTCGGGCCAGACTCTCGACGCCTTCTTCAAAAGCCGGATCTTCGATCCCCTGAAGATGGACGACACCGGCTTCCACGTGGACAGCGCCAAGCTGGCCCGCGTGTCGGCGGTCCACACCTATGGCGACGACGGCCTGATCGCGCCGGCCGGCGAGGTGAGGGCGGCGCCCACCAGCCCGCCGGCCTTCCTGTCGGGCAGCGGCGGGCTGTTCTCAACCGCAGAAGACTACTGGCGGTTCGCCCAGATGCTGGCCAATGGCGGGGAGCTGGACGGCGCCCGCATTCTCAAGCCCGAGACAGTCGAGCTGATGCGCACCAATGTGCTGGCCGAAGGCGTGACGGTCGACCTCTATGGTCCCAGCCAGACTGGAACCGGCTTTGGTCTGGACTTCGCAGTCATCAACGATCCGCAGGCCGCCGGCACGCCGCAAGGGCTGAACTCGTTCTACTGGGGCGGGGCCTTCGGGACCTGGTTCTGGATCGACCCGACCAACGACCTGGTCTTTGTCGGCATGATCCAGAACCTGCGGGGCAGCATTCCAGGCGCCGGCACGCCGCCCATGCGGGACATCTCGCCGCGTCTCGTCTATGAGGCGCTGACGACGGACTAAGGGTTAGGGGACCGCCGCCAGCCTCGGCGGCGGTCCGCCCCTACGACTTCACCTGAACATAGCTGCCCGGCGCATCCTCGATCGGCTTGAATGGCCCCTTGGCCGGGTCGCGGGCCGGGACCATGTCGCCGGAATAGCCCTTCAGCCATTCGATCCAGTGCGGCCACCAGGAGCCGGGCGTTTCGACCGCGTTCGCCTGCCAGTCGGCCAGGCTTTCGGGGAGTTGGTCGAAGGTCCAGTGCTGGTACTTCTTCGCCGACGGCGGATTGACCACCCCGGCGATGTGCCCTGAACCCGAAAGCGTGAAGGTGGTCGGGCCGCCGAACAGGCGCGCCCCGCGATAGACCGAAACCGCCGGGGCGATGTGGTCCTCCTTGGACGACTGCACATAGACCGGCGTCTTCACCGCGCCGAGATCCAGGCGCACGCCGCCCAGCTCCAGCTCGCCCTTTGCCAGGGCGTTCTGTCCGTAGAACTGGCGCAGATAGAACATGTGCAGCGCCTTGGGCATGCGGGTCTGGTCGGAGTTCCAGAACAGCAGGTCGAAGGGGCGCGGCTCCTTGCCCATCAGATAGTTGTTCACGAAGAAGGACCAGATCAGGTCGTTGGAGCGCAGGACGTTGAAGGTGTCGGCCATGGCCTGGCCCGACAGGACCCCGCCCTCGGCGTCCATCTTCTGCTCCAGGTCCTTCAGCCAGGACTCGTCGGTGAACAGCAGCAGGTCGCCGGCTTCGCTGAAGTCCTGCTGGGCGGCGAAGAAGGTGGCCGAGGCGATCCGCGAGTCTTTCTTGGCCGCCATATGGGCCAGGGCCGCCGACAGCAGCGTCCCGCCGATGCAGTAGCCGACGGCGTTCACGCGATCGACGCCCGCCTGCTTCATGACCGCGTCGGTGGCCTCATAGATGCCCTGGCGCAGATAGTCCTCGAAGGTCTTGCCCGCCAGGCTCTTGTCCGGGTTGACCCAGGAGGCGACGAAGACGGTAATCCCCTGGTCGGCCAGCCAGCGGATCATCGAATTGTCCGGGCGAAGATCCAGGATGTAGAACTTGTTGATCCACGGCGGGAAGATGATCAGCGGGATTTCGTGCACCGTCTTGGTGGACGGCGAGAACTGAACCAGCTGTAGCAGCTCGTTCTGGAAGACGACCTTGCCCGGCGCCGTGGCGACGTTCTCGCCGATCTTGAACTGTTCGTAGTCGGTCTGGCTGATCGCCAGCTGGCCGCCGCCGCGCGCCAGGTCGGCGGCGAAGTTCTCCATGCCCCGCACCAGGCTCTCGCCGCCGGTGGCCATGATCTCGCGCATGGCCGTGGGGTTGGAGGCCAGGAAGTTGGTCGGCGAAAAGGCGTCGGTCAGCAGCTTCATGAAGAACTCGACCCGGCGGCGCGAGATCGGCTCGACGCCCTCCACGCCGCCCACCAGGCCCTGCAGCCAATCGGCGGTGACGAGGTAGGACTGCTTCATCACGTCGAAGACCGGGTTCTCTGACCAGTCCGGGTCAAGGAACCGCTTGTCGCCCTTGGGGGGCTGGGCGACCGGGTCAGGCGTCTCGCCGGCCATGCGTCGGGCCGTCGCCTGCCAGAGGTCCATGTAGCGGGTCAGGAGGTCGGCCTGGGCGCGGACCAGGCGGTCGGGCTGGCTGGCCAGCTTGCCCATGACCTCGGTCAGGGACGGTCCGATGTGGAAGGGGTCGGGCGAAAGCGCGGCCGGTCGGTCGGCCTGACGCAGGGCCGCCTCAGCGATGGCGCCCTGGGCGGTCATGGCCGCCCGGGCCAGGTTGGTCGACAGATTCTCGAGCAGGCGGCGTTGCTCGGCGGTGAGGTCCGGGAAGACGGCCGGCGAGGGGGCGTCCTGCGGCTTCGCCTGAGAGGCCGCTTGGGCGGGTTCCTGCTGGGGCGGGGGCGGGGCCGCGGATCTGGGCTTGCGAGGGGGTTTGGGCGTGGTCTTCCGCGCCGACGCGGCCTTGGCCTCGACCGGCGTGGCTGCGGCCTTGTCGGCGGCCTTGCGCGTAGCCTTCGATTTGGGAGCGGATGTCTTGGGCTTCGTTCCGCTCTTCGAGCCGGAGCCCTTGGTCTGCGAGCCTTTTTCGCTCATGGAACGCCATCCTCCCGGCAGGTGGGCCGATTGCAGCCCTTTCACTAGATCGCATCATGTCATAAGAGCGAGGCGGACATGAACGTCTTGGCTCGCCTTTTTCAAAACGCACAAAGCGCCCCTTGGTGGCGCGGCGCAGGCGCGTGTCTGGGGCTCTCCATCCTGGGCGGCTGCGCTGGCGCCAGCCCGTTCGCCACCGCACCCGTGGATCCGGAATCGCCGGCCGCCCAGGCGGTGCTCGAGGGCGCGCGGGCCGAGACCGCCTATCCGAAGTTCAGCGACATCCCGCCGACGCCCGCCAATCCTCGTCCGGCGCGCAGCTGGGCGCAGGCCGTGGCCGGGGTCGAAGCCGCCGGCGCAGAGCTCGCGGCCCAGACCGCGCCCGGGACCTGGACCCTGGACGGCACGACCGCGTTCGCCGCGCGGGCCCAGGCCGCCGCGACGCCGCCGCCGGCGATCACCACGAGCGACACCGAGGCCTTCGCCCGGGACGCCAGGGCGCGAGCTACACCGCCTCCGTCGCCCCGTTGAGGGGGCCTGCGGAGGCGAAAAGTTCCCTGAGCCTGCTTGGCGGACTCCAGCCTGGAGTCTATCCATGCGCGACCTTCAGCTCCCAGACGCCGCAGTCGCGGCAGAGCTTAAAATGACCCCCGAATTCCACCGCATCCGACGCCTCCCGCCCTATGTTCTCGAGGAGGTGAACCGCATCAAGGCGCGGCTTCGCGCCGAGGGCACCGACATCATCGACTTCGGCATGGGCAATCCCGACATGCCGACGCCCAAGCACATCGTCGAAAAGATGATCGAGACCGCCCGCGACCCCAAGGCGGGGCGCTATTCGGCCTCCAAGGGCATCATCGGCCTGCGCCGCGCCATGGCCGGCTACTACAAGCGTCGCTTTGGCGTCACCCTGAACCCGGACACCGAGGTGATCGCCACCCTGGGCTCCAAGGAAGGCTTCGCCAACCTGGCCCAGGCGCTGACCGCGCCCGGCGACGTCATCATCTGTCCGAACCCGGCCTATCCGATCCACGCCTATGGCTTCATCATGGCCGGCGGCGTCATCCGCCATGTGCCGGCGCATTCGCCCGAGGAGTATCTGGCTGGCGTTTCGCGGGCGGTGAAGCATTCGGCCCCGCCGCCCAGCGTCCTGATCCTGTCCTATCCGTCCAACCCCACGGCCCAGTGCGTGGACCTGGACTTCTACAAGGACGCCATTGCGCTGGCCCGGAAGCACGACCTGCTGGTCATCTCCGACATCGCCTATTCGGAGATCTATTTCGACGACAACCCGCCGCCGTCGGTCCTGCAGGTCGAAGGCGCCAAGGACATCGCCGTCGAGGTCAACTCCCTGTCCAAGACCTACGCCATGGCCGGCTGGCGGGTCGGGATGGTCGTGGGCAATGAGCGGATCTGCAACGCCCTGGCGCGCGTGAAGTCCTATCTGGACTACGGCGCCTACACGCCGATCCAGGTGGCTGCGGCCACGGCGCTGAACGGCCCGCAGGACTGCGTCGCCGAAATCCGCGCCATCTATAAGTCCCGCCGCGACGTGCTGGTGGAATCCATGAAGCGGGCAGGCTGGGATATTCCCTCGCCCCAGGCCTCCATGTTCGCCTGGGCGCCTGTGCCCGAGAAATTCAAGGAAGCCGGGGCTCTGATGTTCTCCAAGCTGCTGATCGAAGAGGCCGGCGTGGCCGTCGCCCCCGGCGTGGGCTTCGGAGAGTATGGCGAAGGCTTTGTTCGCGTCGGCCTGGTCGAGAACGAGCACCGCATCCGTCAGGCCGCCCGCAATGTGAAGAAGTTCCTGGGCTCGGCCGACGAGATCCTCGAGCGGGCGCACAACACCATGGCCGCCCAATGAGCCCGCGCGACTGGCGCATCGGCGTCGCCGGCCTGGGCACCGTCGGCACAGGCCTGCTGACCTTTCTCGCTGAGCGGCCGGCCTTTGCGCCAGCCGGCGGTCAGGTGCGTGTGGCCGGCGTCTCGGCCCGGTCGCGGACCAGGCCCCGGGGTTTCGACATCTCGAACCTGCCCTGGTTCGACGATCCCGTGGCCCTGGCTCAGTCGGACGAGATCGACATCTTCGTCGAGCTGATCGGCGGCTCCGACGGCCCGGCCAAGGCCGCGGTCGAGGCCGCGCTGAAGGCTGGCAAGCCCGTGGTTACGGCCAACAAGGCGCTGATCGCCGAACATGGCGCCGAGCTCGCCGCCCTGGCTGAGGCGGCGGGCGTCCCGCTGCTGTTCGAGGCCGCCGTCATGGGTGGCACGCCGGCGGTGAAGATGGTCCGCGAGGCCATGGTCGGCGACGATGTCCGCAGCCTGTCGGGCATTCTCAACGGCACCTGCAACTTCATCCTGACCGAGATGGAGCAGGGCGGCCGCGCCTTCGAGGACGTGCTCGCCGAGGCCCAGCGGCTGGGCTATGCCGAGGCCGAGCCGACCATGGACGTGGGCGGCTTCGACGCGGCCCACAAGATCACCATCCTGGCGGCGCTCGCCTTCAACTGCGCCCCGGACTTCGCCGCCTGCGAGGTCGAGGGCATCGGTCAGGTCGAGCTGCTCGACATCCGCATGGCCAAGGACCTGGGCTATCGCATCAAGCTGATCGCCTCGGCCGACCGCAGCGACGAGGGGGTCGCGGTGCGCGTCCATCCCTCGCTCGTGCCGCTCGCCCATCCCCTGGCGCAAGCCGGCGGGGCGCTCAACGCCCTGTTCATCGAAGGCGAACGGCTGGGTCGCATCTTCATCCAGGGCGCGGGCGCGGGCGCGGGTCCCACGGCCGCCGCCGTCGCCGCCGACATCGCCGATGTGATGACCCAGGCCGTTCGCCCGGTCTTCCAGCGTCCGGCCACCGAGCTCGCCGCCTTCACGCCGGTGGATCGCAGCCGCAGCCTGGTTCGCGCCTATCTGCGCCTGCTGGTCAAGGACGAGCCCGGCGTGATCGCGGCGGTCTCCGAGACCTTGGCCGAAGCCGGCGTCTCCATCGAGAGCTTCCTGCAGAAGCCCGTCGAGGACGCGCAAGGGGTCCCGATCGTACTGACCACCCATTCGGTGTCCGAGGCCGTGCTGGCTGAAGCCGTGGCGCGGATCGGCGGGCATCCGGCGGTGATCGAGGCGCCACGACTGATGCGAATCGCACGGATCTGAGAATCCGGCGAAACTAGAGGTTCCAAAGGCCGAGGAGACCGTCATGACCGCTGAGACTCTGGATCGCGGACTGGTGCTGGACTCGGTCCGGGTGACGGAGATCGCCGCCATCGCCGCCTGGAGCCTTGTGGGCCGCGGGGACGAGAAGGCCGCCGACCAGGCCGCCGTCGACGCCATGCGCACCGGGCTCAACGACCTGGATATCGACGGCGAGATCGTCATCGGCGAGGGCGAGCGCGACGAGGCGCCGATGCTCTATATCGGCGAGAAGGTCGGCCGGGGCGGGCCGGCGGTGGACATCGCGCTGGACCCTCTGGAAGGCACGACCCTGACGGCCAAGGCCATGTCCAACGCGCTCACCGTCATGGCCTGGGCGCCCAAGGGCACGCTGCTCAATGCGCCCGACACCTATATGGACAAGATCGCCTGCGGGCCGGGCTTTCCCGCAGGGCTGATCGACCTGGACGCCACGCCGGCCGAAAATGTCCGGGCCCTGGCCCGCGCCAAGGGCGTGGATGAAAACCAGATCACCGTCTGCATCCTCGACCGCCCCCGCCACGGGGAGATCATCGCCAAGGTCCGTGAGGCCGGCGCGCGGGTGCATCTGATCACCGACGGGGACATCGCTGGCGTGATCAACACCGCCGATCCCGACACCGGCGTGGATCTCTATCTCGGCCTGGGCGGCGCGCCGGAGGGTGTGCTGGCCTGCGCGGCGCTGAAGTGCGTCGGCGGCCAGTTCCAGGGCCGCCTGGTGTTCCGCAACAGCGACGAGCGGATGCGCGCCGAGCGCTGCGGCATCACCGAGTTCGACAAGAAGTACGACCTGCACGAGATGGTCCGCGCCGAGGCAATCTTCGCGGCCACGGGCGTCACCAAGGGCGCGCTGCTGGACGGCGTGCGCCTGCGCAATGGCATGGTCCACACCCATTCCATGGTGATGAATTCGTCTACCCGCACGGTTCGCGAAGTGCGGATGAAGCGGCCGGTCTGACCCCATGGCCGACGGCGCAGCCCAACTCGGCTATCTCGATGTGGATCGCTCGCTCAGCGGGCGGCGATGGCGCGCGCGCCCGGCTGACGCCGAGCTGACCCGCCGCCACCAGATGATGTTGGGCCTCGACGAGCCCATGGCGCGGGCCCTGGCGGCCAGGGGGATCACGGCGGAGGCGGCGGAAAGCTATCTGACGCCGACGCTCAAGGCCCTGTTCCCCGATCCCTCCAGCTTTGCCGACATGGACAAGGCCGCCGCCGTTCTGGTGGACGCCCTGGTCGCCGACCGGCCTGTGGTGGTGTTCGCCGACTATGATGTGGACGGGGCCTCCAGCGCAGCCCTGCTGGTTCGCTGGTTCGCCGCCATGGGCAAGCGCCTCTCGATCTATGTGCCTGACCGGGTGACCGAGGGCTATGGCCCCTCGCCAGCCGCCTTCCGCCGCCTGCGGGAGGAGGGGGCCGAACTGGTGGTCACTGTGGACTGCGGGGCTGCGGCCGTGGACGCCATCGCCTGCGCCGGCGAGATCGGCCTCGACGTGGTGGTGATCGACCATCACCTGATGCGCGACGAGATCCCGATCTGCGCCGCCCTGGTCAACCCCAACCGCCCCGACTGTCAGTCGGGCCAGGGAGTGCTGGCCGCCGCAGGCGTCACCTTCGTCCTGCTGGCGGCGCTCAACCGCGAAGCCCGCGGCCGGGGCCTGTTCGCCGAGCGGGCTGAACCGGACCTGCGCCAGTGGCTGGACCTGGCCGCCATGGGGGCGGTCTGCGACGTCACCCAGCTGGTGGGGTTCAATCGCGCCCTGACCGCCCAGGGGCTCAAAACCATGTCGGCCTGGCGCAATCCGGGACTGAAGGCGCTGCTGGAGGCCGCCGGCTCCAAGGGGCCAGCCACCACCTTTCATGCCGGCTTCGTGCTGGGGCCGCGAATCAATGCTGGGGGGCGAATCGGCCGCTCCGACCTGGGCGCGCGCCTGCTGTCCACCGACGACCCCGACGAGGCGCGACGCCTGGCCCTCGAGCTCGACGCCCTGAACGCCTCGCGCCGGGAGGTCGAGGCCGAGGTGCTGGAAGCCGCCGTGCGCATCGTCGAGCGGGAGAGCAATTTCGCCGACCTGCCCCTGCTGCTGGTGGCCGCCGATGACTGGCATCCAGGGGTGATCGGCATCGTGGCTGGCCGGCTGCGAGAGCGGTTCCGCAAGCCGACCCTGGTGGTCGGCGTCGATCGAGCGGCCGACGTAGGTAAGGGATCGGGGCGCTCTCAGCCCGGCGTCAATCTGGGCCGCGCGGTCCAGGCGGCCTTCGACGAGGGCCTGCTGCTGGCCGGCGGCGGACACGCCATGGCGGCGGGCCTGTCGGTGCGCCCACACCTGCTGCCTGAGTTGCGGGCCTTTCTTTGCGAGCGCGTGGCGGTGGAGGCCCAGGCCGCGGCCGAATCGGACAGCATCGATATCGACGCCCTGATCACCACGGCCGGCGCTGATCGCGGCCTGCTCGAATCTTTCCAGCGCCTGGCGCCCTTCGGCCCCGGAAATCCCGAGCCGGTCTTCGCGGCTGCAGAGGTGCGCGTAGAGCGTCCGATGATGCTGAGGGGCGGGCATGTCCGCTGCACCCTGACGGACCGCTCTGGCGGCCGCCTGAAGGCCGTAGCGTGGCGGGCCGAGGCGACGGAGATGGGAAGGCGCCTCATGTCCGAGGGCGGGGCCGTTCATGTGGTGGGTCGTCTGAAGGCGGATGACTGGAATGGCCGCCAGGGCGTGGAGCTTGAGATCGACGACGCCGCCGATCCCCGTCGCAAAAACGTCTAGAGCGTGGTTGCAAGCCACAGGGAAGGCGGATATAGAGCCGCCCTCCGCGTCGAGTGGTCCCTTCGTCTATCGGTTAGGACGCCAGGTTTTCAACCTGGAGAGAGGGGTTCGACTCCCCTAGGGACTGCCACGCGGAGCTTCTCTCTCACCTCGGATCGGCACGGGTCTTGGCCCAGGCGGCGCAACGAAACAGCGTTGCTTTGCGTTTGAGTCCGGCAATTGACGGAGAGAGCCCTGATGAAGACCCTGACCTTCTTCGCCGCTGGCGTAGCCGCCCTGGCGCTTGCCGCCTGCACGGATACGACGCCTGAGGAAACATCCACCGCCGCGGCCATGCCCGACACCAGCGTGGATGCTTCGCCAGCTCCGGATGCGGGCGAAACTGGATTGGCCGGGGAGGGCGCGAGCCCCGTCGCACCGGCGGCGCCTGCGACCGAGGGGGCGGCCGAGACCGACGAGAACCTGCCGCCGGTGAACCTGCCCAACACGGGCGGTTGAGCCACCGTCTACCTCCAGTCTGACCATCTAGACCTGAACTTGCTCGCAGAGGCTGCGAATCGGCCTTTGCGAGCCTGTTCACGTTGGTTGCGCTTGACGCCTCTCGACTTACGAGAACAGTGTTATAGTTGGCCCGCCCTTAAGGATCAGGGGTGAAGCGGGCCAGAGGGGCGCATGTCTGGTTACGATTTTGAAGATGCTGGCGCAGACGAGTCTGTCCGCATCAGTGGTCGCGTAAAGTGGTTTGACGCCGGCAAGGGATATGGGTTCGTCGTCCCGGACGATCCCAGCCAGACCGGGCTCAAGGACGTGTTGCTGCACGTCACCTCCCTGCGCAATTCCGGCCATGAGAGCGCCCTGGAAGGGGCGATCATCGTCTGTGACGCCATCCGCAGACCCAAGGGCTGGCAGGTCGCCGAGGTGCTGGAGCTGGACGAGAGCGCCGCACCGCCGCCCGAGGCCCGCCGTCCCCGGGAACCTGAATTCGGCCGCCGGGACCGTCCCTATGAGCGGTCGCATGACCGGGGCGACACCGGCGGGTTCACCGCGCGCCCCAAACGCCCGCCCCTGGCGGCCGGTCCGCTGGAGCGGGCCAAGGTCAAATGGTTCAACCGCGCCAAGGGCTATGGCTTCGTGGTCCGCGAAACCCATTCCGGCGACATCTTCATCCACATCGAGACCCTCCGCCGCGCAGGCCTGGAAGACCTGCAGCCCGGCGATGACGTGATGGTGAGGTTCGCCGAAGGCCCAAAAGGGCTTGTCGTCGCCGAGATCGAACCGATAGGTCTGGCCTGAGGCGCGACGGCCCCGCCGTCGCCATTCGCCGGAGGACCTAAGCCCGTGTCGAACTCCACCCTTCCGCGGCGCGCCTTTCTGGCAGGTCTCTCAGCCCTGGCGGTCCCGGGCCTGGCCACGCCAAGCCTGGCCATCGCCAAGACCGCGACCGCCCTTGAGCCGCTGTCCATCCTCACCAGCCGCGGACCGGTCAGCTTCCAGGTCGAGGTGGCCGCCGACGACGCCGCCCGCGCCCGTGGGCTGATGTATCGCAAGTCCCTGGCGCCGGACCGCGGCATGCTGTTCGACTTCCACACCCCGCGCCCGGTCGCCTTCTGGATGCGCAACACGTACATCTCGCTCGACATGATCTTCATCCGGAACGACGGGCGGATCCTGTCCATCGCCCGTAACACCACGCCGATGTCCGAAGAGGGCGTGCCCTCCGGCGGCCCGGTCCGGGCCGTTCTGGAACTGGTCGGCGGCCGGGCGGCCGAGATCGGCGCCCTGCCGGGAGACCGCGTGCGGCACCGGATCTTCCCCAATGGGTGAGCCTGAAGACGGCGGCAAGCCGGCCCCGCCGCCGCCCGAGGGTTTCGTTCTCTCCGAAGGCCGCGGCGCATTTTCCGGCCACAACGGCCCCTATTTCCACCGCGCCCAGCAGGGCGAGAGCACCGAACAGGCCTTCTTCGCCCTGCCGCGGCACGCCAACGGCCTGGGCCTCGTCCATGGCGGCATGCTCACCAGCTTCCTGGACGGGCTGATGGGGGCCGCGGTGTTCCGCGCTGCGCGCCGGCCAGGGGTGACGATCCACCTGTCGGTGGACTTCCTGCACATGGCGCGGGTGGGGGAGTGGGTGATGGGCGAATCCCGCGTCACCCGCCTGACCCGCGACGTCGCCTTCGTCGAGGGTCGGGCCTATGTGGGCGGCCGCGACGTGGTGCGGGGCTCGGGCGTCTTCAAACTGATGCACAAGCGGGCCTGATCGCACCGCTCACATTGCGGCGCGGCGCCTTGCATGGCATGAGACGGCCACTGTCGGCGTCCGTCTCGGGGCGTAGCGCAGCCTGGTAGCGCATCTGGTTTGGGACCAGAGGGTCGCGTGTTCGAATCACGCCGCCCCGACCAGACGCCGACGTGGGAGCCTTCGGGCTCCGGGATCGCTAATGGGACAATCACATGCTCGCGCGCATCTTCCGCCCCGCCAAGAACGCCATGCAGTCCGGACACGCCAAGTCCCGCGACTGGGTCCTGGAATTCGAACCGGCCAGCGCTCGCAGACCCGACGCCCTGATGGGCTGGACCCAGACCGACGACACCCGCACCCAGCTGCGCCTGTCCTTCGAGACCAAGGAAGAGGCCGTGGCCTATGCCGAGCAGCACGGCGTCGCCTTCGAGGTCTTCGACCCCAAGCCCGCCAAGCGCATCATCAAGGCCTATGCGGACAACTTCGCCTTCGGCCGCAAGGTCCCCTGGACCCACTAAGGCCCGCAAACCCCAGGCGCCCTTAGCTCAACCGGATAGAGCATCCGCCTTCTAAGCGGACGGTTGCAGGTTCGAGTCCTGCAGGGCGCGCCAGGGGCCTTGGCTTGCCCGCGCGGGTGAGGCGCCGGTCAGGCTGGCGCCGAAGATTGGCGGCCGGCGCGGGCGTCCCAGCCCAGCATCGCGACCTCGGCGACAGCCTCCAATTCCTCGCGGGCGGCCTCGTCTCGGGCAAGTAGAGACATGCCGTTCTGGACCGTCTGGACGAACCGCGCGAGCCCGTGGGTGTCGATCGAGGCGGGTATCTCTCCCTCGGCCACGGCGAGGTCCAGGCGCGCTTTGATGCGGTCGAACGTCATGGTGCGCGCTGCGCGCACCATCTCCCCAAGCGCGGCATGGCCCTCACTGCCGACCGCCGAGAGCGTGACCATGCAGCCTCTTGGCGCGCCCTCATCTCCGCTGGCGAGGGCGGCGGCCGAATCCATGAGGAAGGCCATCACCGCGTCGCGGGCGGTCTTCGCGGCGAAAAAGCCCGCCCAGGCCAGATGCTCATTGGTCTCAAGGTAATGGCTCAGCGCTTCGGCATAGAGCGCCTCCTTTGACCCGAACGCGGCGTAGAGGCTCGGCGCGCCGATGCCCATCGCCTGGGTCAGGTCCGTGATTGAGGTCGCCTCGAAACCCTTGCTCCAGAACAGGCAGGTGGCCCGTCCCAACGCCGCCTCGCGGTCGAACGTGCGAGGGCGCCCCCGGCCGCGGGCCGAAAAGTCGCCTGCTGAGGTTTGATCTGATTTTTGCATCGATCGATAGATAAACCCATTGAAGACGTCCGGCAACGTTCCTAGCTAATTCTGTATCGTACACTCCAGAAAGATCGAACATGACGGAACTTGCAGGCAAGCGCGCACTTGTGACCGGCGGATCGCGGGGCATTGGCGCAGCCATAGCCTTGGCGCTGGCGGACAAGGGCGCAGACGTCGCCATCACGTATGAGCGTTCCAGCGCCAGGGCCGCCGAGGTGGTTCGCGCGATTGAGGCGAAGGGTCGACACGGCCTGGCCATTCAGGCCGACAGCGCCGATCCGGGTGCGGTCAAACGATCGGTGGATGAGGCGGCTCAGGCGCTCGGCGGTCTGGACATCCTCATCAACAACGCGGCCATCGCGCTCTATGAGACCATCGCCCGTTTCCCCGTAAAGGACATCGACGCTCTGCTGGCCGTCAATGTGCGGGGGCCGTTGCTCGCCGCCCAGGCCGCCATTCCGCATCTCAAGGCGGGCGGGCGAATCGTGACGATCGGTTCGGCCGGAGCCGAGCGGATCGTGGGCGACACCGGCACGGTCTATTACATGACGAAGTCCGCGCTCCAGTCGTTCACCCGGGGCCTCGCCCGCGAACTCGGCCCCCTGGACATCACCGTCAACCTCGTCCAGCCAGGGTCGACCAATACCGAGATGAACCCCGCCGACGGCGAATTCTCCGACTTCCAGCGGAGCCTGAGCCCACTTGGTCGGTACGGCGCGCCCGAGGATGTCGCCGCCGCCGTCGCCTTCCTCGCCAGCCCGGCGGCGCGGCACATCACGGGCGCCATCCTCAACGTCGATGGCGGGCAGCTCACCTGAGCCGGATCGCCATTGGGTGTTTTCTGGAAAAGTCCCCGGACGGTTTCGGCCGCCGGGGACGAACACTGGGCCTGACAGTCAATCAAGTTTTTGCGATCTGTCGGCTGCGCCACAGACGAACTCGTCTCTAGGTAGTCATAATCTTAAGCAAAATGGCCGCTGGCGGCGGTCATATGCTTGGACGGGAGTGGCGCATGGCTTGGTTGGAGAAGGCCGGAGCAGCGTTGGACAATGTGGTCACCGTGACGCCTGTCGAGGGGGGCTGGTCGGTGACCTCGTCCCTGGCCGATCATCCTCTGATGTTCTTTTCCGGCGCGCACGCCGAGGCCAAGGCGCGCAGCCTGGCGCAGGTCATCGCGTCAGCCGGCGGCGACGCCCAGGTGATCGTGCATGACCGGCGCAACGCCCTGATCGGCACGGTGCGATACTTCGCCGCCGAGGATGAGGTCAAACTTTCGCCCGCGGCCGAGCCGCCCACTGCGGCGGCCTCATAGTCCGGTCGAGGGCCATCGGGACAATGGCGTCGGCATAGGCCGGCATGGTCGCCAGGATGTGGGTGGTGAGCCGCTCATAGAGCTGGATGAAGGCCAGCACCTCGTCGTCGCTCATGCTGCGCGCTGGGGCGGCGCCCTCGGCCGCCAGCCTCATTCGCAGCTTGCGCTCCTGCTCCTGACGCCAGGCGGCCACCACCTCGAACCCGGGCGCCTGCAGCAGGATCAGGCGGTCGAGCAGCCTGAACAGCTCCTGATAGGGTCCCGCCAGGCTGTCATTGACGTGGCGGCGCCAACGGCCATCGGGGTCGCGCCGCGCCTCCAGGTCATTGGCCGGCGCGATCAGGGCCGCAGCGGGCTGCGGGCGGGCGCCCACACACCAGCCTTCAAACAACATCACGTTGACCTTGGCCGGCGCCTGTGGCCAGGCGCTGGCCGGGATCAGGTCATCGCTCGCCTTGTCGAAGCGGGGCAGGGCGGCGGGCTGGCCCTCGGACAGAGCGTCCAACACCCCTAGGCCGAGCCCGACATCGTGGGTGCCGGGCGGTCCGCGGGTGGCGAGCAGGGGATGGATCTCGCGACCCAGGCGCTGGCGGGCGGCGTGGGACAGGTAGAGATCGTCGATGGACAGGACGGCGACGGAGAGGCCCTGCGCCTGCATCAAGCCGGCGAGCGCGGCGGTCAGGGTGGACTTTCCCGCAGCCTGCGGCCCGCAGATCCCGACCAGCAGCGGCGCGTCGGCGCCGGCGACGTCGGCGACGATGCGCGCGGCCAGGGGGGCTGCGACCACCTCCAGGGTGCGGCCATAGGCCAGCGGCAGGTCGTGCTCGGCCAGGAAGCCAGCCGCCCATGTCGGGTCCACGCTCAGGCGAGGCTCCGCCAGGCGTCGAGCGCCGCCGTCAGGTCGGCGATCAGGTCGTCTGGGTCTTCCAGTCCGATGTGCAGGCGGATCAAGGCGCCGTCCCCGGCGCCGCCGTCCTCGCGGCAGCGAAGCTGCGGTCCACAGTCGATGGCCAGGCTTTCGAAGCCGCCCCAGGAAAAGCCGAGGCCGAACACCTTGAGCGCATTGAGGAAGGCCGCCGTGGCCGTCGCCGGCGCTGGCTTCAGGGTGAAGGCGAACAAACCACAGGCGCCGCTATAGTCCCGACGCCAGATGTCGTGGCCTGGGCAGCCGGGCAGGGCGGGATGGCGCATCTGCGCCACTTCCGGCCGTTCCGCCAGCCAGGCGGCGATGCGCCGGGCCGACTGGTCGTGCCGGGCCATCCGCGTGGCCAGCGTCCGCAGGCCCCGCAGCATCTGATAGGCGTCGTCCGGCGACACGGCCCAGCCGATATGCAGCACGCCGTCGTCCATGGCCTGGACCAGCGCCCTGTCGCGGACCGCGACCGAGCCCATGAAGACGTCTGAATGGCCGCCCACATACTTGGTCAGCGCCTGGATGCTGATGTCGACTCCATGGTCCAGCGGCTTGAAGAGCAGGCCGGCGGCCCAGGTGTTGTCGATCAGGGTCAGGATGTTCCGAGCCTGAGCCGCCGCCGCGATGCCGGGAACGTCCTGCATCTCGAAGCTGAGCGAGCCCGGCGACTCCAGCACGATCAGCCGGGTGGCTGGCCCGCATAGCGCGATGAGGTCTGCAGGTCCCAGGCTTGGCGCATAGTAGCGAACCTTGACCCCATAGCGGACCAGGACGGCGTCACAGAAGCGGCGGGTGGGCTTGTAGATGGTGTCGACGACCAGCACCTCGTCGCCCGCCTTCAGCACGGCCAGCATGGCGCCGGTCAGCGCCGCCAGGCCCGACGGATAGAGGGTGACCGCCTCGGCATGCTCCAGGTCGCCCAAGGCGGTCATCAGCGCGCTCTGGGCGGCCAGGCCCTGGCGGCCATAGGTCAGGTGCGCGGCGTCGTCATACAGCGCCGCTGCATTGGGCAGCAGAACGGTGGAGCCGCGCTGGATCGGCGGGCCGACGGTGCGCGCAAGGGGTGTTTCTGCCAGACCCGAGTGGATCAGGCGCGTTTCTTCGGTCATGCGGGTTGACGTTCGTGAGGCATCAGGGGCGAAACTCCCTGTACTAGACCTTTCCCGTCCTGTCCGATCAAGGAGCCCCCCATGATCCGACGCCTCGCGGCGTCCGCTGTCCTGTCGCTGGTCCTGGTTGGATGTGGCCGGGAGACGGAGTCCCCGGAACCTGAACCTGCGCCCGCGCCGAAGACCACGACGGTCGCGCGGGACTTTGCTGCGACCCCCAGCCCGACCCTCGAGGCGGTGCGCCGGCGAGGCCATGTGCTGTGCGGCGTTCATGCGGGGCTGGCGGGCTTTGCGGTGCAGGATGTGCGCGGGGTCTGGCGGGGCTTTGATGTGGACATCTGCCGCGCGGTGGCCGCTGCGGTGCTGGGGGACGCCAACGCCGTGCGCTTCCGGTCGGTCTCGGCCCAGAACCGATTCGCCGAACTTCAGGAGGGTTCGGTCGACATCCTGTCGCGCAACACCTCCTGGACCCTGTCGCGGGACGCCGGCCTCGGTCTCGATTTTCCCACGGTCACCTATTATGACGGCCAAGGCTTCCTGGCCCCGCGGTCCCTCAACCTGACCAGCGCCGACGAACTCAATGGCGCGCGGATTTGCGTGCAATCGGCCACGGTCACCGAGAGCAATCTGGCGGACTATTTCCGCGCCCGCGGTCTCGAATTCACCCCCGTGGTCATCGACAACGAGGCCGACGCCCGCACCGCCTATGAGGCCGAGGAATGCGACGTCTTCACCGCGGACGTCTCGGCCCTGGCCTCAGCCCGCTCCATCATGAACAACCCCAACGCCCATGTGATCCTGCCGACGGTCATCTCCAAGGAGCCCCTAGGGCCCGTGGTGCGCCAGGATGATCCGGCCTGGACCGACATCGTCAGATGGACGGTGAATGCGCTTATTATTGCTGAAGAACTCGGCGTGAACTCAACCACGGTGGAAGGCTCCCGCGAGACCGCGTCGGATCCGGAAACCCGCCGGCTCCTGGGGGTCGATGGCGAGCTGGGCGCCCTGCTCGGGTTGGAGGACGACTGGGCCTATCAGGCCATCGCGCAGGTCGGGGCCTATAATGAAATCTTCCGCCGCAACCTGGGCGCCGACTCCGGGCTGAAGCTGGAGCGGGGTCTGAACGCCCTCTGGAGCGCCCCCAATCCGGGCCTGATCTACGCCCCGCCGGTGCGCTAGAACCTTAGGACCATGGCGCAGCGGCGGGCGGGGTCGAGGCCGCGCGACGCCTCGCGGTCGAGATAAGCCAGAAGAGTCGCCGGCGCGACGTCCCGTTCGATGATCTCAAAACCGGCCGAGGCGTAGAAGGGGGCGTTCCAGGGAGCGTCGCGAAAGGTCGTGAGGCTGAGGCCTGAGAGCCCACGCCGACGCGCCTCGTCGATAGCGAAGGCCAGCAGGCGCCGGCCGAGTCCCTGACCCTGATGACGCCGGTGGACGTCGAACTCCAGGATGTGGAGACGGCCTTCCTCGATGCGAGCGGCCAGAAAGGCGCCCGGTGGGCCATCGTCCGGCGTCATCACCCACAGAAGCCCGGCCTCAGCGATCGGCGCCCAGACCTCGGCCGGGGTGAAGTCGAGGGGCGCATCGTCCGGCTCGCCGGCGATGATATCGATGCCTTCGTCCCGAAAGAGACTGGCCGCCGACAGCTCGATCTCCGGCAGCAGGGCAAGATCGTCAGGTCGGGCGGCGCGGATGATCATCTGGCTCAGGTCCCAACGGCCACCGGCGTATCGGACCGGGCGCCCCATTCGCTCCAGGAGCCGTCATAGATCGGGACCTGATCGACCCCAAGGCGCGCCAGAGCCAGGGCGAGCACGGCGGCGCTGACGCCAGAGCCGCAGGTGGTGATGATCGGACGCTCCAGATTGACGCCGGCCACGGCGAAGGCCCCGCGCAATTCATCGGGCGACCGCAAGGTCCCGTCGGCGGCGATCACAGCGTTCCAAGGCAGGTTGCAGGCGCCTGGCATATGGCCGCCGCGCAGGCCAGGCCGGGGCTCGGGAACCTGGCCCAGGAACCGGCCGGCCGGACGCGCGTCGAGCAGCTGGATCTTGGGGTCGCCCAGGGCCTGACGCACCTCCTCCAGGTTTCGCACCAGATGCGGCTGAAGCCGCGCCGAACTCTCGACGGCCCGCGGCGCGGGGTCACCGGTTTCCACCGGCTGGCCCGCCGCGCGCCAGGCTTTCAGCCCCCCATCGAGCACCGCCACCCTTTCAAAGCCCATGACGCGCAAGGTCCACCAGACCCGCGGGCTGGAGAAGATCCCCTGGCCATCATAGACGACGATCTGGTGCGCGGGGCCAAGGCCGAGTTGCGAGGCGGCCGCGGCGAAAGCGGCCTGGGGCGGCAGCATGTGCGGCAGGTCGGTCGCCGGATCGGAGATCAGATCGATGTCGAAGAACACCGCGCCGGGAATATGCCCCTGACGGAATTCCTCCAGGCCTGGCCGCTGTTCGGCCGGCATATACCAGGTGGCGTCCACCACCCGCAGGTCGGGGTCACCCAACCGCTGGGCCAGCCAGTCGACCGAAACGAGGGGGCCGGTCTCCATGGCTAAAGCCAGGACGGGATCGGCAGGCCCTTTTCCGTCAGGAAGGCCCGGTTGAAGATCTTGCTCTGATAGCGCGCGCCCTGGTCGCACAGGATGGTCACGATGGTGTGGCCTGGCCCCATGGCCTTGGCCATGCGGATGGCGCCGGCCACATTGACGCCGGTGGAGCCGCCCATCACCAGGCCCTCGTGCTCTACGAGATCGTAGATCACCCCCAGCATCTCATCGTCGGCGATCCGGTAGGCCTGATCGACCTTGAGACCCTCGAGGTTGGCGGTGATACGGCCCTGGCCAATGCCCTCGCTGATGGAGCCGCCCTCGGACTTCAGCTCGCCGGTCGTGTAGTAGGAATAGAGCGCCGCGCCATAGGGATCGGCCAGGCCGATCTGCACGTCAGCCCGTTCGGCCCGCAGGGCCTGGGCCACGCCCGCGAGGGTGCCGCCGGACCCGACGGCGCAGATGAAGCCATCCACCTTGCCCTCGGTCTGCGCCCAGATTTCGGGGCCAGTCGTCTCGGCGTGGGCCTGACGGTTGGCGACATTGTCGAACTGGTTGGCCCAGATGGCCCCATTGGGTTCGCGAGCGGCCAGCTCTTCGGCCAGGCGGCCGGAATAGCGGACATAGTTGTCGGGGTTGGAGTAGGGGACGGCGTCCACCTCGACCAGTTCGGCGCCGAACAGGCGGATGGCGTCCTTCTTCTCCTGGCTCTGGGTCCGGGGGATGACGATGGTGGCGCGATAGCCCAGCGCCTTGGCGACCATGGCCAGGCCGATGCCGGTATTGCCCGCCGTGCCCTCGACGATCCGGCCGCCGGGGCGCAGCAGGCCCTTGGCCTCGGCCTCGCGCACGATATAGAGCGCCGCCCGGTCCTTGACCGACTGGCCGGGATTCATGAATTCCGCCTTGCCCAGAATTTCGCAGCCAGTCAGTTCGCTGGCGCGGTTGAGGCGGATGAGCGGCGTGTTGCCGATGGTGTCGAGAACGCTGTTTGCGACGGTCATGGGCCGCTACTTAAGCGCGCCATCGGCCCAGGAACAGGGGCAAGCGGCGCGGCCGCTCAGCTTTTCGACAGGCTGAGCTGGACCACATCGGTGCGCGCCGTGCGGAAACCCGCCTCGCAATAGGCCAGGTAGAAGCGCCAGAGCCGGCGGAACCGCTCATCGAAGCCATTCTCGCGGATGTTCGGCCAGGCGGCCTCGAACCTTCGGGTCCACTCCGCCAGCGTGTCGGCATAGTCCTGACCAAAGCGGCTGATGTCGCGCCAGCCCAGGCCCGCCGCCGAGGTTTCCTGGCGCAGCCGCGCCTCGCTGATCAGCATGCCGCCAGGAAAAATGTATCGCTGGATAAAGTCGGCGCGGCGGCGATAGCCCTCGAAGAACTCGTCCTGGATGGTGATGATCTGCAGACCGGCCCGGCCGCCAGGCTTCAGCACCTCGGCGATCTTGCCGAAATAGCTCGGCCAGTACTTCTCGCCGACCGCCTCGAACATCTCGATGGAGGCGACCCGGTCGTAGGTCCCGTCCACGTCGCGATAATCCACCAGGCGGATTTCCGCCCGCTCGGCCAAGCCCTGATCGAAGATGCGCTTGGCGGCGAAGTCGTACTGTTCCTGCGAGATGGTGATGGCGGTCACCTTGGCGCCGACGTGCTTTGCGGCGTACTCCGCAAAGCCGCCCCAGCCGCAGCCGATCTCCAGCACATGGTGCTGCGGCTCCAGGGCCATCTGCTGGGTGAGCAGGCGGTATTTGTTCTGTTGCGCCTGCGCCAGGTCCTGGCCCTCATGGGCGTAGCGGGCCGCCGAATAGGTCATGGTGGCGTCCAGCCACTGCGAATAGAAGGCGTTGCCCAGGTCGTAATGGGCATGGATGTTCTTCTTGGCGCCGGCGCGGCTGTTGTCGCGGAAGACGTGCAGGATTCGGTTCAGCACCCACATGAGCGGCGCGCCGAGGGCCAGGCGCTCGATCTTGTCGAAGTTCAGGCTGAAGGCGCAGAGCAGGGCGGCCATGTCCGGCGTGTCCCACTGGCGGGCCATATAGCCTTCGGCAAAGCCGATATCGCCGGCCGAGAGCACCCGGTTCATGAAGGCGTAGTCCCGCACCACCAACCGCGCCGTAGGGCCAGGCTCAGCGCCAGCGATGGTGAGCTCCTTGCCGTTGGGCAGGACAAAGGTGAGCTCACCCACACTCCAGTTGCGGGCGAGAAGGCCCAGGGCGCTGCGGAAGGCGGCGGTCGAGCCTGACAGCTCCGGCGCGCGGCGCAGAGCGCCCGGCGTTTGGGCCAGTTCGGCCAGGGATGACGAGTCGTGGGTGATAGTCATCTTCGCTAACCCCTCGTGTCTTTCGTACCATAACATGCAAACACCGACGGGCGACTCCAAGCCGGAGCCGAGTTTACGGCCAGGCCGGGGCCGCGGACGCAAGCTGCGGCGCAAGCGTCGGATTTCTGGCTTGTGAAGCCGCCGGGCGGGCGCCACTTAGGCCCGATCCGCAGACCTCAGGAGGATCGCATGGCCGCGCTCGAGCTCAAGACGTGGAACCTCGCCATCGGCGCCGATCAGCCCCTGGTGGTGATCGCCGGGCTCAATGTCCTGGAGGATCTCGAGCTCGCCCGGGATGCGGCGCGACATCTGAAGGCCGTCTGCGCCGACCTTGGTCTGCCCTATGTGTTCAAGGCCAGCTTCGACAAGGCCAACCGCTCTTCGATCCGCAGCTATCGTGGCCCGGGCCTCGAGGAGGGTCTGAAAATCCTCCGCCAGATCAAGGACGAGTTCGACGTCCCGATCTGCACCGACCTGCATGAGGTCAGCCAGGCGCAACCGGTGGCGGCCGTCGCCGATCTGGTCCAGATCCCGGCCTTCCTCTGCCGCCAGACCGATCTGGTGGTGGCCACGGCCGAGGCGACCAAGGCCGCCGGCGGGCTGCTGCATGTCAAGAAGGGCCAGTTCCTGGCGCCCTGGGACTGCCGCAACATCCTCGACAAGATCAAGGAGGCGGTCGGCGTCGACATGACCATCCTGTGCGAGCGCGGCGTCAGCTTCGGCTACAACAACCTCGTCGTGGACATGCTGGGCATTTCCGAGATGCAGGCCCTGGGCGCGCCCGTGACCATCGACGCCACCCACGCCGTCCAGTTGCCGGGCGCCAATCCGAAGTCCAACGGCGCCTCCACCGGCGGCCGCCGCGAAGGGGTGCCGATCATCGCCAAGGCCGCGGTCGCGGCGGGGGCCGACGGCGTGTTCCTGGAATTCCACCACGATCCGGATCGCGCGCTCTGCGACGGGCCCAGCTGCCTGCCGTTGAGCCAGGCCGAGCCGCTGCTGCGAACCCTGGCAGCCCTGCGCGCCGCGGTTCAGGCCTGACGCCTGTGGATCTCGCCGCCCTTCAGCATCTGCTCTCGGCCATTCCCGGCGTCCGGGTGGCCTGCGTCGGCGACCTGATGGTCGACCGCTTCGTCTATGGCGACGTCAGCCGGGTGTCGCCTGAGGCGCCGATCCCGGTTCTGGCCCGGCGACGGGAACTGGTGATGCTGGGGGCGGCCGGCAATGTCGCCCGCAATGTCGCAGCCCTCGGTGGTCATGTCTGCCTGGTGGGCCTGGTGGGTGGCGACGGCGAGGGGCACGAGGCCCTGCGCCTGGTGTCGGCCGAGGCGGGCGTCGAGGGCTTCATCGTCAGCGACCCGGACCGCCCCACCACGCTCAAGACCCGCTTCGTCTCCGGCGGTCAGCAACTGCTGCGGGTGGACAACGAGGTTGCGACGCCGGCCCAGGGCGAGGTCGAAGACCGTCTGGTCCGCACGATCCGCGATGTGGCCGCCGATGTGGGGCTGATCCTGCTGTCGGACTACGGCAAGGGGGTGGTCACGCCAGCCGTCATCGCCGCCTGCCGCGCGGCCGGCGCCCGGGTGATCGTCGACTCAAAGGCCAGGTCCTTCGCCCGCTACGGCGCGGTGGACATCATCAAGCCCAACGCCGCGGAACTGGCCCACGCCACCGACATGGCCACCGACACCGATGAGGAGATCACCGCGGCCCTGGCCCACGCCCTCAGCCTCTGCGAGGCCCAGGCCATCCTGGTGACCCGCTCGGCCAAGGGCATCTCCCTGGCGGTGCGTGGCGAGGCGGTGCGACACTTTCCCGGTGTGCCCAAGGAGGTGTTCGACGCCTCCGGGGCGGGCGACACGACCCTGGCCGCCCTCGGCCTGGCCCTGGCCGCAAAGGCCTCAATGGAAGATGCGGTGGCCTTCGCCATGCTCGCCTCGGGCGTCGCCGTGGGCAAGGCCGGCACCGCCGTGGTCACACCGGCCGAGCTGATGGAGGCGACACTGGCGGCCCATATGGCCCCGGCCGAGGCCAAGGTGGCCACGCCCCTGCGGATGGCCGACGAGGTCGCACGCTGGAAGGCCAAGGGGCTTCGTGTGGGCTTCACCAATGGCTGTTTCGACATCCTCCACAAGGGGCACGTCGCGTATCTGGACCAGGCCCGCAGCTGGTGCGACCGGCTGGTGGTCGGCGTCAATGACGACGCCTCCGTCAAGCGCCTGAAGGGGGAGGGGCGGCCGGTCAACGACCTGGAGAGCCGCGCCATCGTCCTGGCCGGGCTGGGTTCGGTCGATCTCGTCGTGCCCTTCGAAGAGGACACGCCGATGAAGCTGATCGAGGCGGTTCGCCCCGACGTGCTGGTCAAGGGCGCCGACTATTCCGAGGACCAGGTGGTCGGCGCCGCGCAGGTGCGCGCCTGGGGCGGCGAGGTGAAGCTCGCCCAGATCGTCCAGGGCTTTTCCACCACGGCCGCGATTTCCCGCATGCAGGACAAGCCATGAGCCGCCGCATCGTCTTCGTCACCGGCGGGGCCGGCTTCATCGGTTCCAACATCGTCGCCCGCCTGGCGGAGGACCGCAGCCTGGAGGTCGTGGTCTGCGACCGGCTGCGGGAGGCCGAGCTTGGCAAGTGGCGCAACATCGCCAAGCACCCCATCGCCGACTTCGTCGCGCCCGAAGCCATGTTCGACTGGCTGGAAGCTCACTGGAGCGATGTGGAGCTGGTGATCCACATGGGGGCGGTGTCTTCGACGACCGAGCCGGACGCCGACAAGATCATCCACTCCAACTTCACCCTGTCGCGGGACCTGTTCGCCTGGTGTGCGGCGCGCCAGCGGCGGCTGATCTATGCCTCGTCGGCGGCCACCTATGGCGACGGCGCCCTGGGGTTCGACGACGACAACAGCTTCGAGGCCCTGGCGGCCCTGGCGCCCCTGAACACCTATGGCTGGTCCAAGGCCCTGTTCGACCTGCACGCCGTGCGGCAGGCGAGCCGGGGCGTCGCGCCGCCGCAGTGGGTGGGCCTCAAGTTCTTCAACGTCTACGGCCCCAATGAGGGCCACAAGCACGGCATGAAGTCGGTGGCCGCGCAGATCTGGCCCAAGGTCAGCGCCGGCGAGACCGTGCAGCTCTTCCAGTCCCACCGGCCCGACGTGGCGCATGGCGGCCAGCTCCGCGACTTCGTCTATGTCCGCGACGTGGCCGATGTGGTGGTCTGGCTGGCGGCCAATCCGCAGGTGAACGGAGTCTTCAATCTGGGCTCGGGCCAGGCGCGGTCGTTCGCCGAGATGGCGCAGGCGGTGTTCGCGTCCGCCGGCCAGGCGCCCGACATCGCCTATATCCCGATGCCCGAGGCGATCCGCGAGCGGTACCAGTACTTCACCCAGGCGCAGATGGGTCGCCTTCGTCAGGCTGGATACGACGCGCCCTTCACGAGCCTGGAGGCTGGGATTGACGATTACGTCCAGGGCTTCCTGGCCAAGCCCGATCCTTATCGCTGAGGCGCTTTCGCCGGCGGCCGGGACTGTGAGATAAGGCCCGGACATGGCCGAGACCTCCCGACGCACCAGGATGCTGTTCGCCGCGATTGCGGTCGTGGTCGTCGGCGTGCTGATCGCCGGCGGATTGGTCTGGCGCGACGACATCCTGCGCACGGGCCTCGATCCCAAAGAGCCGTTCCAGACCTATGACCCGCCGCCGGCGCCCAACTACGCGGAGCGGGAGGCCTGGAGCCTGCTGCCGGAAAGCCCACAGACCTGGGCGGACGACGATCCCGTGGCCGACGTCTTCTTCATCGGCCCAACCCTCTATGACGGGGGCCGCCATTGGAACGCCCCCATAGACGATGCGCGGTCCGAGGCCTTTTTCCGCCGCACCATCGGGCCGAACTATGTGGGACCCTTCGTGCGGGTCGGCCGCCTGTTCGCCCCCCAGTACCGACAGGCCAGCCTCTATTCGATGCTGACCTTGCGCGATGACGCCCGAGAGGCGCGGCGGTTCGCCTATGGCGACGTGCGGCGGGCCTTCCGCCACTACATCTCGCTCTACAACCATGGACGTCCCTTCCTGATCGTCGGCGTGGAACAGGGTGGGACGCTCGCCGCCCGCCTTCTGGCCGAAGAGGTCGCAAGCGACCCTGACATCCGCAGCAGGCTGGTGGCGGCCTATCTCATCCAGACAGCCGTTCCGGCGGCCGCCCCGCCCATCCCCCTTTGCACGACGCCCACCGAGCCCGGCTGTCTGGCGGCGTGGATGTCTGCCTATGAGGGGGATCGCGAGCGGGCCCAGGAGCTCCGCGACCGTTCGCTGGTCTGGACGCAGGACGGCGCGCTGATCAATCTGTCGGGGCTGGCAGCCTGCTATAATCCGATCCTGGGCCAGGTCAGCGATGCGGTCGCGCCCGCGCGGCTGGCCCGGGGGGCGACCAATGCGACCGGCCTAGAATGGGGCGCTCGCCCCGCGCTGCAAAGCCGACAGGTGGGGGCGCATTGCGAGAATAGCGTCCTGCGCGTCTCCCGGCCGAGATCGGCGGCCTTCCGCCCGATCGGGTCGTGGGCGGATCGGCAGAAGATGCCGGGATACAATCTCTTCTACGGAGATCTTGAGGCCAACGCCGAGGCGCGGCTCAACACCCTGATGGCCGACCCCAACTTTCCGCGCGCCGCCCGGCAGATTCCGGAAGGCGCCGAGGTGGGCGCCGCGCCGGTCCATCGCATCGACTGAAAGACGGTCAGCCCGCGTCCTGCAGGGTCGACTGGGCTTGCCAGTCGAACAGCGCCTGCAGGGTTCGCAGGGCCTTGCCCCGCTCGGAGGTCAGGCCCGGGTCGCGGGCCAGGACCAGGCGCGCATCGTCACCCGCCGCGGCGATCAGGTCACGATGGGCGATGGGATCGGCGAACACATAGGCCGGAAAACCGCTCTGCCGCAGGCCCAGGGGATCGCCGCCGCCGCGTAGTTCCAAGTCCCGTTCAGCGATCAGGAAGCCGTCATCGGTACGGCGCAGGATGTCGAGCCGCTTCTGACCCGCCTCCGGAAGCGGTGGGTCATAGAGCAGGACGCAGGCGCTCTCGGCCCGCCCCCGGCCCACCCGGCCGCGGAGCTGGTGGAGCTGGGCCAGGCCGAACCGCTCGGCCTGTTCGATGACCATGATGGTGGCGTTGGGCACATTCACGCCCACCTCGACAACCGTGGTGGCCACCAGCACCGACAGCTCCCCCTGGGCGAAGCGGGCCATGACGGCGTCCTTCTCCGGGCCGGGCATCTTGCCGTGAACAAGACCAACGCTGGGACCGATCCGCTGCCGCAGTTCGCCCGCCCGGCGCTCGGCGGCGGCAAGGTCGGTCTTCTCCGATTCAGACACCAGGGGACAGATCCAGAAGGCTTGGGCGCCCTGGGCGACCACGGACTTCAACCGCGCCTCGACCTCGGCCATCCGCCCCATGGGGATGGCCCGGGTGGCGACCGGGGTGCGACCGGGCGGCTTCTCGTCGATGCGGGAGACGTCCAGGTCGCCGAAAACAGTCAGCTCGAGAGTGCGCGGGATCGGCGTCGCCGACATGGCCAGCAGGTGAGTGGCCTGTCCCTTGGCCTGCAGGCGCTGGCGCTCAGCCACGCCGAAGCGATGCTGCTCGTCGATGACGGTCAGGCGCAGGTCGTGGAAGACCACATCGTTCTGAAAGAGGGCGTGCGTGCCGACGGCGACCTGGACGGCGCCGCTGGCCAGGGCCCGCAGCTTCTCGGCCCGGGCGCCGCCCTTGTCACGGCCGGTCAGCAGGACCGCGGCCAGGCCCTGGGCCTCCAGCGGCCCCGCCAGGGTCTCGAAATGCTGGCGCGCGAGGATCTCGGTGGGCGCCATCAGGGCGCTCTGGCCGCCAGCCTCGGCCACATCGGCCATGGCCAGCATGGCCACGACCGTCTTGCCTGAGCCCACATCCCCCTGCAGCAGCCGCGACATCCGCTCGCCACAGGCCAGGTCGGCGCGGATGTCGGCCAGGGCGCGGTCCTGGGCGCCGGTCAGCTGGAAGGGCAGGGCCGCCGCCAGGGCCTCGGCCAGGCGACCTGCGGCGATCGGCGGGGCGGGCTCGGCCCGACGCTCGGCCTTGCGTTGGCCCATGGCCAGTTGATGGGCCAGCAGTTCGTCGAAGGCCAGGCGCTGGCGGTGAGGCGCCTGGGCGGTGAGGTCGGCCTCGCTTTCCGGGGCGTGCAGTCGGGCCAGGCTGTCGCGCCACGTCCCCCAGCCCTGGCGGGCGAGCCAGGCGGGGTCCTGCCATTCGGCGAGGTCGGGACACCGCGCCAGGGCGTCCAGGGCCAGTCGCCGCACCGTGCGGGCCGGCAGGCCGGCCGTGGCCGGATAGACAGCCTCGATCTCGGGGATCTGGTCGGCCTTCTCGACCGGGACCAGATAGTCCGGATGGGCGATCTGGATCTCCGAGCCGAACCGCTCGACCTTGCCGCTCACCAGCCGTTGGGCGCCGATCGGGTGCTGGGCCTCGATGCGCCCGCCCAGGCCGCCGAAATAGACCAGGGTCAGGAAACCCGTGCCGTCGAAGGCGCGCACCCGCCAGGGTTGGGAAGGGCTCCGCGGCGGCTGATAGGCCTCGATCGTCACCACGAAGGTCTGGACCGCCCCTTCGAGGGCGGCGTCCACCCGGGCCGGATGGCGATGAATGAGGCTGTGGGGCGCCAGGAAGGCCACGTCCCGGACGATCGGCCCCGCCAGCTTCTCCAGCAAAGGCGCAACCCGCGGTCCCACGCCCTTCAGCGTGTCGACCGGGGCGAACAGGGGGAAGAGAATCTCCGGGCGCATGGCCAAGAACATAGCGCGACCGTTCGCCCGGCGCGCGGTGGACGCAGTTTGTCGGCTATGGTGATCTTGCGCCGATGTGGGCGAAAGCTGGGGATGGTTCATGAGACGAGCGCTGACGGGCCTCGCCCTGGCGATGATGCTGGGCAGCTGTGGAGCGGGCGACGAGGCGCAGGTCTCTGCGCCGCCCTATTCACAGACGGAGCTGGAGCCCTTGCCGATCCCGGTGACGCCCCCGGCCACCGTCGGGTTCGCGCACATCGAGAACGAAAACCTGTTTGGCTATTACCTGCCAACCGAGGAGATCCGGATCGGCGACCTGCGGCTGGATCACATCCATATCGGCAGCGAGATGGAGTTCACGGCCTGGGAGCAGGGTGAGCGGATGGAGACCTATGCCCCGGTCATGCTGGAGTTCGCAGATCTCTCCAGCCCCCTGGTCACCAACGAGCTGGGCCAGGAGGGGCACGAGCGCCGGGTCCGGGTCCTGCCGACGGCCTATCGCGTGGGCGCCGGCGGCGTCGCGTTTGTCGGCGCGGCGCCGGAAGTCGGCGAGATTCGGTTCCGGGGGCGGCTCGATCTCGATCGGCTGCGCGAGGCCCAGGCCTCTGACCCGAGCGGCGCCGAACCGGCGACGGTGCTCTGGCTCGACGGCCAGATCGGCGACGCCCCCCTGGAGAGCCTCGTCTTCTTCTGGTTCGGGGGCGATTGAGGACCGATGGTGCTGGCGCCCCAAGGGCCGGCGCTCTATATCCGCGGCCTCAATGTCTGACGCACACGCCATCCGCCTGAAGCGCCTGAAGTTCCGAGCCTGGCATCGGGGCTTTGTCGAAGCCGACCTCATCCTGGGGCCGTTTGTGGACAACCATGCCCGCGATCTCAGCGAGGCCCAGCTCGACACCCTGGAGCATCTGCTCGATCAACCCGACCAGGACATCTATGCCTGGATCATTGAGCGCGTTCCCACGCCGCCTGAGTTCGATGGCGAGATCATGAACATGATCAAGGCCTTCCGGGACGTGGCTCACAAGTCCCTCGGCGCACCCCATGGCGGCTGACGGCGCGGGCCCGAGCGCCACCCAGCTCAAGCGCATCAATACCGACCCCGAGCGCATCGACCTGGTCGGCGCGCCGGAGGGCTTCGACGCCCTGGTGATGTCCGACATCCTGCGCGCCCGCGGCGGCCTGAGCGTCTTCATCGCCCGGGACACAGCCCGGATGAGCGCCTTCGCCGAGGCCTTCGCCTTCTTCGCCCCGGATGTGGAGGTCATGCGCCTGCCGTCCTGGGACTGCCTACCCTATGACCGGATCGGCCCGTCGCCCGGCGTCGCCGCCCAACGCATGACCACCCTGGCGCGCCTGGCCGCTGGCGGCTTCGATCCCAAGAAGCCGGCCCTGCTGGTGGCCGCGGTGCCGGCCATGATCCAGCGGGTTCCGCCCCGGTCCGCCGTGGAGGCCGCCTCGTTCAGCGCCCATGTGGGCCGCCAGGTGCTGATCGCTGATCTGGAGCGCTATTTCGCCGTCAACGGCTACCAGCGGGCCTCGACCGTGTCGGAGCGCGGCGAGTTTGCGATCCGCGGCGGGGTCATCGACGTCTTTCCGCCGTCTGCGGACGAGCCCGTCCGCCTGGACCTGTTCGGCGACATCCTCGAATCCATCCGCGCCTTCGATCCGGAGACCCAGCGCTCCACCCGCCAGCTCACCGAAATCAGACTGCTGGCGGTCAGCGAGGCCCTGCTGGACGCCGAGGCCGTCTCGCGCTTCCGGCGCGGCTATATCGAGGCCTTCGGCGCGGCGGGCGACGATCCCCTCTACGCCACGGTCAGCGAGGGCGGCCGGCGGGCGGGGATGGAGCACTGGCTGCCGCTCTACTATCCGGCCCTTGAGACGGTGTTCGACTATCTGCCGGCCGGGACCCTGATCGGCGTCGATCACCTGGCGGCCGAGGCTCGTGATGAGCGTCTATCCATGGTCCAGGACGCCTATTCGGCGCGGGCCGAGGCCGGTCGCAAGTCCAACTATCGGCCCCTGTCGCCCGAGCGGCTTTATCTCGACGCCGAGGAATGGGAGCAGGCCCTGGCCGTGCGGCCGAACCGCCGGTTCTCCGCCTTCAACGCCGTCGAGGGCGAGCAGGTCATCGACCTCGGCGCCCGGGCAGGACGCAGCTTTGCGCCCGAACGCCAGCGCGACAGCGTCAATCTGTTCGAGGCCACGGTGGACCACGCCAAGGCGCTGACGGCGGCCGGCAAGCGGGTGCTGTTCGCCTCCTGGAGCGAGGGCGCGTCCGAACGCCTCGGCGGCATGCTGGCCGACCACGGTCTGGCGAAAATCTCCCAGGCCGCCTATTGGCAGGCGGCCAAGGCCGCCGATCCGAAGACGCCGCAGCGGGTGGTTCTGCCGCTGGAAGCCGGCTTCGAGACCGACAAGCTGGCGGTCATTTCCGAGACCGACATCCTGGGCGACCGTCTGGCGAGGCCGCGCAAGCGCCGCCGCGCGGCCAACTTCCTGGCCGAGGCCTCGGCCCTGACGCCGGGCGACCTGGTCGTCCATATCGAGCACGGCATCGGCCGGTATGAAGGCCTGAAGACCCTCGACATCCAGGGCGCGCCGCACGACTGCCTGGAACTGCAGTACGGCGGCGAGGCCAAGCTCTATCTGCCGGTCGAGAACATCGACCTGCTCAGCCGCTATGGCGCAGAATCCGACGGGGTGGTTCTCGACCGCCTGGGCGGCGCGGCCTGGCAGGCCCGCAAGGCCCGCGCCAAGGAGCGGCTGCGCGAAATGGCCGGCGGCCTGATCCGCATCGCCGCCGAGCGCGCCATGAAGACCACCCCGGGCATCGATCCGCCGCAGGGGGTGTTCGACGAGTTCTGCGCCCGTTTCCCCTATGAGGAGACGGAAGACCAGCTCAACGCCATCGGCGACGTGCTGACCGACCTCGGCTCTGGCCGACCCATGGACCGGCTGATCTGCGGCGACGTCGGCTTCGGCAAGACCGAAGTCGCCCTGCGCGCGGCCTTTGTGGCGGCCATGAGCGGTCAGCAGGTGGCGGTCGTCTGTCCCACCACGCTTCTGGCCCGACAGCACTTCAAGACCTTCGAAGCCCGCTTCCAGGGCTGGCCGATCAAGGTGCGGCGCCTGTCGCGCCTGGTACCGCCCAAGGAGGCGGCCGAGACCCGTGAAGGGCTCAAGACCGGCGAGATCGAGATCGTGGTCGGCACCCATGCGGTGCTGTCCAAGCAGGTCGGGTTCAAGGACCTGGGCCTCGTGATCGTCGATGAGGAGCAACACTTCGGGGTCAAGCACAAGGAGCAGCTCAAGGAGCTGCGCGCCGACGTGCACATGCTGACCCTGACTGCGACGCCGATCCCGCGCACCCTGCAGATGTCCCTGTCGGGCATCCGCGAGATGTCCATCATCGCCACCCCGCCGGTCGATCGCCTGGCGGTGCGCACCTATGTCACCCCGTGGGATCCCATCACGGTGCGCGAAGCCCTGCTGCGGGAGAAGTATCGCGGCGGCCAGGCCTATTTCGTCACGCCCAGGATCGCCGACCTGCCAAACCTGGAGCGGTTCCTGCGCGAAAACGTGCCGGAGGTGCGCTTCGTGGTCGGCCACGGCCAGATGGCGCCGACCCAGCTCGAAGAGGTCATGTCGGCCTTCTATGACGGCCAGTACGACGTGCTGCTCTCGACCACGATCGTAGAGTCGGGCCTGGACGTCCCTACGGCCAACACGCTGATCATCCACCGGGCCGACATGTTCGGCCTCTCGCAGCTCTATCAGATCCGCGGCCGGGTCGGCCGGGCCAAGGCGCGCGCCTATGCCTATATGACCACGCCGGAAGACAAGCCCATCACCCTGTCGGCGGAGAAGCGGCTGCGTGTGCTGCAGTCCCTCGACAGTCTGGGCGCCGGCTTCCAGCTGGCCAGTCACGACCTGGACATCCGCGGCGGCGGCAATCTGCTGGGCGAAGAACAGTCAGGACATATTCGCGAGATCGGCGTCGAGCTCTACCAGCAGATGTTGGAGGACGCGGTCAACGAGCTCAAGGAGCTGGTCGGGGCCGAGGGCGTGGTCGATCGCGGCTGGTCGCCGCAGATCAACACCGGCGCCGCCGTGCTGATCCCCGAGGCCTATGTGCCGGACCTGAATGTGCGCCTTTCGCTCTATCGCCGCCTGTCAGACGCCGAGCAGGCCGCCGACCGCGAGGCCCTGGCCGCCGAGCTGATCGACCGCTTCGGCCCGCTGCCGCCGGAGACCGATCAGCTGCTCAAGGTCGTGGCCATCAAGGGCATGTGCCGTCAGGCGAACGTGTCGAAAATCGATGTTGGCCCCAAGGGCGCGGTCGTCACCTTCCGCAACGACGCCTTCCCGAACCCGGGCGGCCTGATCGAGTTCGTCCACCGCAACCAGATGGGCTGGCGTCTGCGGCCGGACAACAAGGCCGTGGTCAAGGGCGAATGGGAAAGCCCCGAGCAGCGGCTGAACGCCGCCGAACGCATCCTCACCGAACTCTCGCGGCTGGCGCTCGCCGCCTAGGTCGCCATGGCCTTGCGGGCGGCTTCTTCCAGGGCGCGGCCGGCGCCTTGGGCCGGGCTAACCTCGGCGACGCCGATATCGAACTCCACCACGAAGGGCGGCTTGCCCTCGCCAGCCTCGAAGGCCGTGCAGCCGATCACCGCGGCGATCCGCTCGCCCGCCGCCCGCGCGGCTGCGGCCGGCGTGGCCGGCAGGGCGAGGGCGAAGACCTCGTGGCTCAGTCGGGCGGCGGTGTCCTCCACCCGAACCAGCCGGCCGATCATGGCGCCGATCTGAGGGACGGCGCGGTCAAGCCAGCCCTGGGCGCGGGCCTCGGCCACCTCGGCGCGCTCGGACACCTTCAGGACGCAGACCGACAGCGGCCGGTTGCGGATGCGCGCGGCCTGGGCCAGGCGTCCCAGATGGGTCGCGAACAGATCCCGTGTGAAGAGGCCCGTCGCCGGGTCCATCAGGCCCGAACTGCGCGCATGTTCCAGCGCCTTGCGCGTCGCGGTCTGGCGGCGATAGCTGCGGGCCAGCTCCATCACCCGGCCGGCGGTCTCGCTCTCGGCCGTGCCGGGCGAGGCCACGTCGGACACGCCCCGGTGAAAGGCCTCCGACATGGTCATGTAGGATTCCTCGCGCATGTAGAGCAGGGCGGGCACGTGATAGAGGCGCGTGTTCCGGCGCATGCCCGCAGCGATGGACAGGGCCTCATTGGGGTTGTCCCCGGCCCACAGGACCACGGTGTCGAACGGCCGCTCGTGCAGATAGTCGAACGCCGTATAGGCGGTGAAGGCGCCCACCACCTCGGCGCCGCTGCGGGCGAGCGCATTGGACAGGGCCAAGAACTGCGGCGCCGGTTCACCGATCGCCAGCACGCGGAAGGGGGCGGGATCGATATCGGCCGGGTCCAGGGCGCGGTTCTTCTCGGCGAAGGTCTCGTGGCGGAGCTCATACTCCTCCTCGGCCACGGCCATGCGCACCAGGTTCTCCAGGCGCAGGACCGCCTGGGCCGGATGCAGCGGCGGCGCCAGAATGAGATCGAAGTCCAGGTCCTCGTCGTCGGGGGCGCCGATGGCCACCACGGGGAGGCGGCGCGGGGCGCAGGCGGCCTTCAGCCGTCGCGCCAGGGTGCGCGCCTCGGGCCCGCCGCTATGCAGGTCGACGATGGCCGCCTCGATCTGCAGATCGGCCAGGGCGGCGATTCCCGCATACGGACCCCGCGCGGTGATCGTGCGCCAGCCGAGGCGGTCAAGCCCCTCGGCCAGCGGACCGGCCAGTCCATCGTCTCGCGCGATGATCAGGACACGCGCCTGGACGCCTGCGGACATTCTCTGCACCTTTGACGCAAACAAGTTCCCGACGTCTGGCCGCCTCGGCGGCAGAATCGGGCTTCGAGACGTTATCCCGCCGCAGAGGCGCGGGCGAGGGACGAGGCCACGCGCCTCGCATCTGGAGGAGGGGCCAATGGTCGCGGATCAGACGTTGCAGGGCAAGGTGGCGCTTGTCACCGGCGCATCGGGAGGGCTCGGCGCCCATTTCGCCCGCGTCCTGGCGGCCGCCGGCGCTGAGGTCGTCCTCACCGCCCGGCGCCTGGACAAGGTGGAGGCGGAAGCCCGCGCCATCACCGAGGCCGGCGGGCGCGCCCATGCCCGGGCTCTGGACGTCACCAATCTCAGCGAAATCGCGCCGCTGTTCGACGCGGTGGCGGACGAGATCGGGCCAGTGTCGATCCTCATCAACAATGCGGGCGTCGGCGGGGAGGGGCGCGCGCTGGATCTCACCCCAGAGGCCTGGGACCAGGCCTTCGACGTCAATGTCCGCGGGGTCTTCTTCTGCGCCCAGGCCGCCGCGCGGCAGATGATCGACAGCGGCGTGGCCGAGCAGGGCGCCGCGCGGATCGTCAACATCGCCTCCATCGCCAGCCACACGGTCTTGCCGGGCTTGCCCGCCTACTGTGCGTCAAAGGCGGCGGTGGCCATGCTGACCAAGTCGCTCGGACGGGAGTGGGCGCGGCATGGGATCGCTGTGAATGCGCTCTGCCCCGGCTATGTGGAGACCGACATCAATGGCGCCTGGTTCGCCACCGAGGCCGGCCAGCGCCAGATCAAGGGCTTTCCCCGGCGACGCCTGATGGAGGCTGACGACCTGGACGTGGCGCTCCTCATGCTGGCTGGACCGGCGGCGCGCGCCATTACGGGTACGCTCATCACGATCGACGATGGTCAATCTCTGCCCTGAGTTGGCTTGGCTGACGGGGCGTCACGGGCTCTAGGCTGGCGCAAAATCACATAGGGGAGATCGCAGATGGGCCAGGGACCGCTAACGGGGCTGAAGGTCATCGAGTTCGCCGGGATCGGGCCTGGACCCTTCGCCGGCATGCTGCTTTCGGACCTTGGCGCCGATGTCGTGCGGATCGACCGGATGGGCAAGGGGCGCGCTTCACCCGCCGACATCACCGCCCGAGGCCGCCGCTCGGTGGGCATGAACCTGAAGTCGCCCGAGGCGATCGAGGCCTGCCTGAAGCTGATGGAGGGCGCCGATGCGGTGTTCGAGGGCTTCCGGCCCGGCGTGATGGAACGGCTGGGCCTTGGCCCTGAGGTCGCCCTGAAGCGAAATCCCAAGCTCGTCTATGGCCGGATGACCGGCTGGGGCCAGACCGGCCCCTATGCGCACGCGGCTGGCCACGACATGAACTATATCGCCATCACCGGCGCCCTGGACGCGATCGGCACGCAGGACAAGCCCGTGCCGCCCCTGAACCTGGTGGGGGATTTCGGCGGCGGCGCGCTCTATCTCGCCTTCGGCCTTTTGGCCGGGGTGATCCATGCCCGGGAAAGCGGGCAGGGGCAGGTCATCGACTGCGCCATGAGCGACGGCGCGGCCTCGCTGATGGCCATGTTCTATGGCTTCAAGGCGTCTGGCATGTGGTCGCCCGGCCGTCGCAACAACCTGCTCGATGGCGGCGCCCACTTCTACGACACCTACCAGTGCAAGGACGGCAAGTGGGTCTCCATCGGCTCGATCGAGCCGCAGTTCTACGCCCTGCTGCTGGAGAAGACCGGAATCACCGATCCCGCCTTCCAGAAACAGATGGACCGCGGCGAATGGGAGAGCCTGCGCGGCAAGCTGGCCGAGGTCATCGCCGGCAAGACCCGGGACGAGTGGACCGAGATCATGGGCGGCACCGATGTGTGCTTCGCGCCGGTCCTCGACATGGATGAGGCGCCGAGTCACCCCCACAACCAGGCCCGGCAGACCTTCGTCGACGTGTCCGGAGTCGTGCAGCCGGCGCCTGCGCCGCGGTTTTCCGCCACGCCTGGCGCCATCCAGGGGCCGCCCCCGGCCATTGGCGCCCATGACGACAGCGCCCTCACGGACTGGGGATTCTCGGCCGCCGACATCACCGCGCTACGGAGTGCGGGCGCCGTCGCCGATCCGGCCTAAGACTCTGAACGGGAAGGCGTAACTCCGTTCAGATGCGGTTCAGCCGCCGGGCTCAATAGTGTCCCCAGGTTGAACGCCGCGCTCTCCCGTCCCTCGAAGCGGCGCCGACCCGATGGCTGACACGCCCATCGATGGCGCGCCCCTGGCTAAGCTGGGGGCGCGTCGTCACCTTTGAAGGGACGCTTGCGCCCCGTCCCATTCCTTGATCAACCTGCGCCCATGTCGATCCACCAGGAGCTGGACCGCTTGAGCTTGCGTGGCTGGGACCCGATCCATGCGGGGCGCCTGGGGCTGTCCACGCTCGGGCGCTCCCTGACCCGACTGTGGGGTCGTGATGTCATGCTCTACGTGGGCGGGACGTCATTCTTCATCATGCTGGCCATCTTTCCGGCCGTGGCCCTGCTGATCGGCGCCTACAGCCTGTTGGCCGACCCGGCCCAGGCGGAATTCCAGGCTGAAGCCCTGGCGCGCCTGATGCCCACCGGCGCCCGGGACCTGTTCCAGGCCGAGCTTGAGCGTCTGGCCCATGCGCCGCGGGACGCCATCTCGGCCCAGAGCGGCGTGGCGCTGGTCATCGGCGCCTACGCCGCCCATCGCGGCTTCAAGGCGTTGCTGGCGGGCCTGTCCTTCATTCACGACGAGCCGGACCCGCGGGGATTCGTCGGCTTCAATCTGCTGGCCCTCATGGTCCTTCTGGCGGCGGCGGCCATGATGGGCCTGGTGTCATCCCTGTTCCTGGGGCTGCGGGTGGCGGCGGCCACCATGGACTTGCGGCCCCTGGCCGGCGTGTCCTGGCTCTACAGCGAATGGACCTGGGCCAGCGCCGGCCTGACCCTGGGGATGAGCCTCATCTATCGCTACGCCATGTCCCGACGCACGGTGGACTGGCGCGCCTCGGTCTGCGGTGGGTTTTCCGCGGCCATGCTCTGCCTGTTCGCGTCATGGGCCAGCGCCTTCTATGTGGAGCAGATCGCCCATCTGGGCGCGACCTATGGTTCGGTCACCGCCGTGGTGGTGTTCCTGATCTGGCTGTCCTGGAGCGTGAACGCCGTCTTCTTCGGCGGCGCCCTGGCCACGGAGATCGAAATCCGGCTGGACGAGCACCGCCGTCTCAGCCTTCTGCGGGATCTCCGTCCCCAGAACCCGAGACTGACTTCTCGACCAGGAAGCTGAGCGCGCCGTCGCGCATCTCCTGGGCGATGACCACGGCGCCGACCGCTGCGGCGAAGTGGGGCACATCGATACGGGCCAGCGGATCGTCGGCCAACAGCCGGATCCGCGCCCCCGGCGGCGCAGCCTCCAGGGCGCGCCTGAGACGCAGCGTGGGGACCGGACAGCGGTGACCCCGGGCGTCGACGAGGATTTCAGGGGGTGACATGCCGCCCCCATAGCGCTGCGGCTCGCAGGACGAAAGCGCCTGCGCCTGAAATTCCCGCAGCAGCCGTGCGTCCAGCCTGCCTGTTCATGCGTTAGGCCGGCGGCTCGCGAGAGAAGGGGGGAAGTCCATGGCCCGTTCCGACGTCTTCGTCACCAATGTCCCGGCAAGGCTGGATCGCCTGCCCTGGAGCCGGTTCCACTGGCTGGTGGTGACAGCGCTGGGGGTGACCTGGATCCTCGACGGGCTGGAAGTAACTCTGGTCGGTTCGCTGTCGCCGGCCATCGCAGGTTCCGACGGCCTGAACCTGACGGCCACCCAGGTCGGCCTCACCGGCAGCGCCTATATTCTCGGGGCCGTGGTCGGGGCCTTGTTGTTCGGCCGCCTCACAGACCGGTTCGGGCGCAAGAAGCTCTTCACCGCCACGGTCTTCGTCTACATGATCGCGACGATCGCCACGGGTTTCTCCTGGGACTTCTGGTCCTTCATGGTGTTCCGCTTTCTGACCGGCGCGGGCATCGGGGGCGAATATGGGGCGGTGAACTCCGCCATCCAGGAACTGATCCCCGCCCGTCGACGCGGGTTCACCGACCTGGTCATCAATGGCAGCTTCTGGGTCGGGGCGGCGTTTGGGGCGCTGGCCTCGATCTTTCTGCTCAACGCCACCTTCATCGACCAGGAACTGGGCTGGCGGCTGGCCTTCATCATCGGCGGGGCCCTGGCCCTGATCATCATCTGGATCCGGCGCTTCATGCCTGAGAGTCCCAGGTGGCTGATGACCCACGGGCGAGAGGCCGAAGCCGAGGCGATCATCGCCGAGATCGAGGCCCGGGTGGAGCGCTCCACCGGCCAGAAGCTGCCGCCGCATGAGAGCCTGCAAAGCCTCCGCCTGATCCGGCGCACTACGACCAGCTGGGTGGAGATCGGCAGGACCCTGATACGCCGCTATCCGGAACGGACCGTGCTCGGCATCGTCCTGATGGCCACCCAGGCCTTCTGCTACAACGCCATCTTCTTCACCTACGCCCTTATTCTCACCCGGTTCTATGGGATCGAGCCGGCCAGCATCGGCTGGTTCATGCTCCCCTTCGCCGTGGGGAATTTCATGGGGCCGCTCCTGCTCGGGAAATTCTTCGACTCCTGGGGTCGAAAGCCGATGATCAGTCTGACCTACGGGGTGGCCGGCGTGCTGATGTGCATCACTGGCTGGCTGTTCAGCGCAGGTCTGCTGTCGGCGCCGGCCCAGACCGCGGCCTGGACGGTGATCTTCTTCTTCGCCTCGGCCGGCGCCAGCGCCGCCTATCTGACCATCGGCGAGAGCTTCCCCCTGGAGATCCGGGCGGTGACCATCTCCATGTTCTACGCCTTCGGCACCCTGATCGGCGGCGTGGGCGGACCCGTGCTGTTCGGCGCCTTGATCGATACCGGCGAACGCAGCCAGATTCTCTGGGGCTACCTCCTGGGCGGCGGGCTCATGGTGCTGGCGGCGCTTGTGGAAATGAAGCTGGGCGTCGTGGCTGAACGTCGGCCTCTGGAAGAGGTGGCGCCGCCCCTGTCCCAGGCGCCGGACGACGTCCCTTGAGGCGCCCGGCCTGAAGCGGCCAGCCCTGGGGCGTCTGGGGCGCGCCATGTTCGCGCCACAGGCTCTGTCCTAGGCTGCGCGGGCCAGGCGGCTTCCGTGGTTTTCAAGGGAGGGTTGGAGCCAATAGCGAAGCCTGCGCATTATCGCCGGACCTTCCGTGACACGTTCATCAGATTCCCCCTCCGCGACCGGCTCGAAAGCCGCCACAGCCCGCCGGCCCAAGGCGCGTTGGCTGGTGCTTGCCGTGGTGGCCGTGCTGCTCATCGCCCTGGCCATAGCCTATGGCGCCCGTCGGCATCTGGCGCGGGAGGCGCTGGTCGGGTGGCTGCAGGCCCGCGGCGTCGAGGCCGATGCGAGCTTCGAATCCCTCGGGCCGCGAGGTCTGGTGGGCCAGCTTCGGATCGGCCCCGCTGCTTCCCCCATCGTCACCGCCGCGCGGGCGGAGGTGAGCTATCGCCTGGCTGGCCCCTGGCGCGGGGAGGCCTTTGGCGTCGAGGTGGCGCGGATACGCCTGCTCCAGCCGGATATCCGCATCCAGCTGACAGAGACCGGCGTCAGCCTGGGTCAGCTCGATCCGCTGATCGCCGAACTCAGAGACCGGCCGGCGCGGGCTGACACGCCGGCGCCCGAGATCCTGGTCGAGGACGGCGTGCTGCGGGTGACACACGCCTCAGGCCAGGCGGTCATCCACGCCGACGCCCATATGTCGCAAGGCGTGCTTGTCAGTCTTTCCGGGCGCATGGAGCCCACGCGGTTCGAAACGGACGCCCTGAAGCTGGATATCGCCGACGCCCGCATCGGCCTCGTGACCCGGGACGGGCGGAGCAGCCTCAGCTTCGTGGGCGCGCTCACGTCCGGCCGTTTGGGCGAGACCACGTTTGGCCGCGGCGCCCTGAACCTGGCCGCCGCTGCGGCCTATCCCGATCTTGAAGCCCGCGCGATCGACGGTCCGGTGGTTCTGGTGGCCGACCTCAACGCCGCCGAGTTCGCCCACGGTGAAATCAAGGGCGACCGCGTTCGCCTGAACGGCAGCTTCCGGGGTGTGGCCCAGGGCGCCCTCGACCGGCTGAGTCTACGGGGCCAGACCGCTGTCACCGTCAGCGGCGAGGGGCTGTCGAACGCCGGCGCGAATCTCGGCGTGATCAAGGCCTCGGCGGCCTCGGACAACATGGCTTGGCGCCGCGGCGAGGGGGGCCAATTCACGGGCGACGTCCGAACCAGCCTGGAGGCCGAAGATGTGAGGGCCGGCGACCTCGCCCTCCGTCGTGCAACCGCAAGTCTCGACGGCGCGGCGGCCTATGGCGCCGGCGGGCTCGTCCTGAATCTTTCCGGCCCCATGGCGGGGGCAGGGGGGTGGAGTGGTCTGGGGGCCGTAACCCCTGACGACTTTGCCGAGCTCGCGGCGATCAAGCGCGCCGCCGCGGACTTCCAGCTAGCGGCCCCTGAGGTCCGGCTGAGCCTCGGCGGCGGCGACGTCCGGGTTGGCCTCGCCCAGGCCGCGACCCTTCGGACGGCGTCTGGCGGGCTGGTTCGAGTGAGCCCGCGCGCCGGGGCCCCGCTCTATGGCGGCCAGGGCGGCGCGCTCAATCTGGCCACATCGGGGGGCGGGCTGCCGCAGATCGAAGCCCAGGTCGCCAGCTATAGGCTTGATGTCGGCAAGCTCGCCGCCACCGCAGGACTGACCTTCGCGACGGACTTCGGCCCCTTGCGCGGGATGGAGGGCCAGGCCCAGGGCCGCCTGAACGTCGCCGACGGTCGGATGACCTTTGTCGCCAGCGGCTGCGCGCCCTTCCAGATGGCGCGGCTCGAAACGGGAGAGACCAGCGTCGTCGACATCCAGGCCGAGCTCTGTCCCACAGACCAGCCCCTGGTGGTCGTCCAGGGCGGACAATGGGCTCTCGACGCCACGGCCAAGGCCGCCAGCGCCGACATTCCCTTTCTCCTCGCCCGCGCCAGCGGAGCCGAGGCCGATCTCCGGCTGGGGACCAATCGTGCAGGCCTGTTCGTCGAGGCGCAGGTGGCGCGGGCGAAGGTTTCAGACACCAGCGCCGAACCGCGCTTCCATCCGCTGGACCTGACCGGCGTCGTGGGCCTGCAGGCCGATGCCTGGACCGGCGCCCTCGAACTAGAGTCCGGCGGCTATCGGGTGGCCGAGATCGGCCTGCGCCACAGTGGCGCCAGCGGGGCCGGGGGCGTGACCATCGACACCGGAACCCTGGCCTTCACCGCCGAAGGCCTTCAACCCGCCGCGCTGTCGCCCCTGGCCGAGGTCGTGGGCGAGCCGGTCGAGGGATCGGCGCTGTTCATCGGCGCCATCGATTGGAACCCCGGGGGCCTGCAAAGCCGGGGCCGCCTCGACGTGCCGTCGCTTGATTTCAAAAGTCCGGCCGGCGCGGTCCAGGGCCTGAACGGCCAGATCGAATTCACCAGCCTGGTCCCCCTGGAAACCGCGCCAGACCAGGTCCTGAAGGCCAACACCGTCCAGATTCTGGCTCCCGTGACGGGGTCGCAGGTGACCTTCCAGCTGCTGCCTGATCAGCTGACCCTGTCGGCCGGCGCCTTCCAGGTCGGCGGCGGCACGGTGCGGATCGCGCCCATGTCGATCCCCCTCGATCAGACCAAGTCCTGGCCCGGCGAGCTGGTGATCGAAGCGGTCCAGTTGTCCGAGTTCGTCGAGGCCACTCCCTTCGCCGACCGGGTCGATCTGGACGCCGTGGTCAGCGGGCGATTGCCCTTCGTGGTCGGCCCTGACGGCGTGACCTTCATCCAGGGCAAGCTCACGGCCATTTCGCCGGGGCGGCTGGCCATTCGCCGGGAAGCCCTGACCCAGGTCGACGCCACCGGCGGGGCGGCGAGCGCCAGCGCCGAGGGTCTTGGCGACCAGGCTGTGCCTGTGGCCCAGGAAGATCACGCCAATGCGGCGGTCGATTTCGCCTATCAGGCCATGGAGCATCTGGCCTTTGATCTGCTGGACGCCGAGGTCAACAGCCTGCCGGGCGGACGCCTGGGCGTGCTGTTCAAGATCCGGGGCGAGCATAGCCCGCCGCAGCGACAGGAAATCCGTCTGACCCTGGGCGAACTGATCAGCCGCAGCTTCCTCAACAAGGAGCTTCCCCTGCCATCTGGCACAAAGGTGGATTTGACGCTGGACACGTCGCTCAACCTGAATGAGCTGTTGGCCGACTATGCCGCCGCTCAGGACTACAACGGTTCAGGCGCGGTTCAGCCGCCTTCGCCAGAATGAGCTTGAACGCTAAAACTCGCACACCCGAGGGAGCCGTGACCTTGACGACAACAAAGAGACATATGATCGGGGTGCTGATGGGCGCCTCGGCCCTGGGGGCCGCGCTCGGCGCCTGTACGCCGACGGTGCGGGTCCAGGTCGATCCCATCAATATCTATGCAAAGCTGGACGCCGATGTGCGCGTGCGCCTGGACGAAGATGTCCGAGCGTTGATCCAGCAGAATCCGAACCTGTTCTAGGGGATGCTCATGACCCGCATGAAATATCTGGCTCTCGCCGCCGCCATTCTGGGCGCGGCCGGAGTGGTCACCGTCGGCGCCATCGCCGGCCCCGCCTTCGCTCAAAGCGCCCAGGCCAAGGCCCAGGTGGACGCGGCCAAGGCTCAGGGCACGGTGGGCGAGAAAAACGACGGCTATCTCGGCTTCGTCAGCGGCTCGGGCGACGCGGCCCTGCAGGCGGCGGTCAACGAGATCAATGCTGGCCGGGCGGCGCTTTATCGGCAGGCGGCGGCGCGCAATGGCGTGTCCGAGGCGGCCGCGGGCGCGGCGGCCTTTACCGAGGTGGTCTCCTCGCGGCTGCGCCCTGGCGAATTCTACCAGACCGCTGATGGCGCCTGGCGTCAGAAGTAGCGACGTTTAGCGGCCCTCATGGCGATCCAGTCTACGCGTATCCGCGCGCTCAAGGACGCCCCTGAGGGCCGCGAGGCCCGCTATGTCCTCTACTGGATGCAGTCGGCCCAGCGCGCGGAGTTCAACCCCGCCCTGGAATACGCCATCGAAGAAGCCAACCATCGCGGCTTGCCCGTGCTGGTTGGCTTCGGTCTGGCCGAAGCCTATCCCGAAGCCAGCGCCCGCCACTACGCCTTCATGCTTCAAGGTCTCGCCGATGTGGCCGAGAGCCTGGCGGGGCGCGGGGTCGGCTTCGTCATCCGCAAGGGCCAGCCGGACAAGGTCGCCCTGGAACTGTCGCAGCATGCGGCCCTGGTGGTCTGCGACGCCGGCTATCTTCGCCTGCAACGCCAGTGGCGGCGTGATCTCGCCGAGGCGATGGACAGGCCCCTGATCCGGGTCGAGGGCGACGTGGTCGCGCCTATCCTGCAGGTTTCCAACAAGCACGAGTATGCGGCCCGCACGATCCGTCCGCGCATCCACAGGCTGTGGGAAGACTACCTCACGCCGCTGCGCCGTCGCGAGGTGCGCCACAGGATGACCGACGCGGTCGCCTCAGACATCGATCTTAGCGACGGTCTCAAGGCGCTCGCTGGCCTGGATATCGACCACAGCCTGGCGCCGGTTCGCCGTTTCAGGGGCGGCGAGGTGGAGGCCCGGCGCCGACTGCAGGCCTTCATCGACGATGGGCTGGCCCGCTATGGCGAAGAGCGTGGCAAGCCCGAGCGGGCGGCGGTGTCCTATCTCAGCCCCTATCTTCACTATGGCCAGATCTCGCCCGTCGAAATCGCCCTGGCCGTCCGCGAGGCCGTGGGTCCCGACAGCGAGACCAAGCGTGTCTATCTTGAAGAACTGATCGTGCGGCGTGAGCTCGCGATCAATCATGCCTGGTGGGCGCCTGCCGACTACGACAGCTATGATGGCTTGCCGGAATGGGCGCGGCTGACGCTGGAGGCCCATGAGGCCGATCCGCGGCCCCATCTCTATTCCGAAAGCCAGCTGGAAGCCGGCGAGACCCACGACCCTTATTGGAATGCGGCCCAGCGCGAGATGGTCGCGACGGGGTATATGCACAACCGACTGCGGATGTACTGGGGCAAGAAGATCCTGCAGTGGTCAGCCAATCCCCGAGCCGCCTTCGACACGATCCTGCGGCTGAACAACCGCTATCTTCTCGATGGCCGCGACGCCAATTCCTACACCAACGTCGGCTGGATTTTCGGCCTCCACGACCGGCCGTGGCCCACCCAGCCGGTCTTCGGCACGGTCCGGTCGATGGGGCCCAACACCTTCAAGAGCTTCGACGCCGAGGCCTATGTGAACCAGGTCGACCGCCTAGTGGCGGCCGAACGGGCCTAGGCCGGTTGAACAGCCGGCTCAGCGCTGGCGGCGACCTTGGCGGCGGCCTCCTCGGCCAGGTAGCGCTCGCGGAGTTGGGCGGCTGGCTCGTTGTAGAAGAAGGGTAGAAAGCAATAGCGCTTGCCCGACGTCACCGGGGTCGCCTCGTGCATGAGGGAGCAGGAAAACACCACGGCGCCGCCGCTGGGCGGGCGATAGGTGCGCGATCCAAACTCGGGGAAGCGCAGGTCGCCGCCCTCATGGCCTTCGGCGTTCAAATTGATCGAGCAGGCGAACTGACGATGGGCCGTAGCCCGGGTCGTGTTGTCGCGATGGGGCTGGAAGAAGCCGCCACCATTCGAGTCGTAGCAGGCCACCAGATAGCGTTCGACCCGGGTGACCTGAAATTGGAAGGCCTTGGCGATCTCGGGCAGAAGCCGCGTCTGAAGCCTCTGGCGGAGGAGGGCGCGCAGGCCCTCGTCCTCCACCATGGCGTCGCGGCGGCGCTTGGTGTGGTCCATGACCGGTTGAACCTGGCCGTTGATTTCTCGCATCACGCCAGACGGTCGGCCGCCGTGCTCCTCATAAAAGGTCATGAGCTGTCGGCAGATGTCCGGCTCGAATATCCGGGGCACGATGAGCACCGGCGCATGCAGCGGCGTCCGGGCGTGGTCGTCGGGCGACGGCAGTTGCGCCACGACGCGCATCATGGCTTCGGCGCCGTCAATCGGCGAAACCGCGTAGATCCGCATGGACGGGTCGATAAGCACAAAGTGGGGGTTTGGCCCCTGGTCGCTCAGCGCGTGATAGAGGCGCGAGACCTTTCCATCCGGATCGAAAAACCAGCGCAGGGCGCGCGTGTTCGTGGCGGTGGCGATGGTGGGCTCGTCGCGGGCGACGGCGAAGGCATAGACCTTGTCATCGTCGAACAGGCCGCTGTTGGCCCGCAGATGGCCCAGGACGACCTCACGGGCCTCGCCAGGCTCAGGCAGAAACACCATCAGCATGAACCGCCCGCCCAGACTGCCAAAGGCGAACTCCGGATTCACCGGGGAGGGCGTGGTGAACCAAGGGGTAGGTTGGCCAGGACGCAGCATGGCGCGGGACTAGGCTCGCCCGCGGGCGTGAAGGTGTCGGGGCTGGTTCATCCGGCGCATCCGTCATTCGAGGAGCGCGAAGAGGGGCCTCGCCGCCGTGCGAGAGCAAGCATAAGAAGCTTATAAGTCGCCCTATAACCTGCCCATAATTGACGCTCCCCACGGCCTCTTGCAGGTTGCCTCCCGGTCGGCCGCTACCGACCCGGTTCGTCGGCTTCGCCGTCCCTCACCCCCTGGGCGTTGTCGGCGAGGCTGGCGAACCCTTGTGATATCGGCCTCGGGGCGTTCAGGGGCCTTCATGTCAGACATGATTTCGAACTGGGTCCGCCGCCGGCCAAGGCTGGTGGGCTATGCTTCGGCGATCCTCGTCGTGCTGCTCGCCAATCTCCTGGCCCTGATCGTCGCCGAAGGCCTGGGTTATGTCCGGGTTTCGATGATCTTCCTGGGCGGGGTTCTCGTCGTCGCCGTCCTGCTTGGATCTGGGCCGGCCTACCTGGCGGCGGTGCTGGGGTTCGTCAGCTACAACTTCTATCTGGTCGAGCCACGCTTCACCTTTGGGGTGGAGTCGGAGGACATCATCATCCTCGTGGTGTTCCTGGCGGTCGCCATGATGACCGGGGGCCTGGCCGGACGGGTTCGGGACGACGCCATCCGCGCTCAGGAACGGGCTCGAACCAGTGGCGTGCTGTTCCAGGCCGGGCGCGATTTCGCGGGAATGGATGAAGAAGCAGAAATCGCCCAGCGCCTCGCCACCGGCCTTGCCGAGGCCGCCCAGGGACAGGCCGTGGTGTTGATCGACGGACGATGCTTCGCCGCGCCCGACCAGGATCCGCCCGACACTCTGATCGATGCGCTCGCCGCCTTGGAGGCGCCTGGCGCCACGTCGGCCAAGGTGGGGGATTGGCGGCTGCGCAATCTATGGGCCGAGGGCCGTCGTCTGGGCGCCGCAGCCTGGCGCAGCGACGATGAGCCCGACGGCGCCCAACTCATTCACGTCCTGCTGGACATGGGCGCCACATCGGTGGCGCGGGCCAGGCTCAGTCGCGCCTGGGCCGAGGTCGAGGCGACTGACCGTACGCAGTCGCTTCGCAACGCGCTCCTGTCATCCATCTCCCACGACCTGCGAACCCCGCTGGCGTCCATCCAGGCCTCCGCCAGCAGCCTGCGGGCGTTTGGCGACACCTTTGACGCCGAGGTGCGCAACGACCTCCTCGACACGATCCAGGAAGAGGCCGAGCGCCTGAACGCCTTCGTCGGCAACCTGCTGAACATGACCAAGCTGGAGGCTGGCGCGCTCGCGATCCAGGGTGTGACCTTCGAGATGGCCGAAAGCCTCGACCGCCTGGTCAGACGCTTTGAACGCCGACGCGGCGGGCGCATGATCGCCATCCGCGTCGAAGGCGATCGCCTCGCCGCCTGGGGGGACCCGATTCTCTTCGAGCAGGCCCTGGCGAACGTGCTGGAGAACGCCCTGCGCTTCAGTCCCGAGCAGGGGACCGTGGAGGTAAGCCTGCAACGGCGGGATGACATGTTGATTGTGGAAGTCGCCGATGAAGGCCCAGGGGTGCGCGCCGATGAACTCGCGCGCATTTTCGAGAAGTTCTATCGATCCCCCTCGGCGAACACGAACCTTCAGGGCGCCGGTCTCGGCCTCTCCATCGTGAAAGGCCTCATTGAGGCGATGGGCGGCAAGGCGATCGCCCGTAACCGCGACGACCGGGATGGACTGGTCGTCGCGCTGATTCTGCCGAGCGCCAAATCATGACCACCTCCGGCCATCTTCTCCTGGTTGATGATGAACCGCAGATTCTGCGCGCGCTCCGGCCTGCCCTGGCGGCCGCGGGCTATGAGGTCACGACGGCCGAGAACGGGGCCGCCGCCCTGGCCCATCTCGCGTCCGAAGCCTGTGACGTGGTGATCCTGGACCTCGGCCTCCCCGACATGGACGGCAAGCAGGTCATCGCCCATATCCGCGAGTGGTCGGAAGTGCCGATTGTCGTGCTTTCAGCCCGCGATCTGGAAACCGAAAAGATCGCCGCGCTTGATCTCGGGGCCGACGACTTCGTGAACAAGCCCTTTGGCGTCGGCGAGCTTCTCGCCCGAATTCGCGCTTCGGTGCGCGGCCGCGATCGGCGGCTGTCGGGCCAGGCGCAGTTCCGCAGCGCCGAGCTGGAGGTGAATTTCGCAACACGGCGCGCCTTCGTGCAGGATCAGGAAATCCGCCTCACGCCCCGGGAATACGACCTGATCCGAGCGCTCGCGCGTCACGCCGGTCGCGTCGTGACGCACAAGCAGCTCATCGCCGCGGTCTGGGGGCCTCAGGCCACAGTGGACGCGCAGTTCGTCCGCGTCCTTGTGGCCCAGTTAAGGCAGAAGCTGGAAGAGAACCCCGCGGCGCCGCGGGTCCTGCTGACGGAGCCCGGCGTCGGCTATCGGCTGGCGACCGACGAGGACGCCTGAGCCCCGCGGGCGCCTAGTGGCCCTTGCGATCGGTCAACTTGCCGAAGGTCCGGTCGAGGGCCGACGCCAGCTTGCTGAGCGCGCCGGCTGTGGCCTGGTCGATAGAGCCCGCATTCTCGGACACCGTGATGGGGTTGAGGCCCGAGGGGCGAGCCTCGAGCACGCAACGCTTGTCAGCGCCCTCGTTGCGGGGGCCGTTTTCGTCCCCCAGATGCGCCTCCACGCGGGTGAGGCGGCTTTCAAACCGTGAGAGGCGCGTCCGGATGTCGCGTTCCACGCCCGCGATAAGGGCGTCTCGCCCCTCGATATTGTTGGAGGTGTTTACTTGAATCTGCATGTGTTGCTCCGGAAAGCCTGAGGACGGGGACGAGGATCAGCGCGCCTTGCGCGATCGCTCCAGCACCGGCCGTTGGCCCTCCGCATCCAGCGCGCCAGACGGAGCGATGGTCGGGTTGGGATTGGACGCCATGCCTTCGTCAGCCGTGCGGCCCGGCTGCGGGTGATGCGGCTGATCGGCCTGCTCTTTGCGCTTCATCGCCTTGGCGGCTTCTTCGGCCTGGGCAGCCGGCTTATCGGCGGGGCTCATGGTTCCTCCTTGGGGTGAAGGCCAACAGCTATGGCCTATCAAGGAAATCCCTTGCGCCGCCGAGGGGTTGCATACCGAAGGCGTGAACGAGCGGGCTGATCGGCCTATTGAGGGCGGGTGGCGATCGCCGAAGGATCGCGCTCGGGGTCGATTGGAACGCCCGCCGCCTTACGCTCCGAATAGCGATCCACCAGACCCTGGGCGTGCGGACGCGTGAGGATGGTGAAGCGGACCAGCTCCTCCATGACGTCGACGATGCGGTCATAATAGGCCGAGGGCTTCATCCGACCCGCCTCGTCGAATTCTTCGTAGGCCTTGGCGACGCTGGACTGGTTGGGGATGGTGATCATCCGCATCCAGCGCCCCAGGAGACGCAGGGTGTTCACCACATTGAAGCTCTGCGAGCCGGCGCAGACCTGCATCACCGCCAGGGTCCGGCCCTGGGTGGGCCGCATGCCGCCCATATTGAGCGGCAGGTGATCGATCTGCAGCTTCATGACGCCTGTGACCTGCCCATGGCGCTCGGGGCTGCACCAGACCATGCCCTCCGACCACATGGCGTGGTCCCGCAGCTCGGCGACCGCCGGGTGGTCGTCACCTGGGATCTGATCGGGCAGGGGGAGGTCTGAAGGATCGAAGATGCGGGTCTCGCAGCCCATGAAGCGGAGCAGGCGGGCGGCCTCTTCCACGCAGAGCCGCGAAAAGGCCATCGGCCGAAGAGAGCCATAGAGCAGCAGGATCCTGGGCGGATGATCCTCGGGGCCTAGGCCGAATGCCGGCCGTCGGGCCAGGAAGGCGGGGTCCAGAGCCGGAAGGCTGTCGGGGTCGGGGAGGTCGCGCAGCCGGCTCATGCGGCGTCTTCCCGCGGCGGCGCGGTGTCAGGGAAAAAGCGGCGGCCAAGCCAGAGGGCGACCGAGACCAGCAGGACGAGGACCGGCACCTCCACCAGGGGTCCGATGACCGCGGCGAAGGCGACGGGCGAGGTCAGGCCGAACGCGGCGATGGCGACGGCGATGGCCAGCTCGAAGTTGTTTGAGGCCGCGGTGAAGGCCAGGGCCGTCGTGCGCGGATAGTCGGTCTCAATCAGCTTTCCCATCAGGAAGCTGACCACGAACATGACGAAGAAATAGATCGCCAGCGGCACGGCGATCCGCAGGGCGTCGAAGGGCAGGGCGACCACGTCGCCGCCCTTGAGGCTGAACATGGCCAGGATGGTGAACAGCAAGGCCGCCAGGGTCAGGGGCGCGATCCTGGGCAGGAATCGGGTTTCATACCAGTCGGCCCCGCGGGCGCGGACCAGCACCCGGCGGGTCAGGAAGCCGGCCAGGAAGGGCAGGCCCAGATAGATCAGCACCGCGCCGGCGATGGTCCAGAAGCTGACCGCCACCACACTACTCTCCAGGCCGAAGAGGGGTGGCAGCACGGTCAGGAAAAACCACGCATAGACGCTGAAGAACAGGATCTGGAAGACCGAGTTGAAGGCCACCAGGGCCGCGACATACTGGTTGTCGCCCCGGGCGAGCTGGTTCCAGACCAGCACCATGGCGATGCAGCGGGCCAGGCCGATGAGGATGACGCCGGTCATGTACTCCGGCTGGTCGCGGAGGAAGATGACGGCCAGGGCGAACATCAGCACCGGGCCGAGCACCCAGTTCTGAAACAGGGACAGGGCCAGGACGCGCTTGTCGGCGAACACCCTGGGCAGCTCCTCGTACTTCACCCGCGCCAGCGGCGGATACATCATCAGGATCAGGCCGATGGCGATGGGAATGTTGGTCGAACCGATGGACAGGCTGTCGATCCAGGCCGGCAGGCCGGGCACGACCGTGCCAAGCAGAACCCCCAGCCCCATGGCGACGAAGATCCAGAGGGTCAGCCATCGATCCAGGAAGGACAGCCGCCGCGGCGACACAGGCGTCGCGATCTCGGCCATCAGCGCACCCGCCGGCCGTCGGAGTCGACCACCACCTCGCCGTCCTCCTTGGTAAAGGGCTTCAGCCCCTCCGCCGGCAGCAGGTCGAGGACGGTTTCAGAGGGCCGGCACAGCTTCACCCCGGCCGGGGTGACCACGATCGGGCGGTTCATCAGGATCGGATGGGCCTCGATGGCGTCAAGCAGGGCGTCATCGGTCAGGCTGGGATCATTGAGGCCAAGTTCGGCATAGGGTGTGCCTTTCTCCCGCAGGATGTCGCGCACGCTCACCCCCATCCGGGCCACAAGCTGAGCGACCAGGGCCCGCGTGGGCGGCGTCTTCAGATATTCCACCACATGCGGCTCGATCCCCACGTGGCGGATGAGCTCCAGGACGTTGCGCGACGTCCCGCATTGCGGGTTGTGATAGATGACGATGTCCATGGGCGCCTCAGGTCAGCAGGGGGCAAGTTCAGCCAGCAGCGGCGCGCAGATGTCAGCGCGGCCGCCGCAGCAGTCTTTCAGCAGAAACAGGATCACGGTCCGCAGCCCCTCGAGGTCTGCGCGATAGATGATCGAACGGCTGCGCCGCTCAGACGTCACCAGGCCGGCGCGGGCCAGGACGGCCAGGTGTGACGACAGGGTGTTGGCCGGAACGCCCAAGGCCTGCGCGATCTCGCCCGCCGGCCGGCCGTCAGGCTCATGACGGACCAGCAAGCGAAAAACCTCCACCCGTGTGGGCTGGGAGAGAGCAGACAAGGCGAGCATCGCCGATTCAGATTCCATAGTTCCAATATTATCGAATTAATATCCTAGGCAAGCCCCTGGCTCGTGAGGCTGGGCGTAAAATTCACACAGACGGCGGATGATCGCCCAGCCGGAGCGCATCGGGCGCGGCTGCGGCGATTTTGGCGGCCGGCCCCCTGATGCGCCGGACCCCGGGGCCTGTTACATGAGTCGAATCCGCCGGAAAGTTTGGGACGAGAGCGACCGTGGTGATGAACGAAACCCGCAAGGCCATCGTGCTCAGTGCGGGTCAGGGCAGGCGGCTTTCGCCGCTGACCGACAGCCGGCCCAAATGCCTGATCGACCTGTCCGGGCGCAGCGTTCTGCACTGGCAACTGCTCCACCTGCACGCGGTCGGGATTTCCGAAGTCGTGGTGGTGACAGGCTTCGGCGCCGATCTGGTCGAGGCGGAGGTCGCCGGGCTGGACCTGCCGGGCATGGCGGTGCGGACCCTGTTCAACCCGTTCTATGGGGTGACCGATAATCTCGCGACCTGCTGGCTCGCCCGCGGCGAGATGAGCGGTCCCTTCCTGCTGCTGAACGGCGACACACTTTTCGAGCCCGCCATCGCCCAAACCCTGCTGGCGGCGGCGCCCGCGCCTGTGACCGTGACCATCGATCGCAAGAGCGCCTATGACGCCGACGATATGAAGGTGCTGACCGAGGGCGACCAGTTGCGGGCGATCGGCAAGACCATTCCGGCCTTCGACGCTGAATCCATCGGCTTCCTGCGCTTTTCGGCAGAGGGCGCGGCGGCCTTTGTTCGCACGGTGGAGACGGCGCTTCGCGCGCCGGAGGGTCTTAAGCGCTGGTATCTCAGCGTGATCAACGAGATGGCGGCCGATCCCGGCGCCGTGGCTGTGGCCTCCATCGAGGGGCTGGACTGGGCGGAGATGGACTTCCCCGAGGACGTTCCGCGCAATCTGGCCCTGACCGAGGCCTGGAGCCAGCTCAAGGTCGCTGTCTAGGCAGTCGCCACCAGGCTTCGCACCAGATCCAGATCTGCGGGCTTGTCCACATCGACAGCCGCCAGCCCATGGGCGGCGCGTACTGCGCAGGCCCGAACGCCGGCCTTGCGCCCTAGCCGCGCGACGGCCTGGTCCAGGGTCAGGCGGCCTGCGAGATAGGCCAGCAGCATGCCCGGCCCCAGCAGGGCGGCGATCTTCCAGGGCTGCTTGCGCCGCGCCTCCACCTGCCGCCAGAGGGCCACGGCGCTCAGGGCGGCCTCGGTGCGCAGATAGAACAGATTGCAGCCGGAATACCGGCCGTCGCGGAAGGCGAGATAGGTGCGCTTCCCGTCCGGCGCAGCAGCCCTGACCGCGGTTTCGGGCGCCAGCAGGGCGGCGATGTCGGCCTCGGCCGGAATGTCGGCCAGGAACGCCCGCACCCATTCGGGCCGAAGCAGGGCGTGATCGGCCGTGGTCACCAGCAGGGGGAACCCCATGGCGCGGGCGCCCTGGTCGACGCTCAGGCTGGGGCTGTCAGCCGCCGGAAGGATCGTCAGTCGGCCGGATGTGGCGATCTGGCCCACGGCCTCGATGACCGCCGGATGCGATGTGCAGACCCCAATGGCGCTCGCGCCAGCCGCGGTCAGGGCGTCGACGACGCGGTTCAGTAGCGTCTGGCCCTGAAGGGGGATCAGGCTCTTGTGGGCCACATCGGCATAGGCCAGCAGGGGATCGACTTCCGGGCGCGAGCCGGCCAGGACCAGGGCGCGAAACCCGGTCACGCCAGATCCTTCTGATAGATGCGGTAGGTCTTGTAGATCTTGCCGCCGAGGGACGCGCAGATGCGGTTCATCGGCGCATTATCCTCCAGGATCCAGGACAGCTCATAGGTCTGGTAGCCCAGGGCGCGGGCCTGGGTGGCGCCAGCGTCCATCAACTGGAAGGGCAGCATCTGTCCCCTCAGGGTGTCGGCGAACTTGCGCTTGACCCCCATCAGCGGGATGCGGACCGACTTCACCCGGGCGACCTTGAGCCGCCACAGCAGCTTGGCCCAGCCGAACGGTAACAGGCGCCCATTCAGGTCGGCGATGGCCTCATTCACATTGGGCAGCAGGACGACAAAGCCCGCGGTCTCGCCGTCGATCTCGGCGAACCAGATCATCTTCGGCTCGATGACCGCCCGCAGGGACTTGCCCAGCTGGGCGGTCTCCGCCTCGGTCGTCGGCGTGAAGCCCCAGTTGCCGCTCCAGGCGTCGTTGAGCACCTCGGTCATGGCGCTGACCTCGGCGTCATAGCGGCTCATGTCGAGCATCCGCAGGGTGACGCCGGCGGCCGGCCCGCGGCGCACCCGGCGCAGAATGTGGGCCGGGATGTCGTCGCTCATCTGGCAGAGATAGGCGTAGACGTCCTTGGCCTTGCCGTAGCCCTGGGCCTCAATGCGGCGACCGACATAGGGCTGGTCGTGGCCCATCAGGACCATGGGCGGCGTCTCGAAGCCGTCCACCAGCAGGCCGACCTCTTCGTTGACGGACAGGTTGAAGGGGCCAAGGGCGCGCGTGCAGCCCCGGGCCTTCAGCCAATTCTCCGCCGTGGCGAACAGGCCTTCGAACACCTCGGGGTCATCCTCCCCGGCGATGAGGCCGAAATGGCCGGTGGGCCGGTCCGGGTTCTGGGGCGCGAGGCGATCGATTTGCGCGCTGATCCGACCCACATCACGGTCGCCGCGCGATGCGATCCAGAAGGCGACTTCGGCATGCTCGAAGAAGGGGTTTCCGGCGGGGCTGAAGGCCGCCAGACGCTCGCTGACCAGCGGCGCGATCCAGGCCGGGTCGTGGGCGTTCAGATGCATGGGCACGGCGATGAAGCGCCGCATGTCGGACTTGGACACCGCCTGCCGGATGATCAGGGGTGGGGCGGCGGGTGAGGCGGCGACGCTCAGGGTCAGCCCTCCATCCTGAGAAGCACGGTGACGGCCATGGCGGCGAACACCGCCGGCGCCGTCCAGGCGGCCAACACAGGCGCCAGGGCGCCGCCTTCGCCCAGGGCAGTCAGCAAACCATCCAGCACGAGGAAGGTCAGGCCAGCGGCCAGGGCGGCGGCCGACAGCACGGCCCCCTGCGTCGTGCGGAAGTTGGCCAGCGCCACAGGCGCCGCCAGCAGCAGCATGACCAGAACCGCCACCGGCTCGGCCAGGGTGCGATGGACCCGCACGGCGTAGTAGCTCTCCGGCCGCTCGGAGCCGACGCCGCCCAGGGCGCGGCGGGCGGTGGCGCCGCTGGGCGCCTGATCGCTGAACAGCAGGGCGCGGACATCGGCGGGCCGCAGCCGGGTGGGCCAGATCAGCGCCTCGGCCGAGGACGCCATGGCTTCCCCCTCGGTGAAGCGTACGAGGCTCGGCTGGTCGAGGCGCCATCCCTCAGCGCCATAGTTGGCCGAGGGCGCGGCGATGCGTTCGATGACCTGGCCGTCGGCATCGCGCCGATAGATGCGCACCTCGTCCAGACGGTCGCCCTGCTCGTCGCTCGCCCGCGCCACGACCAGCTCGTCGCCGGATCGGAAGGCGCGAAGCTCGGGATCGGACCTGTCGGCTTCGGCGGCCGTGGCGCGCCACCAGTTGGCCAGAGTGAGGTCGGTACGCGGCGCCACGACTTCCAGCGCCATCAGGTCGATCACCAGAACGCCGATGGCCGCCAGGGCCGACACCCCCAGCAATCGGTACACCGAGACGCCGGAAGCCCGCATGGCCGTCACGGCCTGTTCCCGGGCCAGTTGTCCAAAGGCGAAGAGGGCTCCGGCCAGCACGGCGAGGGGCGCGGCCTGCTCCAGCATGCGGGGCAGGCGCAGCACAGCGTGATAGGCGACGCCCCCCACGCCCAGCCCGCGCTCAAGGATCTCCGGCGTGGACTCCAGCAATTCCAGCACCTGCAGGATCCCCAGCAGGATGGCGGCGGCGGCCAGAATGCGCGTGCCGACGATCGACAGGATGTAGCTGTAGAGTTTCACGCGGCCTGGACCCGCGCATCCCGAGCGGCCATCGCCCGGGCGATCCGGTCGCCGGCCGTCCCGATCAGCCGGCTGATGGGGGTCTCCCCAGGGCGATCCCGACTGCCCATGAACATCCAGACGCCAAACCCGGTGAAGAGGGCGAAGGGCGTCCAGATTCCGAAGAAGGCCGAGACGACCCCGCTCTCGGCCAGGGATTGGCCAAGCTGAAGGGCGTGCTGGAACGCCAGCAGCAAGATGCCCGCAAAGACCAGGCCGGGCGTGCGCCGCCCCCGCTTGGTCGCCAGGCCGAGGGGAAAGGCGATCAAAGGCAGAAAGGGCAGGAAGGCGGCCCGCGCCAAACGTCCGTAGAGCTCGGACAAGAGGGTGCTGCGGGGCAGGACGCTATCGCCGGACGCGGCCAGGCTCGACAGCTCGCCCAGGGTCAGTTCGCGCTCGTCGCCGCCTCGGGCGCGAAGCAGTTCGGTGGCGCCGGCCAAGGGCGCTGTGGTGTTGAAGCTGTCGAAGTCCAGGATGTCATAGACGCCGTCCGCGCCCTCCAGGATACGTCGGCCATTCTGGAGGTTGAGGGTCACATTCAGCCGGTCCTGGGACACCTGCAGGTCGGCCGTGGTCGCGGTGATCACCTCCTCGCGGCCGGTCGGCGTCAGCCGGCGTATGAACAGACCCTCCAGCCGCTGGCCCTGGGGATCGGCCCGGTCGGCGGTCATGATCAGGCGGTCGTCGGTGACAAAGGCGCCGGCCTGCAGTTCGCCGTTCCAGCCGGCGTTGGCCGCCGCGTGCATCACCGCGCGGTAGGCGTAGCGGCTGTAGGGCTGCATGTAGCCGAACACGATAAGGCTGACCAAGGTAAGCGCCAGGCCAAGGCAGATGAAAGGGGTCGCCAGACGGGGGAGGGAGACGCCGCTGGCCAGCAGGGCGTCGATCTCCGAGCCGTCGCTGAGGCGCGTGATGACGATGAACAGGGCGACGAAGAAGGCCACGGGCAGGGCCAGGCCGAAATAATGCGGCACCAGCTGACCGGTCAGCTGGACCACGAAGCCGAAGCGGTCGCTGCTCTGGGCCAGCAGGTCTAGCAGACGAAGGGCCCGCTCCAGCAGAAGTGCGATCAGGGTCACCGCCAGGCAGCCCAGCATGGGGCTGGCCGTCAGCCTGAGAACGTAGCGATCCAGCAGCGGCAGGCCGAACGTGAAGGTGGGCCTGGGCGTCAGGGCCGTGGTCACGCCGCGCGCCACTCGCGGCGCCACTTCTCGGCGAGCGCGCGCAGGGCTTCAGGGCTCAGCGCCACGGCCGCCCCCAGATCTGGCTGGCCCGGCCATCCGGCGTCGGTGAAGGTCTCCCCGCCATGCTCGCGCGCGCCCTCGTAGCGGGGAATCACGTGAAAATGGACGTCAGGATCGACCATCATAAGCATCAGGTAGTTGATCTTGGTGTAATTCACCGCGCTGCGCAGCAAGCGCTCGATGCCGCCGACCGCGACTTGCAGATCTTCGAAAGCCTCACGGCTGAGATCTGAAAATGCTTGGGCTGGCTCCTTGCACACCAGGACAAGAGACCCAAATGTGGGTTGCTTGGGGCGCACAAGAACCAGCCAATGGTCCGTTTCACCCACAAGCGAGTGGGGAAAACCGAAGTTCACCGCGGTCGCATTGCTCATGATGCACCCTGCTGATCGGGCGCCATCCGCCGTCGGCGCAAACATAGGGGGTCGTCACAGCCCATGAAAGTCCGAACCGCCCTTGCAGGCCTTACCTTCGCCATGACGCTTGGCGTCGCTGCGCCGAGCCTGGCCGAGACCTGCGTCGGGCCACAAAGCCCGCACAAGGTTTCGGTCGTCGTCACCGGCGTGACCCCTGTTCGAGGCCAGGTGGCGGTCACCCTGTATCCTGACAATGCGCGCCGGTTTCTGGCCCCGAGGGGCAAGCTGCTGCGCGCGCGGGTCGAGGCGACGCCCCGGGTGACGGAGGTCTGTTTCTGGGTGCCGGAACCTGCCCACTACGCCATCGCCGTCTATCACGACGTAAACAGCGACCAGGACTTCAACCGTACGGTCGTCGGCATGCCCGCCGAGGGGTTCGGGTTTTCCAACAACGCCCCGACGCGCGTCGGCCTGCCCTCATTCGAGAGCGTGCGGTTTCGCGCCGGGCCAGGAAACACTCAGGTCCCCATCTCCATGCGCTATCAGCGCTAGCGGGCGGCCAGACGATAGCGTCCCAGCGCCTCAAACGCCCCGGTCGAGGTCGAGAGGCCGCGGGCTGTGATCCAGACCTGGCGGTCATCGGCCGCCGAACCGATCTCGATCTCATGCCAGCGGGCCGGCGGATGACCGCCACCGGGCGCGGCCGAGGCCGAGGGCACGCCAAGGACCGGCACGGGGCCCATAGGGCCGGGCAGGGCGCCGAGCACCGCCTCGTGGGCATGGCCGTGCAGCACAAGTTCGGCGCCGTGGGTGGCCAGGATCGTCCGCAGGGCTTCGCCATCCTCCAGCGCCTTGCGGGCCGAAACCACACCGGGGACTGGCGGATGATGCAGCATCACCACCCGATAGAGCCCGAGCGCGGCCAGGTCCGGCAGGACCTCTACCAACCGCGACAGTTGGGTTCGCCCCAGGCGGCCGGTGGCCAGCCACGGCGCGGTGGGCACGGCGCTGCAGAGATTGATGATCGCCACATGCTCGCGGACCCGGACATGAGGGAAGGCCAGCGTTTCGTCATCGGCCAACCAGGGACCCCATGGCGCAAATCGATGCGCCTCGTCGGGGCCGACCAGGGCGTCATGATTGCCGGGGCTGACCGTCACACGACCGAGGGGCGCCAGGGCGCTCAGCCAGGCCTGGGCTGCGGTGACTTCCTGAGCGGTGGAGAAGTTGGTGAGATCGCCGGTGATGGCGATGTGGTCGGGCCCCCGGGCGCCTATATCGGCCACCAGGGCGTCGAGAACCGCCTTGTCGTGCTGGCCGCCCTTTCGCCGCCAGGCGATGGCGCTGAGCGCCCGCTTGGAGACGAGGTCACTCAGACCCAGCGAGCCCTCGGGAGGCGGCAGGTGAGGGTCGGAGATATGGGCCAGTCGAAAAGGCGGCACGGGGCGAAGGTTTCTAGTCAGGGTGGGGCGAAGCTCGCTATCACGTCCTTACAGGCGCAAGGCGGTTGGTGGAATTGACGAATACGGACGAACAGACCCGGCCTGCGGCGCGGGTGATCGGTGAGGGCGAGGCCCGCATCTGGGGCATGACGGCGGCCGAACGGCTGCATCGCACCTTCCGGCGCCTTGGCCTGGAGGAAGGCGCGGCGACCACCGGTGGGTTGGTGGCGGCGGACGCCAGCTATGTGTTCGACGAATCGCTGATCAAGGCCCTGGCCCAGCATCCTGGCGTCGTCCTGGTCGATGAGGACGGCGCGCCCGCCGCGATCCACGCCCTGGGCGCCGCCGCCCGGCGACTGGCCGCGGGCGAGGCGATCGCCGCGGTGGCGGGTGAATGTCGCCCCATGAGCGCCCACGAGTTGGGCTCGGCCTACAACAGCGAACTGCGCAAGCGCGAGCCGCCCATTCTGCGTCGCCTGACGGCCGGCGACGTGCGCGCCGTCGAGCGGCGTCTGTTCCAGGGCTCGTACAAGGGCGTCACCGATCTGGTGACCAAATATGTCTGGCCCGCCCCCGCCCGGGTGGTCACCCGGTGGTGCGCCCTGGCCAGGATCACGCCCAACCAGGTGACCTTCGCCAGCTTCCTGCTCGTGCTGCTGGCGTTTGGCCTGTTCTGGACCGGGCATTTCGGCTGGGGCCTGGCCGCGGCCTGGGGCATGACCTTCCTCGATACGGTGGACGGCAAGCTCGCCCGGGTGACGCTCACCTCGTCCAAATGGGGCAATGTCTTCGACCATGGCATCGACCTGGTGCACCCGCCCTTCTGGTGGTGGGCCTGGCTGGTCGGCGTTCAGGCGCGCGAGCATCCCGTCGGCGCGCCGACCCTGATCCTGAGCGTGATCTTCGTCGGCTATATCATCCAGCGTTTGTTGGAGGGGGCCTTCCTCGCCGCCTTCAAGGTGGAGATGCACGCCTGGCGGCCCTTCGACAGCTTCTTCCGGCTGATCACCGCGCGGCGAAATCCGAACCTGCTGCTCCTGACGCCTGCAGCCCTGTTGGGCCGACCCGATATCGGTCTGGTCCTGGTGGCCGTGTGGACGGCCCTGTCCCTGGCTGTCCACGTGGCGCAGATGGTCCAGGGCCTGCTGGCGCCCAGAGGCCGGGTCACATCGTGGCTCTCGAATTGACGAAGATCGGCGTGATCCGCAATCGACGGAGCCATGCCAACCGCGACCAGGTACCGACGCCTCCGGAGGGAGTCCTCTGGGGCGAGCCGGAAACGCCAGAGGCCCTGGCCGACGACCTGCGACGGTTCGCCGAGGCGAATGTGGCGTTGGTGGTGGTCGATGGCGGCGATGGCACCGTGCGTGAAGTCTTGAGCGCCTTGCCCGGCGCCTTTGGGGCCGACGCGCCCATCCTGGCCGTCCTGCCGTCGGGAAAGACCAATGTCCTGGCGCTGGACCTGGGCGTCCAGCCCCGCTGGACCCTGGACGCCGCCCTGGCGCAGGTCACCCGCGGGCCACTGATCCTGAAGACCCGACGTCCGCTGGCCCTGCGCTGGAGCGCCGGGTCTCAGCCGCCGGTGCAGGGCTTCATCTTCGGCCTGGGCGCCTTCGTTCGCGCCACTCAGATGTCGCATGCCGTTCATCGGATGGGGGCGTTCCATAGCCTGGCCGTCGCCCTGACCGTCGTCGGCGCGGCCTTCGGCGCCCTGTTTGGCCGCGACAGCGACGGATGGCGCCAGGGCGTGAGCGCTCGTCTCGCCATCGATGGGGAGGAAGCGACGACCGCCGCGCGCTTCGTGGTGCTCGCCACCGCCCTCAAGCGCCTTCCCCTTGGCCTTCGCCCGTTCGGACCGCCGCAGGAGGGCCTCAAGGTCCTGGAGGTCTCCGCCCCGCCCAAACGCCTGGCCCTGGCCCTGCCGGCGGTGCTGCTGGGCGGCGCCGAGGCCTGGCTTCGGCGCCACGGCTATCGCCGCGCCCTGGCCGAGGGGCTGATCATCTCCAGCCCGGAGTCTGTGGTCATCGATGGCGACGTCTTTCCCGGCGGCGAGATCACAATCAGCCTGGCCCCGCCGTTGCGATTCCTGGTTCCGTGATGGACGCTCTGCTGACCCTGGTGGCCGAAGACCTGGCGCGGCCCGCCCCGCCACCCGGGCGATCCATGGCCCAGGCGCTGGCCACGCGCTTCGAGGGCGCAGCGGCCATCCTCTTCTATGGATCGGTTCTGCGTACAGGCGACCTGGACGGCGTCATGGACTTTTACGTCCTGACCCACGGCCCGCGTCCGGGCTGGCGCGGCCTGGCGGGCCGGGTTCTCTGGCCCGATGTCAGCTATCACGAGCTGGAGATCGAGGGACGGGTGCTGCGGGCCAAGGTGGCGACCATGACCCTGGCCCAGTTCCAGTCCGCGGTCACAGGCCGGCGGATCGATACGACCATCTGGACCCGCTTCGTCCAGCCTGCGGCTCTGGTCTGGTCGTCAGGGGCCGAGACGCCCCGCCATATCGCGGAGGCGGTAGCCACAGCCGCCTGCGCCGCCACGCGGTTCGCCGCCGCCCTGGGCCCCCTGGAAGGCGGGCCGCTGGACTTCTGGCGGGCCTTGTTCCAGCAGACCTATGCGGCCGAGTTCCGGGTCGAGGCCCGGGGTCGCGAGAATGACATTCTGGGCGTCGATCCGGGTCGCTACGAGCGGCTGCTGCAGGCCGCCTGGCGCGCCCAGGGCCTGAGGTTCGAGGCGGGGGCTCAAGGCGCCGTGCGCCCTGTGCTGGCCGCGGATGAACGGGGGCGCATCCTGGCGGCCTGGCGGCGTCGGCGCGCGCTCGGCAAGCCCCTGAACCTGGCCCGCCTCGCCAAGGCGGCCTTCACCTTCGAAGGCGCGGCCCGCTACGCCGCCTGGAAGATCGAGCGACACACCGGCCTGCGAGTGCCCTTGACGCCCTGGCGTGAAAAGCACCCGATCCTGGCCTCGCCCGGCGTGTTCTGGCGGTTGTGGAAGGCCCGTCGCGCCCAGACCGCCAGCGGCGGCTGAGCGAGCCTGCCCACCCGCCCATCAGCCGAGGGCGCGCTTGGGCTCGCTCTCGAGCACGCCGAGTTCCCGGGCCACCCTGCCCATCACCGCGATCACCTGGTCCAGCTGTTCGATGCTGTGGGCGGCGCTGACGCTGGAGCGGAGCAGGGGACGATTGTCCGGCGTGGCCGGCGGCAGGGCGAGGTTGAGATAGACGCCGTTCTGCAGCAGCAGGTTCCACATGGCTGCGGCCACCGCCTGGTCGGGCATGGTCACCGCCACGATGGGGCTGCAGGTCGGCCCCGTGGCCAGCCCGAGCGCAGTGAGCCCGTCATAGAGATGCTGGGCGTTGGCGTGCAGCTTGTGACGCAACTCCGGCGCTTCCTGCACCCGGCGCAGCGCCCCGAGCGTCGAGGCGATCACCGCCGGCGGCAGCGAGGCGGTGAACATGTAGGGACGGCAGACGATGCGCATGACGTCGAAGTCGGCCATGTCGGACACGCAGAAGCCGCCGACCGAGCCCAGGCTCTTGGAGAAGGTGCCGACGATCACATCCACATCGGCCTCGACCCCAGCCTCTTCGGCCAGGCCACGGCCGGTGGCGCCCAGGACCCCCATGGAATGGGCCTCGTCCACCAGCAGATAGGCGCCCATCTCGCGCTTCACCGCGGCGATCTCCCGCAGGGGCGCGACGTCGCCGACCATGGAATAGATGCCCTCGACGACGATGAGCTTCTCGCCGGGCGTGTCCTTGAGGCGCCGCAGGCGCTTGTAGAGGTCCTCGGGATCATTGTGGCGGAATCGCGTGACCTCCGCGTGGCCGAGGCGCGAGCCGTCATAGATGCTGGCGTGGCTGTCGGCGTCCAGGAGCAGGTGGTCGCCGCGACCCACCAGGGTCGACAGCACGCCGAGATTGGCCTGATAGCCGGTCGTGAAAACCATGGCGTGCTGGCGGCCGTAAAACGCCTCCAGGGCGCGCTCCAGCTCCACATGGCCCTCATAACTGCCATTGGCGATGCGCGATCCCGTGGTGCCGGTCCCGCGCTCGCGCACCGCACGGACGGAGTCCTCGACGCAGGCTTCGTCGAAGGTCAGCCCCAGATAGTTGTTGGTGCCGAGCAGTATGGTGGGACGGCCCTCGACGACCCCTTCGGTGGGGGAGATCACGGCGTCGAACCGGACCCCGAACGGATCGGCCGCAGTATCGCGAAGCGCCTTGTAGGCGTCTCTCGACGCCGCGTGCCTATCGAGCAGAGCCATGCTCAAACCTTGTTCCGGATGTTGTCGATAAGCGCGGCGAGATCGCCCACGGTCTGGACTTCGCTCAGGCGGTCGATGGGGATGGAGATGTCGAAGCGATCTTCCAGCTCCATCACGATGTTCATGAGGGCCAGCGAGTCTACGGCGAGGTCGCGCGATATGTCCGAGGCGGCGGTCACGAGGACGTCGCGCTCCAACACCGCCCCAGCCGCCTTCGCCACCTCAAGCACGGTGGGATCTGTCACCAGTTGCATAAAGACCGACTCGCCCCCCTAGAACGATCGTCCGTTAACGCCGCATCATTGGCGCAATATGACGCTGGCGTCAGCATCAGATCGCTGGCCGAACTGGGGGGTTGTGAAACCGGACGCCAGCCGCCTCGTACGCCAGAATGGTATGTAGGAAACCCTCTGCGAGATTGAAGCGGGAGGGCGGAAGACCCTCGGCCCGCTCCGCCTGCGCCACCGACCAATCGGGGTGGGCGATCTCCCGCAGCTTGCCAAAGGTCAGCATGGGCGGCGAGCCGCCACTCTGCACGACGCCCAAGGCGGCGACCAGTTTCAAAGCGACGCTCGGGATGCGCTGGACCCTGGGCCGCCGGCCAAAGGCTTCGGCGGCGGTCTGCAGGACCTCGCGCCAGCCGTAACCCTCAGGGCGGCCATCGGAGAGGGTGACGGTCTGGCCCCCCGCTGCGCCCGTCAGGGCGGCGATCTGTCGCGCGGCGTCCTCGACATGCATCATGGCCATCCGCGCCTTGGGATCGAGCACCGGCAGCACCGGGCTGGCCGCGGCGAGCTGGAAGAGGGGCAGGGTCTCGGGATCGCCAGGCCCGTAGAGGGCGGGCGGGCGCACGATGGTCAGGCGGTCACCCAGGACGTCCTGAGCCGCAATCTCACCGGCCCGTTTGCTGGCGGCGTAGTCCGACAGGCCCGGCTCCCGGGCGGCCAGGCTGGAGATCAGCAGCATGGCGCCCTGCGCCCGCTCCGCCACCCGGCGTGCGCCATCGGCGTTGACGGCGAAGAAGGCCGACCGGCTCCGGGCCTTGATCAGGCCCGCGGCGTGAACGATCAGGTCAGCGCCCGAGCAGGCGATGTCCAGGGCGCGTTCATCGCCGAGTTCGCCGGGGACAACCTCAACCTCCAGATCGCGCCAGAGGGGATGGATGACGTCGCGGCGCGCCAGGACCCGTATCCGCCAACCGTCCGCCACGAGCGCAGGGACGAGATGACGGCCGAGAAACCCCGTCGCGCCGGTGACCGTGACCAGGCCGCGTGACACCCTAGGCGAGCTCGGTTTCGGCGAGACCGGCGAGATAGTTCGCCTTGGCCCGGGAACGGCTGAGTTTTCCCGATGAGGTCTGCGGCAGGGCGTGCCCGCCCACCAGGGTCACCTGGGCTTCCACCCCGTGGCGCTGGCGAAGCAGGTCTGTAATCTCCAGGGCCAGTCTGTAGCGCGCCTCAGCGTCGCTGCTGCGGCTCTGAACCAAGACCACGACCGTCTCTTCGCCGTCTGCGGGGACGGAAAAGGCCGCAACATCGCCGCTGCGGAGCCCGGCGATCTCGGCCTCGGCCGTCCACTCCAGATCCTGCGGCCAGATGTTGCGGCCATTGAGGATGATCAGGTCCTTGCTGCGCCCGGTCAGGACGATCTCGCCGTCGGACAGATAGCCGATGTCGCCGGTGTCGAGCCAACCGTCGGCCGTCAAGGCGCGGCTGGTGGCGGCGCTGTCCTGGAAATAGCCGCTCATCAGGCTGGGGCCGCGGGCGAAAACCCGGCCCGTCCGGCGCTCTGGCAAGGGCTCGCCCTGCTCGCCCAGGACCTGCAGCTCATGCCCCGGCAAGGGGGGGCCGCAGCGGGCGAACTCCCGGGCGCGCGTCGAAGGCGCGCCGCAAACCGCAACCCCATCTCGCTCCAGGCGGTCGACATCCAGGTGTTCGGCGACCAGGCCGCGGCCCAGGGGCGCCATGGTCAGGGCCAGGGTGGCTTCAGCCATGCCGTAGCTCGCCACATAGGCCTTGGGGCTGAAGCCCGTCGCCGAGAAGCGCTCGGCGAAGTCCCGCAGGGGCTTGGTGCGGATCATGTCGCCCCCCAGGCCGGCGATCCGCCAGCGCGACAGGTCATAGGCCTCTAGGCTGGCGTTCTCCGCCCGGCGCGCACAGAGCTCGTAGCCGAAGGTGGGGCTATAGGAGATGGTCGCGCCGTTCCGGCCCATGAGGTCCAGCCAGAGCAGCGGGCGACGGACAAAGGCGCCGGTGGGCATGAGATCGGCTGACATCTGGGCGGTCAGCGGGCTGAGCAGGAAGCCGACGAGACCCATGTCGTGATAGAGCGGCAGCCAGGAAAACGCCCGATCCTGGGCCTGGACCTGAAGCCCGTCCCGGGTGATCGCCAGGGCGTTGGCCATCAGCGCGCGATGGGTGACCAGGACGCCGGTGGGGAAGCGCGTGCTGCCGGACGAAAACTGAAGATAGCAGGGGCTGTCCGGCGTGATCTCCGGCAGGACCTGATGGCTGGCCTGCGGCAGTTCGGCGAGCGCGCCGGCGAACCTCAGGGGCCGCACTGTGGCGATGTCGTTCACCCAGGCCGCCATGGCCTGCGGCCCCAACAGGGCGTCCGCGTCGGCGGCGTCCAGCATCCGGGCCATCTGCTCGATATAGTTGGCCCGCCCGCCGAGCGGCGCAGGCAGGGGCAGGGGGGCTGGAACCAGGCCTGCATACTGGCAGGCGAAGAAGGCGCGGGCGAAGTCGCCGTCGGTCTCGGCGATCAGGCCCACCCGGTCGCCGGGCCTCAGGCCAGTGGCGAGCAGGCGCGCCGCCAGCGCCCGCGCTGCGGCCTGAAGATCACGATAGGTCAGGGCCTCGACGAGCTCACCGCGAAGCCCGTGGAAGTTGAGGCCGGTCTCGCCCTGTGCGGCGTAGTCCAAGGCTTCAATCAAGCTGACAAAATCGGCGCGGCGGAGGGCGCGTCCAGGCGAAGTCGGGGTGATCATCGCCCTGGCTTTGACCCGGTTCCGCGGGGTCGGCAAGAAATTCTTATGGAAATTTTATGTCAGGACGACGACTGCCTGTGATCTGCCACAGACGCACCAGCATCCCTGCCGCCATGGCCAGGGTCGCCGCCACCAGGGCGGCCCCGGCGCCCGGCAGACCATAGGTCCCGATCACGAACGGCAGGGCCGCCAGAAAGGCCATGGCCGCGGTCAAGCGCACCCACACCACAACGCCCGGTCTCCCCATGGACACCAGCATGGGCTCAAGGGGCAGGGCCCACACGCCGATCACCGCGGCGGCCAGTTGCCAGATCATGGTGGACTGGGCCGCAGCGAAGTCCTCATCCAGGACGACGGCCAGCAGGGTGTCCCCGGCGACGACGGCGACGAACAGCAGGAGGCTCGCCGTCGCGCCGCCGACCAGTCCCACACGAAGGGCCAGCTGGCCCATGGCGCCGCGTCGGCCCGAGGCGTGGAGCTTGGCGAGTTCGGGATAGAGCGCCGGAATCAACAGGCGGGCCGGCTTGGCCAAGGCGTCGGCGATCTGCCGGGCGACTCGCCACAGGCCAGCGTCGGCTGCGCCGGCCAGGGCCCCGACAGCGAGGGTGGCCACATGGGTGAAGGCGACGTCGACGCTGCTCGAGGCGTTGGTGGCCCAGGCGAACCGCCAGGCCTTGGGCATGCCGGCGGCGAGGGGGCCTGCCCAAGAAAAGCCCCTCCACAGGTCGCGCCGACGCATCTCCAGGGCCGCCGCCGCCGTCACATAGGCGAAGGCCGCCACCGAGCCCAGGCCCCACACCACCAGGAAGAAGACCAGCGGCGCGTCCATGGCCATGCCCAGGGCGCCGCCGGCCAGACGGACCGCTGAACTGATCGCGCCCTGGGCCGCCAGCAGGCCAAAGCGATCAAACAGCCGCAACAGCCCCACCTGGGCGGTGGGCGCCAGGACAGCGACACTGAGGGCATAGACGGCGGCTTCTTCCCGGGCGGCCTCGGGCAGGCCGAGGCTCGGGCCGAGCAGCCAGGCGCCCGCCGCGCCGACGCAGACCCCGAAGGCGACGCTGATCAGGTCGAGGACGAGGCCGAAGCGCACCACCCGTTGAAAGACCTCGCGGCGGCCCTCCGCCAGCGGGGCGGCGCCGAAATGCAGGATGGACTGCCAGGCCTGGAACTTGGCCACGTCGCTGACGAACTGGGCGAAGGTGTTGATCAGCACCAGGACGCCGAAGGCGCCGATCCCCAGGGACCGGGCCGCCAGGGCCATATAGCCCAGGCTCAGGACCGCGTTCATCGCCCGGCCGCCCAGCAGCACGCCGGTATTGGCCAGGACCCGGCGCAGGACGCCATCCTGGGGCGCCTCGGCGCTCACGCCGCGCCTTGCCCGGCGCCCAGCAGGCGCGCAATGGCCTCGGCGGCGCGCTCCGAGGATGGCCTGGTCTGGATATCGAAGCTGGCGGCGAAGCCGGCCTGCTGGGCCGCCAGATACGCCGCGTGACCGGCCATGGCCGCATCAAGCTGGTCGAGCAGACCCTCGGGGCTGTCGAGCACCGGGCCATAGGTCCAGTGCAGATAGCTCTCGTCGCCCCGCCAGTCGACGGCGTGAGCGTTGAGAAACACCGCCGGCCGCGGCTGGCGCAGGAACTCATAGATCTGGCTCGAGACGTCCCCCAGATAGAGGTCGGCGCAGCGGGTGTAGGTCATGTCGATGGCGGCCGGCCCGCCCAGGTCGATATGGATGCGCGGATGATCGGCGAAGGGCGCGAGCGCCTCGCGGTCGGCGGCCGGCGCCTCGTCGAACAGGCGGATGTGGGGGGCGAAGATCAGGTTGTAGCGATCATTGGCCGCGAACTGCTGCAGCACCCGCAGCCCCCACCGTGGCCAGGAGCTCAGGCGCGGGTCGAAGTGGGGGTTGTAGACCACCACCGGCCGGTCATCGGCGAAAGGGCTGGACGGTTGCGGCGTCAGGGCCTCGACGATGTCGAACTTGGGATAGCCGACCATGGCGCAGTTTTCGGGCCGCACGAGGCCGCTCTCCACCATGCGGTCGCGCTGTTTGGGCCCCGCCGCCATCACCAGATCGAACTGGCGCAGGCGCGGCTCGAAGGGGCCACCCCGGTCGCCGGCGCCGTGCTGGGTGTAGACGAGCTTCGGCCCGGTCACGCCCAGTCGCCGGACCAGAGCCGTCGTCCGCTCAGGCGTCACCACCGCGCCATAGCCGGCGAGACGGCCGAGGTTGGCGACCAGCATGGCGGCCTTGGGCGGCGCCGAGGCCCCGTTCAGCCGCACCGCCCGCAGCCAGGCCGGGCCGAGAAGCACGGTCCTGACCGGCGCGCCGCCCAGTCTGGCGAGCACCGCGTCGATATAGTCGAGCTGGTCCTGGGAGGTGGCCGCCAGATGCACCTCGAACTGCGGCCAGCCCTTGGCCAGGGCCACGGCGATGGGCAGGCTGTGCAGGATCTGGTGGGTCTGGGCGATATAGAGGAAGCAGACCTGGGTGGGCGGTGCGCGGCGGGCCATCGCCTAGGCCAGTGGCCGAGTCCGGCGGACCTGGCAATGGCGCCGGTTCACCGCGGCGCCTCGAGGCGCCCGCGGACCCCGCCCTTGAGGATGATGCGCTCGCCATCCTCGTCGGCGGTGAAGGACTCGGCCTCCACCTGCCGCGGCCCGGCCTGGGCCCGCAGGCCCTTCTGGCCGCTGATGGCGCCGGTCCGGGTGTCGATCACGACCTCCTGGGCCGACAGCTGGGCCTGACCGCCGGTGTCGATCTTCACCTCGCCGACCAGCCGCAGGGTGTGGGCCGCCTCGTCATAGGTCCCGGACAGGGCGGTCATCCTCTGGGTTCGCGCGCCGTCCTGCAGGGTGAGCACGGGCGTCGCGATCTGGATCTGGGCCAGGTCGGCCTCGTTGCGCACGCCGCTTTCGCCGGTGATGGCGAAACGACGGCCGTCCGGCGCGCGGCCAGAAAACCGTGGGCTCAGCATCTTGGCGGCCTCGGCCCCGTCCGTCTCCGGCGCCGAGCTGGAAAACCCGCCGACCACCACTTGCAGCAGGCAGATCAGCAACAGGGCGATGGCGGCGATGGGCAGGATGCGGCGCAGGCGTCGGACCTGCACCAGGCGGTGGGCCCGGCGGTCGGCGTCGGTCATCGCGTGTGTGGCGCCCATCGCCATGGCCGTCTCAGCTCCTCGCCCGCAAATGCGCGCTGGCCCGGGGTTAACATGCCTTACGCCGTTTGACTTCCGGCCAGTGGGGGTTTTGCCTCTCTCCCATGACTCAGTCCCTGCCGACCAAGCTTCGCACCAATGTCCGCCTGCTGGGCCGCGTCCTCGGCGACGCCATCCGGAGCCAGGACGGGGAGGCGGTTTTCCGGCAGATCGAGGACATCCGCCAGGCCTCGGTCGCCTTCCATCGCGAGGGCGCCGCGGAGGCTGGCCGGCTGATGGACGAGCGGCTGGCGCGGCTCAGCCCCGCCGAGACGGTGCGCTTCGCCCATTCCTTCGCCTGCTTCCTGCTGATCACCAACATCGCCGAGGATCAGATCCAGCGGCGCAAGGGCCGCGACGGCGACGCGCGCCCCGACACCCTGGCCGGCGCGGTGCGCACCCTGGCGGCCGAGGGCGTCGGCGTGGACGAGGTGATGGAGCTGCTGGACGGCGCCCTGGTGGCGCCGGTGATCACCGCCCACCCCAGCGAGGTGCGCCGCAAGAGCGTGCTCGACCGCCAGGCGGCCATCGCCAACATCCTCGACGCCATGGACGACACCGAGGAGGGCGCCCCTGGCCGGACGGTCCTCGACCGCGACCTGCTGCGCCAGGTATCGATCCTCTGGCGCACCCGGTTGCTGCGGCGGGTCAAGCTGGGGGTGGAGGACGAGATCGAAACCTCGGTCTCCTATTTCGAGCGCAGCTTCCTTACCGAACTGCCCAGGCTCTATGAGCACTGGCTCGACGTGCTTGGGCATCCGGAACGGCTGCCGTCCTTCTTGCGGGTCGGCTCGTGGGTGGGCGGCGACCGGGACGGCAATCCCAACGTCACCCAGGCGGTGATGCGCCGGGCCATGGCGCGGCAGTCGCGGGCCGCCCTGCGGCTCTATCTGGATCAGATCCATGCGCTCGGCGCCGAGCTCTCTATCAGCGGCGAGCCCGAGGCGATCCCGCCGGCCCTGCTGGCCCTGGCCGAGGCCTCGCCGGATGGGTCGCCCCAGCGGGCCGACGAGCCCTATCGCCGGGCGCTGACCGGCATCTATGCCAGGCTGGCCGCCACCTATCCGCTGCTGACCGGCGAGGCGCCGCCCAGGCCCGCCGCCGGCCGCGCCGAGCCCTATGAGAGCGCCGACGCCCTACGGGCCGACCTTCAGACGGTGCAGGACGCCCTGATCGCCAGCTATGGCGAGGCCTTTGCGCAAGGCGCCCTGCCGGACCTGATCCGCGGGGTGGAGATCTTCGGCTTCCACCTGGCCCGCCTGGACCTGCGGCAGAACTCCGCGGTGCATGCCCGGGTGGTGGCCGAGCTGCTGAAGGGGGCCGGGGTCTGCGCCGACTACGAGGCCCTGGACGAGGACGCCCGCTGCGACCTGCTGCTGGCCGAGCTCGGCCACGGCCGGCTGCTGCACACCCCGTTCGCCGACTACAGCGAGGAGGCCAGGCGCGAGTACGACATCCTGACCGCCGCGGCCGACCTGAAGCGCCGCTATGGCCGCGACGCCATCCGCGCCCACATCGTCTCCAACACCCAGTCTGTCTCAGACCTGCTGGAGGTCTATGTGCTGCTGAAGGAGGTGGGGCTCTATACGCCGGCGGCGGTCGGCGAGGGGCCAGCCCACACCCAGGTCTTCGCCGAGCCCCTGTTCGAGACCATCGCCGACCTGCGCGCCGCGCCGGACATCATGGCCCGCTATCTGGGCCTGCCCCTGATCGCCGAGCTGGTGGCGCCCGTCGGCGTGCAGGAGGTGATGATCGGCTATTCGGACTCCAATAAGGACGGCAGCTATCTCACCTCCACCTGGGAGCTGAACCAGGCCTCCATCGCGCTGGCCGAAGTGGCCCGCGAGGCCGGCGTGCGGTTGCAGCTGTTCCACGGCCGCGGCGGGGCGGTGGGCCGGGGCGGGGGCTCCAGCTTCGAGGCGCTGCTGGCCCAGCCGCCGGGCACCATCGGCGGCCGCATCCGGGTGACCGAGCAGGGCGAGGTGGTGGCCAACAAGTACGCCGACCCCGAGATCGCCCGCCAGAGCCTGGAGACCCTGGCCGCCGGGACGGTCCTGGCCTCCCTGCGCAAACCTGCGCCCACCGAACAGGCCGCCCCCCACGGCGCGGCCATGGACGCCATGGCCCGCGAAGCCATGGCCGCCTATCGCGCGCTGGTTTACGAGCGGCCGGGCTTCGTCGACTACTTCTTCGCCGCCACCCCGATCAGCGAGATCGCCGACCTGAACATCGGCAGCCGGCCAACCTCCCGCCAGGCCAAGCGCACCATCGAGGGCCTGCGGGCCATTCCGTGGGTGTTTTCCTGGGCCCAGTCGCGGGCCATGCTGCCGGGCTGGTACGGCTTCGGCTCGGCGGTCGCCAGGTCCGGCGTCTCCATCGCCCAGCTGCGCGAGCTGCAGGAAAGCTGGCCGTTCTTCTCCTCGATGATGGCCAATATGGAGATGGTGCTGGTCAAGGGCGACATGGCCATCGCCGCCCGCTACGCCGGCCTGGTGGAGGACCGCGCCCTGGCCGACAGCGTCTTCGGTGACATCCGCGCCGAGTGGGACCGCACCACCGAGGCGGTCCTGGCCATCACCGGCCAGTCGGCCCTGCTGGACCACAACCCCGACCTCGCCGCCACCATCCGCTCACGCCTGCCCTATATCGACCCCCTGAACCACCTGCAGATCGAACTCCTCAGCCGCCTGCGCCGCGGCGAAGACACCGAAGCCGTCCACGACGGGATTCACCTGACGATCAATGGGATCGCGGCGGGGTTGAGGAATACGGGGTAAGGGCTGTCACACCGCGATCACCGCGAGCATCCAATATCCACGGCACAAGGGTGCGCCTGGGAGTTGGGTCGATGAAGATTCCCGTTTCGATCATGCTCGGCTTGCTGGCAGGGGCCTGTGAGATCGACAGCCAAGAACGCGAAGACAATAGAAGAATCGCCAGCGCCCTGCACTCTGCTGAGCCGTCAGCCGACAGAATTCGAATTTCTCACTACACATCGCGGGACAGAAAGGCGTTCTGCGGCATAGCCATAATCGATGGCCGCCAATCCTCATTCTATATCGGCCATGGCAAGGTCCGCATGGGCGAACACGACGTTGAATTCGCGAAGGTTGTGCACACCCCATCGATAGACCAGGCGCCGAATAAACTCGAAGCCGGCCGACGATCTATGGCTAAGCTTGGCGAAATCCTCGAAATGTGCGCCGCCGAGGGGCTGCATTTAAGGCCATCCTAGGCGGTCGGCCAAGCCTTGGAGAGATCAAGCGCCTTAGCCGCCTGCGTCGCGGCCGCGACACTGAAGCCGTCCGCGACGGGATTTATCTGACGATCAATGGGCTCGCGGCGGGCTTGAGGAGTGCGGGGTAGGGGAGGGGCGGCTATGCGCTCCGAAGCACACTCTGGCTCGCGGCCGGAAAAGAGACTTCGTCAGTGAGCCAAATGGCCAAAGCCCCTTTGTCCTGCCGAACGGATCGGGAACTAGCCACTTCGCGCGGGGGCCGACTCGCCGCAAAAAGTCGAATAGGAGGAAGTTCGACGATGCATCCAGCCCTAAAGCGATTGGTGGACGCGAATGAAGAACTCCAACGCGCGGAACGCGCCCTAGATGCCGCCCAGGAACGCCGCCGGCAAGCCGCTCGAGAACTGGCCCAAATTGAGGACCGCGAGGAACGGACTCAAGCCGCCCTTCATGCTTACAGCGAATTTGGAAAGGGGCTTAGCCTAGCGCTCGCCGAGGCAGTCACGGGTCTTCCGGGGCGACACGGACAGTCGGCGTTCCTCGTTCTCGCCGGGCGGATGAAGTACCAGCCGAAGGGGCGCCAAATCCCCAACATCTTATCTGAACGCGAGCCGGTGACAGGCTGGCGTAAGCCCGACGAATTCGAGAGCGAAGTTGTCCGCACGCATATTGCTCACGGACAAGACTATTGGATTGATGAGGGCCTTGGGTGGCAGAGGTTGATGACGCCACTCACCCCGGCACAGGCTGCGGACTATCTCATCGACCCCACGGCGGCTGTGGCCGAAAGCCTCAGCCTTACCCGTGAGGCATTTATTGAGTATCTCTCGACTGGCGGCAGCGTGCGCTGCCAGGGCCACAATAAAGACGGCACGCGGTGCAAGTCTAGAGTTGCCGGTCGAACCGGGCAACTCAAAGCTGACGTCTGGAAAATCGCCGTGGAACGGGGCGGTTATTGCCGCCGGCACGGTGGGGATCCCGAATACGATCCGCGCCGGCTGCGCGCGCCACATGCTCACAGCGCGCGCGGCTGACGGCGGCTATGTTGAGGCGGCGCACGCCGTGCGCGGTGTCGCCTATGCGTGTCGTGGCTGCGGCGCGCCCGTTATCCTCCACGCCGGCCGCATCCGGCCCTGGCATTTTCAGCACCGTCCCGACGCCGCCTGCGCGTTTGGTTCAAGGATGAGCGAAGCACATCTGAACGCGCAGCGAACACTCGCTGCGGCGCTCCGCGCGCGCGGGGTACATGTTGAGCTTGAGGCGTGGCTGCCCAGCCTGGACGGGGATCGGCGCATCGACGTCCTGGCACATCCAGCCGAGCATACCGACCGTCGCGTGGCAATCGAAGTCCAACAGATCGATATCACGGTCGAGGCGATCTCCGCCCGGACCTCAAGCTACCGCACTCAAGGAGTTGCGCCCCTGTGGCTCCGGCTGGCGGACTTCGCGCGCTTCGATCCAGCTGGCGTCCTTGCAGCAACCGGCGAGGTGTGGATTGAGCGCTATGCTGCGCGCAGTTGGGAGCGCTGGTGGCACGATCAGGTAGGAGCACTCTGGTTCTATGACTTGAGCGCCGCGCGACTTTGGCGGGGTCGGTTTGTCCAGGCTTTCGGATGGCGTGAGGGGTCAGAGTTCTACGAGGCCGGCGGCATGTTTCAATCATACCCGGGCGGCTATCATCCCGTTACCCGATGGGTCGGCCTAGCTCTTGAAGGGCCGTACACGGCCGACGCACTGAGGCTCGCCCGAGGCCGGATTCAGCCCGCGGGGGGAGCCTTATCCGCTTGGTTCGTCCCCCCTGACGGAACGATCTCGCCGTGGCCGATTCGCAGAGAACTACGCACGGAGTTGAGAGGCAACTACCTGCAGGATGTCTGCGAGCTTGAGCAGTGCGTCGAGCGGAGGTGGCTTCCGGCTGAGATAGCCGAGGTGGACGGCCCGTGGAGGCTAAGCGGAACTTCCGAACGTCGCCAATTAGCCCATAGCCGACAATCATCCGCAGGCCCAAACCCACCTCGCCAAACGGCTCCGCCCGGCTAGGCCCTCGCGTCGCGGCCTTTCCCGTGAACGCCCCCTGCGGGCCCTGCGTTGAAGGGGCGCAGCCGTCAGAGGGAGCGCGAGGATGTCCGACTACAAACTCTACTACTGGCCCGTGCCGTTCCGCGGGCAGTTCGTGCGCGCCGTGCTGGCCTTCTCCGGCCAGGACTGGACCGAGGCTGGCGCGGATGAGATTTCCGAGCTGATGGGGCGGCCGGTGGCCGACATGCCCGTGCCTTTCATGGGGCCGCCGGTGCTGGTGGATGGGGCGGCCGATGTGGCCATCGCCCAGATGCCGGCCATCATCCTCTATCTGGGCGAGACCCTAGACCTGCTGCCCGCGACGCCAGCGGCCCGGGCCCTGACCATGAAGGTGGTCCACGACGCCAATGACGTCATCGACGAGCTGACCCTGGATGGCGGTCGCCAGATGTGGACCAAGGACCGCTGGGCGGAGTTCGAGCCGCGCCTGCGCAAATGGATGTCGTTCTGGGAGGAGGCCGGGCGCCGCCATGGCCTGACGGAGACCTCGGGCTTCCTGCTGGGCGGCGAGGCGCCGGGCGTGGCCGACGTGGTCACCGCCACCCTGTGGACCACCATGGCCGACCGCTTTCCGGCCCTGGACGCGATCCTGCGCGACGCCGCCCCGAATACGGCAGCCCTGTCGCGCCGGGTCGCCGCCCTGCCGCCGCTGGCCGCCCTGGCTGCGCAGGCGAGGGCCGACTATGGCGAAGCCTGGTGCGGCGGCCAGATCGAGGCTTCGCTCCGCAAAGTGCTGGGGCCCTAGGCTCAACCCACACCCGGAGCGCGACCGCGCGACCCGCCGAACAGGCCGCCCCCGCGGAGCCCTCGAAAGCAGTGAGACGGCGTGAGCGAAAACATGGCGGACGGGGTGGGATTCGAACCCACGGTGAGCTTCCACCCACGGCGGTTTTCAAGACCGCTGCCTTAAACCACTCGGCCACCCGTCCGGAGGGGCGGCCTATAGCAGGCGATGGCTCGCGCCTCCAAGGGCTGTTGCGCGCGCCGGTCTGGAGCCCCCGCTTAACCTCGTCTCAAGGCTCAGTCTTCACACTCCGGTAAGCACGTTGGCCAAGGCGCCCGTGCAAAGGAGGCGAAGATGGGTCTGGTCCGAGGGATGGACGTCCGCGCCGTGCGGGGCCTGGTGGCGGTCAGCCTGGGCGCGCTGGCGCTGACGGCGTGCGCCGCGCCCAAGCCGAAGCTCTCCAACCGCCTGCCCGACGCCGGCGCCTCCCAGGGGGGCAAAGCGGCCCCCGGGGCCGGCGGGACCTACAAGGTCGGCAAGCCCTATCAGGTGGGCGGCGTCTGGTACGTGCCGCGGGAAGATCCCAGCTACAACAAGGTGGGCACGGCCTCCTGGTACGGAGCGCAGTTCCACTCCAAGGCCACGGCCAATGGCGAGCGGTTCGACATGAACGCCATGACCGCGGCCCACACCACCCTGCCGCTGCCCAGCCTGGTGGAGGTGACCAATCTGGAGAACGGCCGCAAGGTGACGGTGCGGGTCAATGACCGCGGCCCCTTCGTCGGCGACCGGATCATCGACCTGTCCCGCGCTGCGGCCCGCGAACTTGGGTTTGAGTCCCAGGGCCTGGCCAAGGTGCGGGTCCGCTATGTGGGCCGCGCGCCGCTGGGGGGCGGCGGCGATCTGGGGGTGCGCACCGCCCAGGCCGAGCCGGCGCCGACGCCCCAGGCGCCGATTCCCTATACCCAGCTGGCGCAGGCCACGCCGCCCCCTGCGCCCGCGCCCGCGCCGGCCGTCAGCCTGCCGCCGATTGAGCCAGAGCCGGTCTATTCCGCCCCTGAGCCTCCGCCGCCCTGGTCCAACTACCGGGTGCAGGCCGGCGCCTTCGGCGACCGGGCCAACGCCGATCGGGCGGTCAGCATGCTGGCCCATGCCGGCCAGGTCGTGGTGGAGCCCACCGGCGGCGGCTTCTACCGTGTCATTCTGGAGGCCGGCGCCGACGAGCGTCAGGCCTGGGCGATCCGCGACCAGGCGGCGCGCGCGGGCTTCCCAGACGCCCGGGTCATTCACCCCTACTGAACGGCCGGCCCTGGACTTACGCGGCGAAACGGCCAATTTGGGGCCTGTGAACCAGGGCCGTTTCATCACATTCGAAGGCGGGGAGGGGGGCGGCAAGTCCACCCAGCTGCGCCGCCTGACCGAGCGCCTGTCCGGCGCCGGCCACGAGGTGGTGGCGACCCGCGAGCCCGGCGGCTCGCTCGGCGCCGAGGCCATCCGCGACCTGCTGGTGCGGGGCGAGGCCGATCGCTGGTCGGCCATGACCGAGACCCTGCTGATGTACGCCGCCCGCCGCGACCATGTGGAGCGGGTGATCGGCCCGGCCCTGGCCCGGGGGGCCTGGGTGCTCTGCGACCGCTTCGCCGATTCCACGCGGGCCTATCAGGGCGCCGCCGGCGGGACCGATCCGGCCTTCATCGCGGCGCTGGAGACTCATGTGCTGGACGGCGTGAGGCCTGACCTGACCCTGATCCTCGACCTGCCGCCGGAAACGGGCCTGGCCCGGGCCGCCAGCCGGGCGGGCGCGGAGACGCGGTTTGAGTCCAAGGGCGAGGCCTTCCACAGCCGGCTGCGCCAAGCCTTCCTGGACATCGCCGCGGCCGAGCCGGCGCGCTGCGTCGTCATCGACGCCACTCAGCCGCTGGACGCCGTCAGCCTGTCGATCTGGCTGGCCCTGGAGGAACGGCTGGGGGGCTCGCCCCTTGGCTGACGCGGCCCCGCCCCATCCCCGCGACGTCTTCGACCTGACCGGCCATGAAGCGTCCGAGGCCGCCTTCGAGGACGCGCGGGAACGTGGCCGCCTGCATCACGCCTGGCTGCTGACCGGGCCGGAAGGGGTAGGCAAGGCCACCTTCGCCTATCGCGCCGCGCGGCGGCTGCTGGGCGCGCCGCCGGCCAAGGGCCATGGCGTGCTGGGGGTCGATCCCGATCATCCCGTCGCCCGCCAGGTCTCGGCCCGCTCCCATCCCGACCTGCTGGTCATCGAGCGGATGGGCGAGGACGGCAAGCTGCGCAAATCGATCCCGGTGGATGAGGCGCGCAAGCTCTCGGACTTCTTCTCCAAATCGCCGGCCTCAGCCGCCCACCGGGTGGCGATCATCGATCCGGCCGACGACCTGAACGTCAACGCCGCCAATGCGGTGCTCAAGACGCTGGAGGAACCGCCGCCGCGGGGCGTGATCTTCATCGTCTCCCATTCGCCGGGAAGGCTGCTGCCCACGATCCGGTCGCGGTGCCGCCGGCTGCTGTTTCGGCCGCTGGGGCTGGAGGCGACGGCCGCCTTCGTGCGCAACCACACCAACGCCAATCCGGAGGAGGCCCTGCGACTGGCGCGGATGTCGGGCGAGGCGCCGGGCCGGGCGCTGACGCTGGGCGCCGGCCCCGCCATCGCGCTGGACGATGCGGCCCGAGAGATCCTCGGGCGTCTGCCCGACCTGGACGAGGCCGCGGCGCTGGCGCTCACCGACCGGTTCCGGGGCGGGGAGGGGGCGGCCAACTTCACGCTGTTCCTCGACCGCCTGGGGGAGCGCATCCACACCCAGGTGCGGGAGCGGGCGCGTTCGGGCCAGGGCGGCCTTGATCCCTGGGCGCAGGCATGGGAGAGGCTGACCGTCCTCCCGCGCGAGGTCGAGGGCCTGAACCTCGATCGCGCCGACGCCCTGTTCTCGGTGCTTCGCGAGCTGCGGATCGCCGCCCGCGCCTGACCGATCGCCGCTGATCCATGCTCATCGACAGCCACGTCAATCTGCACGCCCCCCAGTTCGATGAGGACCGGGCCGACGTGATCGAACGCGCCCGGGCCGCCGGCATCGCCCTGATGGTCAATATCAGCGACAAGGTTTCTGGCTTCGCCGCCGTGCGCGCGGTGGCTGAGGCGGACGACATCTGGTGCACCGTCGGCACCCATCCGCATGAGGCCAAGGAAGACCCTGACCTCTCGGCCCAGACCCTGATCGACCTGGCCGCCGATCCCAAGGTGGTGGGCATCGGCGAGACCGGCCTCGACTTCCACTACGACCTCAGCCCGCGGGACATTCAGGCGCGGGTGTTTCGCGCCCATGTGGCCGCGGCCCGGGAAACCGGCCTGCCCCTGGTGGTCCACACCCGCGAGGCCGACGAGGTGATGGCCGCAATCCTGGAAGAAGAATACGCCGCCGGCCCCTTCCGCATGCTGATGCACTGCTACACCAGCGGCGCGGACCTCGCCCGCCGGGCCGCGGCGCTGGGCGCCTGGTTCTCGGTGTCGGGCATCGCCACCTTCAAGGCCGCCCAGGACGTCCGCGACGTGATCGCCGACATGCCGGCCGAGCGCATCATCGTCGAGACCGACTGTCCCTATCTCGCCCCCGTCCCACAGCGCGGGCGGCGCAACGAGCCGGCCTATCTGCCCCATGTCCTGGCCAAGCTGGCGGAGATCCGCGGCTGGAGCCTGGCCGAGGCCGAGGCGCGCACCGAAGACGCCTTCTTCGCCCTGTTCGACAAGATTCCCCGGCCGTGAGCGCGACCCTGGAGTTCACCATCCTGGGCAGCGGCTCGTCCGGCGGCGTGCCCCGGGCCGACGGCGACTGGGGCGCCTGCGATCCCACCGATCCCCGCAACGCCCGCACCCGCTGCTCGATGCTGGTGCGGCGGGTGGGCGCCGACGCCGAAGCGCCGATGACCACCGTGCTGGTGGACACTGCGCCCGACCTGCGGCTGCAGACGGCCGGCGCAGGCGTCACCCGCCTGGACGCGGTGCTGCTGACCCACGACCATGCCGACCAGGTGCACGGCATCGACGATGTGCGGGCCTTCTTCATCCGTCAGCGGGCGCGCATTCCCTGCCATATGGACGCCGCCACCTGGAAGACGATGGCCAGGCGGTTCGGCTATATCTTTGAGCCCGAGGGCGGCTATCCGGCGATCTGCGACCCGGTGATGCTGCCGCCGCTGGGGCAGGATTTCGAGATCGAAGGCCCGAGCGGCGCGATCCCCGTGGCGACCTTCGACCAGGACCACGGCGGGGTCCGCTCGGTGGGCTATCGCTTCGGCGACGTCGCCTATTCCAGCGACCTGGTGGGGCTGCCTGAGGCCTCGTTCGAGGCGCTTCAGGGCCTGGATGTGTGGATCGTCGACGCCCTGCGATGGCGGCCCCATCCGACCCACGCCCATGTGGATCTGGCGCTGTCCTGGATCGAACGGCTGGCGCCAAGACGCGCCATTCTGACCAATCTCCACATCGACCTGGACTTTAAAGACCTGGCGGCGCGGCTGCCCAAGGGCGTCGAGCCGGCCTTCGACGGCCTTCGCTTTCAACATCAGCCAGGCCCGGCATTGTCTTGAACACCCAACCGCTTAGGCTTGCTTTTCTCGCATCACGAAACGGCAGCAGCATGCGCGCCATCCTCTCGGCCATCGCCGCGGGAGAATTGGCCGCTGAAGGGGTGATCGCCGTCAGCAATAATCGCCAGGCGCCGGCCCTCGAGGCCGCCCGCGCGGCGGGTCTGGCGAGCCTGTGCATTCCCACCCGCGGTGATCCTGAGGCCGCCGACGCGCAACTGGCCAATGCGCTGACGGAAGCCCGCGCCGATCTCGTCATCCTGTCGGGCTATCTGCGGCGGCTTGGGCCCAAGGTGCTGGCGGCCTTTCCCGGCCGCATTCTCAACATCCATCCCGGCCCACTCCCGCAGTTTGGCGGGGAGGGGATGTACGGCGCTCGGGTCCATGAGGCGGTGATCGCCGCCGGCGTATCCGAAAGCGGCGCGGTGATCCACGTGGTGGACGGCGACTATGACCACGGCCCGGCGATCGCCCGCCTGAGCGTCCCCGTCGAGCCCGGCGATACGCCCGAGACCCTGGGCCAGCGCGTGACGGCCCTGGAACCGGGCTTCTACCTGACGACGCTGAAAGCCATCGTCGCCGGTGATATCGGCCTCCCCGGGGCGGGCCAGGCGGACAGATAGTCGCAGCATTCGCAAACTGGCGTTCACCACGCCTTAAGCCGGCCTGAGCGACCTTGGGGCGTCCCAGGGGAGAGATTCATGACCGCAATGGCCGCCGCGAATGAAGAGCGCATCTGGGTGAGTCCCACCCAGGCCCTGGCTGTTCTGGCCGGAGAGCTCGGTCACGCTGGCGAGGCCTGTCAGCGGCTGGACGGCTCCCTGGGCGGCCTGCTCCACCTCGTCGCGCCGGAAGACCGCATGAAGGTGATGCAGGAACTGCATGCGGTGGATCTGCTCAGCCAGCATCTGGCGGCGCTCGGCGCCCTGACCCAACATCTGGGCGCGCAGTCGCCGGACGAGGGCGCGCTTGACCTGTCAGCCGCGCTGCAGGGCCTGACGCTGGGCGAGGTCGCGCGGCGCATCCAGATGGCCGCAGGGGCGGTCCCCGCGGTCCCCCAGGATCAGGACGAGGGCGACCTCGACCTTTTCTAGAGCGCGTTCCGATAAGTGGACCCCGGTTATCGGGACGAAACGCGCCCAAGGCTTAAACTTTAGAGCCGCCGGCCTCAGTGGAAGTCCCTGGAGCCCGGCAGGATTCTTACATCCCGCGGATGACGGTGAGAGGGATGGCGGGGCGGCTGGGGGTTGGCCACCACGTCGGCCCGGGCCAACTGGATATCGGTCTCGTGCTCTTCAGAGAGCTTTGACAGCTCGGCTGTCCGGTCGATGATCCGTCGGGCGACGAGGTGGACCACGCCCTCGGGGCTCTTCTCCACCTGGCCCTCGACCTCCATCAGGCGGGCGGCCATGACCTCGCGGCGGAACTGTTCGAACATCCGCGCCCAGAGCACCACATTGACGATGCCGCTCTCGTCTTCGAGGGTGACGAAGATGGCGTTGCCTGAGCCTGGTCTCTGACGCACCAACACCACGCCAGCCACCCGCGCCGCCGCGCCGCCCCGCCGCGCCGTCGTCTCCGCACAGCTCAGCACCCCTTCTGCGGCGAAGATCGGCCGGAGCAGGGCCATGGGATGGGCCTTCAAAGACAGCCGCGTGGTCTGGTAGTCGGCGGCCACATGCTCGCCCAAGGGCATGAGCGGAAGGTTGGCGTCCGGCTCGGCGCCCAGTTCGCGCGCGCCGTTCTCGCGGGCGCGCGCCGCGGCGAACAGGGGCAGGGGATCATCGTCGGGTAGACGCCGCACCGCCCACAGGGCCTGGCGCCGGTCCAGGCCTGCCGAACGGAAGGCGTCGGCGTCGGCCAGCTTGCGCATGGCGGCGCCCGGCAGGTTGGCCCGCCTGGCCAGGACCTCGACATCGGGGAGGGGACCGTCGCGGGCCGCCGTCAGGGCGGTCGCCCAATCCTCGCGGAAGCCGTCGATCTGGCGCAGGCCAAGCCGCAGAGCCGGCGCGTCCGCCGGCCCCTCCAGATGATTGTCCCAGCCGCTGAAGGCCACATCGATGGGCCGCACCTCCACCCCATGCTCCTGGGCGTCGCGCACGATCTGGGCCGGCGCATAGAAGCCCATGGGCTGGCTGTTGAGCAGCGCGCAGGCGAAGGCCGCCGGATGGTGGCGCTTGATCCACGAGGAGACATAGACGAGTTGGGCGAAGGAGGCGGCGTGGCTCTCTGGAAAGCCATAGGAGCCGAAGCCCTTGATCTGTTCGAAGCAGCGCCGGGCGAACTCCGGGTCATAGCCCCGGTCGATCATCCGGTTGACCATCCGGCCCTCATAGGTGTGCAGGGTCCCGTCGCCGCGGAAGGTTCCCATGGCCTTGCGCAGGCCGTTGGCCTCGGCCTCGGTGAATTCCGCCGCCACCATGGCCACGCTCATGGCCTGTTCCTGGAACAGAGGCACGCCGAGGGTGCGCTCCAGGACGTTCCTTAGTTCGTTCTGGTTGTGTCCGGGCCCGGGCGAAGCCCATTCGACTTCCTCCAACTTGCTCCGGCGACGCAGATAGGGATGGACCATGTCCCCCTGGATCGGACCCGGCCGCACGATGGCCACCTGGATCACCAGGTCATAGAGACAGCGGGGCTTCAGCCGCGGCAGCATGTTGATCTGGGCCCGGCTCTCCACCTGGAAGACGCCGATGGAATCGCCCTGGCACAGCATGTCGTAGACCGCCGGATCCTCCTGCGGGATGGTGTGAAGCCGCCAGTCTTCGCCGGAGTGGCCGCGGATCAGGTCGAAGGCCTTGCGGATGCAGGTCAGCATGCCGAGCGCCAGCACATCGACCTTCATCAGGCCGAGCTCGTCGATGTCGTCCTTGTCCCATTCGATGAAGGTGCGGTCGGCCATGGCCGCATTGCCGATGGGGACCAGGTCGTCCAGCCGCCCGCGGGTCAGGATGAAGCCCCCCACATGCTGGGAAAGATGGCGGGGAAAGCCGAGCAGCCGCGTCGCCATAGCCACGGCGCGGCCGATCATGGGGTTGGCGGGGTCCAGGCCCGCCTGCTGCACATGGCGGTCCCCGATCTCCGAACCCCAGCTGCCCCACTGGCTGGCGGCCAGCCGGGCGGTGACGTCCTCGGTCAGACCCAGGGCCTTGCCCACCTCGCGGATGGCGCTCTTGGGGCGATAGCGGATGACGGTCGCGGCGATGCCGGCCCTATGGCGGCCATAGCGCTCATAGATGTGCTGGATGATCTCCTCGCGCCGCTCATGCTCGAAATCGACGTCGATATCGGGTGGCTCGTTGCGGTTGGAGGACAGGAAGCGCTCGAACAGCAGGTCATGGGTCGCCGGATCGACGCAGGTGATGCCGAGCACGTAGCAGACCGCCGAATTGGCCGCCGAACCGCGCCCCTGGCAAAGGATGCCCTTGTCCTCCGCCACCCGGACAATATCCTGGATTGTCAGGAAGTAAGGGGCGAGACTTCGCTCACCAATAAAGGCCAACTCCTTGGCCAACAGCTTCTGAACCTTCTCAGGCGCGCCGTTCGGATAGCGAATGTCGGTGCGCCGCCGGACCAGCTCCTCCAGCCACCCTTGCGGGCTCCAGCCGGGGGGAATGGGCTCTTCCGGATACTCGTAGCGGAGGTCTGCGAGATCGAAGGCGACGCGGTCCAGAAGGCTGAGGGTTTCGCCCACGGCCCCCGGCGCGTCGCGGAACAGATGAGCCATTTCCTCAGGGGGCTTCAGCCAGCGCTCGGCGTTGGCGGCCAGCAGCCGCCCGGCGGCCTCGATGGTCACCCCATGCCGGATGCAGGTCAGCACATCCTGCAGATCGCGCTCGCTGGCGGAGTGATAGAGGACGTCATTGACCGCCAGCAGCGGGACCTCGCTCCGGACGGCCAGGTCCTGCAGCCTCGCCAGGCGCCGACGATCATCACCCCGCCTCAGCATGGCCGCCGAGAGCCAGAGGGCGCCCGGGGCGGCCTGGGCCAGGCGCGGCAGGACCGTCTCCAGATCCGCCAGCCGCTCCGGCGGCATGACGATCAGCAGCAGGCCATCCAGATGGTTCAGCAGGTCGGAAAGGCCGATCTCGCACGCGCCCTTGCGGGCCCGGCGGTTCCCCAGGCTGAGCAGCCGCGTCAGCCGCCCCCAGCCCTCGCGGCTTTCGGGATAGGCCAGGATGTCGGGCGTCCCGTCGTTGAAGACCAGCCGCGCCCCCAGGATCAGGCGAAAGTCGGCGGCCCGGCGCTTGATCTCGTCTGACAGGCTGGGATCGTTCAAGGGGTCTTCGCGATAGGCCACCTCGCCCGGTGATCCGCCATCCCGCAGCTTTTCCGGCGGCGCCAGGCCATCGCGGCGCAGGTCGTTCAGCGCGCTCCAGGCCCGCACCACGCCGGCCACCGTATTGCGGTCGGCCAGCCCCAGCCCTGCCTGGCCACGCAGCAGGGCGGTCAGCACCAGGTCCTTGGGGTGGGAGGCGCCCTGCAGAAAGGAAAAGTTGCTGGTGGCCCCCAGCTCGGCATAGGCCACAGAAGAGGCGGGCGTCATGGAAAGAGGCCGTGGATAAACCAGCGCGGCTCCGGCGCCTCGCCATACAGGCCCTGGCGGAACAGCCAGAAGCGGCGGCCTTCGCTGTCCTCCACCCGGTAATAGTCCCGGGTCTTCTGGTCGGGCGCCCGCCACCATTCGCCGGCGATCCGCTCCGGCCCTTCGGCGCGCACCACCTGGTGCAGAACCCGCCGCCAGCGGAACCGCAGGGGCGAGCCGTCGGGCACCTCGGCCAGGGTCTCCACCGGCTGGGGCGGATGAAACATCTGCAAAGGTCGCAGGGGAGGGGCCTCGGGCGCCCGGTCGGGCCAGGCCGCCTGGCCGGCGCCCAAGCTGGCCCCCAGGCTCGCGGGAACCAGCCGCCCGGCCCGTTCGGGAATGTACGAGCCAAGGGCCTGGAAGCGCAGCACAGCCTCTGGTCCCAGCCTTGCGGTCAGCCGGTCGATCAGGCGGCTGAAATCCTCGTCGCCGGGCCGGTCGCCGTCCAGGCCCCGCTGGCTAGGCGCCAAAGGTTCGGTGACCAGAACCGACAGGCGCATCTGGTCGAAGCCGAACCCGGGATCGAGAGGATTGGACAGGGCGCCCAGCCGTTCGCGATACAGCCGCACAAGGCTCGGCGGGTCTCGCGTCGGGCGGCCAGTCTGCACGACGACCCGGCGCACCTGGCCATCGACCCGGTAGAAGTCGGCGCCGAAAGCCCGCCCCCCATGGCCCAGCTGATCCAGTCGGTCGGCCGCCTCAATCAACAGATCGGTCAGCACCTGTTCGACAAAGTCGGGATTGGAGATCGGTTCGAAGAAGACCCGGTCCACGACGATGGGCGGCGGCGCGCGATGGGGGGTGATGCGGATGTCCTCGTCCCCGAGGATCCGCGCCAGACGAGCGGGAAAGCCTGCGCCGAAGCGAGCGGCCAGGGGCGCCTTGGGGCGGTCATCCAGGTCGCCCAGCCGCTTCAGACCCGCCCGGCGCAGCGCGCTTTCTTCGGCCTCCGACATTTCCAGGGCAGCCACCGGCAGGCGGCGCAGGCTGTCGCGGGCCGTCGGCGCGATGAAGATCCGCGCCGGACCAAAGCGCGCCAGGGCCCGGGCCGCCTGGGGCGTATCGGCCAGAGCGGCGCGGATCTGCAGGCCGATGCGCCGGGCGCGGTCCTCCACCGCCTCGACCAGGCCCGCCTCGCCGCCGAACAGATGAGCGCAGCCGGTGATGTCCAGCATCAGGCCGTGGGGCGCATCCAGCGCGATCATCGGGGTGAAGCGGTCGAAATCCTCCAGCACCCGCGCCAGCAGGGCGGCGTCGGCCTCAGGGCGATGGGGCAGGGTGCGCAAGGCCGGAACCCGCGCTCGGGCGTCGGCCAGGGTCAGGCCCGGCGACAGACCCGCCTTGGCCGCAGCCGGGTCCACCGCCGCCAGGCGCAGGGCGCCCTTGATCTTCTCGATCAGAACCACGGGCATCGGCTCAGAGGATGGAACAGCCTCAGGCGACCCGTCTTGGCCCTTCTGATCTGCGGCGGCCTGGCGCAGGCGGCGCTCGCTGGGCAACCAGGGGAACCAGATCGCCAGATAGCGGCGCCGGCGGGCGGAACGATCGATGGTCACGATCCCACTCCATGGACCAGGTCTTGGTTTCGCCGCCGCCGCTGCGCCGCCGCAGCAGCGTGGCCAGAAAGGTCGGATATCCGGGGGCGCCGGCCTCCAGGGGCTGCGAGGCCACCGCCCGGATCGACCAGCGGGTTTCGGCCGCGCTGGGCGCTGGGACGGCGCCCGCCCGGGCCAGGAACAGCGCCCCGCCACCGCTCTCCGCCGCCAGGGCCAGGCGACGGCTGGCGGTCAGGCTGAGCGCCTTGGCCTCGCCCCAGGCGCTCAGCAGCACAGCGCCCACCGCGGGACTGCGCAGAGCGTCTTCACCCACCGCCAGCAAGGTCTTCACATCACGGACCCGCACCAGCAGCAGCCCCGCCGGATCGATCCCCATTTCCTGCAGGCCCGGCCCATGGGGCCAGCCGGCCTCATGGGTCATCTGGTCATGCAGCCCCCAGACGATGGGACGACCAGCCGCAGTCCGCAGAGCCAGGCCCAGGCTGAAGGCGTTAACGGCCACGGCGTCTGCGACGCTGTCTGCATAAAGGTCATGAAGCCCTTGAAAATCCGCGCTGAACGGCGAGAACTCGACCAGAGAGTCAGAGGTCGTCCGCACCCGACCGCCACCGGGACCTTCTAGGGTCGCCAGTTGCGCGCGCAGGGCGGCGATCTCATCGCGCTCTGGAGCCTTGTTCCTCATTTGTTCTATTTTCGGCGTCGGACCCGCCAGAGTCAAGGATGGCCTGGAGCGGCTATCTATAATTTCCGATAATCTATCTTAGGCGATAAACATTTGAGGGGTGGGAGATCGACATGGGCTCGCCGGCTTAAGCCGCCGCATCCAATTGTAAACCTCGCGACAGTTGGTTTCGGCCCAGCCCCCTATGCTGCCCAAAGCCCAAGGAGGACGCCGTGGAAAACCTGCAGGACAAGGTCTCGCCCGAGGAATGGAGCCGTCGCGTGGATCTGGCCGCGGCCTTTCGTCTGGTGGCGCTCTACGGCTGGGACGACTTGATCTTCACCCACCTGTCGGCGCGCGTGCCCGGGCCCGAGCACCACTTCCTGATCAATCCCTATCAGCTGATGTTCGAGGAAGTGACCGCCTCCAGCCTGGTCAAGATCGACATGGACGGCCAGCCGGTCGACGACACAGCCCATATCGTCAACGCCGCAGGCTTCACCATCCATTCGGCGATCCACATGGGGCGCGAGGACGCCCAGGCGGTCCTGCATCTGCACACCCCGCACGGACAGGCCGTCTCGGCGATGAGCGAAGGCCTCCTGCCCCACACCCAGACCGCCATGATCGCACGGCACGACATCGCCTATCACGAGTACGAGGGCATCGCGACGGATCTGGAGGAGCGCGAGCGTCTCGTCGCCGACCTGGGCTCAAAGAACGCCATGCTGCTGCGCAACCACGGAACCCTGACCTGCGGCGACAGCGTGGCGGCGGCCTTTGTACGAATGTACTTCCTGGAGCGCGCCTGCGAGGCTCAGGTGCACATGCTCGCCGCCGGCCGCAACGGCCTGCACACGCCGCCCCAGGGCGTGGCCGAAAAGGTGGAGCAGCAGTCCTCGGGGCCGGGCGTGGCCATGATCTCTCAGATGCTGGCCTGGCCCGCCCTGTTGCGTAAGCTGGATCGCATCGATCCGGCCTATAAGACCTAGTCTCGTTCTGGAGGAGCCATGGCGTCGTCTAATCCGGTGGACATGGCCGGCATGGAGCCGAGCCCTGACCCCGTCGGCGAAGTATGGCTCGATGGCCTGGCGCCGGCGCGCCGCATCGCCCTGCTCGGCGCCGGTCGACGACTGAAGATTCTCAACGGGGCCGCGGCCTATCGGGTGGGCGACCCGCCGGACGGCCTCTATCAGGTTCTAGACGGGCATATCCGGCTGGTGAGCTATCCGTCAGCCGGGCGACAGCTGGTCAATCTCATCGTGCCGCCGTCCGGCTGGTTCGGGGAGCTGTCCACCTTGGACGAAGCGCCGCGCCCTCACGACGCCGTGGCCGTGGGCGCGACCCATCTGTTCCACATCCCCCAGCGGCGCATCAACCATCTCGGCGAGACCGACCCCGGGCTCTATCGCGACATCGCGCGGCTGGCCTGCCGCCACCAACGCATGGCGCTGGACTATATCGGGGCCTCCCTCCGGCGGACCGTCAACGGCCGGCTGGCCCAGACGCTTCTCGCCATGGCTGGCCCAAATCCCGCCGGGCCAACGCCCCCTACCCTGAGGATCAGTCAGGACGACCTGTCCGGCCCCGCCGGCCTGTCGCGTCAGACCTTGAACCGCAGGCTTCGGGCGCTGGAGACCCAAGGCCTGATCCGCCGACACTATGGTCGCATCGAGCTGATCGACACGGTCGGCCTCGGGAACATTCCTTAACCCATTCCTTCGTCAAACCTCAGACCGCCGGCCAACCGGTCGTCGACATCCGCAAGGCCTCGCCATGACCGCCTATGTGATCTTCGTCCGCGACGCGGTGACCGACCCGACGGCCCTTGAGCGCTACCGGGAATTGACGCCCGCGGCGCGAAAGGCCCATCCGCTCGAGCCGCTCGCCTTCTATGGCCCTCACGACGTGCTGGAAGGCGATCCTGTGGATGGGGTAGCCATCCTGGCCTTCCCGGACATGGCGGCGGCCCGGGCCTGGTATGCGAGCCCCGAATATCAGGCGGCGCGGCCCCACCGTCTCCAGGGCAGCCGCGGGAAGATCTACCTGGTCGAGGGGGTCGCCGCCCCTTCCGAGCCAGGGACCTAGCCCTCGCGCGAACGCGCTGCGGCGCAGGCTACTTCCCAACCCGGGCGGGCCGTCGCGATCGGGACGGGCGCGTCGGCGTTGCGCCCTGCCCCCGAAACATGCGTCGGCGCCAAGGGGTCAACAACAGGCATTGCGATTCCGGAACGATCGGTTCAGAACTATGGGCCATGGCCCGTCCCGTTGAATTCGACCGAACCCTCGCCCGCGATCGCGCCCTGCTGCTCTTCTGGCGCCGGGGCTATCAGGCCGCCTCGCTCGCCGACCTCGTGGCGGCCATGGAGATCAGCCGCAGCAGCTTTTATGCCGCCTTCGGCGACAAGCGCGCCCTGTTCCTGGAATGCCTGGACCTGTTCGCCGAGCGGACCCTGAACTTTCTGAACACGACCCTCGAAACCCATTCGCCGTTGGACGGCCTGAAGCGGTTCTTCGAGATGGGCCTGGGGCGCATGGGCGACGGCGAGTCCCACTGGGGCTGCCTCCTGGTGAACACCAGCCTGGAGATGGCCAGCGTCGATGACGCCCTGAGCCAAAGGGCCAGCGCCCATCTGGCCCGTGTGCAGGCCGCCTTCGAAGCCAGCCTCCTGACAACCGGTTGCCCAGCGCAGAAGGCCGCCGACCTCTCGGCGGTGCTCATGCTGCTGCTGGAGGGCCTGCGCGTCTCCAGCCGGCGCGCCCTGCCCCCAGAGATGCAACGCAACCAGATCCACACCGCCTTCCGCATTGTCGATGCGGCCCTCTGACCCTTGCGATCCAGGTGAGTCCCGATGAAACACGCCGTCCAGGTCGAAGTCCTCCGCGAACTCCTGCAACAGCTCGATGAGGGCGTGAACGCCGACGCTGGCGGCGTCCGCGCCGCGCCGGCCGAGACCTATACCTGTCCTGACCTGGCGAAACAGGAATGGGCCCGCTTCTTCCGCGAAACGTGGTGATCAATGTCGGCGCCCACCGCATCGCCGTCGTGCGGGTCTATCCGCATCCCGACGACCCCGGCCGGTCGGTCTCGAAGATCAGCTATTATTTCGCGCCGGAGGTGCTGGCCGAAAACCCGGAATTCGCCATCGCCTTCTCGGAAGGCTTCACCCGGGTGGTCGCCGCCGAGGACTACGCCACGGCCGAAACCACCCAGCGCGCCCTGGCCTCAGGCCTGCTGCCCGAGGTCCTGTTTGGCCGCAACGAACCGCCGCTGCACCACTATCACAACACCTTCCGCAAGGCCCTGGACATGGAGCCGTTGCCGTTCCTGACCCCGGCGGGCTGAGACGCCCTCACCAGAGGCTGGCCTGGGCGCGTGCGGGCCATTGGCGGTCATAGGTCTCGCCGCCCTCCTGGTGGTCGGACATCGCCGCCAGGATCTGGCCAGGCGTCGGCAGGCTGGCGGGGTCCACGTGGTGCGCGGCGTCCCATAGGTGGGATCGCACGATGGCCCGGGCGCACTGGAAATAGACCGCCTGGGTTTCCAGCACGATGGCGCAGCGCGGCGGTTTTCCCTCAACCGCGAAACTGGCCAGGAGATCGGCGTCAATCGACAGGCGCGCCCGCCCGTTGACCCTCAGGCAGGTTCCAGAGCCCGGTATGAGGAACAGGAAGGCGGCGCGCGGGTCGACCACGATATTGCGCAGACTGTCGCAGCGGTTGTTGCCGCGACGATCCGGCATCACCAGCCGGTTCGGCGCCTCGATCCGCACGAAGCCCGGCTGATCCCCCCGCGGCGAGCAGTCCAGGCCTTCCGGTCCGCTGGTCGCCAGGGCCACGAAGGGCGAGGCCTCCACGAACGGCCGGTAGAGCGCCGTCACGTGGTCGGCGACCTTCACCGTCGAGGCGGCGTTGGGAGAGCCGTAGAGGGCTTCCAGATCGGCGATGGTTTCGATGAACGACATGAGCCCCTCCTTCTGTCACCCATGAGATCGAGCGTCAGGATGGGGCCTGTTGAAGGCGAAACAAGGCCCGCCCCGTCAACCCCGCGCCTTGACCGAAGCCATGATCGCTTCGGCCTCTGTGAGCGTCGCTTCGTAATAGTGTTCGGCCGGTGCGAGATAGATCACAACGTAGGTCTTGCCCTTGACCTCAGACGCCAGCGCGGCGCCCTTTACATCCAACCCGTCGCGGGACGTGGCTGAGATATCGAAGCGAACCGCCGGCTGCCCCTCCAGAGTGGCCGGCCTTGGGCGTATGGCCTCAACACGCAGATAGTCCATGGCCGCAATGCTGTCGGTGACGAACTCGATCCGCTCGCTCACCGTCATATCGGCGCGGATCGTCGGCGTCGGCTGCTCCTTGTGCGCCGGCTTGACCAGATAGTCGCCAGGCGCGAGGCCGTCCGTCACATAGAGCCGGTTCAGAAGCGGCCCATCGATGGAAAGCAACCGCACCTTGTTCGATCGGCCAGGCATCAGGATGCTGACGTCCGACCATTGACGCCCCAGGGTGATTTCAGCGCCGCCAATGCGAGCCGGACCTGGCGGCAGGCTGGTGATGCCGGCGCAGCCGGCAAGAAGGGCTGCGGCGCCGAACACGCCAGCGCCAACACGAACGAGCCGGATCATGAGAGTCCCTTTTTGAGGCTGGCGACCGCGTCCTGGACGATCCAGGCGTCCTCGGCCGTGGGGGCTTGAGCGAGGTAGGTTTCATAGGCGGTGAGCGCCTCGGTCACGGCGTTGCGGCGACGCCGCAGATCACCCAGTTCCCGCCAGACAGCCACGGGCGCATCAGAGTGAACCGACGCCGTGAAATAGGCCGCCTCGGCGCGCTCAAGGTCATCCAACTGCCTGCGCAGGCGATAGGCCTCACCGCGGTAGAAGTTGATCACCCCCAGGTCTTCACCGGAGGTCTCCAACCGGCCGAGAAGATGGAGTGTCTGGCCGAAATCCCGGCGACGCAGATCGTCTTTCAGCCATGCGGCCAGGTGGGGGCGGATGGCGGCCCGATACCGCTCACGGCCCCGGACCCCTTCGCCGGTGAGTTTTGCAGCTTCGGCCTCAAGGGCCACAACCCTGTCGCGATGCAGAGGATGGCTATCGAACACCCCTAGACGGGCGTCACGCTTGCGCACCCGCTCAAAATCCGAAGCGCTGGTTTCGGCCATGACGACCCGCCAGCTTTCGGCGGCTGCCTGCGGGCGGTAGCCCGCCGCCGCAGCCCGCTGAAAGCCCAGCAGATCAGCCTCGGTCTCATGTTCGCGCGAGAACCGGAAAAAGGCGGTCACCGACGCCAGATACACGGCGTCGATCAGGTTCCCTGTCGCATCGAGAATGGGACCCGGATCGCCGTAGGGGCCGACCGACGCAGCGGCGTAAACACCCACCGCAGCCACGCCGATGGACACGGCCAAGGCGATGTTCTGTCGGTTCTTGTGAGCCAGCGCCGCTTCGACCGAGTGACTCTCGGCATAGTGACTGACCTCGTGCCCCAGGACAAAGGCGAGGCCAGCTTCGTCCTCCACCCTCAACAAGAGGCCTGACCAGACTTCTCCAAAGCCGTTCGGGGCCATGGTGGCGTTCATGAACGGCCGGTCCATGATGTAGAGACGCAACTCGTCGCAGTACTCGACGGCGACCTTGCAGGTGACCTCGCGGACATAGGCGTTCAACGCCGGGTCCTTATTGAGCTCCCCCGACTGCTGCGCCTGGCGCTCAGCCTTGGCCATGAGATCCCAGTAGCCGGCCTCGACGCTTTCCGGTGGCGGAATCATGCCGGGCGGCCGGGGCGCGGCATACCCAGCGTTCGCCGCCAGCGACAGCACCAGAGCGCGCGCGACAGATCTGTAGACCGGCACCTTAGAGCGGAATGTCTTCGAGGAGCGAGGCCGTGAGAGAGGCGGCCCCCTCCCCCTCGCGCATGTCAGCTTGCGGACCGGCGACCGCTACGTTGAACCAGATGATCTACCGGTCCGAAGGTCGACCAAAGAGGCGAAGACGCGCTGTTCGCCAAGCGGCACCGCCACACCGAGCAAGCTCATGCCCACCGCCGTCGCGACCCGGGCGCCGCTGGCGTAGCTCCCCTGACCCCGGACAAAGAGCGCATAGTCCGCCTCCTGCGCGGCGGCGATGGTCTGAGTCCCAGATCCCAGGGTCCAATCGAACCCAGGCTTGGTGGGGAGCCTGAAGGGGCCATAGTTGAACATCAGGACGGACTCGCCGACAGCTTGGTGCAATCGGAGCAACTGCCCCTGTCGGCCTTCCATCAGGCTGTCAGGATCGGACACCTTCAGCGTGTGAGAGCGCGTGCTCAACTGCGCTTGAATTTCTTGAGCGAGATTGGATTGCCCGGCCTGGCTCCAGTCGGCCCGAGGTTCCGTAATCCCGCTGGCGGTCAGCAGCCCCAGCTGAACGTCAGGTTGCATCAGCAGCACGCGGGCGCCCGGCGGCGGAGCCTGATCGGCGCCCAGGGCGACCTTCGTATTCGTGGTTGTGCAGGCCGCCATCGCCAAGCATGCGGCAGCCACGGCCAGGAGCCGTCGTATCATGTCCATCCCCCCAACAGGCGCACAGGCGCCCAGTCCCCGGCGCACCATGGCCCAGCTTAGGGGGCGTGATCAACCCCGAGTAGCGTCGTCCGATCCTGACCTGGACGGGCTGTTCCTGTGGCCTCCCCCTCGCGTCGAGCCGCCCAACCCAAGAGCCAGACAAGACAAAGGCCGGTGTCGCGGAGACACCGGCCTTGATCGCCGGATGGTTACGGCGCTCGGGCGGCCTGTGACAGCCGCGAATTCCGTCCGAAGGTCGTCTCGGCCTTAGCCGTTGACGGCGTCCTTCAGGGCCTTGGCCGGCTGGAACGACACCTTCTTGGAGGCGGCGATCTGGACGGCTTCGCCGGTCTGGGGGTTGCGGCCCGTGCGCGCCGGCTTGTTCTGCACCTTGAACTTGCCAAAGCCCGGCAGGGACACTTCCTCACCGCTGATGGCGGCGTCGCGGATGGCGGCGAAAACGCCGTCCACAATCTGCTTGGCTTGCGCCTTGGTCAGCTTGTCGTCGGCCGCGGCGACGCGATCGATGATGTCGGAGGTGTTCATGGATGGCTCCAGGTTGGGAATCGGCCTTGGACACTGCCAAGGCCTTGAGCGGGTGTCACCTGAGCAAATGGACCCAAGACCCACAATTCAAGGGATTTTTTGTTCAGCAAGGTGAACGAGCGGTTGCATCCGCCTCTTTTCGCCCGCTTTGGGCGCCTCGACCCATCATTCCGACTCCAGGCACAACCGACCCCATGACAGATGACACCCCCTTCCCCAACGGCAATTCCGAGCAGATGGCCTCGCCGTCCTATCGCCTGGCGGCCCTGGATCAGGACTTTCTGCTGGGCGACACCATGCGGGGCGTGCGCTTCCTGCTGGAGTACGCCAAGGCCGAAGACGCCCTGCGAAAATGGGGCGTCCTATCGACCATCGTGGTGTTCGGCAGCGCCCGGGTGCGCCCCGACGGCCCCGGCGAGGAGCCACGATGGTACGCCGCCGCCCGGGCCTTCGGACGGCTGGCCTCGGAGCGGGGCGGCGCCCTGCTGAACGGCGACGGCGGCCGGCATAATGTGGTCGCCACCGGCGGCGGGCCAGGAATCATGGAGGCCGCCAACCGTGGCGCCTTCGACATCGGCGCGCCGTCCATCGGCTTCAACATCACCCTGCCCCATGAGCAGGAGCCCAACCCCTATTCGACCCCGGAACTGACCTTCCGATTCCACTACTTCGCCATGCGCAAGATGCATCTGGCCATGCGGGCCAGCGGCCTGGTGATCTTCCCTGGCGGCTTCGGCACCCTGGACGAATTTTTCGAGCTTCTGACCCTGCGCCAGACCCACAAGAGTCCGCCGATCCCCATCGCCCTGTTCGACGAGGCCTATTGGCGAAAGGTGATAAATTTCGAGGCCTTGGCTGAGCACGGCATGATTGCGTCGGCCGATCTCGACCTGTTCGGATTCGCCGATACGCCTGAGGATCTTTGGCGAGTCCTTGAGGCAAAGGGGTTGCACTCGGTCGAATAGCCGCCACCTTCCCTTCCGTCACAGTGGCGCCACGGTTTCGCCGCATCGTCCTCACGGAACTCAATCGGAGGCTGTTCCATGCTCAGGATCGCGCTTGGCGCCCTTGTCGCCGTCGCTTTGACCGGCCTTGTCCTGCCGCGCTTGGCTTTCGCCGATCAGATCGACCCCGTGCAACCGCCGCGGGTCAGCGTATCCATCGCCCCTGAGTTCCGCGAAAAGGCTCTGGATACTTACGGCCTGACCGAGATCGAGCGCCTGGCCGACGGTCTAAGGGACGAGGTCGCCCGCGAACTGGATCGCACCGGCGTCATGGCCGGCGGCCGGGTCGAGCTCGTGCTCACCGACGCCAAGCCGAACCGGCCGACGCGCAAGGAGCTGGGTGATCGGCCGGGCCTCTCGTTCCGCAGCTTTTCCATCGGCGGCGCGGCGATCGAGGGCCAGATGGTCACCTTCGATGGCAAGGTCATCCCCGTCTCGTTCAGCTGGTACGCCACCGACATCACCGATGCGCGACGCCAGGCGGTGTGGGGCGACGCCCAATGGACGTTCGATCGCTTCGCCCATCGCCTAAGCCGCGGCCAACTATACGCCCTACGCTGATGCAGGCTTGCCTCGCATTGCGGGGCGCCGTCTGATCGACGCCTATCGAAGTTCCCCCCGTGAGATTTGCCGTCATGTCGTCTGAGCGTCGCTCGAGCTGGACCCTGGCGGCTCTGGCCGCCCCATGCCTGCCATTGGCCGGGCTTGGCCTGCCCCTGGTGGTCTATCTGCCGGAGTTCTACGCCAACGAGCTTGGCCTCAGCCTTTCGGCCGTGGGGGCGGCCTTTATGGGCGTACGCCTCCTCGACATCGCCTTTGACCCGTTCATTGGCGGCGTCATGGACAAGACCCGCACCCGCTATGGCCGGTTCCGTCTCTGGTTCGGCATCGGCATCCCGATCCTGATGCTGGCGGCCTACATGCTGTTCATGGCCAAGCCCGGCGTCAGCGCCGGCTATCTGTGGCTCTGGCTGCTGGTCATCTATGGCGGCTTCTCCATCGCCACCCTCGCCCACCTGTCGTGGGGCTCGGTCCTGTCGCCCGGCTATGATGAGCGATCGCGGATCTATTCCTGGTGGCAGGGCGGCAACGTTGTGGGGATGATCCTGGTCCTGACCCTGCCGCCGCTCCTGGGCCTGCTCGGTGTGCCCGGCCACGCCCTGGGGGTCGAGGCCATGGGATGGTTCATCATCCTGCTGCTGCCGCTGACCGGGCTCCTGGCGCTGTGGAAGGTGCCCGAGCCGTTCATCGTGCGGCCCCAGCAGCGGTCGGGCCTGAAGGAATATCTGGGACTCTTCAAGCGCAACAGCGTGCGTCGCCTGCTGGCCGCCGACCTCGCGATCGGCACGGGCCCGGCGATCACGGGTGCGCTGTTCTTCTTCTACTTCGAGCGCATCAAGGCCTTCGACAAGGCCGAGGCCGGCGGCCTGCTGCTGATCTATTTCATCGGCGGCCTGGTCGGCGGGCCGATCTGGACACGGCTGTCCTACAAGCTTGGCAAGCACCGGGCGCTCGCGGTCTCGACCGTGTTCTACGCCGTGGTCACCGCCGGCGCCCTGATCATTCCTCCTGGCGCCTGGCTGATCGCGGCGGGCCTGATGTTCCTGATCGGCCTGCCCTTCTCGGCTGGTCCCTTCCTGCTGCGCGCGATGATGGCCGATGTCGGCGACGAGGAACGGCTGGAGTCCGGCGCCGACCGCACGGGCCTGCTCTATGCGTTGCTGAGCGGCACGGTGAAGATCGGCTCGGCTGCGGCCATCGGCATCACCTATGTGGGCCTGGATCTGGTGGGCTTCAACGCCCGGGCCGCGGACTCGACCTCGGGTCTCGTGGGTCTGCAGGTGATGTTCCTGGCCGCGCCTGCGGTTCTGTCCCTGCTGGCCGGATGGATCATCATCAACTATCCCCTCAACGCCGAGCGCCACGCCGAAATCCGCAGCGCGCTGGAGGCTCGGGACCTGGCCGAGGCCGCGCCAGAGTTTGGCGCCGAGCCCAAGACCTCCGAGGAGATTCATGCCGTCGTCCGCCCCGCCCAGTAGCCTGCCGCCCCTGGAGCGCCTGCTGGCCATCATGGCCCGGTTGCGGGATCCGGCCCACGGCTGCCCCTGGGACCTGGCCCAGAGCTTCGCCACCATCGCCCCCTATACGGTGGAGGAAGCCTATGAGGTGGCCGACGCGATCGAGCGGAACGACCTTGGCGACCTCAAGGAGGAGCTGGGCGACCTGTTGCTGCAGGTGGTGTTCCACGCCCGCATCGCCGAGGAGCAGGGCGCCTTCGCCTTCGAGGACGTGGCCCGCGCCATCAATGACAAGATGATCCGCCGCCACCCCCATGTGTTCGGCGAGGAGACCTACGCCACCGGCGAGGCGCAGACCGCCGCCTGGGAGGCGATGAAGGCGCAGGAGCGCGCCGGCAAGGGCCGAGACCGCAGCCTGCTGGATGACGTGCCCGCCGGCCTGCCCGCCATGACCCGCGCGGTGAAGCTGACCAAGCGCGCCGCGCGCGTCGGCTTCGACTGGCCAGAGGTGTCCTTCGTGCTGGAGAAGCTGCGCGAAGAGATCGGCGAGATGGAGGCCGAGATCGAGGCTGGCGATCAGGACGCCCTGCGCGGCGAGATCGGCGACGTGCTGTTCGTCATGGCCAATCTGGCCCGTAAACTGGACATCGAGCCCGAGGACGCCCTGCGCGCCACCAACGCCAAGTTCGCCCGACGTTTCCAGTTCATCGAAGCCGCGCTGGCCGAGCGCGGCCGTACCGCCGAAGAGTCGGATCTGGCCGAGATGGACGCCCTGTGGGACGCCGCCAAGGTGGCCGAGCGGGCCTAGATCGGGTCTTCGTCCGAAATGGAGACGGCGCCCAGGTCGATCCGCGGGAACAGCTGCTCGAACTGGCCCAGGGCCTTAGGCGTCAGCCGCACCGCCATCCGCACAGCGCCGTCGTCTTCGGTGTGGCGGTCGATCACCCGGCCGTTCTGATAGAGCCAGGCGATAGCGGCCCCTTCACCGGCCGGCAGATGCGCCTCCACCGCCGGGGACTCGTCGACGAGGTCGGCGACCGCCAGCAGCAGGGGCGTAACGCCCTCCCCCGTCACCGCCGAGACCAGCAGGGCTGGCGGATGGGCGCGGCGCGCATCCCCCTCGATCATCGGCCGATCTTCGGCGTCCGTCAGGTCGATCTTGTTCCAGACCTCCAGCACCCGGCGCTCATCCATGTCGACGCCGAGACGTTCCAGGACCTCACGGACATCGGCCGCCTCGGCCGCGCTCTCGGGGCTGGCGATATCGCGGACGTGCAGGATGACGTCAGCCTCCTTCACCTCTTCCAGGGTGGCGCGGAAGGCCTCGACCAGCTCGTGCGGCAGGTCTGAGATGAAGCCCACAGTATCTGACAGGATGGCCGGCCGGCCGTCGGGCAGGTTCAGCATACGCAGGGTGGGATCGAGGGTGGCGAACAGCATGTCCTCGGCCATGACCTCGGAATTGGTCAGGCGGTTGAACAGGGTCGACTTGCCGGCGTTGGTGTAGCCGACCAGGGCGACGACCGGATAGGGCCGACGCTTGCGGGCCGAGCGCTGCAGGGTGCGGGTGCGGCGAACCTCCACCAGCTCCTTCTTCAGGCGGCCGATCTTCTCGGCCAGCAGCCGGCGGTCGGTCTCGATCTGGGTTTCACCAGGACCGCCCATGACGCCGAAGCCGCCCCGCTGACGCTCCAGGTGGGTCCAGGTGCGGACCAGACGCGAACGCTCATAGGAGAGCCTGGCCAGCTCGACCTGCAGCCGCCCCTCGCGGGTGCGGGCGCGCCTGGCGAAGATTTCCAGGATCAGCCCGGTGCGGTCGATGACCTTCACCTTCCAGGCCTTTTCCAGATTGCGCTGCTGGACCGGCGTCAGGGCGTCGTCGACGACCGCGACATCGATCTCGAGCTCTTCGCAGAGCTCGCCGATCTCGGCCACCTTGCCCTTGCCGAACAAGGTGGCGGGCATGCGTTTGCGAAGCGGCGCGACCATCCCGCGGCGGATCTCGAGATCCAGCGCGAGCGCCAGGCCCGCAGCCTCGTCGAGACGCGCCTGCGAGGACCGGGCGCCGCCGCGGCCTTCACGTTCGGGATGGATGATGAGCGCGCCCTGGACGGGCGTCTCATGGTCGATGGGTGGGGAGCTCAATCGGTCTCGTCTTCCGCCGGCTCATACAGCTGGACGGGCTGGGCCGGCATAATGGTGGAGATGGCGTGCTTGTAGACCAGCTGAGACTGGCCGTCGCGACGCAGGAGCACGCAGAAATTGTCGAACCAGCTGACCACGCCCTGCAGCTTGACGCCGTTCACGAGGAAGATGGTCAGCGGGGTCTTGGCCTTGCGGACGCTGTTAAGGAAGGTGTCCTGCAGGTTCTGCTTTTTTTCGCTCATGGCTTTTCGCCCTTTTCTCCGATCGAGGGGCCACGCGCCCCCACACACACAAGGCAAGCTAGTCCAACCCGGAGCCGCCGTGCAATCACGGTCAGCCGATCAGAGGGCGGTCTGCTTCGCCCGTTCGATATAGAGGCTCCGCAGACGCTTCGCCACTGGCCCCGGCTCTCCGCCGCCGATCGGCTGGCCGTCGATCTTCACCACCGGCAGCACGAGGGAGCCCGCGCCGGTGATGAGGGCCTCCTTGGCCCCAGCCATCTCCTGCGGCGTAAAGGGCCGTTCCTCCACCTTCAGCTGGGCCTGGGCGATCACGTCCAGCAGGGTGTGGCGGGTGACGCCGCGCAGGATGTTGGCGCCGGTGTCCCGGGTGCGCAGCACGCCGGCCTGATCGAGAATCCAGGCATTGGCGGAGGCGCCCTCGGTCACCAGGCCCGCCTCGTCGACGAACAGGGCCTCGGCCGCCCCCTGCTCCCGCGCCGCCTGCCGGGCCAGGACGTTGGGCAGCAGGCCGACGGTCTTGATGTCACAACGGCCCCAGCGGTTCTCAGGCGTGGTGATCACCGAGACGCCCAGCGCCGCCTTGGCCTCGCTCGCCGCCCGGTCGAGGGACTTGGCGGTGATGACCACGGCCGGGCGGATGGGATGGTCGGGAAAGGCGTGGTCGCGAGGCGCGACGCCGCGGCTGATCTGCAGATAGATCAGGCCTTCGCGCACCTTGTTCCGGCGCAGCATCTCGCGCAGCACGATGGTCAGGGCGGCCCGCGACATCGGCTCGGGGATCCGCAGCTCGCCCAGGCTGCGCTTCAGCCGCGCAAAGTGACCCTCGGCGTCGGCGAGCTTTCCATCGAACACCGACCAGACTTCATAGACCGCATCGGCCAGCTGATAGCCGCGATCCTCGATATGGACCGCAGCTTCGGAATGGGGGCCATAGCGGCCGTTCACATAGGCGATACGCCCCATGACTATTCGACGCCCTCCTCGAGCGCGCGGGCCCCGGACAGGCCCAGGGACTTGAGTTTGCGGTGAAGGGCCGAGCGCTCCATGCCGATGAAGGCTGCGGTGCGCGAGATGTTGCCGGAGAAGCGCATCATCTGGGCGCTGAGATATTCCCGCTCGAAGGTCTCGCGGGCTTCGCGCAGCGGCAGGGCGATGATCTTGTCGGCGCCCATCAGGCCGCCGCCATCCCCGGGCGGGGCGTCCGACGGCACCATATCGGCGGTGATCGGCTCGGCCGGATCGCCGGAGCTGAGGATCAGCATCCGCTCCACCACATTGCGCAACTGCCGCAGATTGCCCGGCCAGGGGCGGACCTGCAGCGAGGCGATGGCGTCCTCGGCCAGGATGCGGCGGGGCATGCCGCTGGCCTCGCAGATGCGCTCGATGAAGTTCTCCACCAGTTCGGGGATGTCCTCCCTGCGCTCGGAGACGCCGGGCACGGCCACGGGAACCACATTCAAGCGATGGAACAGGTCTTCGCGGAACCGGCCCTCGGCGATCTCCTCGCGCAGGTTCCGGGAGGTGGACGAGATGACCCGCACATCGACCTGCACATCGGCGTCGCCGTTCACCCGCCTGAACCGCTGCTCGACCAGCACCCGCAGGATGCGGCTCTGAGTCTCCCGGGGCATGTCGGCCACTTCATCGAGATAGAGGGTGCCGGCATGGGCGCGCTCGAAGACCCCGATCTTGCCCGGATGACCGCCCTCGCCTTCCACGCCGAAGAGCTCCACGTCCATGCGCTCCGGCGTCATGCCGGCGGCGCTGATGGCCACGAACTCGCCCTTGGCCCGGGGGCTGGCCGAATGGATCAGCCGCGCCACGGTCTCCTTGCCCGAGCCGGGGGGACCGGCGATCAGAACCCGGCTGTTGGCCGCGGCCAGCTTGGCGATCATCTGGCGCAGATGCTGGGCGGGCATGGACTTGCCGATCAGGCCCTCGGGCATGATGGCCTGGGTCCGCAGACGGCGATTTTCCCGGCGCAGGTTGGCCGCCTCAAGGGCGCGTTCGACCACCAGCAGCAGCCGGTCGGACTTGAACGGCTTCTCCAGGAAGTCGTAGGCGCCGCGCTTGATGGCGCTGACGGCGGTCTCGATATTGCCGTGGCCAGAGATCATCACCACCGGCAGGTCCGGGTCCAGCGACTTGATCAGGTCGAGCAGCTCGAGCCCGTCCATGCCGCCGCCCTGCATCCAGATATCCAGGATCAACAGGGAGGGCCGCCTCGCCCGCACCCCCGCCAGGGCGGACTCGGAGTCAGAGGCGGTGCGCACCTCATACCCCTCGTCAGCCAGGATACCCGCCACCAGATCGCGGATGTCGGCCTCGTCGTCCACCACCAGAACGTCAGCCGCCATGGGACTCTCCTTCGAGCATCATTTCGGAAGCCGGGGGCGCGCCGGTCGCGCGCCCTCCGGCCGGGAGTTGCAAAGTGGCCCGCGCGCCGCGCCCTCGCCTCGCATCGGCCAGGGCCAGGTCGCCGCCGTGGTCCTCCAGGATGCGCTTGACGATGGCCAGCCCCAGGCCGGTGCCCTTCTCGCGGGTCGTCACATAGGGTTCGGTCAGCCGGTCGCGGTCCTTTTCCGGCAGACCCACCCCATTGTCCTCCACCTCGATCGTGATGAGATCGTCGGCCAGGCCCATATGCACCTGGATACGGCCCGCCGGACTGGGCGTCGCCTCCAGGCGGGCGTGGACGGCCTCGGCGGCGTTCTTCAGGATGTTGGTCAGGGCCTGGGCCAGCATGCGGCCATCGGCCATGGCCGAGGCCTCCGGCAGCGGCTCGGCGATTTCGATCTCGATGTCCGGATTGGCGACCCGCTGGGAAAAGACCTGGGCGCGGACCAGCTCGGCCAGATCCTGCGGCGAGAACCGGGGCGCCGGCATGCGCGCGAAGGCCGAGAATTCGTCGACCATCCGGCCGATATCGCCCACCTGGCGCACAATGGTGTCGGTGCAACGATCAAAGGTTTCCAGGTCGGCGACCGGCACGTCCTTGCGGAACTTGCGGCGGATGCGCTCGGCCGAGAGCTGGATCGGGGTCAGGGGGTTCTTGATCTCGTGGGCGATGCGTCGGGCGACATCCTTCCAGGCGGCGTTTCGCTGAGCGGCCACCAGGCGGGTGATGTCGTCAAAGGTCAGGACCAGACCGCTATCCCCGCGGCTGGCGCGGACGCGCAGGCGGTGGTTTTCGCGGTCGCGCTGGATATCCACCTCGACTTCCGCCTCGCCGGAAATGGCCGCCTGGGCGGCCACGGGACCAAGCTCCGGCACGAGATCGGCCAGGGTCTGGCCCTCGCCGATCTCTTCGGGCAGCTCCAGCAGGTGGGCGGCCTGACGGTTCACCGCCGAGATCCGCCCGCCCTCGTCCAGACCGATGACCCCGGCGCTCACCTCGGACAGGACGGTCTCGATGAACTCCCGGCGGCGTTCAGCCTCATCGCCCGCCCGCTTCAAGGCCTCCTGCTGAACCTGAAGATCATGGGTCATACTATTGAATGCACGGGACAAGACGGCGATTTCTTCCGGATCGTTGTCCGCATCCACCCGGGCGTCCAGATCGCCGCCGGCCACTCGGCCCGCAGCCTGGACCAACCGCGCAACGGGACCGGAGATGGCGTTGGCCGCCGACATGCCCAGCCACACCGCGCCGACGAGCACCAGGAGCGCCGTCTCCACATAGCTGAGCGCAAAGACCGTCTGGATTCGCGCCCGGCTCTGGGCCGCCTCGCGATAGGAGATCAGAGAGCCCTCGGCTTCGATCAGATGGTTGATGATCCCCGACTCCACCGGCCGCGTCACATAGAGATAGGCGTCGGGATAGGAGTTCAGCCGATAGAGGGCGCGCATCAGGTCGGCGGAATCAAAAGCCGGCACCGAGATGTCACCTTCATCGGCGGCCTGGAAGCTGGATTCCGGTGGCACCATGTAAGGCGGCGCATTGGGCGCCTCGGTCCGGGCCAGCACCCGGCCTTCGCGGTCGATCAGATAGGCCGCGGGAAAGCCGTGATAGGCAGACTGCAGGGCCAGGAAGTGGCTGAAGGTCACCGGCGTGGCGCCCAGGGCCGGCGCGGCGCGGTTCAGGTCCACCGACATCAGGGAGACGTGCTCGCCGATATAGCGCTTCTGATCCTCCACGTAGGAGCGCGCCACCGTGGCCGAGTTCTCGACCACAGTCTGAACCCGTTCGCTGAACCAGTTGTCGACCCCGCGATTGACAAGCACCCCGTAGAACAGGGCGACGACCACGGCGGGCGCCACGGCGGCCAGGGCGAACAGGGTGACGAAGCGCAGATGCAGCCGGGCGCCCGCGTCCACCGAGCGCGCATCGAGCAGGGCCAGCAGGCGGAAACCGACCAGAGCCGCGAGAACCAGGATCAGGATCAGGTTCAGGCTGAGAACGGTCAGGATGGTCGTGGAGGCCGGCCGCAGAGGCCCGGCCTCGGGCGGCGAGGCGGCCAGCAGAATGGCCACCGCGGTCAGGATCGCCGCCAGAATGTAGCCGCCGCCGAGGACATAGCGGGACTGCAGCGCCCGCCAGAGTCTGGCGGGCGCGCTCGACGCTACCGATGTCAGAGTCAACGACGCCATGCAGGGTCAGCCTAGGCGCAACTGTGTCTAGAACTCAACACTGATGTTGCTGGATTACGCCAGGTTGTTCGGACGCCGTCATTCGCCGTCGATCAGCGCCGCCCTCGGGTCAGATCCACCCCCAGATCCTGGATCTTCTTGCGCAGGGTGTTGCGGTTGAGCCCCAGGATTTCGGCGGCCCGCACCTGATTGCCCCGGGTCGCCGCCAGGGTGAGCTGGATCAGCGGCCGTTCGACCTCTTCCAGCACCCGGTCATAGAGGCCGGCCGGCGGGACCCCATCGGGCTGCTCGGCGAAATAGCCGCCCAGATGCCGCTCCACGAGCTGGGCCAGGGTCAGCGGACCCTCTTGGCCCGGCTGGCTGGGCTGCTGGTCCACCAGCTCCTTTTCGACGATGCGGGCGGTGATCAGCTCTTCGGCATAAAGGGCGCAGATCCGACGGATCAGGTTTTCCAGCTCGCGCACATTGCCCGGCCAGGCATGGAGCTTCAGCCGTTCCAGGGCCGCCTGGTCGATGGTCTTGGACGGCAGGCCCTCGCGGTTGGCCCGCAGCAGGAACGAGCGGGCGAGATCCGGGATGTCCTCTGTGCGGTCACGCAGGGGCGGCAAACGGATCGGCGCCACGTTCAGGCGGAAATAGAGGTCCTCCCGGAACAGGCCCTGCTGGATCAGGCCGCGCAGGTCGCGATTGGTGGCCGCGATCAGGCGGGCGTTGGGCCGGCGGCCGGTCTTGGGGTTCAGAGCCGGTTCGGAACCGTCGATCACCCGCAGAAGGCGCGTCTGGGCGTCCAGGGGCATGTCCCCGATCTCATCCAGGAACAGGGTGCCGCCGTCTGCCTCCACCAGCTTGCCGCTGTCGCTGTCGGTGTCGGCGCGGCCAAACAGCTCGGTCTCCACCCGCTCGCGCGGGGTGGCCGCCAGGTTGATCACGACGAACTTGCCGTCCTTGCGCCGCCCCATGTCGTGCAGGGCGCGGGCCACGAGCTCCTTGCCGGTGCCGGACTCGCCGAGGATCAGCACGGTCAGGTCGGCGCCCACCAGACGGGCGATGGTGCGATAGACCTCCTGCATGGGCGTCGAGCGGCCGATCAGCGGCAGCCGCTCGTCGCGCATGGCCCGGGCCTGGGCGCGGGAGGCCTCGGCGTCGGCGGGGCGCGACAGGGCCCGGCGGGCCACGGCGGTCATGTCGTCCAGGTCGAAGGGCTTGGGCACATAGTCGAAGGCGCCGATCTCGGCGGCGTTGACGGCGGTCAGAAGGGTGTTCTGCGCGCTCATGACGATGACCGGCAGCTTGGGACGCTCCTTGCGGATGCGCGGCAGGACGTCGAACACGTTCTCGTCGGGCATCATCACGTCGGTGATGACCAGATCGCCCTCGCCTTCCGACACCCACTTCAGCAGGGTCGAGGCGTTGCCCGTGGCCCGGACCTGGTAGCCCAGCCGGGTGAAGGACTGGGAGAGGACAAGCCGGATGGAGGAATCATCATCCGCAATGAGGATCTTCTTACCTGCGGCGCTCATGCCGAGACGTCCTTTTCGGTCACAATGGGAAGCAACACGCGGAACACTGTCCGCCCAGGTTCAGACTCGAAATCGATCAGGCCGCCGTGGCCGGCGACCAGCTTGGAGACCAGGGCCAGGCCAAGGCCGGCCCCATTCGGCTTGGTGGTGATGAAGGGCTGGAAGAGACTTTCGCGCAGGTGCGAGGGCACGCCGGGGCCATTGTCCTGGATCCGCACTTCCAGCGGCGTGCCGCGGAGCTGGCGGTCCTTGGCCGAGCGCACCCGCACGCCATGGCGGTAGGCGGTAGTGATCAGCACCTCGCCGCGACCGTCGCCCCGGGCATGGGCGGCTTCCGAGGCGTTCTTCACCAGGTTCAGGAAGACCTGGATAAGCTGGTCCTCGTCGCCTGGCGTCGATGGCAGGGACGGATCGTACTGTTCGCGCAGCAGCAGGCCATCGGCGACGCCGTTGACCGCCAGGGCGCGGACGCGGTCGAGGACTTCGTGGATGTTGACCGGATTGCGGGCCGGCGGCGCATCGTCGGCGAACACCTCCATGCGATCCACCAGCCGCTTCACCCGATCGGTCTCATCGACGATCAGCTGGGCCAGGGGCACGTCCTCGGCCTTGGCGCCGGCCTTCAGCAGCTGGGCGGCGCCGCGGATGCCGGCCAGGGGATTCTTGATCTCGTGGGCCAGCATGCGGCCCAGACCCATGATCGAGCGAAGGCCCGCCACGTCGCCGGCGAACTCCGAGAACACCCCGCCCTTGACCTGCAGGGTCAGCAGCACCGAGCCGTCCCCCAGGGGGGCGGCTGCGCCGTCGGCCTCGAAGGGCGGCAGGCCGAAGAGGTTCATCCCGATACCCCGTTCGCGCACCGCTCCGCCCTCCTCAAGGGCGCGGTTGAGCAGTTCGACCAGGGGAGAGCCCGGCGGCAGGGCGGCCCGGAAACGGCCTCTGGCCAACAGGCCCAGGCCCTGGCCGAACAGCGCCTCGGCCGCCTCATTCACCGCGATCAGGGCGCCGTCGCGATCGATGACCATGGCCGGCTCGGGGCTCAGGTCGAAAGCGGCGGATTTGAGCGCCGACAGCTCCGCGCCGCTGGATGTCGTCTTGGTCCGGCTCGTCATGCGGCCAACCTCGCCTCAGGGCCGCGCCAGAGCGCAGCCAGTTCAGATTTCACCTCGGACGGATCCTCCAGTCGGCAGAGCCGCGAACGGGCGGCCCGCCTGGCCTCGGCCTGCATGGGCCAAGGCGCGTTATCGATGTAGGCGGCCAGATGCTTGCGGAAGATCCGCAGGCCCAGGCGCGCGCCATAGAAGTCGAGGGCGTCCTCGAAATGGGCGAGGACGATCGAAAGCCGCGTTTGCGCATCCGGCCCTTGGAAAGTCCGGCCCTCCAGGGCGGCCTCGATCTCGGCGGCGATCCAGGGCCGGCCATAGACGCCGCGGCCCACCATGACCCCGTCGGCGCCCGAGAGCGCCAGGGCCTGGCGGGCGGTCTCGCCGTCCACGATGTCGCCATTGACGATGACCGGCACGTCCACCGCCGCCTTCACCCGGGCCACGGCGGCCCAGTCGGCGGCGCCCTTGTAGAACTGGCTGCGGGTGCGACCGTGAACCGTGACCGCCCGGGCGCCGACGCCGACGCATCGCGCGGCGAGCTCTGGCGCATTCAGGTTGGCGGCGTCCCAGCCCAGCCGCATCTTGACGGTGACGGGCACGTCCACGGCCTGGGCGATCGCATCGACGATGGCTTCAGCAAGGTCGGGCTCGCGCATCAGGGCCGAGCCGCAGGCGACCCCGGTCACCTCGCGGGCCGGGCAACCGAAGTTGATGTCGATGATCTCGGCGCCGGCCTTGGCCGCCAGCCGGGCGCCCTGGGCCATGGTCGCCGGGTCTCGCCCGACCAATTGAACCACCATCAGGGGCAGGCCCTCGCCGACCGCGGCGCGGCGGACCACGTCAGGCCGGCCACGGGCGAATTCGTCCGACGCGACCATTTCCGTGGCCACATAGGGGGCGCCCAGGCGACTGGCCGCGCGACGAAATGGAAGGTCGGATACGCCGGTCATGGGCGCGATCCAGACGCGCCCGCCAACCTCAATTTCCCCGACCTTGAGCTTATTGCCCATTTTATGATCACCCTTACCGCTGCCTTTTTAGGCAATTTGTGCGGCGCCGTAAAGCCTGGACAACAGGCCTTGGCGCCCTAAACACGCCGCATGAGCTTTTCGGCCATAGTTGTCGCCGCGGGAAGCGGGACCCGCGCGGGCGCAGGGACGCCTAAGGCCTGGCGCCCGCTGGGCGGACGGGCGGTGGCTCGCTGGTCGATTGAGGCCCTTTTGGCGGCCGGCGCCGATGAGGTCGTGGTGGCGGTGGCGGCCGACATGGTCGAGACCGCAAGGACGGCCTTGCACGGGCTTCCCAACATCACCCTGGTCGAGGGCGGCGCCACCCGATCCGGTTCGGTCAGGGCTGCGCTGGCGGCCGTCCCGCCGCATCGGCAAGATCGGCCTGTCCTCATCCACGACGCCGCCCGCCCCTTCCTTAGCCGAGACCATGTGTCGCAGGCGCTGGGCGCCCTCGCCCAGGCCGATGGGGCGATCCTCGCCCTGCCGCTCGCCGATACGCTCAAGCGGCAGGCTGACGGCGTCCTTGAGACCCCGTCCCGCGAGGGGTTGTGGCGCGCCCAGACCCCCCAGGCCTTCGCCCATGATCGACTGAGCGCCGCCTACGCCGTCTGGCCCGGCGACCAGGAGCCGACGGACGACGCCCAGGTGATGACCGCCGCCGGTGGCGCGGTGGCGATCTGTCCCGGCGATCCCTTGCTGTTCAAGCTGACCTATCCAGAGGACTTCGCCATGGCCGAACGACTCGCGAGCGGCGCCCGGCTGGTTCGCACGGGCCAGGGATTTGACGCCCACCGCTGGGGTCCCGGCGACGCCGTCTGGCTCTGCGGCGTGCGCATCGACCACGACCAGACCCTGATCGGCCACTCCGACGCCGACGCCGGCCTTCACGCCCTGACGGACGCCCTGCTCGGGGCCATCGGCGCTGGCGACATCGGCGAGCACTTCCCACCCAGCGATCCCCAGTGGCGAGGCGCGTCGTCCGACCAGTTCCTGGCTCACGCCGCCCAGCTGGTGCGCAGCCGCGGCGGCGAGATCATCAACGTGGACGTCACCCTGATCTGCGAGCGGCCCAAGATCCGGCCGCATCGGGACGCCATGCGCGCGCGCCTCGCCGAGATCCTCGGCCTCCCCGAAGACCGGATCAGCGTCAAGGCCACCACCACCGAGGGCATGGGCTTCACCGGCCGGCAGGAAGGCCTCGCCGCCCAGGCCCTGGCCACCGTCGAGACGCCGCGCTAGCGCCTCACGCCCTAGCGCCTCTCAGGGCAGCCAGGCCCAGATCTCCTTCATCCGCGCATACATCGCCCCGGGCAGGTTGGTGTAGGCGTCGGTCCAGGGGGCGGCCAGGGTCGGATCGATCGGGTCCCAGCGGACATCGTTCTCGTAGGGCTCAAGCGCCGCCTCGGACCGGGCCACGATCACCACATCCTCAGACGACTCCCAGAGCGGCGGGCTTTCATAGGCTGCGGCGTGACGTTGCAGCAGACCCACGCCGCCCGCCGCCTCAACCACCGCCATGGCCGGCGAGATCAGGTCGAGGTTGCGGTTCGAGAGGTGCATGATCAGCACCCCGTCGGGCTTCAACCGCGCCAGATACATCCGCACCGCCTCCACCGTCAGCAGGTGGGCCGGCACCGCGTCCGAGGAGAAGGCGTCAAGCAGCAGCAGATCGAACTGGCCCTCGGGCTGATCCTGCAGGGTCAGGCGCGCATCGCCGATCACATAGTCGATCGGCCCCTTGGCGCATTCGGTGGTGTAGGTGAAATAGGCCGGGTCATTGGCGATGCGGACCATCATCGGATCGATCTCGAAGAAGGTCATCCGATCTTCCGGTCGTACAAAGGCCGCCACCGTCCCTGTCCCCAGGCCGACGGCGCCAATGGTCAGGCTGGCCTTTTCAGCGCGTTTTGCGGCGAACACCTGTCCGATCGGCGTCTCGGGCGCATAGTAGACGATGGGACGACAGCGATGTTCCGGGGCCCTCGCCTGGGCCCCGTGCAGGGTGGTGCCGTGGGCGAGCATATGGACCGTGCCGCCCAGCGCCTCGACCGGCATCACCGACTGGCGTGCGACCCCGAAGAAGCTGCGCCATTGCTGACGCACATCGACCCGGTCGCCGACCATCTGGGCGGAGATCAGCAGCATGGTGATGGTGGCGAAGAAGAGCACCGTGCTCCGCCGGATGAGAAAGGCGGCGACGGTGACCACGCCCAGCAGGATGCGAACGACCGACTCGCTGCCGGCATAGAGGCCTGCCAGGACAGGCGCGACCGCCAGAGCGACGACGGCGATGGCGAAGAGGCCCCAGCGCCAGGCCTTGTCCGTCGCCATCTCCCAGGGCCGGCCCAGACAGGCCAGGGCCAGGACCAGGGGATATTCCCAGACATTGACGAAAATCACCGGCGCGACGAAGGCGTTGAACCCGCCCCCCAGCACGCCGCCGATGGACAGGCACAGGTAGAATTCTGTGAGCCGGCTGGGCGGCGGGCGGCGCTCCACCAGGGTCTGGTGGCACACCAGCGCCGTCAGGAAGAATGCCGCCAGGTGAATCCCCAGCTGAAGCAGCAGATTGGTGGTGTGGAACGGCATGATCACGGCGCAGGCCGCCAGCGCCGCCGCGTGGAACAGCAGCCCGACACGCCGGGAAATCAGCGGCCGATCCTGGAAGGCGATGACGAAGGTCAGCAGATAGAGCGCCAAAGGCACGACCCAGATGAAGGGCGCCGAAGCGACGTCGGTCGTGATGTGGGTCGTGACCCCCAGCATCAGGCTGGACGGAATGGCCGCCAGACCGATCCAGATCAGGCGGGTCCGCCATGGCCTGATCGGCGCCAGATCCTGGCCATCGGCCTCGACGGCGACCGCCGCGGCGACCTGGGACGGGGCGCGGGCGACCATCAGGCCCAGACACGCCATCAAGACGACGAAGCCGCCATAGCCCAGGCTCCAGGCGATGGTCTGGGCCTGGACCGCCAGGGTCGGCTCGACGGCGATGGGATAGCCCAGCAGGGCGATCAAGCTGCCGAGATTGCTGGCGGCGTACAGCACATAGGGGCCCCGCCCTTCCCCCTCCCGATAGATGCGCGCGTGCCAGGCCTGCGCGAGCGGAGCCGTCGCCGAGAGCACGGCGAAGGGCGCCCCCACCATCAAGCCCAAGGCGCCGAGCAGCCACAGCGCTGGATGATCAGAGGTCGGCGGCCCCAACATCTCGTGCACGCGCAGCGGCAGCACCAGAGCGGCTATCAGCAGGGCTGCGCCATGGATCATCGCCTGACGGCGCACCGACCCGGCTCTTTGCAACAGGTGGGCATAGGCGTAGCCGACCAGCAGGGCGGCCTGGAAGAAGGCCATGCTGGTGTTCCACACCGCCGGCGTGCCCCCCATGAGCGGCAGGAGCAGCTTGGCGGCCATGGGCTGGACCATGAACACAAGCGTGGCGCTGGCGAAGACAGTGACGCCGAACAGGGCCGGCGCGACGGCGGGGGCGGCCTGGGGATGAGGCGCTGACAGGCTCATCGCGCCGATTCGGCTTGTAAGGTCATGTCCGGCAATGGTGTGGTCTGCGCAGCCCGGCGCCTAGCGCCTTACTGATGTTGCGTCGGAGTGCCCATGTTTTCCTTGGAAATCGAGACCTTGGCCCGCCTGCTGATCGACGAAGCGCGACAGAAGTCCCTGCGAATCGTCACCGCCGAGAGCTGCACCGGCGGGCTGGTCAGCGCCGCCATCTGCGCGATTCCCGGCGCATCGGACGTCCTGGACCGGGGTTTCGTCACCTATTCCAACCGGGCCAAGCAGGAGATGCTGGGCGTTCCCGGCGACCTGATCGCCGACCTCGGTGCGGTGTCCGAGCCGGTGGCGCGGATGATGGCCGAAGGCGCCCTGGAGAACTCCAACGCTCACCTGGCCGTGGCCATCACCGGCATCGCCGGCCCCGACGGCGGCACGCGGATGAAGCCGGTGGGCACGGTCCACATCGCCACGGCGCGGACCAATCACGGCCTGACCCATCGGGCTGAGCTGTTCGAGTTCGAGACCCGGTTCGAAATCCAGCAGGCGGCCGCCCAGGCGGCCTTGGAGATGCTCCGCGAGCGCCTGAGCCAGTCCTAGGCCGCGGGATCGTCTGCGACCGCTGGCGGACCATACAACGCGCTGGCCCGGGCCTCGAAACAGCCGATCAGCCGGTCCACCGCCTGGTGGAAATTGGCGCTCAGGAGCGCCGCCAGCAGGCGGGACTTGAACTCGAAATCGATTTCGAACTCGATCTTCGTCCCCGCGGGGTCGTCGTGGAACCGCCAGCGGTTCTCCAGTCGCTTGAATGGGCCGGAGATCAGCCCGACCTGGATGGTGCGCGCCTTGGCGTCGCGGCGCACGCGGGTGGAGAAGCGTTCCTTCAGGAAAGAGAAGCCGACGGCGACCTCGGCGTCCAGCATATCGACGCCCTCCCCGACCGCACGCTGGTTCCAGGTCCGCATGCCCGTGATCCAGGGCACGAATTCCGGATAGCGCGCCACATCGCCGACAAGCGCGAACAACTGGTCGGGTCCATAGGGCAGGACTTTAGTGACGCGGTGATGCAAGGGGAACTCTAGGCCCGGACCGAAGCCTGGGCGGCTAGGCGCGCCTCCTGCGCATGGCGGGCGGCCTGCAGCTTGGCGAAGTCCTCGCCCGCATGGTGCGACGAGCGGGTGAGCGGACTGGCCGAGACCATCAGGAAACCCTTGGCCCGGGCGATCTCTTCGTAGCCGGCGAACTCTTCGGGCGTCACATAGCGGTCGATGGCCGCGTGCTTGCGGGTCGGCTGCAGGTATTGGCCGATGGTCAGGAAATCGACGCCGGCCGAGCGCATGTCGTCCATCACCTGCATGACCTCCTCCTTGCTCTCGCCAAGGCCGACCATCAGGCCGGACTTGGTGAACTGCGCCGGGTCGCGTTCTTTGACGCGCTCCAGCAGCCGCAGGGAGTTGTAGTAGCGTGCGCCGGGGCGGATGGAGAGATAGAGCCGCGGCACGGTCTCCAGGTTGTGGTTGAAGACGTCCGGACGGGCGTCGATGATGGTCTCCACCGCGCTCAAGGGCTTGCGAAGGAAGTCCGGCGTCAGGATCTCCACCGTCGCCCCTGGCGCCGCAGCGCGGATCGCGCGCACCACTTCGGCGAAGTGCCAGGCGCCGCCATCGGCCAGGTCGTCGCGGTCCACCGAGGTGATGACGACGTGCTTCAGCCCCATCTTGGCCACCGCATCGCCGACCCGCGCGGGCTCGGTGGGATCCAGCGCCCCGGGCTTGCCGGTGGTGACGTTGCAGAAGGCGCAGGCCCGGGTGCAGATCTCGCCCATGATCATCATGGTGGCGTGGCTCTGCGACCAGCACTCGCCGATATTCGGACAGGCGGCCTCTTCGCAGACTGTGACGAGGCCGTGGGCCTTCACCACCTCGCGGGTGGCGGCATAGCCGGCCGAGCCCGGGGCGCGAACCCGCAGCCATTCCGGCTTGCGCAGCAGCGGCGTGTCGGGGCGCGCCTGCTTTTCGGGGTGGCGGGGACGCGGGCGGGCCAGATTGTCGATGACGACGGTCATAGGGCTTAGATCGGCTCTCAACGGCCTCGGATCAAGCCGTGATTGCGCGCACTTGCGTCGCAGGGGGCGCATAGGCTGAAACTGCGCCATGCGTCGCGCCCTCCTCCTCATCGCCGCCCTGGTTCTGGCGGCCTGCGATCCGGGCCAGGGGCGCGAAGCCTTCACCGACAGCCGGCCGCCGCCCAGCCTGTCGCCACGCTTCCTGGCCCCCGAAGGCTGGGCCTGGGGGGTGGTCCAGGCCGAGGGCCAGCCTCAGCTGCGCTATGGGGTGTCCTCACCGGTGGCCGTCGGGACCCGCGCCCAGGTGCTGATCGTGCCGGCCTATGGCGAATCGGGCGAGGTCTGGTTCGAGACGGCGCGACAGCTGAACGCCCGCGGCTATGCGGTCTGGGTGCTTGAGCGCGCCGGCCAGGGCGGCTCTGGCCGCTATCTCAGCCCCCACGACCTGGGTCACACCGACGGCTTCGAGGCTGGCGCAGAGGCGGTGCGAAGCCTCATCGCTGGCGCCATTCGTCCCGATGACGACGTTCCCCTCATCCTGCTGGGCGCCGGCGACGCGGCGCTCACCGCCGTGATGGCCGCCCAGGGCGGCGCGGCGATCGACGCCATGATCCTCAGCGGCCCGGACTTCCGACCGCAGGCGGCGCCCAAACGATGGGAGTCCCTGGCCAGCCGCGTCGGGCTCGCCCGAGCGCCCGCGCCAGGCTGGCGCGCCTGGAGCCGCGAGGCCCCCGACGATCACGCCGCCGGCGTCGCCTCCGATCCGTGGCGCGGCAAGGTGCGTCACGCCTGGCAAACGGCCAATCCCGATCTGAGGCTGACCGGGCCAAGTCTCGGCTGGGCGGCGGCGCAGTCCAGGGCCCTGGCGCAGATCCTGGCGGCCCCCGCCTTGAGCATGCCGGTCTTGATCCTTGGTCCCGCCGAAGGGGCTGACGCCGCCCAGACCTTCTGCGCGACGCTGGCGGCCTGCGAGTACATCGCCACCCAGGATCCGGGCACGGCGCTGCATCTGGGCGAAGACTCCCACCGAACACTCTGGTTTGAAACGATAACGGACCACCTAGCCCAGGCGGCGAGCCAGGCGCGCGCCGTGAGGCCCGCCCCTGGCGCATGATGCGCCCCGCTGGCTGACGCCGCATGCGCACACAGCTTCCCAAGCCTGTCGGGCGCCTCTACCGTCCGGCGCAACAAGACGGGCGCCGACGCGAATGGGCGCTCACCTGCCGGAGGACCTCAGCCCTTGACCCGTGATTTCGATCCGCGCGACGCCCAGGTCTCGATCTTCGACGCCCTCATCGAGGCCCGCACCAAATTCGGGGCCAAGACGGCGATCCTCGAGGACCAGGAGCGCAATCCGCTCACCTATACCGACCTGATCCGCGCCGCCTTCGCCCTGGGCCGAAAGATCTCGGGCTTCACCACCAAGGGCGAGCGGGTCGGCGTGATGCTGCCGTCCAGCGCCGGCGGGGTGGTGACCTTCTTCGCCCTGCACGCCATCGGCCGCACGCCGACCATGCTCAACTTCACCGCCGGGATTCGCAACCTGAAGGCCGCCTGCGAGCTGGCCGGGGTCAAGACGGTGCTGACCTCCCACCGCTTTGTCGAGCAGGGCAAGCTGCACGACCTGATCGACGCCCTGGAGCCGATCACGCGGGTCGTCTATCTGGAAGACGTCCGGGAAAAGGTCGGCGCCGCCGACAAGCTGTTCGCAGCCGCCGGCGGGTTCCTGCCGAAACAGCTCAGCGCCTCAAGCAAGCCGTCCGATCCGGGCGTGATCCTATTCACCTCCGGCAGCTTCGGCGCGCCCCGCGGCGTGGTGCTGACCCAGGCCAACCTGGTGGCCAACGCCCGCCAGATCGCCGCCCATATCGAACTCGATCCGGCCTGGGTGATGTTCAACCCCCTGCCCATTTTCCACTGCTTCGGCCTGACCGGCGGGGTGCTGCTGCCGATCCTGAACGGCATGAAGGCCTTCCAGTACCCCTCGCCCCTGCACACCAAGCAGATCCCGCCGCTGATCCGCGACTCAGGCGCCTCGATCCTGCTGGCCACCGACACCTTCGTGAACCAGTACGCCCGGGCCGCCGAGCCTGGCGAGCTGTCGGGCCTGAAGTTCGTGGTCTGCGGGGCCGAGAAGGTGCGCGATGAAACCCACAACCTGATCGCCGAGCGGTTCGGCCCTATCCCCCTGCTGGAGGGCTATGGCGCGACGGAAGCCTCGCCTGTCATCGCAGTGAACAAGCCGACGGACAATCGCCGCGGCACGGTCGGCGGCGTCCTTCCCGGCGTCGAGACGCGGCTGGAACCGGTGAAGGGCATCCCGGGCGGCGGCCAGCTGTTCGTGCGCGGCCCGAACGTCATGGCCGGCTATCTGGCCGCCGACGGCACCATCGAGCCCCCGGTGGACGGCTGGCACGACACCGGCGACGTGGTGAGCATCACCGACGACAACTGGATCAAGATCCTGGGCCGGGTGAAGCGCTTCGCCAAGGTGGGCGGCGAGATGGTCTCCCTGACCGCGGCCGAAGACCTGGCGGTCAGCGTCTGGCCCGAATGCCGACACGCGGTGATCGCCATGCCCGATGCGCGCAAGGGCGAGCGCCTGATCCTGCTGACCGACAAGCGCGACGCCTCCCCCGATCCGCTGATCGCCCACGCCAAGGCCATCGGGGCTTCGGAGCTGACCGTGCCGCGCAAGATCATCCGCATCCAGGAAATCCCCGTCCTGGGCACCGGTAAGACCGACTATGTGGCCATCCAGCGCATGGCCGAGGCCGAGCTACGCCGCACAGGCTGAGCCTAGATGTGCAAGACCTTGCCATAGGCGTCGAGGACGGACTCGTGCATCGCCTCGCTCAGCGTCGGATGGGCGAAGACGGTGGCCTGCAGTTCGGCCTCCGTGGCCTCCAGCGTCATGGCCAGGGCGAAGCCCTGGATCATCTCGGTGACCTCCGAGCCGATCATGTGGGCCCCGACAAGGGCGCCCGTCTGGTCGTCGAACAGGGTCTTCACAAAGCCATCGGTCTCGCCGGCCGCAATGGCCTTGCCGTTCGCCTTGAAGGGGAAGCGCCCGACCTTGACCTTGCGACCAGCAGCCTTGGCGGCCGCCTCGGTCAGGCCGATGGAGGCGATCTGGGGATTTGAATAGGTGCAGCCGGGGATCGGCGTGTTGAGATTGTTGGCGGGCTCGCCGGCGATGTGCTCGACGCAATGCACGCCCTCGTGGCTCGCCTTGTGGGCCAGCCAGGGCGGGCCGGCCACATCGCCGATGGCGTAGAGCCCCGGCACGCCGGTGGCGCCGTGCTTGTCGGTGACCACGTGGGTCTTCTCGACCTTCACGCCCAGAGCCTCGAGCCCCAGATCCTCGACATTGCCGACGATGCCCACGGCCACGATGGCGCGCTCGGCCTCCAGGGTCTCGGCCTTGCCGCCGGTCTCGATCTCGACGGCGACGCCGGTCCTGGACTTGGACAGCTTCTTGACGGTCGCGCCGATGCGGAACTTCAGGCCTCGCCGCTCAAAAGCCTTGCGGGCGGCGGTGGAGACCTCTTCGTCCTCCACCGGCAGGATGCGCGGCAGGGCTTCGACCACCATCACCTCGGCGCCCAGGGCGCGGTAGAAGCTGGCGAACTCGATGCCGATGGCGCCGGAGCCGATGACAATCAGCGACTTGGGCGCCGCCTTCGGGACCATGGCCTCGCGGTAGGACCAGACCCGGTCGCCGTCCGGCTCCAGGCCGATGTCCGGCAGGGTCCGGGCACGCGCGCCGGTGGCCAGGATCACGTGCTTGGCCTGAACGGTGCGATCGCCGCCCTTCTTCTGGGCGATAACGACCTTGGGGGCCGGCGAGCCCTTTTCCAGGCGCGCGCTTCCCTCGATGACCTCGATCTTGTGCTTGCGCATCAGGAAGCCGACGCCGGAGTTCAGCTGTCCAGCCACCTTGCGCGAGCGCTCGACGACCTTGGCGAAGTCGAACCGGGGCTTGTCGGCGGCCAGGCCGTAATCGGCCAGGTGGTGCAGTTGCTCATAGACCTCGCCCGACTTCAGCAGGGCCTTGGTAGGGATGCAGCCCCAGTTCAGGCAGACCCCGCCCAGGGCCTCGCGCTCGACGATGGCGGTCTTCAAGCCCAACTGGCTGGCGCGGATCGCAGCCACATAGCCGCCGGGGCCTGCGCCCACGATGATGACGTCGAAGTCCATGTTTGAAAGGCCCCTTTAGACCATCATCGCCAGGGGCTCTTCGATCAGAGCCTTGAACGCTTCCAGCCAGCGGGCGCCCGTCGCCCCGTCCACCACCCGGTGGTCACAGGTCATGGTGACCGACATCACCGTGGCGATGGCCAGCTCGTCGCCGCGGACCACGGGCTGCTTCACCCCCGCCCCGACCGACAGGATCGCCCCCTGCGGCTCGTTGATGATCGAGCCGAACGACTTGATCCCAAACATGCCGAGATTGGAGACGCTGAAGGTGCCGCCCAGATATTCCTCGGGCTTCAGCTTGCGGGTGCGGGCCCGCTCAGCCAGGTCCTTGGTCTCCTGGGCGATCTGCGCCAGGCCCTTGGTCTCGCACTTGCGGATGATCGGGGTGATCAGCCCGCCCTCGACGGCGACCGCCATGGCGATGTCCGCATGGTGGTGCAGGGCGATGCCCTCCGGCGAATAGGAGGCGTTGGCCTCGGGCACCCGCTTCAGGGCCACGGCGCAGGCCTTGAGGATGATGTCATTGACGCTGACCTTCACCCCGTCCTTCTCGAGCATCCTGTTGATGCGGCCGCGGCCCTCGAGCAGGCGGTCGATCTCGAGGTCGATGGTCAGGGGGAAGTGGGGCACGTCGCGGAAGGAGTCCGTCATCCGCCGCGCCACGGTCTTGCGCATGCCGTCCAGCGGGATCAGGTCGTAGCTGCCCTCAGGAATGCCCATCTGCTGCAGGGACTGGACCGGACGCGTCTCGCCCCGCCGCTCGCTCGGCGCAGCCGCCGCCGTCGCGGCGGGTTTTGCGCCCGGCTTGGCGTCCTTGACGTCGCGCTCGATAATCCGGCCGTGGGGTCCAGAGCCCTTGATGGCCGCCAGATCCAGCCCCTTCTGCTCGGCGATCCGGCGCGCCAGCGGCGAGGCGAAGATGCGCTCGCCGCCCTTAGCCTTCGTTGAGGCGGACTTCGGCGGCGCGGGCTCCGCCTTGGCGGGCGCCTCAGACTTGGCTTCAGCCTTGGCCGGCGCTTCAGGCTCGGCCTTTTCCGCGGGCTTGGGCTCGGGCGCCTTGGCTTCCGTTCCGCCGGACAGGCGGGCGATGGGCGCATTGACCTTCACGCCTTCGGTCCCGGCCTCGACGAGGATTTCCTCGACGACGCCCTCATCGACCGCCTCGACCTCCATGGTCGCCTTGTCGGTCTCGATCTCGGCGATCACGTCACCGGCCGAGACGGTGTCGCCCTTCTTGACCAGCCATTTGGCGAGGGTGCCCTCCTCCATGGTGGGCGACAGCGCCGGCATCAGGATGTCGGTCATGCGGGTTCCTTGGAGAGGTGCGCGAGGCCCGCGGCATGGGCCTCCCAGTTCTGACCATCGAAAGGCTCGATGTCGAAGTCCAGGTCGTCGGCGGGGTCGAGGCAGCGGACATTCACCGACCACCCATCGGGGTTCGATCTCGGCCGATAGAAGCTCTTCACGCCGCAGACCTTGCAAAAGGTGTGGCGCGCGACCTCGGTGTTGAAGACATAGGTGGTGAGTTCGTCCTCACCCTTGAGCAGCCGGAAGCGGCTGGCGGGCACGATGGCGTGGATGAACCCCGTCATGGCGCAGATCGAGCAGTTGCAGGCCTGGGCGGCGACGCGCGCCGGCAGGGCGGCCTCGAACCGCACCCGCTGACAGTGGCAGCCGCCGCCGCGCCAGATCAGGTCGGCCGGGTCGCTCATGACTTATAGCTGACCGCCTTGGCCGCCTTGACGATCTTGTCCACCGACGGCAGCGACAGGGCTTCCAGATTGGCCGCATAGGGCAGCGGCACATCCTCCTGGCAGACCCGCGCGGGCGGGGCGTCCAGATAGTCGAAGGCGTGCTCGATCACCCGGGCGATGATCTCGGCGCCGATCCCCATCGGCCCCCATCCTTCCTCGACGGTCACCAGGCGGTGGGTCTTGCGGACGCTTTCGACCACCGTCTCGTGATCCAGGGGCCGCAGGGTGCGCAGGTCGACGACCTCAGCCTCGATGCCCTCGCCGGCCAGTTCCTCGGCCGCCTTCAGCGCCAGGCCGACCATCCGCGAATAGGCGGTAATGGTGACGTCGGCGCCGGTCCGGCGGACCTTGGCCTTGCCGATGGGCAGGACGTAGTCGTCCACCTCAGGCACGTCGAATTCCTGGCCGTAGAGCATCTCGTGCTCAAGGAAGACGACCGGATTGGGGTCGCGGATCGCCGCCTTCAGCAGCCCCTTGGCGTCGGCGGCGTCATAGGGGGCGATCACCTTCAGGCCCGGAATATGGGCGTACCAGGCGGCATAGTCCTGGCTATGCTGGGCCGCGACTCGGGACGCTGCGCCATTAGGCCCACGGAACACCATCGGCGTCGTGATCTGGCCGCCGGACATGTAGTGGGTCTTGGCTGCGGAATTCACGATGTGGTCGATCGCCTGCATGGCGAAGTTCCAGGTCATGAACTCAACGATGGGCTTCAACCCTGCCATGGCCGCGCCGACGCCAAGGCCGGCGAAGCCGTATTCGGTGATCGGGGTGTCGATCACCCGGCGCTCGCCGAACTCCTCCAGCAGGCCGCGGCTGACCTTGTAGGCGCCCTGGTACTGGGCGACCTCCTCACCCATCAGGAAGACATTCTCGTCCCGACGCATCTCCTCGGCCATGGCGTCGCGCAGAGCGTCGCGGACCGTGGTCTTCACCAGCTTGGCGTCGGCGGGGATTTCCGGATCGGCCAGCGCCTCGGCGGGCTGGACGGCGGCAGGTCCCTCGCCTTCGGGCTGCTCGGCCTGGGCGTCGGCAGGCGGCGTCTTCTCCGGGTCGCCGGAGGCCTCGGTTTCTTTGGTGTCGGACGCCTTGGGCTCTGGTTCGGCCTTGGCCGGGGCCGCGCCGCCCGCAAGCCGGGCGATGGGCGCATTGACCTTCACGCCTTCGGCGCCGGCCTCGACCAGCAGTTCCTCGACGACGCCTTCATCGACCGCCTCGACCTCCATGGTCGCCTTGTCGGTCTCGATCTCGGCGATGACGTCGCCGGCAGAGACGGTGTCGCCCACCTTCACGTGCCATTTGGCCAGGGTGCCCTCCTCCATGGTCGGAGACAGGGCCGGCATCAGAATGTCGGTCACTGGGCGGCCTCCACATAGACCTCGGTATAGAGCTCGGCCGGCTCAGGCTCGGGCGAGGTGCGGGCGAATTCCGCAGCCTCGGCGACGATCTTCTTCACATCGGCGTCGATCGCCTTGAGGGCGGCCTCGTCGGCCAGCCCTTCCTTCTCCAGCAGTTCGCGCAGGTGCTCGATAGGGTCTCGGGTCTTGCGGACCTCGTCGACCTCCTCGCGGGTGCGGTACTTGGCCGGATCGCTCATGGAATGGCCGCGATAGCGATAGGTCTTCATTTCCAGGATGAAGGGGCCCTCGCCGCTGCGCGCGTGGGCGGCGGCGCGTTTGGCGGCGTCGCGCACGGCCAGAACGTCCATGCCGTCAACCTCTTCGCCGGGAATGCGGAATGAGGCGCCGCGCTTGTACATGTGGGTCTCGGACGACGACCGCTCCAGGGACGTGCCCATGGCGTACTGGTTGTTCTCGATCACATAGACGACCGGGAGCTTCCATAGGGCGGCCATGTTGAAGCTCTCATAGACCTGGCCCTGGTTGGCGGCGCCGTCGCCGAAATAGGTGAAGGTGACCTTGCCATTGTCCCGGTAGCGGTTGGCGAGCGCCAGGCCGGTGCCCAGCGGCGCCGAGGCCCCGACGATCCCGTGGCCGCCATAGAACTCCGCCTCGCGGGAGAACATGTGCATCGAGCCGCCCTTGCCCTTGGACGATCCCCCGGCCCGGCCGGTCAGCTCGGCCATGACTTCATTGGGGTCCATGCCGCAGGCCAGCATGTGCCCGTGGTCGCGATAGGCGGTGATGACCTGGTCGCCCTCCTCCTGGATCGACTGGACCCCGACGGCGATGGCCTCCTGGCCGATATAGAGATGGCAGAACCCGCCGATCAGACCCATGCCATAGAGCTGGCCGGCCCGCTCCTCGAAGCGGCGGATCAGCAGCATGTTCCGGTAGAAGCCCAGCAGGGCGTCCTTGCCGAGACTCTTTGCGGTGTCGGCCGACTGGTCGCCGGCCTTGGCGGCCGATTTGGCGCGCGCCATATGTCTCTCCCGGGTCGATTCTGCGTCAGACACTCTAACCCAGGGCTGGCCTGCTGGTCAGCCGCCCGTGGGGTTATCGCCCTGAATGCGGATCACATAGTCCCTGGGATCGCTATAACCTAGGAGGGACCGGGCCCGTTCCTCGAGAAGATCGGCCGAAAGCGAGCTGTCGCGCAACAGCTTGGCGCGCACTTCCAGGTCCTGCCTCTGAGCCGTCAGCTTCGCCAGTTCCGCCGACTTGGTCGCCAGGGTCTGCTCTCGCTGGGCGGAGGTCAGCAGGCCCTGATCGCCGGTCAGGGCGTGGTACGCGAAATAGACGATCAGGAGCGCCAGGGCGGCGGTCGAGATGTAGGAGCGGAGACCTGTGAGCACGGCGATTCTGCAATTGAGACGGTTCAGACTCGTCAATTGTGCTTAATTTTGCGTTGCGGCTCAGCTGTTTGGCGATGAAGATGGCCAGCATGGATCACAAACATCCCCCCAATTGATCTGAGCCCTCACCAAGCCGGCTGAAGCGCGTCGCGGCATGGCTTCTGCCGCCCCTGGTCCGTGCGCCCTATTCCCTCGTGACGGCCTTGCTGCTGGTCGGTTTCGCCGACGAGTGGTTCACCTTCCTGCCGGCCGGCGTTCTTGAGGCGCTGCGCGAGGATGTCGGCCTAAGCTATGCGCAAGGTGGGCTGGTCCTGGCTGCGCTCAGCCTGGGCGGCGCCGTCGGGATCGTCTTCCAGGCGGCCGCAGACTATGTCAGCCGCCGCTGGCTCGCGGCCCTGGGCGCCCTGGCCTATGGCGGCGCCATGATCGCCTTTGGCCTCTCCGAAACTTTCGTCATGTTGTTCGCCGCCGCCTTCGTCTGGGGGGCGGCCAGCGACGCCTTCATCCATGGATGCGAGGTGGCGCTGGTCGACCTGGCTGGCGAGGACCTCCCACGGGTGCTGGGACGGGTGAACGCCTGGTCGGCCCTGGGCGATCTGCTGGCGCCGCTGACGCTCGCCCTGGCCGCGGGTTTTGGCTTTGGCTGGCGCGGCGTCTTTCTGGCCGGCGGTGGGCTGATGCTGGGCTACGGACTCTGGCTCGCCTCCCAGCGGTTTCCGCCGCCCCACAAGCAGGCCGAGGACGCCGAACCCCGCCTCGCCCTCCTCGCCCTGATCACGGATAGGCGGGTGCTGCTGATGGCGGTGATCATGGGACTGTTCGCCCTGCTGGACGAGCCGCTACTGGCCTTCGTGATCGCCTATCTCGACCAGGTGGCGGGCTACGGGCCAGGCCTGGCGGTGATCCTCGCCACAGGCGCCCTGGTCGGCGGGTTGCTGGGCCACAGCCTGGCGGGTCGGCTTATCCCCGCCGCGACGCCCAAACGGGCGCTGGTTCCCACCGCCCTGATCGCCACGCTCAGCCTGCCGGTGATGGCCTTTGGCCCGCAGGCCTGGCTGGTCGTATTGGGCGGCCTGGTGTTCGGCTTCAGCGGGGCGGTCTTCTATACGGCCCTGCAAAGCCTCGTCCTCACCCTGCGCCCCGGACAGGCGGGATCGACCGGCGCGGTGGTGTCAGCCATCGGCCTGGCCGGCGCCGGCTTCCCGGCGCTGGTGGGGCTGGCGGCCGACGCCTGGGGCCTGACGGCGGGACTGGGCCTCTATGTGGCCGTCCCAGCCGCCATGCTGGCCCTGACGCTGATCCTGACCCGAAGCCGCGGCTAGATCTGCTTGATGGCCTTGCGGCCCAGATAGAGGGCCTGGTCGCCCAGTTCCTGCTCGATGCGCAGCAGCTGGTTGTACTTGGCCGTCCGGTCCGAGCGGGCCAGCGAGCCGGTCTTGATCTGCCCGCAGTTGGTGGCCACGGCCAGGTCGGCGATGGTGGAGTCCTCGGTCTCGCCCGAGCGATGGCTCATGACGGCGGTGTAGCCGGCGCGATGGGCCATATCGACGGCGTCCAGAGTCTCCGACAGGGTGCCGATCTGGTTGACCTTCACCAGGATGGAGTTGGCCAGGCCCTGGTCGACGCCGTCCGACAGCCGCGCCGGATTGGTGACGAACAGATCATCGCCCACCAGCTGGACCTTGGCGCCCAGCTTCTCGGTCATGAGCTTCCAGCCGTCGAAATCATCCTCGGCGCAACCATCCTCGATGGAGACGATGGGGAACTTGGCCACCAGGGCGGCCAGGTAATCGACCATGCCGGCCTGATCGAAGGTCTTGCCCTCGCCGCCCAGGACGTACTTGCCGTCCTTGAAGAACTCGGTCGACGCCACGTCGAGGGCCAGATGGAAGTGGTCGCCGCAGCGATAGCCCGCCGACTCGCCGGCCTTGACGATGAAGGCCAGGGCCTCTTCGGCGCTGCCGATATTGGGGGCGAAGCCGCCCTCGTCGCCGACATTGGTGTTGTGGCCCGCGTCCTTCAGAGCCTTCTTCAGGCCGTGGAAGATCTCGGCGCCCATGCGCAGGCCCTCGGCGAAGGAGTCGGCGCCTGTGGGCAGGATCATGAATTCCTGGATGTCGATGGGATTGTCGGCGTGCGCGCCGCCGTTGATGATGTTCATCATCGGCACCGGCAGGACCCGGGCCGAGACCCCGCCCACATACTTGTAGAGCGCCAGGTTGGCGCTGCCCGCCGCGGCCTTGGCCGCCGCCAGGCTGACACCCAGGATGGCGTTGGCGCCCAGGCGCGACTTGTTGGCCGTGCCGTCCAGCTCGATCAGCAAGTCGTCCAGCCGGCGCTGGTCCTCGGCGTCGAAGCCCGACAGGGCGTCATAGATCTCGCCATTGACCGCCTCGACGGCCTGCAGGACGCCCTTGCCCAGATAGCGGCCCTTCTCGCCGTCCCGCTTCTCCACCGCCTCATGAGCCCCAGTCGAGGCGCCGGAGGGCACGGCGGCCCGGCCCATGGAGCCGTCTTCCAGCACTACATCGACCTCGATCGTAGGGTTACCGCGGCTGTCGAGGATTTCGCGGGCGGTGATATCGACGATCTCGGTCATGGCGGTCCTCGTTTCGGCAGGCGCAGGGCGGATTTCAGAAAGCCCGGGAGGCTTAGCCATCTTCGGCTTGGCGGGCAATCGGCCACGCAAAAGGCCCCGCCCGGTCCGGGCGAGGCCTTGATGTCTTGCGACGGAGACGAACTCTAAAAGAGCCTCAGTCTTCCTTCGGCGTCATGACCTGGCGGCCCTTGTACATGCCGGTCTTCAGGTCGACATGGTGCGGGCGCTTCAGTTCGCCGGTTTCCTTGTCTTCGACGAAGGAGTTCTTGCCCAGCGCATCATGGGAGCGCCGCATGTTGCGCCGCGAGGGCGATACTTTTCGCTTAGGAACGGCCATAGGGAGTCTCGCAGGCGTATAAAATTGAGACGGCGGCCGCGGGGGCCGCCGACGTGAGCGCGGGTGTATGACGCAATCCGCCCGAGGTTTCAAGCACTCTTGGGCGACGGGACACCGCCGGGGCTATGGGTCTGGTCATCAGACCAACCGGCTCCGTTCCTTCGCCGCGCCGATGAAGCTGGCGAACAGGGGGTGGGGTTCGAAGGGGCGGCTCTTGAGTTCGGGGTGGAACTGGACGCCGACGAACCAGGGGTGGTCGGTGCGCTCGCAGATCTCGGGCAGGACGCCGTCCGGCGACAGGCCGGTCATCCGCAGGCCGGTGCTCTCGATGGCCTCGCGATAGCCGATATTGACCTCATAGCGGTGGCGATGGCGCTCGCTGATGGCCGGGCCGCCATAGATGTCGAACACCTTGGAGCCCGGCGTCAGGACGGCGTCATAGGCCCCAAGCCGCATGGTGCCGCCCAGGTCGTCGCCCTCGCCGCGGGTTTCGCGGGCGTTGCCGCGCACCCATTCGGTCATCAGGCCGACCACGGGCTCGGAGGTCGGGCCGAACTCGGTCGATGAGGCGTCCTTCAGGCCCGCCAGGTTCCGGGCGGCTTCGATCATCGCCATCTGCATGCCGAAGCAGATGCCGAAATAGGGAATCTCGTGCTCGCGGGCGAATCGAACCGCCTGGATCATGCCTTCGGAGCCGCGTTGGCCGAAGGCGCCGGGCACCAGCACCCCGTGGACGCCGGTGAGGCGCTCGGAGATCAGCTCCTCCTCGCCGCCCTCGAAGGCCTCGCCCTCGACCCAGTCGAACTTGACCCGGACATTGTTGGCCACCCCGCCATGGACCAGGGCTTCGACCAGGGACTTATAGGCGTCGGTCAGGCCTGTATACTTGCCGACGATGGCGATGTTCACCTCGCCGTCGGGGTGGGTCAGGGTGTGGCCGATGGTCTCCCACCGCGACAGATCCGGCGGCGGGGCGTCGGTGATGCCGAAGACGTCCAGCACCTCGGTGTCCAGGCCCTGGCGGTGATAGTCCAGGGGCACGGTGTAGATGCTGGTGGAGTCCTGGGCCTCGATCACCGCGCTCTCGCGGACATTGCAGAACAGCGCGATCTTGCGCCGCTCGCCGGCCGGGATCTCGGTCTCGCAGCGGCAGAGCAGGATGTCGGGCTGGATGCCGATGGACCGCAGCTCTTTCACCGAGTGCTGGGTCGGCTTGGTCTTCATCTCGCCGGCGGTCTTGATATAGGGCAGCAGCGTCAGGTGGACGTAACAGACATTGCCCCGGGGCAGTTGCTGGCCGAGCTGGCGGATGGCCTCGAAGAAGGGCAGGCCCTCGATGTCGCCCACCGTGCCGCCGATCTCCACCAGCACGAAGTCGACGCCGTCGCCGGGGTCGGACAGGACGAAGCGTTTGATCTCGTCGGTGACGTGGGGAATCACCTGGACGGTGGCGCCCAGATAGTCGCCGCGCCGCTCGCGCTCCAGGATGGTCTTGTAGATCTGGCCGGTGGTGACGTTGTCGCCGCGGGTGGCGTTAACGCCGGTGAACCGCTCGTAGTGGCCCAGATCGAGGTCGGTCTCGGCGCCGTCCTCGGTGACGAAGACCTCCCCGTGCTGATAGGGGCTCATGGTCCCCGGATCGACGTTCAGATAGGGGTCGAGCTTGCGCAGGCGGACCTTATAGCCGCGAGCCTGCAGGAGCGCGCCAAGGGCGGCGGAGGCGAGACCTTTTCCCAATGAGGAGACCACGCCGCCGGTGATGAAAATGTACCGGGTCATGGGCGATCAACCTACCATCGATTCGGGGCGCAGCACCGCATCTGCGGGTGCGCCAAAACGTCTTGGGTGGCCGCAAGGGCGCGGCCGGTGACGGAAAGCTCATGGCCCAGGCGCCGCAAAGGGACGCCAGAGCCGGTCGGGCTCAGGGCGCCGGCGCGGCCGGGGCGCCCTCCCCTTCGCCGGGTTCGGCGTCGAGGAAGGGGTTGCGGATCTGGGCGGCCGGGGCGTCGAGGACACCATCCGTGGCCGGCGCGGTCTGGGCGGGGGCCGCCGGGATCGGCGCGACGGGGGGCTGGTTCAACTGCGTCGGGTCCAGGGACTCGATGTTCAGCCGGTCCACCGCCGAGCCGCCGCTGAGCCGGCCGGAGACCAGGGTGATGGTCAGGCTGAGCGCGAAGAAGACGCCGCCGAGAATCCAGGTGAAGCGCGACAGGAAATCGCCAGCCCCCCGGGCGCTCATGAAGTTGCCCGATCCGCCGCCGCCCATGCCGAGCGCGCCCCCTTCGGAGCGCTGGAGCAGAACGAGGCCGATCAGGACCAGACAGACGATGATCTGAATGACGAGCAGAATGCCGAGCAGCATGGACAAGTCCAACGTCTGGCGCGCGCCCTCAAAGAAGGGGTTGCGCCGAAAAACCAAGCGCGCGCTCTATCATCCCCCGTCCGCCAAGGCCATAGGGCCAAGGCGTTGTTCTTGGGGCGATAGGCGTCGCCATTTGTCCCCGCACGCCGGCGGGATTGGCCCCTAGCTAGGCCTTCGGGGCGCCCGCGACAATGGCCAGGAAGTCCGCGGCCTTCAACGAGGCGCCGCCCACCAGGGCCCCGCCAACCTCAGGCAGGCCAAGGATTTCAGCTGCATTGCCGGGCTTCACCGAGCCCCCATAGAGAATGGCTGGCCCGTCGCCGCCGGCGCCGAACATCTCGCGCAGCGTCGCCCGGATCGCCTGATGGATCTCGACAATATCGTCCGAACTGGGCGTAAGCCCCGTGCCGATCGCCCAGACCGGCTCATAGGCCACGGTGAAGGCCTTGCCTGCGAGGCTGGCCGGCAGGGAGCCGCGCACCTGCCGCGTCACCACCTCGATGGCGCGGCCGGCCTCACGCTCATCCAGGGTTTCGCCGACGCAGATGATGGGCTCCAGCCCGCCGCGCAGCGCGGCCTCGACCTTGGCCACCACATCGCTGTCGCTTTCGCCATGGCCCGCCCGGCGTTCGGAGTGCCCCAGGATCACCAGGCTCGCGCCGGCGTCGGCCAGCATCTCGGCCGAGACGTCCCCGGTGAACGCGCCCGAAGGCTCCGCATGACAATCCTGGCCGCCGATGATCACGCCGCCGCCAGCCAGGGCGCGGCTCATCCGTTCAACCAGGGTGGCGGGGGGGCATAGGGCCACCCGCACGCCGGAGGCTGGCGCGCCGGCCTTAATCGCCTGGGCTTCGGCCAGGGCGCCCGCCGTCCCGTTCATCTTCCAGTTGCCGGCGATCAGGGGGGTGGGTGCGTTCATCTGGGCTCTCCGTGAGGTCGTTCTGGCGGTTAAGCCAAGCGATCGACTCTGTCACGTGCTTGCGGGGGGGAAGCCGCCTCCACTATACCCGCTCCTCCGGACTTCGCGCCCGAGGAAGGGTCCTCCATGCTTACCGCTTTCCGCGCCTTCGCCAAATCCTGGGTGGCGGCCCTCCTGATTGGCCTGCTGATCATCAGCTTCGCCGTGTTCGGCATGTCCGATGTGTTGCAGGGACAGTTCTCGAACGACGTCATCAAGGCGGGCGACCGCACGCTCAGCGACACGGGCTTCCGCCGGAAGTATGACCAGTGGCGCCAGCAGACCGAGCAGCAGGTCGGCCAGCCGATCACGCCGCAGATGGCCGACGAGAACGGCATCATCCCGCGCCTGCTCGAGCAGATCGCCACCAGCGAGGCCCTGATGGCCATGCTGCACAAGGTGGGCATTCGTCCGGGCGATAGCCTGGTCGCCGACCAGCTGCGACAGATCCCGGCCTTCTTCGACCCCATCACCGGCCGGTTCGACAGCAATCTGATGGCCCAGCGCCTGTCCCAGGCCGACCTGACCCCCGACGACTTCCTCGTTGAGTTGAAGGACGAGATCGCCCAGCAGCACTTCGCTGCGGGCCTGGTCAGCGGCCTGCGCGCGCCCCGCGCCTATGGCGCCCTGGCGGCCATGATCGACCGCGAGCAGCGGGACCTGGGCTACTTCCAGGTGGATGTGAACAATGTCGAGGAGCCGGCCCTGCCCACCGACGCGCAGCTCCAGGCCTTCATGCAGGAAAACGCCGCCCAGCTGACCCAGCCGGAATACCGCGTGCTGTCGCTCGTCCGCTTCGCGCCACGCCCCCAGGATTTCGAGGTCGAGGTCACCCAAGCCCAACTTCAGGAGCGGTTCGAATTCCGTCGCGACACGCTGTCCCAGCCGGAAACCCGCACCCTGGTGCAGATCCCGGCCAAGGATCAGGCCGCCGCGGCACGCATCGCCCAGCGGCTTCGTGAGGGTGAAGACCCGGGCGCCGTCGCCCGCGATCTGGGCGTCGATCCGATCCGCTACGACGGTCGTCCGCGGACCGCCATCGCCGACCGCAAGGTGGCCGAGGCCGCCTTCGCCCTGGCCGCTGGCGAGGTCAGCACGCCCATCGAGGGCGACCTTGGCTTCGCGGTGGTCAAGGTCACCGCTGTGACCCCGGGCCGCCAGCCCACGCTGGAAGATGTCCGGCCGATGCTCGAAGCCGAGATTCGCGAGGACGCTGCGGCCGAGAAGGTCTACGAGCGCACCCAGGCCTATGAAGAGGCCCATATCGGCGGCGCTTCCCTGGCCGAGGCCGCCCAGGCCGCCGAAGCCACCGTGATCACCCTGCCGGCCATCAGCGAACAGGGCCGCACCCCAGAGGGCCAGCCCGTCGATGGAATCACGCCGAAGGTTCTGGAGACGGCGTTCGGGCTTTCCGAAGGCGGCGAGAGCGACCTGACTGAACTGGCGGAGGGCCAGTACTTCGCCGTCAAGGTCGAGCGCGTGATCCCGGCCGCCCTGCCCCCCCTGGACGAGGTTCGCCCCCTGCTGGCGCGCGCCTGGATGCAGCGGGAGATGGTGCGCCGGCTTGAAGCCAAGGCCGCTGAGCTCGCCGAACTGGTGCGTGGCGGCCAGACCCTGGAGGCGGCCGCCGGAACCATCGGCGCGCGGGTGACACGCGCCACCAGCCTGAGCCGCGCCACCGCTCAGCAGACCGAGCAGCTCTCCGAAGACATGCTGGTCAAGGCCTTCTCCGCCGAGCCCGATGAGGTGTTCACCGCCCGCGCCGTGGACTTCGCCGTCGTCGTCGCCAAGCTGGAGGCCATTCGTCCTGGCGCCACCGCCGAGATCGCTGCGGCCGTGGAGAATGGCCGTGGCCAGGCCAGCATGGCTCTGTTCCGCGACATCGCCGAGGCCGCCAGCCTGTCGGCGCGCGAAAAGGTCCGCGTCCGCATCGACGAGAACCGCGCCCGGGCGGTGCTGGGTCTTCAGCCCCGCGCCGAGACCGACACCCCGGCTGCAAAGGCCCCCACCAAGGCGCCGGAGCCCAAGGCGTGATCATCGAGCCTGCCATTGCCGACTTCACCGCCCGCTACGACGCAGGCGCAGCGCAGGTGGTCTGGACCCGCCTGATCGACGACCTCGAGACTCCGGTCTCGGCCTATCTGAAGATCGGCCATGGCCAGCCCTACGCCTTCCTTTTCGAATCCGTGGAGGGGGGTGCCTGGAGGGGGCGCTATTCGGTCATCACCCTGAAGCCGGACCTGGTCTGGCGTTGCCGGGGCGACAAGGCCGAGATCGCCGAGGGCGACGACATCGCCGCCGGCCGATTCACGCCGCAGGCGGCGGCGAGCCTCGATTCCCTGCGCGACCTGGTGGCCGGCTGCCGATTGGACATTCCCACCGGCCTGCCGCCCATGGTGGCCGGGGTGTTCGGCGCCCTGGGCTATGACATGGTCCGGCTGGTGGAGCGGCTGCCCAACGTCAATCCAGACCCCCTGGACCTTCCGGACGGGGTGATGACGCGGCCGTCCGTGGTGGCGATCTTCGATTCCATCGGTCAGGAGATCATCCTGGCCACCACCGTGCGCCCGGGTTCCGGATCCGCCGAGGCCGCCCATGCGGCGGCCCAGGCGCGCCTTGCCGCCGTGGTCGCCGATCTGGCCCGGCCGACGCCCGCCCTGAAGCGGGACGGCGCGCCCCAGGCCGACGCCTTCACCACCCCGATCAGCCGCGAGGCCTATCGGGAGATCGTCGGCAAGGCCAAGGCCTATATCCGCGCCGGCGATATCTTCCAGGTGGTCCCCAGCCACCGATTCCGCGCGCCGTTCGCGCTCGACCCGCTGGCGCTCTATCGGTCCCTGCGACGGACCAACCCCTCGCCGTTCCTGTTCTATCTGAACTTTGGCGACTTCCAGCTGGCCGGCTCCAGCCCGGAAATCCTGGTGCGCCTGCGGGACGGCAAGATCACCATCCGCCCCATCGCCGGCACCCGCCCCCGCGGCGCCACGCCGGAGGAGGATCTGGCTCTCGAACAGGAGCTGATCGCCGACCCCAAGGAGCGGGCCGAGCACCTGATGCTGCTGGATCTGGGACGCAACGATGTGGGCCGGGTGGCCATGCTGCGCCAACCCGGGCGCAACGCCGCGGCGACGCGCCCCAAGGGCCCCAGCGTGCGGGTGACCGACAGCTTCTTCGTCGAGCGCTACAGCCACGTCATGCATCTGGTCTCCAATGTTGAGGGCGACGCGCCTGACGGCGTCGATCCGGTCGATGTGCTGATGGCGGCCCTGCCGGCCGGCACCCTGTCGGGGGCGCCCAAGGTGCGCGCCATGCAGATCATCGACGAACTGGAGATCGAGAAGCGCGGCATCGCCTATGCCGGCGCGGTCGGCTATTTCGGGGCCGATGGCTCGGTGGACACCTGCATCGTCCTGCGCACCGCCTGCTTCAAGGATGGCCAGATGTACATCCAGTCCGGCGGCGGCGTGGTGGCCGACTCAGATCCCGACGCCGAATACGACGAGACCCTGCACAAGGCCCGCGCCCTTCGCCGCGCCGCCGAGGACGCCTGGCGATTCGTCTAGGGCGCTTCGGCCAGAGGCAGTTCGGTCAGGGGCATTTCGGTCAGGGGCGCTTCGTCCAACGGATCCTGGCCAAGCGGCGCTTCATCCAGGGATGCGCCTGACTCGACCGCCAGGTGCTGCGTGACGACCGGCGGGGCCGTGATCATGGCGCCCGCCAGGGCCAGGGCCGCCGTGGCGGCGAAGGCGGCCGCCGCCAGGACGGGCCAGAGTCGTTCGCGCGGGGCCGGCGTCGCCAGCAGGCTGCGCGCCTCGGCCAGGGCGTCGGGATCGAGGGCGGAATCAGCAACCGTCATGTTTGCAGCATCGGCCCGCCCCACCCCATATGCAACGCGGCGCTTTGCGCACCACAGAGGTTTGGCCTAGAGAACTCCCATGATCCTGGTCGTCGATAACTACGACAGCTTCACCTACAACCTCGTCCACTATCTGAACGAGCTTGGGGCCGAGACGCTGGTCCATCGCAATGACGCGCTGAGCGCCGAAGAGGTGATCGCGCTCAAGCCCGAGGGCGTGCTGCTGTCGCCCGGTCCCTGCACCCCCAATGAGGCGGGCCTCTGCCTCGACCTGCTGGCCAAGGCGCCCGACGACCTGCCGATCTTCGGTGTCTGCCTGGGTCATCAGGCCATCGGCCAGGCGTTCGGCGGCGAAGTCGTTCGGGCCGCCACCCTGATGCACGGCAAGACCAGCCCCATGCATCACACCGGCAAGGGCGTCTTCGCCGGCCTGCCCAATCCGTTCACCGCCACCCGCTATCACAGCCTGTCGGTGCGTCGGGAGACCATGCCCGACGTGCTGGAGATCACCGCCTGGACCGAGGATGGCGAGGTCATGGGCGTGCAGCATGTGAGCCGGCCGATCTTCGGGGTTCAATTTCACCCGGAATCCATCGCCACCGAGGGCGGCCACGCCCTGCTCTCCAACTTCCTCGACCTCGCCGGCGCGCGGCGCCTCGCCGAGGCCTGAGATCGACCCATGTCGGAAGCTTTCAAGCCCTTGCTGGCGCGCCTGGCCGATGGCGCAACGCTGTCGGAAGCCGACGCCCAGGTTTTCTTCTCCGCCTGCCTGCGGGGCGAACCGACGCCGGCCCAGGTGGCCGCCGCCCTGACCGCCATGCGCATGCGCGGCGAGACCGTGGGCGAGATCACCGCCTGCGCCCGGGCCATGCGCGAAGCCGCCGTCAAGCTCGACCATCCCTTCCAGGTGATCGATGTCTGCGGCACCGGCGGCGACGGGCTCCATACCCTCAACATCTCCACCGCCGTGGCCTTCGTGGCGGCAGGCGGCGGCTTGAAGGTGGCCAAGCACGGCAATCGCGCCCTGTCGTCCCGGTCCGGGGGCGCCGACGTGCTCGCCGCGCTCGGCGTGAACATCAACGCCAGCGGCGAGCAGCAGCTTCGCGCCCTGGACGAGGCCGGCCTCTGCTTTCTGTTCGCCCAGGCCCACCACGGGGCGATGAAGCACGTCTCCCCTATCCGCGCCGAGCTTGGCTTCCGCACCCTGTTCAACCTGCTGGGCCCGCTGGCCAATCCAGCCGGCGCCCAGCGCCAGGTGCTGGGCGTGTTCTCCGAGCGCTGGGTCGAGCCGCTGGCCCGTGTGCTGGGCGGGCTGGGCGCCGAGCGCGCCTGGGTGGTTCATGGCGGCGGCATGGATGAGATGACCACCACCGGAGAGACCCTGGTGGCGGAGTATCGTGACGGCCAGGTGCGGCTGTTCACCGTCACGCCGGAGGCCGTCGGCCTGCCCCGCGCGGCCCTGTCGGACCTGACCGGCGGCGCGCCAGACGTGAACGCCGCGGCCCTGCGCGCCCTGCTCCAGGGCGAGACGGGCGCCTATCGGGACATCGTCGCCCTGAACGCCGCCGCCGCCTTCCTGGTCGCCGACAAGGTTGAGACGCTCAGCGAGGGTGTGGCCCTGGCCAGGCAGGTGATCGACGACGGCCGGGCGCTGACCGCCCTCGAGCGCCTGTGCGAGATCACCAACTCATGAGCGACATCCTCGACCAGATCGCCGCCTACAAGCGGACGGAGGTGGCCGAGCGCAAGGCCGCTCGAACCGTGTCCGAGGTCGAGGTCGCCGCCAGGGCCGCCAGCCCGCCCCGGGGCTTCCAAGCCGCCCTGGCCAAGGCCCATGCGCCGGGACGTCTGGCCCTGATCGCCGAGATCAAAAAGGCCTCGCCGTCCAAGGGCCTGATCCGTGCGGACTTCGATCCCCCGGCCCTGGCCAAGGCCTATGAGGCCGGCGGCGCGGCCTGCCTCTCGGTGCTGACCGATGGCCCGAGTTTCCAGGGTGACGACGCCTATCTCACCGCCGCCCGCGACGCCGTTCGCTTGCCGGCGATCCGCAAGGACTTCCTGGTCGATCCCTGGCAGGTCGCCGAATCCCGCGCCCTGGGCGCCGACGCCATCCTGATCATCATGGCCATGGTCGACGACGCGCTCGCTGGCGAACTCCTGTCCGAGGCGAGCGCCTGGGGGATGGACGCCCTGGTCGAGGTGCATGACGAGGCCGAGATGGCCCGCGCCGGTCGCCTGGGCGCCAAGCTGGTCGGCGTCAACAACCGCAATCTCCGCACCTTTGAGACAGATCTCTCGATCACCGAGCGCTTGGCCGCCCTGGCCCCGCCCGGCGCCCTGCTGGTCACTGAAAGCGGCATCGCCGGACCTGACGACGTTCGCCGGCTGGAGGCCTCTGGAGCGCGCGCCATGCTGGTCGGCGAAAGCCTGATGCGTCAGGCTGATGTGGCCAAGGCCGCTCGGGCCCTGCTCGGCTGACACCTGGCCGAGTCCGCTGGGGACAGCCGCCCATGTTGAGATTTCCCACGATTTCAAAGGCCTTGTGGGTAACTTGACATTAAGGAAGAACGCCTAGAGAACATTCACAACGTTTGCGATTTGTTCTTTAGGTTGGGAAAGTCCAATGCTGACCCGTAAGCAGCACGAACTGCTCATGTTCATCCATGAGCGGATCAAGGAGACCGGCGTCTCTCCGTCCTTCGACGAGATGAAGGAAGCCCTCGACCTGGCCTCCAAGTCCGGCATCCACCGCCTGATCACGGCCCTGGAGGAGCGCGGGTTCCTGCGCCGCCTGCCCCATCGGGCGCGGGCCCTGGAAGTCGTCAAGCTGCCGCAACAGGCCACGGCCGCCGCCCCGCCCAAGGGTCGACAGGCCTTTCGGCCTCAACTGGTCGAACCCGGCGATGGGCCGTCTGCTCCGGCCGCGGCCAATGACACCCGCGAGCTCTCGGTTCTGGGCAAGATCGCCGCCGGCACCCCCATCGAGGCCATCCAGCAGGAGCGCGACCGGATCCACGTTCCGGAGTCCATGCTGGGGGCCGGCGAGCATTTCGTCCTCGAGGTGCAGGGCGACTCGATGATCAACGCCGGCATTCTCGACGGCGACTACGTGGTCATCCGCCGGGCCGACTCCGCCAATTCCGGCGACATCGTCGTCGCCCTGGTCATGGGCGAGGAAGCGACGCTCAAGCGCCTGCGCCGCAAGGGCGCCTCTGTGGCGCTCGAGGCCGCGAACCCGGCCTATGAGACCCGCATTTTCGGTCCTGATCAGGTGGCCGTTCAGGGCCGTCTGGTGGGCCTTATCCGCCGCTACCACTAAACCCCCAGGACCAGGGTCTGCGCCCGCGCAGATCCTGGGTCCAGAGGGCGCGCCAGGTCGAGTCCTTGTGACTCAATTCCAGCGCCCCGCCTTGGGCGAAATCGGCCCCGCTCAGGACGATGACGCCGGGACAAAGGTTCGGCGTCAGCGCTGGCCGAACGACCACCACCTCGGCGGCGGCGCAAAGCTCCGCCAGGGTTTCGGCGTCAGGCCTCTTTCGGCTCCAGTAGGCGGCGACAGAAGCCGGCGCACCGGGGCCTGGGCGGCAGGTCCAGCGATCACAGACATAGAGCTCATCCCGGGGCGCCTCATCCACCGAAGGGATCAGTCCCCGCCTCTGCGCCCAGCGTTCGGCGGCGAACCGTTTGACGTCGGGCCGCATCAGAATGGCCTGGTCCCCGTGCCGCACGGCCACCTGTGCGCCGTCAGCGGCGACCCAGAGTGTCGGCGGCTCTCCCCGCGGCGCAAGGCTCACCGCCAGGGCGAACGGCAGGCCGAGCCATCGCACCGGGCCTCTCCAGAGACACATCCACAATATGCCGAGAAAGGCGCTTGGCAGAGCCCAGGACGGCGCGCTGGCCACCAGCAGGCTTGCGCCGGGCGCCTCGGCGGCGATCTCGGCCACGTCGGTGATCATGCCGATCCCCCAGCCCGAGATCATCAGCGGAATGTCGCCCAGGCCAAGGGGCGCCAGCGCCGCCCCGATGGCGAGGCTGGGCATCATCAGGAAGGACGAGATCGGCGAGGCGGCCAGGTTCGCCGCCAGGCCGAAGGTCGCCATCCGATTGAAGTGCTGCAGGGCAAAGGGACCGGTCGCCATGCCGGCGACGAAGCTGGCGGCCAGACTGGCGCCCAGCCAGGTCAGGCTGGTCTGGACCAGGCGGATCGGCCAGGGCGCGCTGATCTCACGGATCGGGTGCGGCCAGGCCTCGGCCAGGGCCACCAGCGCCGCGGTCGCAGCGAACGACATCTGGAAGCCCGGCTCGGTCACCGCCTCCGGATGGATCAGCATGACGATCAGAGCCGCCAGGGCCAGGCCATGCAAGCTGATCGCCCGGCGGTCGAAGATCACGGCGGCGAAGGCCACCGAGGCGGTGATGGCCGCCCGCTCGGCTGGCGCGGGCGCCCCTGACACCACCAGATAGCAGGCCACGGCGCTCAGGCCCGCCAGGGCCGCGACCTTCTTGCTGGAAACCCGCAGCGCCAGCCAGGGCCAGGCCGCGACGCCCGCCCTCACACCGGCGAAAACGAAGCCGCCGACGATCGCCATGTGCAGGCCCGAGATGGAGATCAGATGGGCCAGGCCCGAGGCCCGCATATGCTCGATCTGTTCGGCGGGAATGAAGGCCTGGTTGCCCATCACCATGGCGGCGGCCAGGCCCCCCGTCTCCGCCCCCATGGACGCCACGATCTGTTGGGCCAGCACCCAGCGGGCGGCGTTGATCCTCATGTCGAGGAGCAATCGACCCGGAGGCCTCGGCAGGTCGGCAGCCTCCGGCGGCGTCAGGGCGAAGCCGACACCGCCGATGCTTTCGAAATAGGCGTCGCGGGCGAAGTCGTAGCCGCCCGGGCTGGCGGGCGGCGGCGGCGGGTTGACCAGGGCCAGCATGCGCACGGCCTGGCCCGGGGCCGGCGGCGTGACATCCCGCAGGGTGATCCGAACCCGGCTCGGGGTGTCGGCCGGCGAAAGGCCCTCAATCCTTGTCGGCGCCACGATGATGCGACTGCCGCCCTGCCCGGGGCTCGCCACATCCACCACCCAGCCTTCGATATGGGCCGGTTGGACCATGGCGGGCGCGATCGGGCCCGCCACGGCGTCCGTGCGGAACTTGGCGGCCGAAAATCCCGCCAAGCCAAAGGCCGTGAGGATCAGCAGCAAGGACGCGCCGCGCGCGATGTTCAGCCGGCGCGCGGTGATGAGAAGGGTGAGCGCCAAGGCGGCCGCGGCCCAGGCGACGAGGCCCAGGGGCTCGCGGTCCAGGGCGAAGTAGGTTGCGCAGCCCAGGCCGAAGGCCACCGGCGTCCACAGACTCCACCGGTCGGCCTGGTCCCGCACGGCGGCGCCGAGGCCTGCGACCAGCGCCCCCGGACTAGGAGCCCTGGCGAAGCGCATGCTAAGACGCCGGCCCCATCGCCCGGCGAACCCGTCGGCCTGCGTCACCCCAGAACCCCCGACCTCGATGCCCGACCGTCCCGTCGTCACCCGGATCGCCCCCTCGCCCACTGGCTCGATGCATATTGGCACGGCCCGCACGGCGCTTTTCAACTGGCTTTATGCCAGGCGCACCGGGGGAAAGTTCCTTTTGCGGGTGGAGGACACCGATCGCGAGCGCTCCACCGAGGCCGCCGTCGGCGTCATCTTCGAGGGCCTGAAGTGGCTGGGCCTCGAGGCCGACGAGGCGCCGGTGTTCCAGGCGGCCCGCGCCGAGCTTCACCGCGCCGCCGTGGAAGAGCTTCTGGCCCGAGGCGAAGCCTATCGCGACTACATGACGCCCGAGGAGTTGGAAGCCGAGCGCGAGACTGCGCGCGCCGAGGGCCGGGTGGTCCGCTCGCCTTGGCGTGACATCACCCCCAATGACGCCCCCGACCGGCCGTTCGTCGTGCGGCTCAAGAGTCCGCTGACCGGGGACACCGTGGTGGCCGACAAGGTGAAGGGCGACATCCGGTTTCAGAACAAGGATCTGGACGACCTGATCCTGCTCCGCACCGACGGCTCGCCCACCTACAATCTGGCCGTGGTGGTCGATGATCACGACATGGGCGTGACCCATGTGATTCGCGGCGACGACCATCTCAACAACGCCGCCCGCCAAACGCTGATCTACAAGGCGCTGGGCTGGGAGGTTCCGGTCTGGGCCCACCTGCCGCTGATCCATGGCCCCGACGGCGCCAAGCTGTCCAAGCGCCACGGCGCCCAGGCCGTGAGCGAGTTCGATTCCATGGGCTACCTGCCCGAGGCCATGCGCAACTATCTGGCCCGCCTGGGCTGGGGCCATGGGGACGACGAGATCTTCAGCGACGAACAGGCGATCGGCTGGTTCGATATCGCCGATGTGGTCAGCGCGCCGGCCCGCCTGGACTGGGCCAAGCTCAACCACATCAACAACCACTATATTCGCCAAGCCGACATCGCCCGCCTGGCCGACCTGGTGACGAGCATCCACGAAAGCCGCGACCTCAAGGTCCCGGCCGACCTGCGTCCGGTTCTGGAGCGGACCATTCCGCTGGTTCGCGACGGCGCCAAGACCCTGCTGGATCTGGCCGACGCCACGGTGTTCGTCCTGGCACGCCGCCCTCTTGCCCTGCCTGAAAAGGCCGCCAGTCTGCTGACCGATGAGACGCGCGCGCGCCTGGGACGGCTGCGGGATCGGCTCGCCGTGGCCGAGGGCTGGGACGTCCCGTCCCTTGAGGCGGAAATCCGGGCGTTCGCGGAGTCGGAGGGTGTCGGCATCGGCAAATTCGGCCAAGCGCTTCGCATTTGCCTGGCTGGCGAAGCTTCAGCCCCGGACCTTGCGGGCGCGCTCACCGCGCTCGGGCGGGACGAAAGCCTGGGTCGGCTTGACGATGCGCTTTCGCCCGCTGCGTAAACCGCTATAAGGCCAAGCGAACAGACGTTTTAATTCCTAGTCATTTGAAAGGGGATGGCATGGTCGATACGGCGAAGATCAGCATTGGCGCCAAATCTGTCGAGCTACCCATCTTGAAGGGTACGACGGGTCCGGACGTGGTGGACGTGCGCAAGCTGTACGCCGAGGCCGATGTCTTTACCTACGATCCGGGCTTCACCTCGACGGCGAGTTGCGAGAGCAAGATCACCTATATCGACGGCGACGCCGGCATTCTGCTGCACCGGGGCTATCCGATCGACCAGCTGGCCGAGAAGTCCAGCTTCCTGGAAGTCTGCTACCTGCTGCTGCACGGCGAGCTGCCGACGGCCGAGCAGTTCACCGAGTTCGACCACAACATCACCTACCACACGATGTTGCACGAACAGTTCGACCGGTTCTTCGCCGGCTTCCGCCGCGACGCCCACCCGATGGCCATCATGGTCGGCGCGGTCGGCGCCCTGTCGGCCTTCTATCACGACAGCACGAACATCGATGATCCGCAGCAGCGGATGATCTCGGCCCATCGCATGATCGCCAAGATGCCGACGATCGCGGCGCGGGCCTTCAAATACTCCAAGGGCCAGCCGTTCGTGCATCCGCGCAACGACGAGTCCTATGCCGAGAACTTCCTGCGGATGTGCTTCTCGGTCCCGGCCGAGGACTGGAAGCCCAACCCGGTCCTGACCCGGGCCATGGACCGCATCTTCATCCTGCACGCCGATCACGAACAGAACGCCTCGACCTCGACCGTCCGCCTGGCCGGTTCGTCGGGCGCCAATCCGTTCGCCTGCATCGCCGCCGGCATCGCCTGCCTGTGGGGCCCCAGCCATGGGGGCGCCAACGAAGAAGCGCTCAACATGCTGGCCGAGATCGGTTCGGTGGAGAACATCCCCGAATACGTCCAGGGCGTGAAGGACCGTCGCTACCGGCTGATGGGCTTCGGTCACCGGGTCTATAAGAACTACGACCCCCGCGCCAAGGTCATGCAGGCCACCTGCCACGAAGTGCTGGCCGAGGTCGGCAACACCGACGACCCGCTGCTGAAGGTGGCCATGGAGCTCGAGAAGATCGCGCTCAACGACCCCTACTTCGTCGAGCGCAAGCTCTATCCGAACGTCGACTTCTATTCGGGCATCACCCTGCGGGCGCTCGGCTTCCCGCCGGAAATGTTCACCGTGCTGTTCGCGCTCGCGCGGACGGTCGGCTGGATCGCCCAGTGGAAGGAAATGGTCGAAGATCCGTCGCAGAAGATCGGGCGTCCGCGCCAGATCTATACCGGCGCGGCGCAGCGCGACTACACCTCGGTCGACAAGCGCGGCTAAGCCGCGGCCCGACCGAGCACTTCTAGAACGGCCCGCGCGGCGGCCTCCGAGGGATCGGGGCCGCCGCGTCCCATTTGGGCCAGGGCCTTGTCCTGGGCCTCAACCTGGGCGCGGCGCAGGTCCGGATCGTCCAGCCGCCGGGCGATTTCCCGGGCGATCTTCGGACCGTTGCAGTCGGCCTGAATCAGCTCCGGCGCGACGAAGTCCTGGGCGGCGATATTGAACAGCGTGACATAGTCGGTGCGGATCAGCCGCTTAAGAATGGCGTAGGTCACAGGACCCAGCCGATAGCCCACGACCATGGGGGCGCCGGCCAGGGCGAGCTCGGTGGTCACCGTACCGGAACAGGCCAGCGCCACGGTGGCCGCCTTCATGGCCGAATAGCGATCGGCCTCCCCCTCCACGACGTGCGCCCGATACGGCCACCCGGCGACCCGCGCCTTGACCGCGTCGGCCACGGTTGCGGCGGCGGGCACGATGACCTGAAGGCCAGGCCTGGCCGCCTTCAGCAGCGCGACGGCCTCCTCGAACGGGGGCAGGACGCGGGCGATCTCGCTGGGCCGGCTGCCGGGCAACACGACCAGCACCGGCTCGTTCGGCCCGATCGCCAGGCGGCGGCGCAGGCCCGCGGGATCGGCGGCCGACAGGTCGAGGCTGAGGGTGCTGTTGCCCACAAAGGTGGTTGGCAGGCCGACCTTCTCGAAATAAGGCGCGTCAAAGGTGTGGATCGACAGCAGATGGTCGACGTATCGCGCCAGAACCGCGGCCCTGCCCGGCCGTGACGCCCAGACCTGGGGCGCCACATACTTGATGACCGGCATGTCCGGCAGCTGCGCCTTCAGGCGCTGCGCCACCCGCAGGGTGAAGCCCCAGGAATCGATGAGCACCGCCACGTCCGGCCTCTCCCGGCGCGCCAGGGCCGCCATCTCGTCGGCCCGGCGCACGACCTTCCGATAGGCCAGCAGGCCCTCCAAAAGGCCCAGGATCGACAGCTCTGACATGTCGAAGGGACTGACCAGCCCCTCGGCCGCCATCCCCTGTCCGCCCAGGCCGACGAACCGGACGTTCTCCGGACCAAGGCGCGCCTTCAGGGCGGCCATCAATCCAGCGCCGCGGTCGTCGCCAGACGCCTCGGCTGCGACCAGCATGATGCAGAGGGGTTGGGTCATCGGCCTTCAGGCTCTACGCCGACGACGAACAGGCCGAGTTCGTCGGCCAGGCCGATCACCTCGGCGCGGTCGAGCACCAGCATGCGGCCAGCCTCCCCCACCACGCCCGCCAGCCCTGCCTGCGCCACCCGTTGGATGGTGCCAAGGCCAATGGTCGGCAGATCAACCCGGGTTTCCTGGATTGGCTTGGGCGCCTTGGCCAGCACGCCGCGCGGGGCGCCTGGCCCCCCGCGGATCGCGCCAGGCAGCTCGGCCACACGTCGGAGCATGGCGTCGGTGCCTTCCTGGGCCTCGACCGCCAGGACAAGGCCGTCGCAGACCACAGCCCCCTGGCCGATGTCCAGCCGTCCAAGCTCGCGGGCTACATGGAGGCCGCGGGCTATGTCGCCGGCATGTTCCGGCCCCGGACGCACCTTGCCAAGCGCGCCGGCCGGCAGACGCAGATCGCCCATGGCCTCGTCGGCGCCTTCGATGGCGAAGCCCTCGGCCTCGAATTCCTGCAGCAGGGCGCGAAGCAGACCATCATCGCCGTGACGCGCCGCCGCGATCAGCCCGGGCAAGGCCTTCAGGCCGCGCAGGTCGGGCCGCAGCGCGGTAAAGTCGGGGCGACTGACATTGCCCGCGAAGCAGACCGAAGCACATCCCGCCGTCTTGAGCGCCCGGATACACTTGCCGAGTTCGGCCAGGCCGATATCGGCGCCGGGAAAGGCGGCCAGATCAGGCCCGGCGAACCCCTTGAGGCGCACGACAAAGAGGGGGCGTCCCGCCTGCTGGCAGGCAGAGGCGATCTCGACCGGAAGTCCGCCGCCGCCGGCGATCAGGCCGAGCTTGGACAAGGTGCTAGACCTCCCGCTCCGGCAGACAGAGGGGCCGGTTGGCCTCGGCGCGGATGAAGTCGATGATTTCCATGACCGGCGCGCTGTGGCCAAAGGTGGCCATGGCGTCGTCGATCCGCTCCTGGAATGTGCCTTCCTCGGCGAACAGCAGCCGATAGGCCGAACGCAGCTCGGCGATCATTTCGCGGGAGAAGTTGCGGCGCTTGAGACCCACGAGGTTCAGGCCCTCGAGGTGGGCGTGGTTCCCCCAGACCAGGCCATAGGGGATGACGTCCTTGGTCACCGCCGCCAGGCCGCCGATGAAGGAGTAGCGGCCGACCCGGCAGTGCTGGTGCACCGCGGCCAGGCCGCTGACCATCACGAAGTCGCCGACATCCACATGCCCGCCAAGCGTCGCCGAGTGCGCCAGGACAACATTGTCGCCGACCGCGCAGTCGTGGCCCACATGGCTGGTGGCCATATACATGCCGTCATTGCCAACCCGGGTTACGCCGCCGCCATCGGGGGTGCCGATGTGCATGGTGACATGCTCCCAGAGGCGATTGCGATCGCCGATGATCAGCTCGGTCGGCTCGCCCTTGTAGCCCGTATGATGCGGCGGGCCGCCCAGATTGGAGAAGTTGCGGATGCTGCAGTCGGCGCCGATAGTCGTGTGGCCCTCGATGACCACATGCGACAGAAGCTCGGTTCGCGGGCCGATCTTCACGTGCTCGCCGATAATCGAATAGGGGCCGACCTTCACCCCGTCGGCCAGCTCTGCGCCGGGCGCGACAATGGCGGTGGGATGAATGTCCACGCTCATTGGGTCGCCACGACCATGGCGGCGAACTCGGCCTCGGCGGCGATCTTGTCGCCGACCATGGCGTGGCCCTTGAATTTGAACAGGTCGCCGCGATGGCGGACCACCTCGACCGGCATGCGCAGCACGTCGCCCGGCCGGACCGGATTGCGGAAGCGGCAATTGTCCAGCGAGATGAACAGGATGGTCTTGCCGGCCACGTCCACGTCGAGCGACTTGGACATCAGCACCGCCCCTGTCTGGGCCAGGGCCTCGACGATCAGCACGCCGGGCATGACCGGATACTCAGGAAAGTGGCCGGCGAAGAACGGCTCGTTGAAGGTCACGCACTTGATGCCGACAATGGACTCGCTCGGCTTGTATTCCTCGGCGCGATCCACGAGCAGAAACGGATAGCGATGTGGAATCCGCCGAAGCACCTCGGAAATGTCGATCTCGGTCGGGTTCTCGTTCACCGGCGCTTTTCGGCTCATGCGCCTGCTCCTTCTCCGCGGCGCTGGGCCATCTTTGACAGCCAGGCGGTCTCGCGCATCCATGTTCTTACCGGCCGCGCCGGCACGCCGCCCCAGGTTTCGCCTGGAGGAATGTCTTTCATGACCCCGGCCCCGGCGGCGACCCTGGCCCCCTGGCCGATCGCCACATGGTCAGCCACCCCGGCCCTGCCGCCGAACTGAGCGCCGTCGCCGATCGTCACGCTGCCGGAAATGCCCGTGTGAGCGGCCATGACGCAGTTGCGTCCGACGCGCACGTTGTGGGCGATCTGGACCAGGTTGTCGATCTTCGTATTCTCGCCGATCACCGTGTCGTCGAAGGCCCCACGGTCGATGCAGGTCCCCGCGCCGATCGTCACCCCGTCCTGGACGATCACGCGCCCCAGCTGGGGAATGTCGATCAGACCCGACGGGCCCGGCGTGGCGCCGAAGCCAGCCTCGCCGATCACGGCGCCGGCATAGATTCGCACCCGGTCGCCGACCAGGGCAAAGCCGATCACCGCCCGCGGGCCGATCTCGCAGTCCCGCCCGATGGCGACCCCCGGCCCGATGACCGCCCCCGATCCAATCACCGATCCGGCGCCGATCTGCGCCCCGTCACCGACGACGGCGCCCGGAGCGATCCGCGCGCCGGGCTCGATCTTTGCGGTGGGCGAGACAAAGGCGTCCGCCCCGTTGATCCGGGTCCGGTGGAGCAGCTGGGCCGAGATCGCATAGGCCGCCTGGGGCGATGGCGTCAGCAGGACCGCACAGCCTTCCGGGGCCGCCTCAACCAGGCTGGCAGGCAGGAAGCAGGCGCCCGCTTGGCTGGCCGCAAGATCGGCCTTGCGGCGCTTGTCGGAAAGGAAGGTGATGCTGTCGGCCGAGGCGCGGTCGAGAACCGAGACCGCGTGGACCAGCCGCGCGCCATCGGCAGACGGATGAAGCTCCGCGCCGGTGGCCCGGGCGAGATCGTAAAGCGTTTTGGGACCGAGGTCCTCGAAGAAGCGCGGGTCAGGCATAGGATTCCAAGCGCAACCCGCGCCCCATGGCGAGTCGTTCGATTATCTAGTCTGGGCGCCCGACGCCTGCTGGTCCAGCCGCTCGCGGTCAAAAGCAAACTGCGTGATCTTGGCGTTCAGGGCCGTGACCAGGGGCTGGGTGATGTCCATCTGCGGATTGGCCAGCAGCAGGGCGTCGCGATTGACCAGCATGGCGCACTGGCGCTGCTGGTAGACGTCCCGGATCAGGGGCTCCATCTCTTGGCCAACGCGGGCCAGGGCCTTCTGCTGGGTCACGGCCAGCTCGCGCTCGCGTTGGGCGGCCTTGCGCTGGAACGAGTTAACCCGCACCTGCAGGGCGGCGCGACGGGTTTCGAAGGCGTCCTGGCCCAGGGTCGTGCGCTGGGTTTCCAGCGTCTGCGCCTCCGTGGTGATGGCGGTTTCTTCGGACTTCAGTTCAGCCTCCACCTGGGTGGCGATCTGCTGAAGCCGGGTCTGGACATACTGGCCGACCGTAGAGGCGCCGATCGCGCCATCCACGGACATTACGCAGACGCCCGCGATGGCCGCGCCGTGCGAGACCTGTGGCGCCGCGGCGGCCTGCTGGGCGTGAGCGCCCGTCGAGAGCGTAAGCGCAAGGGCCGCGGCGGCGGCGAAGCCGGCGGCAAGGGTTTTGGTCGTCATGAAATCAGAACCTCGTTGAGGTGGAGAACCGGAAGGTTTCCGTCTTGTCGTAATCTTCTTTGGCCAGAACTTGGCTGAAGTCGAAGCGGATGGGCCCCATGGGGGAGCGCCAGAAGATGCTGAGGCCAGCGGAGGCGCGCAGGGACATGTCATCGACGATGTTGGGATCGACGACGCCAGCGGCCGTGAGCTTATCCTCATCGTCCAGCATGCCCAAGGTGCCGAAGTCGGAGAACAGGGCGGCCTTCACCCCGTACTGCTCCGGCAGGAAGGTCGGAACGGTGAGTTCCACATTACCGATGGCGTAGGCCTTGCCGCCCATGGAATCGGAGCGGCCGGAGTTCAGGTCCCGCGGACCGATGCCGGCGGTCTCAAAGCCGCGGAAGCTGTTGCCACCCTTGTAGAAGCGGTCGTTGATCCGAACCGTATCGCCGCTCCACCCGTCCACATAGCCGGCCGAGCCGGTGGCGCTGAAGATGAAGCTCGGGGAGAAGCCGTAGTACCAACCGCCCTCGACCTCGGTCTTCAGATAGTTCACGTCGCCGCCGACCCCGGCCAGATCCTGGTTGAGGGCCGTATAGAATCCGCGGGTCGGATTGATCGGATCGTTACGCCGGTCGAGGCGCACGCCGTAGCCGACGAGAGAGGTCGTATAGGAGCCCCGCTGCTGGCATAGCGAGATCGACACCAGGAGCGCGGTCGGGTCGCAGTAGGACGCCGGAAGCTCGACCTCGTCCCGGCGGAGCGTGTAGCGCAGCGAGGCGCGCGAATTCAGCGTCAGCGGGAAGCCCAGCCGGACGCCGCTGCCGATGGTGTTGGTCCGGTAGGACGAATAGTCGGTGAGGTCGTAGCGGTAGGAATAGACGTCGAGGCCGGCGCCCAGATCCCGGCCCAGGAAGCGCGGCTCGGTAAACGAGAAATCGACCTGCTGGCGGAGGGAGCCCACAGAGACCCGGGCCCGGACGTTCTGGCCGCGTCCGCGGAAATTGCGCTCGGTGACGCCGAGGTCGAGGATCAGCTGGTCGACCGACGAATAGCCGGCGCTGAAGGACAGCTCGCCCGTCGGCTGCTCGGTCACCTGGACCTGGAGATTGGTGCGATCGGGCGCCGAGCCAGGCGTCTCCTCGATCGCCACGTTCTCGAAGAAACCGAGGCCACGGATCTGATTGCGCGAGCGGTCCACCAGGACGCGGTTATAGGCGTCGCCTTCGGCCAGGTTCATCTCGCGACGAACCACATAGTCCAGGGTGCGCGTATTGCCGATGATGTCGATGCGATCGACATAGACCCGGGGCCCTTCATCGACAGCGAAGGTCACATCCACAGTGCGGGTTTCGCGGTTGGGCGTGTAGCGCGGGCGCACATCGACGAACGCAAAGCCCGCGGCGCCGGCGGCGAAGGTCAGCGTATCGGTGGCCTGCTCGATCCGCTCGTCCTGATAAATCTGGCCTTCGCGGATCGGCAGGATCTGAACCAGGGTCTCCTTGTTGAGACGCTCAAGCTCGGTCTGCACCTCGACCTTCCCGAACCGGTATTCTGGCCCTTCGTCGATCGTATAGGTGATGACGAAGCCGTTCTTGTCCGGCGCCAGTTCCGCCACAGCGGAGATCACGCGGAAATCGTAGAAGCCACGGTTGCGGTAATGCTCGCGCAGCTGTTCCTTGTCGTATTCCAGCCGGTCGGGGTCGTAGTTGGCGTTGCTGGTGAACAGCTTGTACCAGGCGCTCTGCTCGGTCACGACCACGTCGCGCAGGTCGTTGTCGGAGAACTCGACATTGCCCAGGAAGTTGGTGCGCAGCACGCCGCTCTTGGCGCCCTCGTCGATCTCGAAGATGACGTCCACGCGCTTCTGCGGCAGCTCGACAATCTTCGGCGTCACGTCGGCCGAGATCCGGCCGGAGCGACGATAGAGCTCGACGATCCGCTGAACGTCCTGCTGCACCCGGGCGCGGGTGAAGATGCTGCGGGGACGCAGGGTGACCTCGTCGCGCAGCTTGTCTTCCTTGAGGCCGCGGTTCCCCTCGAAGATCACGCGGTTGATGATCGGGTTCTCGACCACCTCGACCACGATCTCGCCTGAGACGGCGCTGATCCGCACGTCCGCAAACAGATCGGTGCGATAGAGCGCCTTCAGCGCCAGGTCGAGCTGTTCGGCGTCCACCTGATCGCCAGGCTGGATCGGCAGATAGGACAGGACCGTCGCCTGCTCGATCCGCTCATTGCCCTGGACGACGATGCGCTGCACCACCTGCGACTGGACCTGGGCCACAGCGCCGGTTGGCACGGTCAGGGCCGTGGAGGCGAGCAGCAGGGCGAAGCCGGAAGCGAACGCAGCGCCACGAGCGCGAGATCTTTGCATCTGATCAGCCGTAAAGGGAGGAAGGCGGGCCTAGGAGACCAGGCCGCCAAGAAATTTGAACACGCGCAGTTGCTGCAGATCGTTCCAGGTGGCGAACAACATCAAACCGAGCAGGAGCGCAAGGCCCACCCGGTACCCTGCCGCCTGAACCTTGGCCGCAAGAGGGCGGCGGGCCACAGCTTCGTAGGCGTAGAAGACGAGGTGCCCGCCATCGAGAACCGGAACCGGCAGCAGGTTCATGAAGCCGATCCCCACCGACAGCACCGCGGTAAGGCCGAGCAGCGCCACCGCGCTGCCCAGCAACATCGCGCCAGTGTCTGGCGCGCCCTGAGCGCCCGATTGCGCCACCTGCCCCGAGGCCTGGGCGATCCTGAGCGGCCCGCCCAGCTGATCGGCGCTTTCCCGGCCGGTGACGACCCGGCCGAGATAATAGACCGTCGTGCTCAGCACCCGCCAGGTCCGCTCCGTCCCGGCGACCACCGCCTCCAGGGGGCCGTATCGCCGCACGGAGCGGTCGGTGGCTCCTGCTGGGCTGGCGATTCCCAGAACGCCGATCTTCTGCTCGCCGCCCATGCGGTCGGACACGATCCGTCGCTCCGGTGTCGCGGTGAGACGCACCAGCTGGCCGCCGCGATCGACGACAAAGGTGGTCGGCGCCTGTGACCGCACAGCGATGATCTGCTGCAGGTCGAAGAAGTTGTCGATCTTCTGGCCGTTGGCTTCGACGACCACGTCGTCCACCACGAAACCGGCCCGCTGAGCGGCGCTGCCGGCCTCCACGCCCGCCACCCGGGCCGGCAGGACGGTCTCGCCCACGGTCATCAGCAGGAAGGAGAACAGCACGATCGCCAGGACGAAGTTAGCCAGGGGGCCGGCTGCGGTGATGAAGGCGCGCTGCCACACGGGCTTGAAGTGGAAGTAGCGGTCGGCCGCCCCCCTGCCCTGCTCGGTCTCGATCTTCTGGCGCAGGGCCTCGAGATTGGCGTGGTCCGGCACGCTGGCGGCGTTCTCGTCGCCGGAAAACTTGACATAGCCCCCAAGCGGGATCCAGCCGACCCGCCACTCGACGCCCTGGCGATCGCGCCAGCCGAAGATCCTGCGGCCAAAGCCGATGGAGAACTGGTCGATGGCCACGCGACAGGCGCGGGCGGCCCAGTAGTGTCCCAGCTCATGGATCGTGACGACCACGGTCAGGACCAGCAGGAACGGGACGATGTAGGTCAGTGCGGTCTGCAAAAAGCCGAACATCTGGTGGGGGCTGCTCCTAAGGGCCTAGCGGGCGCTGGAAAGCGACGCCGTGACGGCCGAGGCGATGCGCCGGGCCGCTGCATCCGTTTCCCGGGCCGTTTCAAGTGCGTCGCCGTTCGCCCCCCCGACCAGGTCCCCGTCGCGTTCCATACGCTCCAGAGTCTCAGACACGGTGGCGGCAATATCGAGAAAGCCGATCTTTCGGTCAAGGAAGGCGGCGACAGCCACCTCATTGGCCGCATTCAGCGCCCCGGGCGCGGCTCCGCCAGCCGAAAGCGCGGCCTTGGCGAGGCTGAGCGCCGGGAAGCGGGTGAGGTCCGGCGCCTCGAAGGTCAGCGGGCCGGACGCCACCAGATCGAGCTTCGGCGCCGGCCACGGCAGGCGGTCGGGCCAGGCGAAGGCGCAGGCGATCGGCGCGCGCATGTCCGGCGGCCCCAGCTGAGCCAGGGTCGAGCCATCGGCATATTCCACCATGGAATGGATGATCTGCTGGTGATGGATCAAGACGTCGAGGCGCTCCGGCGGCATGGCGAACAGGTAGGCGGCCTCGATGATTTCGAGCCCCTTGTTCATCATGGACGCGGAATCGACCGAAATCTTGGCGCCCATACTAAAATTCGGGTGGGCCACCGCCTGCTCCGGGGTGGCATGGGTCATCTGGGCCTTGGTCCAGGTGCGGAACGGCCCGCCGGACGAGGTCAGGATGACCCGGGAGACCTGGGCCGTGGCCCGCGAATCGAACACCTGAAAGATCGCCGAGTGTTCCGAATCCACCGGGATCACGAGGCCGCCGGCCAACTTGGCGGTGCGCAGGAGACCCGGCCCGCCGCAGACCAGACTTTCCTTATTGGCCAGGGCGACGATGGCGCCGGACCTGGCCGCGGCCAGGGTGGGCGCAAGCCCCGCGAATCCTACGATGGCCGACATCACCCATTGGGCGTCGGCGGCCGCCACATCGGCGATGGCCGAGGCGCCCGCTGCGGCCTCGATGCCCGAGCCCCGGAGCCGGTCGCGGAGTTCCGGCAGGCCTTGTTCGTCTTCGATGACCGCCTGAGCCGGGCGCCACTTCAGCGCCTGCTCCGCCAGCCGCGCCACATTGCGGCCGCCGGTCAGACCGACCACCTCGACCTCTACCTGCGCCTGTTCGAACAGGTCCAGGGTGGACACGCCCACAGAGCCGGTGGCGCCGAGGATGGTCACCTTGCGAGGCAGGCCGGCAGGGGCGTTCATGTGAAAAACTCCGCAAGGCGGGCGAGCGCCACGACAAGAACGGCGAACATCAGGCCGTCTACGCGATCAAGCAGGCCGCCATGACCGGGGATCAGGTCGCCTGAATCCTTCACGCCGAAACGCCGCTTGAGCATCGATTCCCAGAGGTCGCCCCCCATGGTCGCCAGGCCGCCCGTGAAGCCGATCACAGCGCCGGTCACGGGGCCCATGACCTCGCCGAACAGGATCGAGCAGCCGGCGCCGGCGCAGGTGGCCGCAGCCAGTCCGCCGACGAACCCGGACCAGGTCTTGTTGGGCGAAAACCTCGGCCAGAGCTTGGGGCCCTTGAGCACGCTGCCCACCAGGAAGGCGGCGATATCGGCCGCCCAGGTGACGGCGAACAACATCAGCACCCAGAGCGCCCCGTCCGGCGTGCCCCGCAACCAGACCAGGGCCAGGCAGGGAACGCCGATATAGACCACCCCGAAGGCGGCGTCGGCTGGTCGCTCGGCCACCCGGCGGGCGATGAAGGCGGCGACCCCGGCGCCCAGGGCCATGGCCGCCCAGGCCAGGGGCACATAGCGCAGATAAATGAGGAAGACCCCGGCCAGCACCCCCACCAGGACCGCGCTCAGCACCCGAATCGGGGCCTTGGGCGCCGTCATCCCGGCCCACTCGATCGACAGCAGCGCGACGCCGACGGAGATCAGCAGCAGGAACGGCCAACCGCCGAACCAGACAGCCGCCACCGTCGCCGGCACCAGCACAAGGGCTGAGGCTGCGCGGATGGCGAGGTTTGACCAGTCGAACTGTTTAGCCGGCGGCAAGGGCGTCATCGGCCACGGCGCCGCCATAGCGCCGGTCGCGGGTGCGATACTCGGCGATGGCGGCCTTGAGATGCTCAGGGCCATAGTCGGGCCATAGCACATCCTGGAAGACGAGCTCGGAATAGGCCGCCTCCCACAACAGGAAGTTCGAGAGACGCTGCTCGCCGGACGGCCGCACGATCAGGTCCGGCGGCGGGGCGGCCGAGGTGGAGAGGTAGGCGGCGAACCGCGCCTCATTGAGATCCGCCGGCGCCAGCCGGCCGGCGGCCACATCCTCGGCGAAACGCCGTGCGCCGTCGGTCAGGTCGGCCTGGCCGCCATAGTTGAAGGCCACCTGGAGGAAGAAGCTGTCATTGCCGGCCGTACGGCGCTCGGCCTCCTCGATGATCTCGATCAGGTCGGCGTTCAGCCCCTGGCGACGGCCGATGACGCGGACGCGGACGCCCTCGCGTTCAAGCCGGCCGAGATCGCTTTCGAAATAGCGGCGCGGCAGGGCCATCAGTTCAGCCACCTCGGTGGCCGGCCGGCTCCAGTTTTCCGTCGAAAAGCCGAACACCGTAAGATGGCGGATATTGAGATCCGGCGCGGCGGCCACCGTGCGCTTCAGCGCCTCGACGCCGGCCCGGTGCCCAAGGCTGCGCGGCAGGCCCCGGCGCTTGGCCCAGCGGCCGTTGCCGTCCATGACGAGGGCCACGTGCAGAGCCTCGCCCGCCGAGGATTGGGCGGCCGGCAGGGCGGCGTTCGGCTCGGGGCTGCGGGCCATGGGTTCCTCGTGCGTCTTTGCCGCCAGACCGACGATCAGACCTGCATGATCTCTTGTTCTTTGACTTTCAAGGCTTCGTCCACCCGCTTCACCGCCTCATCGGTGAACTTCTGGACCTCGCCCTCCATGCGCTTCTGCTCGTCCTGGCTGATGACGCCGTCCTTCTCCGCGCGCTTCAGGTCGTCATTGGCGTCGCGACGGATGTTACGCACGGCCACCTTCTGCTGTTCGGCGTACTTGCCGGCGATCTTCACCAGATCCTTGCGGCGTTCTTCGGTCAGCGGCGGAATCGGAATGCGCAGGGTCTGGCCATCGACCACGGGGTTGAGGCCGAGACCGGAATTGCGGATCGCCTTCTCCACCGAGACGGCGACGCCCTTGTCCCAGACGCTGACCGTCAGCATCCGCGGCTCGGGCACGCTGACGGCGGCCACCTGGCTGATCGGCACGGTGGAGCCATAGGCGTCGACCATCACCTGATCGAGGAGCCCGGCTGACGCCCGGCCCGTACGCAGGGAGGCGAACTCCTCCTTCAGCGCGATGACGGCCTTGTCCATGCGATCTTTGTAACTTGCAAGAACCGGCTTCTCTGCGGCGGCCATGGGGCTCCTCCAATCGTGGTCAGGACATGGGGGCGTGAGGGGTTCAGGCGATCGTCGTAAAGACGCCCTGGCCCTTCAGCACCTTCAGGAAATTGCCCCGCTCGCGGATCGAGAACACCACGATCGGGATCTGGTTGTCGCGCATCAGGGCGATGGCCGAGGCGTCCATGACCCGCAGGTCCTGGGCCAGCACATCATGATAGCTGAGCGTTTCGTAGCGCACGGCGTCCGGCGCCTTCTTGGGGTCGGCGGTGTAGACCCCATCGACGCTGGTGCCCTTGAAGAGGGCCTCGCAGCCCATCTCCGCCGAGCGCAGGGCCGCAGGCGTGTCGGTGGTGAAGAAGGGCGCGCCGAGGCCGGCGGCGAAAATCACCACACGGCCCTTCTCCAGATGCCGCATGGCGCGGCGACGGATATAGGGCTCACACACCGCATCCATGGGGATGGCCGACTGGACGCGGGTGAAGACCCCGACCTTTTCCAGAGCGCCCTGCAGAGCCAGGGCGTTCATCACCGTGGCCAGCATGCCCATATAGTCGGCGCTGGACCGCTCCATCCCCTTGCCCGCCAGGGAGACGCCGCGGAAGATATTTCCGCCGCCAATCACCAGGCAAAGCTCGACCCCGTGACTGACGACCTCGGCGATATCCTCCGCCACGGCTTCCAGAGTGTTGGGATCGATTCCGAAACCCTGCTCGCCCATCAGGACCTCGCCCGACACCTTGAGCAGGATCCGCTTGTAACGAAGGGTAGGAAGGGTCTCGGGCATCGGCGCGGCTTTCCGAATCTGTCACAGGCAAGATAACGCAAGGGCGCGGCGCGCGTCGAACGCGCCCGCGCCCCACGTTGTGGTTGCGTGAGGTTCTACGCCTGACCGCTGAGTTGGGCCACCTCCGCGGCGAAGTCGTCGACCTTCTTCTCGACGCCCTCACCCAGACCGAAGCGCACAAAGCCCTTCATGGTCACGGGCGCGCCCGTTTCCTTGGCAAGCTCGGCGATCAGTTGCTCGATGGTCTGGTCGGGGTTCATGACGAAGGCCTGCTTCAGCAGGACGACTTCCTCGTAGAACTTGCGGATGCGGCCCTCGACCATCTTCTCGACCACGCCAGCGGGCTTGCCCGAAGCCAGCGCCTGCTCGGTGAAGATGGCCTTTTCACGCTCCACGGCCTCGGGATCGAGGTCGTCGGTGGACAGCGACAGCGGGTTCGTCGCGGCCACGTGCATGGCGATCTTGCGACCGACCTCCTGCAGTTTGGCCTGATCGCCGGCGCCTTCCAGGGCCACCAGCACGCCGATGCGGCCGAGGTCCGGCGCGGCCGCGGCGTGGACGTAGCTGGCCACAGCGCCAGCCGGCACGCTCATGCGGGCAGAGCGGCGCAGCATCATGTTCTCGCCGATGGTGGCGATCAGGTTGGTGATCACGTCGGAGACCACCTCGCCCTTGGCCGTCTTGGCCGCCGAGATCGCCTCGACGCCCTCGACGTCCAGAGCCACCAGGGCCACGTCCTTGGCCGCATTCTGGAAGAGCTCGTTGCGGGCGACGAAGTCGGTCTCGGCGTTCAGCTCGACCAGCACGCCGGTCATGCCGGCGCCGTCCTGGCGCACGGCCGCGGCCACGAGGCCTTCGGCGGCGGCGCGGTCGGACTTCTTGGCGGCCTTGGAGAGGCCCTTGGTGCGCAGCCAGTCCATGGCCGCATCGACGTCGCCGCCGTTTTCCTGCAAGGCCTTCTTGCAGTCCATCATGCCTGCGCCAGACTTCTCGCGCAGTTCCTTGACCAGCGCAGCGGTGATTTCCGCCATGGGTCGGCTCCTTCGGTTAGAATCAACGGCTGGGCCACATATGGAGCCCAGCCGTCACAGTTTGATATCGGAACGGCGGCGCCCCGGGGGCCGGGGCGCGCCGAATTACGATTGCGCGGCGGTCTCGCCTTCGACGGGCGCGGCGGCTTCGGCCGGGGCTTCGGCGGCCGCCGTCTGAGCCAGGACGGGCTCCATCGGCGTTTCCGAGGCGCCCAGATCCACGCCCGAAGCAACCTGACCGGCGGTGAGGCCGTCGAGGATGGCGTCGGCCATCAGGTCGCAATAGAGCTGCAGCGCGCGGGCGGCGTCGTCATTGCCCGGGATCGGATAGGTGATGCCGGCCGGATCGCAGTTGGTGTCCAGGATCGAGATCACCGGAATGTTGAGCTTCCGGGCCTCCTGGATGGCGATCGCTTCCTTGTTGGTGTCGATCACGAACATCAGGTCGGGGATGCCGCCCATGTCCTTGATGCCGCCCAGGGACAGTTCCAGCTTGTCGCGTTCGCGGGTGAGCTGCAGCAGCTCCTTCTTGCCGCGGCCGACGCCTTCGCCTTCCAGCAGGCCTTCCAGCTCGCGCAGGCGGGCGATCGAGCCCGAGACGGTGCGCCAGTTGGTGAGCGTGCCGCCCAGCCAGCGGTGGTTCACATAGTATTGGGCGCAGCGCTTGGCCGCCGTCGCCACGGGATCGGACGCCTGGCGCTTGGTGCCCACGAACAGGATGCGACCGCCGCCGGCGGCCACGTCGCGGGCCTTGACCAGCGCCTGGTGCAGCAGAGGGATGGTCTGCGACAGGTCGATGATGTGGATGTTCGAGCGAGCGCCGAAGATGTAGCGCTCCATCTTCGGGTTCCAGCGATGGGTCTGGTGACCGAAGTGGGCACCAGCTTCCAAAAGCTGACGCATGGTGAAGTCGGGCAGCGCCATTGAATGGCTCCTTTTTCCGGTATGCCTCCGCAAGCCAAAACCCCTTTTGGGAGCCCGGAACGGAAACCTCTGGGATGTCTCCCCGTCGGTCGCCGAACGCCTGCGTGTGTGATGGGCCGCGAGATAGGCTCGCGCGTGGGAAAAAGCAAGCCTAATGCGCCATTTGGCGAATATGGGCAGGCTCGCGGGCCTCAGATGTCTTCCACGTAGAGAACGCCGGGCGAGGTCTTCAGGGCCCCGCGGACCGAGCCGTCCAGGGTGAAGCGGCCGGGCAGCTTCAGCTCCACCTCGCGGCCGCCCTCCACCGGCGCCGTCAGGATGATCTCCCCGCCCCGGCTGTTGGCCGCGCTTTCCAACCTGCGCTTCAGGGCGTCGATCTCGGCGCTGCGCGGCGCCAGATGCACCCGCAGGCCGGCGACGGCGTTCTCGATCGCCTTTTCCACCGGCTCGGCGTCGTCGCCGAAGAACCGCACCTCCCCGTCCCGCGCCTTGGCCCGCACCTTGATCGAGACCGCGCGACCAGGCTCCAGCACGTCGCGGCAGCGACGCAGGGATTCCGGTGGAAACAGCACCTCGTACTCCCCCGTCGGATCAGACAGGGTGACGAAGGCGAACTTTTCGCCGCTGGACTGGGAGGCGCGCTCCTGCTTGCGGCGCACAACGCCGGCCATGCGGAACACCTCGGCCCCGGCCTCGGCCCGGACGATGACATCGGTCAGGAGCTCGGTGCGTCGCCGACGTAGGGCCGGGATCATGTCTTCCAGGGGATGGCCGGAGAGATAGAAACCCACGGCCGATAGTTCCTCGTCCAGCCGCTCGACCGGCGTCCACATGTCGGCCCGCGGCATGCGCGGCCGGCCGACGCCCGCCTGATCGCCGCCAAACAGACTGGCCTGAGCCGAGGCCCGGTCTGCGGCCATGCTCTGGGCGTAGGCGATCAGACTGTCGGCCGCCGCCGCCAGCTGGGCGCGATTGGGATGGATGGAGTCGAAGGCGCCGGCCCGCGCCAAGGTCTCGAAGGTGCGCTTGTTCACATGGCGCGGATCGACCCGCTCCACGAAGTCGAAGATGTCGCGGAAGGGACCGCCCTCACGCCGGGTCTCGACCACATGCTCCATGGCCGCCAGGCCGACATTGCGGATGCCGCCCAGGGCGTAGAGCACCTCGCCGGCCTCGACCTCGAAGTCGGCGCCCGAGGCGTTGATGTCCGGCGCCCGGACCTTCACGCCGAACCGCTTGGCGTCCTGGTAGAAGACCGCCAGCTTATCGGTGTTGGCGATATCCAGGCTCATGGAGGCGGCGAAGAACTCCACCGGCGCGTTCGCCTTCAGCCAGGCCGTCTGGTAGGAGACCACCGCATAGGCCGCCGCGTGGCTCTTGTTGAAGCCATAGCCCGCGAACTTGTCCACCAGCTCGAAGATCGAGGCCGCCTGGCTCTCCGGCACCCCGCGGGCGGACGCCCCGGCGACGAACATGGCCTTCTGCTCGGCCATCTCGTCCTTCTTCTTCTTGCCCATGGCCCGGCGGAGAAGGTCGGCGCCCCCGAGCGAGTAGCCCGCCAGGATCTGGGCGATCTGCATCACCTGTTCCTGGTAGACGATGATCCCGTAGGTCTCCTTGAGCACAGGCTCCAGGGACGGATGCAGATAGTCGATGGTCCGGCGGCCGAACTTGCAGTCCACGAAGGCCGGGATGTTGTCCATCGGGCCGGGTCGATAGAGCGCGCCGACGGCGGTCACGTCCTCGATAGAGTTGGGGCGAAGCTGGCGCAGGGTGTCGCGCATCCCCTGGCCTTCCATCTGGAAGACCCCCACCGTGTGGCCCGCCGACATCAGCTCATAGGACTTGGCGTCGTCGACCGGCAGCACGCCCATGTCCACGCGGGCGCCGCGCTGGTCCATGAACTTCAGCGCCTTGTCGATCACCGTCAGGGTCTTCAGGCCCAGGAAGTCGAACTTCACCAGGCCCGCGCTCTCCACCCACTTCATGTTGAACTGGGTGGCTGGCAGGTCCGAGCGGGGATCCTGGTAGAGGGGCGTCAGTTCGGTCAGGGGCCGATCGGAAATCACGACGCCGGCGGCATGGGTCGAGGCGTTGCGATAAAGGCCCTCGAGCTTCAGGGCGACATCCAGCAGGCGGGACACCGCTTCGTCCTCTTCGCGCGCCTGTCGAAGCCGGGGCTCGATCTCGATAGCCTTGGCGAGCGTCACCGGGTTGGCGGGATTGGCCGGCACCATCTTGGCCAGACGGTCCACCTGGCCGAGCGGCAGCTGGAGCACCCGACCGACGTCGCGCAGCACGGCGCGCGCCTGCAGGGTGCCGAAGGTGATGATCTGCGCCACCCGGTCACGGCCATAGCGCTGCTGGACGTAGCTGATCACCTCTTCGCGCCGGTCCTGGCAGAAGTCGATGTCGAAGTCGGGCATGGAGACCCGCTCCGGATTCAGGAAGCGCTCGAACAGCAAACCATAGCGCAGGGGGTCAAGGTCGGTGATGGTCAGGGAATAGGCCACCAGCGAGCCGGCGCCCGAGCCCCGGCCAGGTCCCACCGGAATGTCGTGGGCCTTGGCCCATTTGATGAAGTCCGCAACGATCAGGAAGTAGCCGGGGAAACCCATCTGGGTGATGACCCCGATCTCCCGTTCCAGCCGTTCGAAATATTCCGCCTCCGGGGCGTGACTGGCCTGCCCCCGGGCGAGCCGGCCCTTGAGCCCTTCGCGGGCCTGATGGGCCAACTCGTCGGCCTCGGTGCGATCGCCCTCGGTGGGGAAGCGCGGCAGGATGGGGTCGCGCTTGCGGACCATGAAGGCGCAACGCCGGGCGATGTCGAGGGTGTTGTCGCAGGCCTCCGGCAGGTCGGCGAACAGGGCGCGCATGTCCGCCGCCGGCTTGAACCAGTGCTCCTGGCTCACTCGGCGACGCTCGTCCTGTCCGACAAAGGCGCCATCGGCGATGCACAGCAACGCATCGTGGGCCAGGTGCATGTCCTGCTTGGCGAAATAGGCGTCATTGGTCGCCACCAGGGGCACGTCGCGCTCATAGGCGAAGGCCACCAGTTCCGGCTCCGCCAGGGCCTGGGCCGACAGGCCGTGCCGCTGAAGCTCCACATAGAAGCGGGCGCCGAAGACACGCAGCATCTCTTCCAGGGCCGCGCGGCCCTCGGCCACCTTGCCCGCCGCCATCAGCGGATCGACCGGGCCGTCCCAGCCCCCCGACAGCAGGATCAGCCCCTCGGCATGCTCGACCACCTTGGCCCAGGCCACCGCCGGCTCCTCGACGCCGCCGACACTGTCGATATAGGCCATGGACGACAGGCGCGAGAGATTGAGATAGCCCGCCTCGCTCTGGGCCAGGAGCACAATGGTCGGGGTCCGCGCCCACTTGTCCGGCTGACGATCACCGATGCCGGTCACCGCCAGGGCGCAACCGACAATGGGCTGGACCCCCTGCCCCTGGGTGGCGACGGAAAACTCCAGCGCGCCATAGAGGTTGGTGCGGTCGGTCAGGGCGACGGCGGGCATGTCGTGGGCGGCGGCCAGGGCGCCGATGGCGTCAGCCTTGATGGCGCCTTCCAGCAGCGAATAGGCCGAGCGCACCCGAAGGTGCACGAACCCGCCATCCTGCTGTTGCATTCGAGCCTCCGACACGCGAGCCATGGCCCCGCCCCGTCAGCCGACCAGAAAGGCGAACTGACAGACCATACCTACGAAGCTCGCCACAGCGACAAATGCCAGCGATTCCCGCGCCAGAAGAATGATCATCACGCAGCCCCTTGTGGATGTTCCATATATGTTCTTATTCTGGTTTTGTTCTCCTCGTCAACACCCCCTGTGAACAACCTTCCGGAGCGCCCCATGGACCAACGCATCAGCCTGATCACCCTCGGCGTCGACGATCTTTCCCGGTCCCGGGCCTTCTATGAGGACGGCCTCGGTTGGACGCCCGTCAGCGCGCAGGAGAGCGTGTGCTTTTATCAATTGCCGGGGCTGGCCCTGGGGCTGTTCGGTCGCGAGGCCCTGGCCGAGGACGCCAAGCATCCGATCGACGGTCGCTTCAGCGGGATCACCATCGCCATCAATGGCCGCTCGCGCGAGGAGGTCGATGAGATGTTCGCCCAGGCGTTGGCGGCCGGCGCCAAGGCGCTCAAGCCCCCCGAACCGGTCTTCTGGGGCGGCTATTCCGGCTATTTCGCCGATCTCGACGGCCATGTGTGGGAGGTGGCCCACAATCCCGGATCGATCATCGGCGCCGATGGCTCGACGACCTTCCAGGCCGAAGACGCCTAAAAGATCGACTGCGGCTCCAGATGGCCGTCCTTGAGCGCCAGGACGCGGTCCATATGGCGGGCGAGCTCGAGATTGTGCGTGGCGATCAGAGCCGCCACGCCGGTCTCGCGGACCAGCTCATAGAGGCTGGCGAACACGTCGGCCGAGGTGTTGGGATCGAGATTGCCCGTGGGCTCGTCGGCCAGCAGCAGGCGCGGCCGGTTGGCCAGCGCCCGGGCGATGGCGACCCGCTGCTGTTCGCCGCCCGACATCTGGGCCGGCTGGTGGTCCACACGCTCGCCAAGACCCAGCTGGCTCAGCAGGACGCCGGCCCTGGCGCGCGCCGTCTCGTGGCTTTCGCCGGCGATCATCAGTGGCAGGGCCACATTGTCCAAGGCGCTGAACTCGGCCAGCAGATGGTGGAACTGATAGACGAAGCCGATCGAGGCCAGGCGCACCCGAGTGCGCGCCCGTTCGTTCAGCGCAGAGCAGTCGCGCCCATCGATCAGGATCGCGCCGGCGTTGGGCCGCTCCAGCAGGCCAGCGGCGTGCAGGAGGGACGATTTGCCAGACCCCGAGGGCCCGATCAGACCGACGATTTCGCCGGGCGATACGTCGATATCGACGCCTTGGAGCACCGTCAGCCGACGGTCGCCGGTGACATAGGTCCGCTCCAGGCCGCGGACCGACAGGATGGGCGTCTCACTCATAGCGAAGGGCTTCCACCGGATCGAGGCGAGAGGCCCGCAGGGCCGGCGGCAGGGTGGCGAGGAAGGACACCGCCAGCGCCCAACCCACCACGATCATCACCTCGACGGCGTCGACCTTGGCGGGGATGTGGGCCAGATAATAGATGTCGGAGCTGAACACCTCGGCGCCCGTGGCCCATTCGACGAAGTTCTGGATGGGGCCGATGAACAGGCAGAACAGAACGCCAAGCACCAGGCCGACGATCGTGCCCAGAGCCCCCACCGAGGCGCCGGCCATGAAGAAGATGCGCAGGATCGCCCCGCGCCCGGCGCCCATGGTGCGCAGGATGGCGATGTCGCGGCCCTTGTTCTTCACCAGCATGACCAGACCCGAAATGATGTTCATGGCCGCGATGGCGACGATCAGCATCAGGATCAGGCGCATGACGCTGCGCTCGATCTTCAGGGCGTTCCAGAAGCTGGCGTTGCGCTGGGTCCAGTCGGTGACGATGGCGACAGGCCCCGCCAGTTCGGCAATGGCCGACTTCATGGCCGGCGCCCGGTCGGGATCGGCGATGCGGATCTCCACCACGTCGACCATGCCCTCGCGGGCGAAGAACAGCTGGGCCTGTTCCAGCGGCATATAGATGAAGAGCTGGTCGTACTCGCTCATGCCGACGCTGAAGGTGCCGCCGACCGTGTAGGTCTTGCGCTGCGGCGTATAGCCGAAGGCCGTCGCCCCGCCGCTGGGCGAGATCAGGGTCAGCGGGTCGCCCGGGCCGACGCCCAGCGTTTCGGCCAGACGGTCGCCGATCAGCACCAGATCGCCGCCATACTCGCCCTCGCCAAAGCCTTCGAGGGAGCCGCGGACGATGTTGCCCGAGACGATCTCGGTCCGGCGCAAATCTTCCTCGCTGATGCCGCGGACCACGGCGCCGCTGATCTGGCCCTGACCCAGGGCCATGGCCTGGGCCTCGATCAGAGGCGCGGCCTGGGTCACCCCAGGCAGGGCGGCGATCTCGCCGGCCAGGGTGCGCACCTCTGGATCGTAGAGCGACCCGCCCGAGACGAAGACATGGCCGTTGAAGCCCAGGGTGCGGTCGAGCAGCTCGGTGCGGAAACCGTTCATCACCGACATGACGATGATGAGCACCGCCACGGCCAGCATGATGCCGACGAAGGAGATGATCGAGATCAGCGCCACGCCGCCCTGGCTGCGCTTGGCGCGCAGGTATCGGCCGGCGAGCATCCGCTCCCAGCGCCCGAAGGGCGGCGCCACGCCGCTCACGCGATGATCGCCTTGAGTGCGTCTTCCAGCGGCAGGGACTGGCGCTCGCCCGTGGCGCGGCGCTTGATCTCCACCTTGCCCTCGGCGACGCCCTTGGGGCCGATGATCAGCTGCCAGGGCACGCCGATCAGGTCCATGGCGGCGAACTTGGCGCCCGGCCGCTCGTCGGTGTCGTCCAGCAGGGGATCCTTGCCGGCGTCGCGCAGGGCGCCATAGGCCTGCTCACAGGCGAGATCCACGGCCGCGTCGCCGGGCCGCAGGTTGATCACCGCCACGCCGAAGGGCGCCACGGACTCCGGCCAGATGATGCCGGCCTCGTCATGGCTGGCCTCGATGATGCCGCCCACCAGGCGCGAAACGCCGACGCCGTAGGAGCCGCCATGGATCGGCCGCTCCTGGCCGTCCGGCCCGGTGACCACGGCGCGCATGGGCTTGGAGTACTTTTCGCCGAAATAGAAGATGTGACCGACCTCGATGCCTCGGGCCGACAGGCGGTCGGACTCGTCGACTTCAGACTCGAAACGCGCCTGTTCGTGCATGTCCTCGGTGGCCGCATAGAGGGCGGTGCGCTGGTCGACGATGGGCTGCAGATCGCCGTCCCAGTCCACGTCGCCAGGGGGCGGCATTTCCACCAGGTCGCGATGGCAGAAGACCTGACTCTCGCCGGTCTCGGCCAGGATGATGAATTCGTGGCTCAGATCGCCGCCGATGGGGCCGGGATCGGCGCGCATGGGCACGGCCTTCAGCCCCAGGCGGGCGAAGGTGTTCAGATAGGCTACGAACATACGGTTGTAGGACCGGCGGGCTGCGGCCTCGTCGATGTCGAAGGAATAGGCGTCCTTCATCAGGAATTCCCGCCCGCGCATCACGCCGAACCGGGGGCGGCGCTCGTCGCGGAACTTCCACTGGATGTTATAGAAGTTCTTGGGCAGGTCCTTGTAGCTCTTCACATGGGCCCGGAAGATCTCGGTGATCACCTCTTCGGCGGTGGGCCCATAGAGCAGATCGCGCTCATGGCGGTCGGTGATGCGCAGCATCTCGTCGCCATAGTCGTCGTAACGCCCGCTCTCACGCCACAGGTCGGCCAGCTGCAGGGTCGGCATCAGCACCTCGATGGCGCCGGCCCGGTCCATCTCCTCGCGGACGATCTGCTCGATCTTCTTCAGGACGCGGAGGCCCAGCGGCAGCCAGGCATAGATGCCCGCCGCCTCCTGGCGGATCATTCCGGCGCGCAGCATCAGCTGGTGCGAGGCGATCTGGGCGTCAGAGGGCGCCTCACGCAGCGTGGGAATGAAATAACGCGAAAGACGCATGCGTTCGGGGCCTTCGTACCAGACTCTTCGGAATAGGCCCTGATTAGCCTTGCGCGTCTGACCTTGGCAATCGAAGCGTCGAAAAGAAGGCCGCCGGCGCAAGGCGGGCGGCCTCCAAGTTGGTCATCGGGGAAAACGCTACGCAAGCCGGCGACGCCGCTTGGCTGAGACCGTTGTAACCCCCGTAACATCGAATGCGCGCCCATCTCGGGCCCAGGCGGGAAAGACGCGCCGAGTTCGCCCAATTTGCAGGCGTCACCGTCTTGGAGCGCGTAAGGCCTGGGCGCCGGAGCGCCTAGTAGTTGGCCGGCCCCGTGGGCATGGGGATGACGCCGGACCAGATCACCGCCCAGACCACCACGAAGACGATCGCCGAGACCCAGGTGGTGGTGATGAACTTGCGCTTGAGCTTGGGATCAACCGGCGCGCCGGGATCGCCACCGTCGCCCTTGTCGATGCCGGCCTCGGCGTGGCTGATGGTGCCCAACGGCAGGACGGCGAAGAGCACCACCCACCAGATGATCAGATAGGTCGCAATCCCGGTCGTTACGCCCATCAGTGGGCCTCCTGCGGCGTTTCCATGAGTTCGACCAGCACGCCGCCCATATTCTTGGGATGGACGAAGATCACAGGCGTTCCATGCGCCCCGATCCGCGGCTCGCCCGTGCCCAGCACGGTGGCGCCCTTGGCCCGCATCTCGTCGCGGGCGGCCAGGATATCCTCGACCTCGAAGCAGATGTGATGCTGGCCGCCGGCCGGATTCTTGGCCAGGAAGCCGATCAGCGGCGAATTCTCGCCCAGCGGCTCGATCAGTTCGATCTGCGAATTGGGCAGGTTGACGAAGCAGACCCAGACCCCCTGCTCCTCCATCGCCCATTTCTCGGTGATGGAGGTGGCGCCCAGGACGTCGCGATACATGCGCACGGCGTCGTCGATGGAGGGGGTGGCGACCCCCACATGGTTCAGTTTCCCGATCATGGCGCTGGTATACGCCCCCTGCCCCTACGGCGCGAAGACCCTAAAGTCGCAGGACGGTGGTCTCGACCACGGGCCGGCGGCCCCACACTCGCTGGCAGGCCTTCTTGACCGCCCGCGACATGGCGGTTTCGACCGCCTGGTCCAGATCGCGGTCGGCGCCGGACAGGCGTGACAAGGCGCGTTCGGCCTCTTCGGCCAGATCGTCGAGGGCCTCGTCCAGAGGATAGTCGTCATCGGTCGGCATGCCGATGGCGCGCACCTGCGGACCCGAGGTGATCTTGCCGCGGCTGTCCAGGGCGACGGCGACCGTGACCACGCCGTTGTGGGCGGCATGGCGGCGCTCGCGCAGGGCCTCCCCGTTCTCGCTGACCACCACATTGGCGTCGACGAACAGCCGGCCAGCCGGCGTCTCATCGATGATCTCGGCCCGACCCGGCGCCAGACGAACCATGTCGCCATTGCGGGGGGCGACCGTCTGGGGAACCTGCAGGTCCCGGGCGAAGGCCGCATGCTCCAGCAGGTGCCGGCGCTCGCCATGGGTGGGGATGGCGATCTGCGGCCGCGCCCAGGCGTACATGCGCGCCAACTCGTCCCGGCAGGGGTGGCCAGAGACGTGGATGCCGGGATGGTCGTTATCGGTGTAGAGCCGCACGCCGCGGTCGGCCATGCGGTTCTGCAGGTTGCGGATGGCGATCTCGTTGCCGGGGATGACCCGCGAGGAGAAGACGCAGGAATCGCCCTTGCCCAGGTTCACGTGGGGATGATTTCCCTCCGAGATGCGCGAGAGGGCCGCGCGCGCCTCGCCCTGGCTGCCGGTGCACAGATAGAGGATGGAGTCGGCGGGGAAGTAGCCGGCCTCGCTCTCGTTGACGAAGTCCTTCAGGCCCTTGAACAGACCGACGGACCGGGCGGCGGCCGCCATCCGGTGCATGGAGCGGCCCACCAGGCAGACCCGGCGGCCATTGGCCTCAGCGGCCCGGATCACCGAATCCATTCGCGCCACATTGGAGGCGAAGCAGGCCACGGCGACCTTGCCCTTCAGCTCGCCGATCAGCCGGGCCAGCGCATCGCGAACGTCGGCCTCGGAGCCGGACTCGCCCTCGACGAAGACATTGGTGGAATCGCACACCATGGCCAGGACGCCCTCGTCCCCCAGCTGGCGGATGAAAGCCTCGTCGGTGGCCGAGCCGAGGACCGGATCGGGATCGATCTTCCAGTCGCCGGTGTGCAGCACGGTGCCCAGCGGCGTGCGGATCGACAGGCCGTTGGGCTCGGGGATCGAGTGGGTCAGGGTGATCAGGTCGATCTCGAAGGGCCCGAGCGTCACCCGGCCGCCCAGCGGCACCACATTGATCTCCACCTGCCCCTCAAGGCCCCCCTCCCGCAGCTTCTCGCGCAGCAGGAAGGCGGTAAACGGGGTCGCGTAGAGCGGCGCGCGCAGGCGCGGCCACAGCCAGGCCACGGCGCCGATATGGTCTTCATGGGCGTGCGTCAGGACGATGCCCAGGATGTCGTCGGCATGCTCCTCGATGAATTCCGGATCGGGCAGGATCAGGTCCACGCCGGGCGTCGTCAGGTCGCCGAAGGTCACGCCGAGATCGACGATGATCCACTTGCGCGCATGGGGCGGCCCGAAGCCGTAGAGATTGAAGTTCATCCCGATCTCGTTCGACCCGCCGAGCGGAAGGAAGACGAGTTCGTCCTGGTTCTTGTTGGCGGCCATCAGGCGCCTCCGAGGTTGCGGCGGTGGATCTCCAGCAGACCCCGTATGGTCAGGTCGGGATCGAAGTGGTCGATCGCCAGACTAGCCCCGTGGAAAAGCGAAGCGACGCCGCCGGTTGCAATCACCGTCAGCGGTTGCGGCCATTCGGCCTTGATGCGGGTGATCAGGCCCTCGATCAGGGCGATATAGCCCCAGAAGACCCCAGACTGCATGGCGCCGACCGTGTCCTTGCCGATGACCTGCTGCGGCTTCTGGATCGCCACCCGCGGCAGCTTGGCGGCTGCGGCGTGCAGGGCCTCCATCGACAGATTGATCCCGGGCGCGATCACCCCGCCCTCGAAGCCGCCGTCCTCGGCGATCACGTCGAAGGTGGTGGCGGTGCCGGAGTCGATGACGATCAGCGGGCCGGAGTACTGGATATGCGCGCCGATGGCGTTCACCAGCCGGTCGGCGCCAGCCTCCGACGGCTTGTCGATCCGGACAGCGATGCCGAGCTTGGCGTTCTCGCCGATCACCAGGGGTTCAACATGCAGGTAGCGGCGGGCCAGGTTGCGCAGGTTGAAGATCGACTGCGGCACCACGCTGGAGATGATGCAGGCGTCCAGCACGCCGAACTGCAGGCCGGCCATGTGCAGGAGTTGCGAGAGCCAGACGGCGTATTCATCGGCCGTGCGCGTCGAGTCCGTGGCCGCCCGCCACTGGGCGATCCAGGTGTCGCCGTCGTGCACGGCGAAGAGGGTGTTGGTGTTGCCCTGTTCGATGGCCAAGAGCATCAGGCGTCTCCAAAGAAAACATCGCCGGCGGTGATCCGCCGGACCTGACCGTCGGCCAGCCGCAACCGCAGGGCGCCGTCGGCCTCCATGCCCTCGGCGACGCCCTCCACCGTCTCTTGCGGCAGGCGGGCGATGCAGGGCTGGCCCAGGCCATGGGCCCGCAGGGTCCAGCCCTGAGCGATGGCCTCAAAGCCTTGAACCGCCCAGAGACTACGCCAGGTTTCGAAGGCCGTCGCCAGGACCTCCAGGGCCGCCTGCGGCTCCGGCGGCGGACCTGGCATATGTTCGGCGAAGGTGGTGGCGGGGCGTTCGGCGGCCACCGGCGCGGCGGCGAGATTGATCCCGATGCCAATCGCCAGCCAGATACGCCCGTCGGGCCGCGCGCCGGACTCCACCAGGATGCCGGCGGCCTTGCGACCGCCGATCAGCAGATCGTTCGGCCATTTGACGCTGACGAGGCCGGCGCCCAGGAACTGCTCGGCCAGATCGGCCGCAGCCAGGGCGGCGACGAAGGACAGTTGCGCCGCCTCGGCCGCTGGCCTGTCGGTGACCATCAGCAGGGTGGCGGCAAGGTTGCCCGATCGCGTCTCCCAAGGCCGGCCACGGCGGCCGCGCCCTGCGGTCTGGTTCAGGGCGGCGATCCACTGGGAGCCCGCCTCGCCGGCCTCGGCACGCCGTCGGGCCTCGGCGTTGGTGGAGTCGAGCTCGTCGTAGAACGCGATCGGCGGGTGGACGCTGGCCAAATCAGGCCAGGCCGAAGGCGGCGGCCGCAGCCGCAGCCAGCGGATCTATGAAGGTCAGGGCCACCAGCACGACCGGGAAGGTGAACAAGGCGAGCGCGATGGCGATCGCCTTGGCCTCCAGCGGCGGGGTGTCAACGCCGCCGACGGGGGCGTCGAACCACATCACCTTGATCAGGCGCAGATAGTAGAAGGCCGCCACCACGCTGCCGACCAGGGCCACGACCGCGGCGATCCCGAGGCCGGCGCCGATGGCCGCCTTGAACACATAGAACTTGGCCCAGAAGCCCGAGAACGGCGGCAGGCCCAGCGCCGAGAGCGCGAACGCGCTCATGGCGAGCGCAATGCCGGGGCGTTCCTTGAACAGGCCCGCCATATCCGAAATGGTCTCCATCGGACGACCATCGCGCGACAGGGCCGCCAAGCAGGCGAAGAAGCCGGTCACGTCCACCATGTAGAGGACCATGAAGACCAGCATGGCCTGGATGCCGGCGGCGTCGCCGGACGCCAGGCCCAGCACCGCATAGCCGATATTGGCGATCGAGGAATAGGCCCACAGGCGCTTGAGATTGGTCTGCGCCAGGCCGGCGAAGGCGCCGACGGCGACGGAGGCCAGCGCGACGATCACCAGGATCTGGCGCCATTGGTCGGCCGCGCCGCCGAAGCCCTCAGCCAGAACCCGGGCGAACAGCACCATGGCCGCCATCTTGGGGGCCGCGCCGAAGAAGGCCACGACCGGGGTCGGCGCGCCCTCATAGACGTCGGGCGTCCACATGTGGAACGGCGCCGCCGAAATCTTGAACGCCAGGCCGCAGATCAGGAAGACCAGGCCAAACAGCACGCCCACGCCTGCGCCGCCCTCGACCGACTGGGCGATGATGTCGAAATGGGTCGAGCCGGCGAAACCGTAGATCAGCGAGGCGCCATAGAGCAGCAGGCCCGAGGACAGGGCGCCAAGCACGAAATACTTCAGGCCGGCCTCGGAGGCCTTGGCGTTGTCCCGATGAATGGCGGCCAGGACGTAGAGGGCCAGGGAGTGGAGCTCGACGCCGATATAGAGCGAGATCAGGTCGCCGGCCGAGGCCATCATCCCCATGCCCAGCGCGGCCAGGATGATCAGGACGGGGAACTCGAAATTGTTGACGCCGCGGCGCTGGAACCAGGGCTGGCCGAGCGGAATGGCGATGGCGCTGGCGGCGTAGATCGCCACCTTGGCGAAGGCCGAGGCCTGGTCGGCGATCAGACCGCCGGAGAATCCACGTCCCATCGGGCCCAGCACGGCGGCTGCGCCGGCGGCGACCAGCAGGGCCACGGCGGCCAGGCTGAAGACCGCATTGGCGCGGCTCTGGAAGGCGCCCCAGACCAGCAGGGCGAGCGCGCCTGCGGCCAGGATCACCTCGGGAAGGGCGAGGCTCAGATCAGCGGAGAAATTCATCGCAAAAGCCCCCTCACCCGCCGGTCGCAGCGCGGTAGACCGCGACCAGATTGTCGACCGAGGTCTGGGTGATGTCGAAAACGGCGGCCGGATAGATGCCGAGATAGAGGGTGCCCAGGATCAGGGGGGCGAAGATCGCCACCTCCCGCCAATTGAGGTCCTTGATCTCGGCCAGGGCCGGATTGGTGAGTTCGCCGAACACGACCCGCCGATACAGGCTGAGCGCATAGACGGCCGAGAGGATGACGCCGGTGGCCGCCACGATGGCCGCCCAGGTCGAGGCCTGATAGGCGCCGGTCATGGTCAGGATTTCGCCGACGAAGCCCGAGGTGCCCGGCAGGCCCACATTGCCCATGGTGAACAGCAGGAAGATGGCCGCGTACCAGGGCATGCGGTTCACCAGCCCGCCATAGAAGGCGATTTCGCGGGTGTGCATCCGGTCATAGACCACGCCGACGCAGAGGAAGAGCGCGCCGGAGATCAGGCCGTGGCTGACCATCTGGAAGATGGCGCCCTGCTCGCCCTGGGCGTTGCCCGAGAAGATGCCGAGCGTCACGAAGCCCATGTGGGCCACCGACGAATAGGCGATCAGCGTCTTGATGTCGGTCTGCCGGAAGGCGACCAGCGAGGTGTAGACGATGGCGATCACCGACAGGGCGAAGACCAGCGGCGTGAAGAAGACCGACGCGTCGGGGAACATGGGCAGCGAGAAGCGCATGAACCCATAGCCTCCCATCTTCAGCAGCACGCCGGCCAGGATCACCGAACCGGCGGTGGGCGCTTCCACGTGCGCGTCGGGCAGCCAGGTGTGCACCGGCCACATGGGCATCTTCACCGCGAAGGAGGCGAAGAAGGCCAGCCACAGCCAGATCTGGATCTCCTGACCGAAGTCGTAGGTCATGAGTTCCGGGATCGAGGAGGTGCCGGTGATGCCGATCATGGCGAGCACGGCGGCCAGCATGAGCACCGAGCCCAGCAGGGTGTAGAGGAAGAACTTGAAGGCCGCATAGACCCGGTTCTTACCGCCCCAGACCCCGATGATCAGGAACATCGGCGCCAGGCCGAACTCGAAGAAGACGTAGAAGAGGATCAGGTCCAGCGCGCAGAACACGCCGATGACCAGGGTCTCCAGCGCCAGGAAGGCGATGAGATATTCCTCAATGCGATACTCGATCGAGCGCCAGGAGGCGGCGATGCAGAGCGGCATCAGGAAGGCGGTGAGCACCACGAACAGCACCGAAATGCCGTCGACGCCCATCCGGTAATGGAGCCCGCCGAACCAGGCGAAGTCCTCGACGAACTGGAAGTCGGCCGTGGTGCGGTCGAACTGGCCGAGCATGACCAGGGACAGGGCCAGCGTCACCAGCGTGGTGACGAGCGCGATCCATTTGGCCAGATCCGCCGACTTGGCGCTGCCGGCCGGCGCGATGAACCGCAGGGCCAGGATGGCCGCGATGCCCGCGACGGGCGCGTAGGTGATGAGCGAGAGAATGCCGGTCATGACTTATCCCCGCCTCAGGCCGCCCAGGCGTAGAGCGCGAAGGACAGAAGCCCCGCCACCCCAAGCAGCATCACGAACGCATAGTGGTAGACGAAGCCCGTCTGCAGCTTGCCGGTCCGTCGGCCGATCGCCGCGGAGACGGCGGCCACGCCGTTCGGGCCCGCCCCATCGATGATCTTCTGGTCGCCGACCTTCCAGAAAAGGTCGCCCAGACCGCGGGCGGCCCGCACGAAAGTGGCGTTGTAAAGCTCGTCGAAGAACCACTTGTTGTAGAGGAAGCTCCAGACCGGACCCTCCTTGGCCGCCATCCGGGCGCCCAGGCCCTCGCGCAGCACATAGATGTAGAAGGCGGTCGCCAGGCCCAGCATGGAGGCCACCAGCGGGGCGTAAAGCACCCACTGCGGCACGTGATGAGCATGCTCGAGCACGTGGTTGTTCGGCGCGGTGAAGATGGCGCCGCGCCAGAACTCAGCCTGATGGTCACCGACGAAGTGCTCGACGAAGGCGAAGCCCGCCGCCACCGCGCCGACGGCGAGCAGCAGCAGAGGAACCACCATCACCAGCGGGCTCTCGTGCGGGGTATGGGCGTGATGATGCCCATGGTCGTGGGCGTCCGGCAGCGGCTCGTCATGGGTCTCATGCTGGGCCGGCGCATGGGCGTGATCGTCATGGGGCTCATGGCCCCACTTGGCGTGGCCGTGGAAGGTCATGAAGGCCAGGCGCCAGGAATAGTAGGCCGTCAGGGCCGCGGCCAGGATGCCGATCACGAAGGCGAAATAGGCGATGCCGTTCTCTTCGCCGGCCGCATAGGCCGCCTCGATGATGGTGTCCTTGGAATAGAAGCCCGCGAAGCCCAGGTGCAGGTCGGGGATGCCGAAGCCGGTGATGGCCAGGGTGCCGATAACCATCACCGCATAGGTGACGGGCAGCAGCTTCCACAGGGCGCCCATCTTCCGCATGTCCTGCTCATGGTGCATGCCGTGGATCACCGAGCCGGCGCCCAGGAACAGCAGAGCCTTGAAGAAGGCGTGGGTGAACAGGTGGAACATGGCCGCCTGGTAGGCGCCGACGCCGGCGGCGAAGAACATGTAGCCGAGCTGCGAACAGGTCGAATAGGCGATGACCCGCTTGATGTCGTTCTGGGCGAGCCCCACCGTGGCGGCGAACAGGGCGGTGACCGCGCCCACCAGGGTGACGATCTGCTTGGTCACAGGCGCGTATTCGAACATCGGCGAGAGCAGGCAGACCATGTAGACGCCGGCCGTCACCATGGTGGCGGCGTGGATCAGGGCCGAGACAGGGGTCGGGCCTTCCATGGCGTCGGGCAGCCAGGTGTGCAGGAAGAATTGGGCCGACTTGCCCATGGCGCCGACGAACAGGAGCGCGCAGGCGAGGTCCATGGCGTGCCAGGTCTGGCCGGCGAACTGCCAGCCGACGGCGGCGAATTCCTCAACCCGCGGGAAGATCTCGGCGAACTCGATGGTGCCGAACTTCCAGAAGACGGTGATGATGCCGAGCGCGAAGCCGAAGTCGCCCACCCGGTTGACCACGAAGGCCTGGATGGATGCGGCGTTGGCGGTGGGCTTCTTGAACCAGAAGCAGATCAGCAGATAGCTCGCCAGCCC
>NZ_JAUXVZ010000065.1 GCF_030680185.1 Phenylobacterium sp.
CGAGCTCTGGCTGCGCGGCTCAAGGGTCATTTCAAGCCCCAAGGCGGCCAGCACGTCGAACAGAGTGGAGAGCTTCACGCCGCCTTGGCCAGTTTCGATCTTTGAGATCATTTCCTGACGTTGGCCGGCCAGTTGGGCGAGTTGCGTCTGGGTCAAGCCCTGCTCCAGGCGGAACCGTTGGATCAGGCGACCAATCTGGCCGGATGAACGAGCGATCGTGAGGGGCATGGTGGCTTTCCGGCTATGCCGTAAGCGGCATATGCAGCGTTTATGTGTTTTCTGGCATACTCCTATTTTATGCGAAAATCAACATAAGATGCACTTATGTGGATTGTAGCATAATCGGCCACGCCATGCCGGGGTCAACAGCGAGCAACCCCGGCGCTCAGGACATACGGCAGGATGGGCTTATCCGGTCTTCCGGAACCATAGCCGCCCAGGGGATCGCCTCAGTTGGCGGCGTAGGGGCCGAACACGGCGAGGACGCGGTCGCTTTCGTCGCCGTTGTCGGTGACGACGATCGTGAAGCTGGCGCCGTCTTCGGCCACACGGACCACCACATGGCCCTGGCGGCTCGCCAGGCGGTGGGTGAGCCAGGGGCTTGCGGCCTCGGTGGCGGGGTCGAGGCCCGTCGCAAAAACCCTGGGCTCGACCGGCTGGAGGCGGCCGTTGAAAAGGCGGTTGAGGGTCGACGGGCCGGGATGCAGGGCGTGCCAGCTGGAGATGATCCAGGCCTTTGGCTGCAGCGCGCGCACGGCCCTGGCGCCGGTGGCGTCGAACATGCCGTGGTGCGGCGAGACGGCGACCTCGACCGGCCCGGCGGCCTCTGCGGCTGCGCCCTCGACATCGCGCCAGGGCAGGGCGCCTTCGAAGGTGGTGCTGGTCAGGTCGCCCGCGGCGAAATAGTCGAAGTCGCCATAGGAGAGCCGCAGGGCGGCTGACCACAGGTTCTCTTCCGGGATGTCGGCCGGCGACAGGTCGGCGAGCGGTGGGAACAGGGGGCGGACATCCTCGCCCTCTCCCGTCCAGACCTCACCGTTGACCGCCAGGTTGCGGATCTGAAACTGAGGATGGGTCCCGGCGCCCCTGCGGCGAAGCTGGTTCAGGGCGCCGGGTCGGAAACGCTCGACCGGGCGTCCTGCGGCGATGCGGGCCTGAACGAAGGCCTCATAGTTCTGCTGGAAGGCGGCCTCAAGCCGGCTGGGCGCCGCGTAGTCGGGATAGCCGCGATCCACCAGCCGCCCGATCGGAACCAGGTGGTCGACATCGGAGACCCCAGTCAGGCGATAGCCGCCCCCGGGCGCCAGGGGCGTGGCGTCCCCCACGTCGCCCACGTGATCGGGATGCTGGTGCGTGGCCAGGAAGACGTCGATCCCTGCGCCCCCGGTCTCGCGCAACCGCCTCAGGGCGTAGCGGGCGATCCATTCCCCGGGCCGCCGGGCGTCGCTGGGGCGCGGCGGCAGGGCCGGGGGCGCGGCCCCGCCCGAAGCGCCGGCGTCGATCATCAGGCTCGATCCGTCCGGCCCGATGACCAGGGTCGAGTCCCCCCGCCCGGTGGCGATGTGGTGGATGTCCAGGCTGCCTGGCCGCCAGGGCGCGAGGCGCTGTCCGACCTCGTCCCTGGCGCCGGCCCGCGCGCGTCCGCCCGCCGCGGTCCAGGCCAGGGCGGCGGAGGCGGCGAGGAGGGCGCGTCGCGAGAGACGGTCCATCAATAGCGCGCCGACAGGGTGACGCCCCAGGTGCGCGGCTCGCCCAGGTATTCGGCCAGTACGCCCTGGGTCGACGGAGTGAGCACATAGTCCACGTCGCCAGCGTTCTTGACCCAGGCGGTGGCGCGCCAGGCCCGGCCCCGCGGCTCGTAGCCGACCATCAGATTGGTCAGCGCGTAGTCTTCGATCTGCAGGTTGGGATCGGCCGCCGCGCCGGTATTGTAGGTGTCGGTGAACGCCCAGCTGGCGGCCCCGATCAGATAGCCCTCGTCGCCCACGGGCAGGTCGAGGTCTGCGGCCAGCGATCCCTTGTGCTTGGGGGAAGAGCCGAGGCTGTTTCCGGTATAGACCGCGCCGCCAGGGATGACGAAGGCGTCGTAGACCGTGTCGAGGTGGCCATAGGTCGCCGACAGGCCTAGCCACGAGGCGGGGCGATAGGCCACCTCGATCTCGACGCCCTTGATGGTCGCCTGGCCGGCGTTGGTGATGGTCAGGATCCGCGTCAGGTTGTTGAAGAACAGTTCCTGCTTGTCCTCATAGTCCATGTGGAACACCGCGGCGTTGACCCGCAGGCGATCCTGCAGCCACTGGCTCTTCACCCCCAGCTCATAGCTGGTGACGACCTCGGGATCGAACGGGGTGGTCAGCGCGGACAAGGTGGCGGCGTCGGTGTTGAAGCCGCCGGCCGTATAGCCGCGGGTCACGCTGGCATAGGCGCGCAGGTCCGCGTTCGGCGACCAGGCGAGCACGGCCCGGGGAGTCAGCTCGCTCCATTCGGCCGAGAGGTCCGAGGCCAGAAAGCCGCCCGCCGGGCTCACGGCGTCCACGCGGCGAAGCGAGGCGGTCTTTTCATCGCGGGTGTAGCGGGCGCCCAGGGTCAGATCGAAATTGGCCGGCAGGCGGACCACGCCGTCGGCGAAGACGGCGTAGCTCTGGGTCTCGACGGCCTGATCGGTCAGGACGCTTGAGGTGACCAGGCCGGACCGGGCGGCGAAGTTGCGCACCAGCAGCTGGCGATCGGCCTCCTCCCTGGCGAGATAGAGGCCGGCGACGAAATCACCCCAGCCCCACTTCGGGCTCGCATAGCGGATTTCCTGGGAAAGCAGACCCACCTCGTCGACATCGCGGCTTACGGTCTGGGCGCCGCTCGGCAGGAAGGCGAAATTGGCGCCGGTTCCGGAAAAGTCCTCGCCGGACTGCGACCACCGGTAGCCGGTGATGCTGGTCACCTGGCCGGCCGGGAGGTTCCAGTAGAGCCTGGCCGAGGCGCCCCACTGATTGCGGTCGAAAGCCTGGGGCACGCCGAGCTCCGACGTCCGGCGGTCGCCGTCCGACCCCGCCGCCTTCGACGACAGCGTCCGACCGCCGTTGTGATCCTCGCTATAGTCCGCGCCGAAGAGGGCTTCGAGGCTGTCGGTGGGCGCCAGGCGCAGCTGCGCCCTCAGACTGGTGCTGTTGAGGTCGTCCTGCTCACGGCCGGTGAGCCGGTCCTCGCCATAGCCGTCCCGGGTCTTGACCGACGCCGCCAACCTCAGGGCCGCGGTCTCCGCCAGGGGCGCGTCCATGGAGACGTCCAGTTGGCGCAGGTCGTAGGAGCCCACCCCGGCGCGAACCGAGCCGGCCCAGTCGCCCAGGGCCGGCTTGCCGGTGTCCAGCACGATGGCGCCGCCGGTCACGTTGCGCCCGAACAGGGTCCCTTGCGGGCCCTTGAGCACCTGGATGGAATTCAGCCCGAAGAGTTCGAAGGTCGCGGCGCTGTTGCGGGGAATGAAGAGGTCGTCGACGACCACGGCCACGGGCTTGTTGGCGCCGATCTGGGTGAAGGTGTTGGTGGCGCCGCGAACCGCGATGGTCGGACTGCTCTGGTTGAACGCCGAGACCAGCAGGCCAGGGGTCAGGCGAGACACGTCCCGCAGGCTCTCCAGGCGATAGGTCTCCACCGCGGCGGCGGAAAAGGCGGTGAGGGCGATGGGCACGTCCTGGGCCGCCTCGTCGCGCTTCTGGGCCGTGACGATGACGTCCTGAAGGGTGGTCGGCGGCAAGGCCGGGGCCGGTTGGCCCGCGCGGCGCAGGACGATGGTGTCGCCGCTTTCGGAGGCGATCTCCAGCCCCGTGCCCGCGATGAGGCGGCGCAGGGCGACGCGGGTGTCCATCTGGCCTTGCACGGCCTGGCTGCGGATGTCGCTGACGCCGCCAGGCGCGACGATCTGGAGGCCGGACTGACGCCCGAAGGTCGAGATCGCCTGATCCACCCCCTGGGCCGGGATGTCGAAGCTTCTCACCTGCGCCATGGCCGGCGCAGCCATCGACACCACGGCTACGGCGGCGCCGCAGCCCAGCATGTTTTTCCAGTTCACGTCTTGGCCCCCAGTATGCCGGCCCTGCGCCAGCCTTACAGACCTAGATGCTGCGAGCTCGGCCTTCCGCCACGGGCTGAGCGTGAAGTTTCTATGACGTCGTACGGGTCGCGAGGGTGACGCCCGCCGGCAGGGCGCGGGCCTCAAGCCCAAGGCTCAAGGCGGCGGCCTTGGCGAACCCTTCCGGATCGTTGACCGAGTAGACGCCGGAGACCTCCAGGCGCCCGACATCGGCGGTTGCGAACGCGATCTGGTAGTCGGAGTAGCGGGCGAATTCGGCGGCCGCCTCGGCAAGGGTCAGTCCCGTCAGGTCCAGCCGGCCTTCCCGCCAGGCCAGCGACTTGTCGACCGCTTCGGGCGAGAGGACCTGAGGACGTATGGGCGCACGCCCGCTCACGCGCGACGTCGTGGCGGCGGCGAGGCGCACCCCCTCGGCGGACCCCACCCGCCGCACGTCGACCAGGCCCTGGCGAACCACCACCTCGACATCGCCATTCTCGTGACGGCGGACGGTGAAACTGGTCCCGATCGCCTCGATCCGGACATCGTCGGCGAACACCCGGAACGGCCGCGCCGGGTTATGGGCCACGTCGAACAGCGCCTCGCCGCGCACAAGATCGATACGACGCTCAGCCTTCGCGAACGCCGGGCGGACGACTGTGTCGGTGTTCAAGGTCACGGCCGACCCTTCAGGCAGGGAGACCCGGCGGACATCGCCCTTGGGCGTGGCGATCCGGTCGCGCGCCCAAAGTGTCGTCACGCCCAGCGCGGCGACCAGCGAGGCCGCGACGCCGCCGCCGGCGCCTGCGAGCAGGCGGCGTCTCGTCCACACCGGCGAGGCGGCATGACGCGCCGGCTGATAGCCAGGCCCGAGCGCTCTGGCGCGGTCGAGATAGGCGTCGGCGGCCAGGGCGCGGGCATAGGCGCCGGCTCGCCGGCTGTCGGCGGCCATCCAGGCGTCGAGAGCGCCTTGGTCTTCTGCAGAGAGCGGCCCGCGATCGGCGCGCGCAGCCCAGGCGAAGGCGGCCGCCTCAATATCGGCGGCGCTCTCCCGGTCGGCGTTCAGATGGATCTTGGTCGGTGGGCTCACGATGGCTAGATGACTCCAAGCGCCGAATTCCGCCACGTCCGATTTTCGCCGTCAGGACAGCGAGCGCCTTGCCCACATGTTTCTCGACGGTGCTTTCGGCCAGGTTGAGGCGCGCGGCGATCTCCTTTTGCGACAGGCCATGAATTTTGCGGAGGATGAACACCTCTCGCGGCCGAGGGGGCAGGGTGGCGACCAGGGCGGCTACGCGGCCCAGTTCCTGCCGATTGGCGGCCGCCGTCTCCGGGGACGGCTCGTCCGAGGGAGTCTGCAGGCTGTCGAACTCGGCCAGGGCCTCGAACGTGACCACCTGCGAACGGCGCAGGTTTTGGAGAATGACCGACTTGGCGACCTCGAACATATAGGTGCGGGGCGTGCGGATGTGGTCCACAGCTTCAAGCCCGGCCAGGATGGCGTAGGTCTCCTGGACAATGTCGTCGAGTTCCAGTCCGACCGGCGGACGACGCGAAAGCCAGGCGCGCAGGGCCGGCTCATGCGGAAAAATCCGCTCTGCGAGCCAGACGGCCCGCTGCCTCGTCACCGATCCCATTCGCGGGCTCTAGCAGCGGCGTGTGACAGCTGGCCGACAGCCGGCCGCAGGTCCCGCAAGGCAGGGTGCTGGCGTCGGCTCGGGGGAGCCATCTTCAGCCCGCCTGCCGTGGCGCCGGCCTTTCCAGAATCCGTTTCAGACCCAAGGCCACGAAGCCCGCGACGAGGCCCCAGAAGGCCGATCCCAGGCCCCACAGGACCAATCCCGACCCGGTGGCCAGGAAGGTGACGATCGCGGGGTCGCGGTCGTGGCTGTCGGCCATCATATTCTCCACCGCGCCGATGAGGGCCGGGATGAGCGCGAGCCCCGTCACGGACGCGATCACCTCCGGAGGCAGGGCGAGAAAGAAGCGGACCAGGGTCGGGGCGAAGCCGGCCAGGGCGAGATAGAAGCCGGCGTAGAGAACCCCCACCTGCCATCTCTGGCCGGGATCAGGATGGGCGTCCGGGCCGGTGCAGATGGCGGCGGTGATGGCCGCAAGGTTGACGCCATGTGCGCCGAACGGGGCGCCGATAAGGCTGGCGACGCCGGTGGTCGTGATGAGGGCGCCGGCGGGCGGGCGGTAGCCTGCGGATTGGAGGACCACCAGACCCGGAAGGTTCTGAGAAACCAGGGTCACCATGAACAGCGGCAGGGCGAGACTGACGACGGCGGCCAGATCCGGCGCGGGCAGGGTCGGCAGAAGGGTCCCGAAGGTGCGGCCGGTCGCCAGCGGCGCCATATCCCCCCGAACGAGGGTGAAGCCGACCGCCGCAACGAGGACGAAGATCAGCGCAAAGCGGGGAAGGCGACGCCGAGCGGCCAGGAAGATGACGAGAAGGGCTGCGATCAGGACTGGGTCTGTCGCGCTCAACCGGAACAGGGTCAGGCAGAAGGGCAGGAGGACGCCGGCCAGCATGGCCGAGGCGATCGGGGCCGGGATGCGCGCGATCAGGCGGCCGAGCGCCGGCGTGACGCCCACCACGATCATCATCAGGGCGGCCGCCCCGAAGAGGGCGATGGCCACCGGCCATGAGAGGCCCGCGGTGGTGGCGGCCAGCAGCGCTGCGCCGGGGGTGGACCAGGCCAGCACCACCGGCATCCTGTAGCGGATCGACAGGGCCGCGCCGGCGATCGCGATGCCGAGGCACAGGGCCGTCACCGCCGACCCTGTCTGGTCGACCGTCGCCCCCATGGCGCGCAAGGCCTGCACCACCAGCGCGATCGTGCCGCCGAAGCCGACGAAGGCGGCGATAAGGGCGGCGGACCAGGAGGACGGTGGGGGAAGACGAACCATGGAAGCGGCCTATGGAGTGGTGGTCGATACTATGAGCCGCCGCCGGGCGTCGGGTCCTCCCGATGTTCCAGTGCTGCGGTCATAAAGCGAGGGATTGGATGCTGTCGCGAGAACGAGGACAATTCGGGATGACGTATCTCGTCGCATGGGGGGATCGCCAGTGCGCGGCTAATGTTGCGACCAACTCCATCGCCCGTCGCCTCCGTGCGCGCGGCGCATTGTTGGGGATGGTCCTGATGTGCGTGCTGGCCCTCGTCGCCTGCCAGAGGACCACCTTTGAGGCGCCGGCGTGGCGGGATGCGGATCTGTCCACCCGTGAACGGGCGCAGATGGCGCCGGATCTGGTGGCCTCGGGCCGGCTGGACGGTCTCGACCGGCCCGGCGTCATGGATTTGCTCGGCCCGGACGGGTCGAAGCCTATCGGGTGGTCGAGGACTGACGTCCGCCGGGGCACGTCTCGGCTAGACGCCTTGTGATCTGACCGGCCCGGCCTTCTCCCCGCCGCCGCACTTTTTCTCGTCGACCGTCAGAGATGCGGTGACGTTTTTTCCTGCGCTGCGTCTTCCCTTGGGAGGCCTGGAAGCCTCGCCAGGGTTCAGGATCGTCTCATGCGTCAGCAGCACTTCGTCGCCACCGCCATCGGCCTGGCGCTTATCGCCCAGAGCCTGGCGTTTCCGGCGCTCGGTCAGACCTCGGGCGCTGTGGCGGCCACGCCGGCCCGCCTGCCGGTCACTACGCCCAAGGCGGCCTATGGCTTCGGCATCGGCGACAACTATCACCTGGCCAACTACAGCCAGATGGTCGCCTATTGGCGGACCCTGGCCGGGCAGTCTGACCGTATGCGCATCGTCTCGATGGGCGAAACGACCGAGGGCCGCGACCAGTTGATGGCCATCGTCTCCTCGCCGGAGAATCTGGCGAACCTCGACCGCTACCAGGATATCGCTCGCCAGCTCAGCCAGGTCGGAGATCTGACCGACGCCCAGGCGCGCGCCTTGGCCGCGGAGGGCAAGGCGGTGGTGTGGATCGATGGGGGTCTGCACTCCACCGAGCAGGTGTCGACCCAGCAACTCACCCAGACCCTGTACGAGATCGTCAGCGGCCAGGACGCCGAAACCCTTCGCATCCTCGACGACTGCATCATCCTCTTTGTGCACGCCAATCCCGACGGCAACGAACTGGTCGCCGACTGGTACATGCGCAACCAGACGCCGGAGGATCGCGAGTACGAGAGCCTGCCGCGGCTCTACAACTGGTATGTGGGCCACGACAACAACCGCGACTTCTTCATGTCGAACATGAAGGAGACGGTGAACATCAACCGCGTCCTGTACCGCGAGTGGTTCCCGCAGATTGTCTACAATCACCACCAGTCAGGCCCGCCCGGGACGGTCGTGTTCATCCCGCCGCACCGCAATCCCTACAACTACAACCTCAACCCCCTGGCCCTGACCGGCCTGGACTCGGTGGGCGCCCGGATGCTCGACCGGCTGATCGCCGAGGGGAAGCCCGGCGGCGTGCGCCGGGAATATGCGCCCTACACCAACTGGGCCGGCACGACCCTGCGCTCCAACGCCCTGTTCCACAATTCGATCGGCGTGATCACCGAGATCATCGGCGCGCCGAATCCCGCCCAGCTCGAACTGGTGCCGCGTCAGCAATTGCCGACCAACGACAATATGACGCCGATCCCGCCCCGGACCTTCACCTTCCAGGACGGCATCGACTATTCGGTCAGCCTGAACCGCGGTCTGCTGGACTACGCCGCCAGCAACCGGGAGCACCTGCTCTATTCCATCTATCTGATGGGCAAGCAGAACATCGCCCTGGGTCAGAAGGACCACTGGACGATCAATCCCCGCCGCATCGCTGAGCTGGAGGCGGCGGCCGAAGGTGGCGGCTATCGCCAGGGCGTGCCGCGCTGGGGCATGGGCTTCGCCCCCGACGCCATCGATCCTTCCCTGTTCGACCAGGTGATCCGCCATCCCGAGACTCGCGATCCGCGGGGCTACATCCTGAGCGCCGACCAGCCGGACTTCCCCTCGGTGGTCATCTTCATGAACGCCCTGATCAAGAGCGGCCTGCAGGTGGACCGGGCGACCGAGAGCTTCACGGTGGCGGGCAAGTCCTATCCCGCCGGCTCCTTCGTGGTGAAGACCGCCCAACCCTATCGCGCCCAGGTCATGGACATGTTCGAGGCGCAGTTTCACCCCGACAACATTCCCTATCCCGGCGCCGACCCGATCCCGCCGCACAATGTCACGGGCTACACGCTCGCCTACCAGATGGGGGTGGAGTTCGACCGCGTTCTCGACGGCTTCGAGGCGCCAACCACCCGCATCCCCGACGTGCTGACGCCGCCGCCCGGGCGCGTGGTCGGCACGGGACGCGCCGGCTATCTGGTGAGCCATGAGGCGAACAACGCCTTCCTGGTGCAGAACCGCCTGCTGAAGGCCGGTCATTCGGTGGAGTGGCTGACCCAGGCGGTCGAGGCGGGCGGCGAACGGTTCGCACCCGGCGCCCTGTGGATCCCAGAGGCGCCAGGCGTGCGCGCGACCCTGGAGGGCGCCCTGCGTGACGCCGGCCTCGACGCCTATGCGGCGGCCCAGAAGCCAGATGCGCCGGCCCTGCCCATGAAGCCCATCCGGATCGGCCTGGTCGATCTCTATGGCGGCGTCATGCAGTCGGGCTGGAACCGCTGGCTGTTCGAAACCTACGAATTCCCCTTCGAGGTGGTGTTCCCGCAGCAGCTCGACGCCGGGGACCTCAAGGCCAAGTACGACGTCCTGGTCTTCTCCGACGAGACGGTGCTCGAGCCCCCGGCCCCGGGCCGCCCGCGGCGGGGTCAGCCGACGCCAGAGGCTATTCCGGCCGAATGGCGCGACAAGCTCGGTCTTGTGAGCGAGGACAAGACCGTGCCCCGCCTGGCGGAATTCGTGAAGGCCGGCGGCACGATCGTGGCCATCGGCAGCGCGACGCAACTGGCCGGAGACCTCGGCCTGCCGGTCACCGACGCCCTGGTGACCGCCGAGGGCCATCACCTGCAGCGCTCGCAGTTCTTCGTGCCGGGCTCGGTCATGGCCAACAAGGTCGACAACACAAAGCCCCTGGCCTTCGGCCTGCCCGAGGAGGTCAGCGTCTATTACTACAACAGCCCGGCGCTCAAGGCTGGCGGCGGCGCCACGCCGGTCGCCTGGTTCGACAGCGCCGAAAGCCTGCGCAGCGGCTGGGCCTGGGGGCAGCAGCACCTGGAAGGCGCCGCCTCCATCGTCGAAGCGCCTCTGGGCGCGGGCAAGGTGTTCCTGATGGGCCCGGAAGTGACCCAGCTGGGCCAGTCCCAAGGCACCTACAAGTTCCTTTTCAACGGCCTCTACTACGGGCCGGCGAGCGCGGGCCGCTAACCAGGGCGGGAGATATCCTCGGCGCGGGTCCGGTCCTGCGTCGAGGCGCCCAGGTCCACCTCATGCCTATCCGAACAGTGGAGCGTACGTCTTTGAGTCCCTCGTCCCTTCGCGTGGCCAAGCGCCTGAAGAGCATCAAGGTTTCCCCGATCCTGACCTTGTCCCAGCGCGCCCGCGACCTGCGCGCCGCCGGTCGCGACATCATCGACCTCACCGTCGGCGAGCCCGACTTTGACACGCCCGACGACATCAAGGCGGCGGCCAAGGCGGCGATCGACCGCGGCCAGACCAAGTACACGGCCCTCAACGGCGCGCCCGAGCTTCTGGCGGCCATCGCCGAGCGCATGATCGACCGCGGCATGAACCTGGCCGACCAGTCGATCATCGCGTGCGCGGGCGCCAAGCAGGTGATCAGTCACGCGCTCGAGGCCACCCTGGAGGACGGCGACGAGGTCATCCTGCCGGCGCCCTATTGGACCTCATATCTCGACATGGTGCGCCTGAAGGGCGGGGAGCCAGTGGCTGCGCCCGGCCGCCACGATCCGCGCAGCGGCTGGCGCCTCGACGCCCGGGCGATCGAGGCGGCGATCACGCCTCGGACCCGGTGGCTCATCCTCAACACGCCCAATAACCCCACGGGCGTGGCGGCCACCGACGAGGAGTTGGCCGCTGTCGCCGACGTCCTGCGCCGCCATCCCCAGGTCTGGCTGATGTGCGACGACATCTATGAGGACCTGGTATATGGCCGCCGGGCCCGGCCGCTGCTGGTCAGCCACCCGGATCTCGCCGAACGGGCCCTGGCGGTGAACGGGGCGTCCAAGGCCTATGCGATGACCGGCTGGCGGATCGGCTGGGGGGCGGGACCTTCGGCGCTGATTGCGGCCATGAGCGTGGTGCAGAGCCAGACGACGTCGGCGCCCAGTTCGATCAGCCAGGCCGCCGCCCTGGCGGCCCTGACCGGCCCCCGCGCCTCGGTGGACTCCATGCGCTCGGCCTTCCGCAGCCGGCGGGACCTGCTGGTCTCCCTGCTCAATGATGTTTCGGGCATGACCTGCCCGACGCCGGATGGCGCCTTCTACGCCTTCCCCTCCGTCCGCGGTCTGATCGGCGCGCGAACCATGAAGGGCGACATGCTGGCCTCGGACATCGACATCTCCACCTATCTGCTTGAGAGCGCAGGGGTGGCGACGGTGCCGGGCACGGTGTTCGGAGTTTCGGGCTATCTGCGGCTGTCCTTCGCCGCCAAGGCCGAGACCCTGGTGGAGGCCTGCGCCCGCATTGGCGCAGCCTGCGTGGCAGTGACGGCGGTGACGACGACCCAGGCCTGAGCTCGGGGCGGCCGAGCGGCTGGCTAGAAGGCGATCTGCAGCCGCGCCAGGATGGCGTCTCCGGCGTCCCGGCGCGGCCCGGCCGGCGCGCGGCTCTCAACCTGCCAGTGGCTCGCATTGACCATCAGCCGCGCCCAGGACTCCATGCGCCAGTTCAGGCCCACGGCCATGTCCTCGCCGGTCCCGCCGAAGGGGGCGTCGCTATTGTCCAGCCGTTGAACCCGACAGGTGACCTCCAGGCTCCCCAGACCGCCGCGGGAGAGGGGCGCGGCGGGTGGTCGACGCACGAAGGTTCCGGCCCGGGGGTTGTAGGTGGCCGGCTCGCCGGTGAGGATCCAGCCTGCCGAGAGCGTCCAGGCCTGAACATCGGCGGCTAGGGTGGCGGTTTCGATCCGCCGCTCGCCAAACTCGAGAAAGGCCCAGGTCGGTCCGCGCACCGCGCCGATCTCGCCGCCCAGTCCCCGGGCGCGCCTGGGATCTGCGAGGGTGCCCAGGGCCACCTGGATGCGGTCATTAACCGGGCTGACCCAGTTGGTGTTGCGCGACAGCCGGGTCAGGTCCGCGGTGAAGTCCTCCTGATAGCCCCACGCGCCGAGGTGCAGCACGCCATCCGAGACGCTCACGGGATTCCAGTGTCCCCGGACCGTGGTGGTCACAGCGCCTTCCGTCAGCTCGGGACGGTTGACGTCGTCGCCGGCCACCTGTCCGGCCAGGTGCCAGGTCTCGGCGAACAGCTTCGCCGTCAGACCCATGCCATAGAGTCCCTTCTGGGGGGCGAGGGCCCCGGCGACCACATTGCGTTCGATGAAGGGCAGGCCTTCCGATGAGCTCGAGCCTTCCAGGCCACGCTCGGTCAGGCGATTGCCCAGGGTGATCTCCACCTCGCCCACCGGCGTGGGTTCGGTCCAGGACAGATAGGCGCTGCGCAGGGCCGGCTCATCGCCGGCGAAGTCCGCCACCAGGATGAAGGCCACCCGGTCGATTGCGCCTTCGACCCCGAAATAGAGGGTGCGCATGTCGTGGTCGCTGACATTGCGGGCGGGATCGTCCGATCCGGACGTCGACACGCCATCGAGAAAGAGGCGTGCCTTGGGCCGGATCTGGAAACGTCCATCGGGGGATTGGTACTGCAGTCCCGCGGGGGCGGTCGCTTGAGACGCCGCAACGGCCGGGACCGCCAGAAGGCAGATCCCGGCCGCCAGAGCCAGGCGCAGGCGAGGGCGAACCTCGCCCTGCCTCACCGGCCAGCCCCGGCGGGGCTTGCGCCACCCTGGGCCGCCGCGGCCGGTCCGTAGAACAGGCCGTTGAACAGGAACTTGTAGGTTCCGTGGGACTGCGCCCGCTGGGTCACTTCCGGACCCATCAGGAACACCTTGCCGCGGCCGAGGTCGGCTTCGACGATCGAGCTTGCGCCGTCGAGGCTGGCCTGGCCCAGCGCCCAGCCGCTGATCATGGTGTCGGGGCCGGGAAAGCTGGCCACCGTGCGGACGCCCTGAGCGCCCGGGGCCACCTTGAAGGCCGGGCTGTTGTAGTAATAGACCTTCACCTCCTCGGGCAGGCCGTAGGCGAGGGGATCGCTGACATCGACCACATTGGTCATGATGGCGCCGGGGACGAAGAACGCCGTCCGCGGCAGGTGTTCGCCCTGGGCGTTGACCAGGGCGTCCTGCACCGGAAGGCCCAAGTCCTGCGCCAGACGGGTCGAGCTGCCGATGGCGATCAGCGCGCCCCCTTGGCGGACGAAACGGTCCAGCTGGGGCACGGTGGTCTCGGTGGTGATCTTGCCGAGCCAGCCGCGGAATTCGGCCGGGATGGAGGCCGCGTCCGGCTGGCCCCGCTCGCGACGCGGATCGGACGGGATCACGTCGTTGGCGAAGACGATGACGTCGTACTTGGCGTTGAGGTTTCCGGCGTCCAGGCCCTGGGGATAGACCACCTCATAGGGGAACTCGAACTGCTCGAAGATCCAGCGGATCCAGCCTGACGGCATGACGCCGCCATAGGTGTCCACCAGGGCGATCCGCACGGGGCTGATCGGCAAGGTGGGGGAGGCGGGCTGGGCCGCGGCGGCATAGACGTTGACGCCGGTGTCGCGGGCGGCCGTCTCAATCAGCTCGCGCACCCCGTCGCCGGCCGGGACCCAGAAGGCGCCGGGCGCGAAGGTCTTGCCCCCGTGCCGCACTTCGGAGCTCAGCCAGAAGACCTGTTTGCCGGCCGCCAGCAGGCGGTTCTGAATGATGAAGGCGTTGTTGGTCTCGCGGCTGATCAGATAGCCGCCGGCGCCTTCACCCAGAATGCGGCCGGGCGGCGGGGCGATGACGTCGGCGATCCGCTCCACCGGCGCTTCGAAGCCGTCGAGGACGCGGTCGAAATCGACGCCCATCTGGTAGGCCAGGGTGTAGCCGGCCACGTCATAGGGCGGGGTCGGCGGACCGCCCGGATAGGGGAAGTCATCGGGATGGTTCTGCGGCTCGAAGAGGTCGAGCACGGTGGAGCGATAGGCCTGGCCGGTCTTCACCACGAAGGAGCCGGCGGGATAGGTCTTGCCGCCGATGGTGAAGGCGCGGGTGGCGCGATCGACATCGACCCCGCCCTTGATCATCACATTCACGAAGGCGACGGCCGTAGGCAGGTCAGCCTGGTCGGCGGGGATGATGTAGCCGCGGGGATCGCGGTCTTCCGGCGCGCGCAGCACGGAGAACAGGGCGGGGTCGACCGCCTGGGATCGCCGCCAGGTGTCGCCGGTCGTGGGCGTGAAGGGCGGGGCGGCCGCGACGGCGGCCTCCAGCTTGGCGATGTCCTTGGGCGTGATGGTCCAGGAGTCCTTCTGGCCCTTCTCGATGCCGTTCCGGCCCATGCGGTAAATGCCGAAGAGCAGGTTTTCCCGGTTGCGGGCGGCATAGTCGAGGGCCGCCCGGTTCATGCTGACCGAATAGGCGATGGGCTGGTGGAAGCGCCACTCCTGGGGCGCGATGGGGAAGGGCAGGTCGTTGCGGGCGATCTGCTCCTTGGGCAGCAGGTCGATGGTCATCGGCGTCGGCGAGCCGGTAATCTCCGTCAGGATGCCGATGGCGTTGTGGAAGAGCGCCGTCGATCGCAGGGTCGCGTTGGTCCAGTTGGAGTAGGTCGCGACGCTGCGGCGGCCAGAGCCCGGCTTGCCCTCGCGGATCAGACGCTCGTGCATGGCCGCGCCGACGCCGTCCAGGCCGGTGATGACCATGGGTTCGAGGTTGTAGTTATAGGGGTCGCGGAAGGGCGGGATGAACACCACCATGCCGGGCGGGCCCGCCTGGTGGTGATTGAAGACGATCTGCGGGAACCACTCGCGATAGAGAACACGGTTGATGTTGATGTTCTCGGGTTGGTTCGACATCAGGAAGTCGCGGTTGTTGTCGTGGCCGACATACTTCTGATAGAGCCGCGGAATGTCGTTGAAGCTGCGCTGGGCGGGATCGGCCTTGCGCATATACCAGTCGGACACCAGCTCCATGCCGTCAGGATTGGCGGGCACGAACAGGATGATGGTCTCCTGCAGGAAGCGCCGGGTCTCGGCGTCGTCCTTGCTGAGCATGTCGTAGAGCGTCAGGGTCAGCTGCTGCGCGCCAACGGTTTCCGTGGAGTGCAGGCCGCCGTCGATCCAGATCACGGCCTTGCCTTCCGCGGCCAAGGCCTTGGCCTGGTCTTCGGTGAGGCCTTCAGCCTTGGCCAGGCGTCGGGAAATATCCTTGTAGTGGTCCAGGCGGGCGAGGTTCTCGGGCGCCGAGACGATCGCCATCAGCTGGTCGCGGCCCTCGGCGGTCTTGCCGATGGTGGTCAGCTTCATCCGGTCGGACTCTCCGGCCAGACGCTTCCAGTAGGTCTCCAGCTGCGTGTAGTTGGCGAGCTTGTAATCGTCCCCGATATCGAAGCCGAACACCGCGCTGGGCGGCGAGACCCTCGGCGCCGTCTGTGCTTCCGCCCCTAGGCCTGAAAGAAGGAAAGCCGCCCCAAGGACGGCCGTCGCAAGTTTCCCACGCATCGCCACAACCCCAGTTTTACCGCCTGCGCGCCGTGCGCAGCCCATACAGGGTCAGACGCAGCCTGGGCCGAGTTCGCCACCTGGGCGGGGAAAACGGGATCGATCTTCGCCGGGATGGCCGCGGGTCCCGTGCGGGCGCCAGCGGGCGAGGCGGCTTGCTTAAGTTGAGGGCGGCGTATGCTTGCGCCGAGCCTCGGCGTCGGCCCGGGCTCGGATGCGCATGGCGATCACCCGGGGATCTTGGGCGGCGTCGCCGAGATCGGACCAGAGCGCGTTGACCTGCGCCCAGGCGTGGGCGTTTTCCGGCGAAGCCGCGGCCCAGCGTTCGGCGGCCTGGCGGGTCTCGGCCGAGGTGTCAGTTGACTGCAGACGAACAAGCCATTCGGCGGCGGCGGTCAAGGACGCCGCGTTCGCCGCTGGGCTCGATGTCGGCTTGCGATTCATGCCTCTCCAGGACCCGGGCCATCAGGTGGCGCATCGAACGGGTGACGTGCTTCTGGACGGCGCTGACGGAGATGTCGAGAAGCTCTGCCACTTCACTGTAGGACATGCCCTCCCATCTCAGAAGAACCAAGATGGTGCGGCTGCGCTCGGGTAATTCGTCCATGGCCTGGAGCGTCGTCGCAAGCTGTTCCCGCGCCCGCAGGATCCGTTCGGGCGACATGTCGTCGGGTGGGTGGTCGTGCTCAAGCAGCTCGCAGTGGTCCTGGCGCCGGCGGACCTGATCGCGGCGGTAGCGGTCGCGCAGCACGTTCCGGGCGGCGCGGATCACATAGTGCTCAAGATTGTCGATGCCGCTGGCGTCGCGACCATGCATGCGGATCAGGACTTCCTGGACGAGGTCGTCGATCTCGTCTTCCTGAACCTTGTTTCGAAAGAAGGCCCGCAAGGCAGGTCGGAAGGATAAGACCTCCCAAGGCGCGATCCGGTTTGAAATTTGCATTCTAGACTGTAAAGCGGACATCTCGCCCCCGCAGAAGAAGTCACCTAATTCACTGATGATGAATGCAAATTCGTAGTCCGACTTAGATAATGCGACCGCGAATACAAAAATCGACGATCTGCTTGGTTTTTTTACATCTAGTGATGTGTTGTTGACGTGAGTTGATGACGGATTTTCATTAGTTCATGTCTTGCGCTCAGCGGGCGCGACCGCCCATTTAACTCGCTCAAGTTGTGGGCTTGGCGAGGTACACCTCTTTGTCAAGCTCGCCTTCCCATTTGGCGACGGTCACGGCCACGGCGAGGTCGGAGGTGCAGTTCGGCACGGTGCGCATCATGTCGAGGATGCGGTCGAAGGGGAGGATGAAGCCCACCACCATGGCGGTCTGCTCAGGCCCCAGGCCCAGGGTCTGCAGAACGCCAGCCAGCAGGAACAGCGAGGCCGACGGCACGGGCGCTGACCCCACGGCGATGACCGCAATGGAGATGATCACCAGCAGGCACTGGAGGATCGTCACCTCGACGCCAAAGGCCTGGGCGGCGAACATGGCCAGCAGCCCGACATACATGGCGGTGCCGTCCATGCTCACCGTGACGCCGATCGGCAGACTCGTGGACGCCACCACCCGGCTCACGCCCAGGTTCTCCTCGGCCACGCGCATCACCACGGGCAGGGTCGCGGCGCTGGAGGAGGTGGAGAAGGCGACCACCACGGCGTCTGCGATGTCGCGCAGGAAGGGCGTAATGGGCAGGCCGGCCGCCAGGCGGATGAGTCCGCCATGCACCACAAGCACCTGCAGGGCGCAGCCGACCAGGACGCAGACGGCCAGCAGGAAGACATGGATGAAGGCCGCCGGCCCCACCACGCCTGTCACCCAGGCGATCAGGGCGAACACGCCAAAGGGCGCAACCTCCATCACGCCCCGGGTCATCTTCTGCATGACGTCGGCCAGGGAGGCGAAGGCTCGCGCCACCGGACGGCCAGCCTCGCCGGCGGTCAGAACCGCCAGGCCGAAGATGATCGCGAAGAAGATCACCGCCAGGATGTCGCCCTCGGCCAGGGCGGCCACGGGGTTCATCGGCACGATGGCCATGAACTGATCGGTGAGCGACATGGGCGCAGCGACCGCCGGGGCGTCCGTCGGCTGGCCGAGGACGACGCCGACGCCGGGCCGCGCCAGCGCGCCCAGGCCAAGCCCCAGCGCAGCGCCGATCAGGGTGGTCACGAAGTAGAGGAACAGGGTCTTGACCCCGATGCCCCCCAGACGGCGGATATCGCCCATCGAGACGACGCCGGCCACGATGGTGGCGAAGACCAGCGGGGTCACCAGCATCCGGATCAGTCGGATGAAGAGGTCGCCGATCCAGCGGATCTGTTCGGCCTGGTCGCCCAGCAGGAGGCCCGCGCCCACCCCGAGCGCCATGCCCAGGAAGATGCGCTTCCAGAGGGTGACGCCGAACCAGTAGGTCCCGAGGAAGGTGGCCACGGGCCCCCGGGGGCGATCGGCTTCCGCCGTGGTCGGCGGTGCGTCGACGGACGTCATAGGGCGCCCGGGACAAGGGCGCCGAAAGGGAGCGCAGTTTGGGTCGATCGGCCGATAGCGGGCGGGCCGCTCGCCTGGCCCTGCATGGTCTTGGACACGATTACCCCCGAACGCGTGAAACCCGGTGTTCGGAAGAGGAGGGTTCACCCGATGAGCAGCCCTCGAAAGCGATTTATTCTGTCCGCCTCATGACAAAACGGCATGGGCGAGCCCCCTTCGCGCGCGCGATTCCACAAACCCCCTTCCAGGAACGGACGGCGAGCCCCCGGACGCCGGGCGCCACGGCGTTTTTTGCGATGTGGTGGTTTGCGCCGAGCCCGCGTCTTCCCTGCAGAGGCCCCACGAGCGGAGCCCGACGGCAGGACAAGGGGATAAGTTCATGCGCGGAATATCATCAGGACTTGGCGCTAAGTTGGGCCTCCTGGCCGGCGCGGCGATCGCAGCGCTTTCGGTCAGCGCCGCCTCGGCTCAGGAGGCCGCAAGCGAGGTCGACGAGCTGATCGTTACGGCGACCCGGCGCGACACGACGGTGCAGACGACGCCGCTGGCCATCACCGCCCTGGGCGAAACCGCCCTGGAGAATATGGGCGCCACCGGGCTGCAGGACATCACCGCGATGGTGCCGAGCCTGAAGATCGGCGGGGGTTCGGACGGGGGCGGCCGTATCACCCTGCGCGGCATCCAGGCTTCGGGCGAAGCGACCGTGGGCCTCTATTACGACGAGACGCCGCTGACCGGCCCCTCTGACACCAGCCAGAATTCCGGCGGCCGCTCCCAGGACGGCAACCTGTTCGACGTCGAGCGGATCGAGGTCCTGCGCGGACCCCAGGGCACCCTCTACGGCTCAGGCTCCATGGGCGGCACCGTCCGGGTCATCTTCAACAAGGCCGACACACGGGAATATTCCGGCGCCGTCGACGTCATGGGCTCTGCCATGAAGGAGGGCGAGGCCAGCTACTACGCCAAGGGCGTGGTCAATGTGCCTCTGATCGAAGACAAGCTCGGCGCCCGCGTCGTGCTGTATGAAGAGCAGCGCGGCGGCTTCGTCGACAACATCCGCTACGGCGCCGAGGACATCAACGACCGCACCACCACCGGCGGCCGCATCATGGTGACGGCCCTGCCGCTGGACAACGTATCCTGGCACGGCATGTTCATGCGCCAGAAGACCGACGCGCCGGGGGGCGGCTCCACCTGGTACCCGTTGCTGGGCGAGAAGGAATACAGCACCGATCGCTATGTCATCCCGATCAACCGCGACGAGCTGACCCTCTATTCCAGCGATCTGGAATGGGATGTCGGGTTCGCCGACATCTCCTGGGCGGCGGCCTATTACGAGTGGGATCAGGTCAACGCAAGCGACTACACCTATACGATGCTGCGCAACTCCACGAGCGTGGCCAACTGCACCAACTGGTTCAACCTGTCGCTCGGCGTCCCGACCTCGTCGTGCAACAGCCAGCAACTGGCGCAGTTCACCGCCTTCGCCCTCTCGCAGACCCCGACCACCCTCTACAAGCCGGCCTGGCTGCACACCTTCAACAGCGAACTGCGGATCAGCTCCAAGGGCGACTCGAAGCTCAACTGGACCTTCGGCGCCTTCATCGAAAAGCGCGAGGACTATGTCGACAGCACGCTGGCCGTGGTCGACTCCAACACTGGCGTCATCGGCGTCCCGCCGACCATCTTCTTCCACCGCGACATCACGACCGAGACCGACCAGACGGCCCTGTTCGGCGATGTCTCCTACGAGCTGATCGACGGCCTGACCTTCAATGTCGGCCTGCGGCAGTTCAAGTACGAGAAGACCACCTTCGGCCAGACCGACATGCCCAACTGGGTCTCCGGTTCGCTGGTGGAGCCCTTCAGAAGCTTCGGCGCCGACGCCGAGGGCTGGCTCGAAAAGTACAGCGTCAACTACCAGCTCAATCCCGACATCATGATCTACGCCACGGCGGCCGAAGGCTTCCGTCCCGGCGGGGCGAACAACACCCCGAACCTGGAGCCCGAGCTTGTTCCCTATGGGCCCGACGCGGTGTGGAACTATGAGCTGGGCGTGAAGACGGCCTGGTTCGATCGCCGCCTGACGCTGAATGCGGCGCTCTATCAGATCGACTGGGACGACATTCAGACCTCGGCCCAGACCCTCAGCGGCTGCTGCAGCTTCATCGTCAACGCCGGCAAGGCGCGTATCCGCGGCGTCGAGTTCGAGTATATGGCGCGTCCGATGGCGGGCCTGTCGATCTCTGGGGGTCTCACCTTCTCCGAGCCTGAACTACTGGAAGATCAGATCAACCCGAACATCCGCGACTCCACCTCTCTGGGCGATGCGGGCGATCAGATCCCGGACATCAGCAAGTTCTCCGCCTCGACCAGCGTCGACTATGTCTGGCCGGTGACCGATGGCTTCGACGGGATGCTGCGGCTCGATTACAGCTATATCGGCAAGTCCTACTCTCACTTCCGCCCGACCAATGTGTACTACGAAAAGCAGGGCGACTTTGGGGTCGTGAACCTGCGGACGGGCCTCGAGGGACCGGACTGGGGCGCCTATGTCTTCGTCCGCAACGTGTTCGATATCTACGGCGCCTATTCCGTGAGTTCGGGCGCGGGCTCCGAACAGCTCGTCAATTCGACCCTGCCGCGGACGGTGGGCGTCAATCTTCGCAAGTCGTTCTAGACCCCTCACGAACGACGAGCGCGGCCGCCGCCATTCCGACTGGCGGCGGCCATGCGCTTGTTCCCCTTTGCCGGGGATGCGACGGGCGCCCGCATTAGCGGCACATGAGCGTGGCTTCTGAACTTCTGGGCCAGGCGAAGGGCCAAGCGCTCTCAAATCTCTGGCTTCCCCCTGGGACCTGACGTCTCGTGAGTTCTACGCATGACCTCCCAGTATCCATGTCCCGTCATTTTCTGCTTCCCTCTATCGGCGATCTGACGGCCTTCGAGGCCGCCGCCCGTCATGGCAGCTTCACTCGGGCGGCGGTGGAGCTGAACCTCACCCAAAGCGCCATCAGCCGCGCCGTGCGCATGCTGGAAGACCGCATCGACGTCGTCCTGTTCGAGCGGGTTCGCCAGCGGGTGGTTCTGACCGCGGCGGGGGTCACCTATCTCAAGGAAGTCCAGCGCATCCTCGCCGAACTGCGGCAGGCGACGCACAAGGTGATGGCGTTCACCGAGGCGACCACGACGCTGAACGTGGCCGTGCTGCCGACCTTCGCCACCCGCTGGCTCGTGCCTCGGCTGCCGACCTTCGTCGACGCCCATCCCGACATCACGCTGAACTTCTCCGCCCGGCTCGAACCGTTCGATTTCGAGAGCGAGATGTTCGATGCGGCGATCCACTACGGCGCCCCGACCTGGGCCTCGGCTCACTGCCACCACCTCATGAATGAGGTCACGGTCGTCGTCACGAGCCCCGAATACCGCGCCGCCCGACGCCTTCGTCAGCCCGAGGATCTGGAGCGCGCCACCTTGCTGCATCAGACCACGCGGGCCACCGCCTGGGCCGACTGGTGCGACTTGGCCGGCTTCGATCTCCCCGGCGTGAACCGCGGCCCCCGATACGAGCAGTTCGCCATGATCGCTCAGGCCGCCGCCGCGGGCCTGGGCGCGGCGATCCTGCCAAAGGTGCTGATCGAGGACGAACTGACATCAGGGCGCCTGGTGGCCCTGTTCGAAGACCAGCCGCTGAGCCTCAACAAGGCCTATTACTGGGTCGTGCCAGAGAACCGCGGGGCGTCCGAAGGTCTGCGCGCCTTCACCAACTGGATCATCGCTCAGGCCCACAGCTGATCCCACGGCCCCGGCCGGCCCGATGCGGAACGATCAACCCGCATGGACTGATGAGAAACTATCGCTTTCTCCATCCGAGCCGTGGGCGGAACATTCCGCTTCAAGTGTTCAGTCGAGGTTGGGGGTCTTTCATGTTGCGGGGCTTGCTGCTTGCTCTTGCGATAAGTCTTGGCGCGCCGGGCATCGCCTCGGCCCATCACGGCTGGGGCTCCTATGCGGCCAACCGCAGCATCACCCTCGATGGCGCGGTTCAGTCGACCCGGTGGCGCAACCCCCATGCGGAGATGGCGATCACGGTAGGTGACAAGGTCTGGACCGTCGTTCTGGGGCCTGTCGCTCGCGTTGCGGCGCGGGGGCTGAGCGCCAAGGATCTGCCGGCCGGGGCCAAGGTCAGGATCGTGGGCTACCCCCGGACCGATGGGACCCTGGAAGTTCGCGCCGAGCGCATCATCGTGGGTGGCAAGACCGTCGAGATGCGCTGAGATGGCGCTGCTCGAAACGGTTCAGGCGCTTGCGGTCGCCTTCGAGCAATCGCCCCTGGGGGAGGCCGCACGCAGCGGCGGCGGCCTCTATCCGATCGCCAACCTCGTTCACCTCCTGGGGCTGATCCTGCTGATCGGTGGGATCGGCACGGTCGATCTGAGGCTGCTGGGCTTCGCCCGGGCGCTGCCGCTTGAACCTCTGTCGCGGTTCATGACGCCGCTGGCCGTCGTGGGGCTCGGCCTCTTCGTGATCAGCGGGCTCGTGGTGTTTTCGGCCGACGCCGGCCCCCTGGCCCAGAACAGGATCTTCCTCTGGAAGATGGCGGGGCTGGGCCTGGGCCTCGCCAACGCCCTGGCGTTCAACCTGATGTACAAGCGCCGCCTGGCCGGCTGGGATGCGGCCCCGCCCCTGGCCGGGCGCCTCATGGCCGCCTCTTCTCTGCTCATCTGGCTGACGGTCGGCGGGCTTGGCCGCTTCATCGCCTACAGCGCTTAGGTCGAACGATCATGCTCTCGTCCCATCCCACCCTCGTCTCGGCCCTGGTCGGGGCGGGCTTTGCGCTGGTTCTGTCTTCTTCGGCGGCGGCTCAGGAGGACGAGATCACCTTCTTCAGCGCCCCCGACTTCGCGGGCGAGCGCTTCACGACCCGGGACGATCTCGCCGACACCAAGGCGGCCATCCCGTTCCAGCCCCTGAGCGCCAAGGTGGTCGGCTACTGGGACATCTGCGGCGCGCCGGAATTCACCAATCCCTGCACGGTGCTCCGGCGCGACACGCCCAACTTCGACTATGTGCCTGCGCGGGTCGGCGCGGAGACCTTCGAGGTCCGCTCGATCTTCGCCACCTATCGCGGCGTCGAGGGCGACGCGCCGGCCGAGCCGCTGCTGGAGCTCTATGCCCGCCGGGAATTCATGGGGCTGAGGCTCTCCATCGACGAGGCCACGCCTGACCTACAGGCGCCCGGCGAGGGCGGCGCGCCCCTGAGCGCCCATGTGACCGGCCGCTGGCAGCTGTGCGAAGGAGTCGATTTCACCGGCCGCTGCGTGGTGCTGGAGGCCGACAGGATCGGCTTTGAGCCCTCCGAGTTGCCGCCCGTCATCCGCTCGGCGCGCCCGGCGCCCTGAGCTCCAGAGTCCCTTAGCCGAGGGCGGCGTAGTCCACGGCGCCGAGCGCCCGGTCGGCAAAGGCGCCCTGAACGCGGGCCGCCAGGCCTCGCACGGGCGCTGGGGTGAGGCTCCGGTACTGGGCGAGGTTGGCGCGGCCCAGCCCGTGTTCGCCGCTGAAGCTCCCACCGAACTGGAGGCAGGCGATCTCGTAGACCGCGTCCCGAAGCGCCGCCAGCCGGTCAGGCGCGGGTGGCGCGGCCGGGTCGCAGACCAGGTTGAAGTGGACGCCGCCATCGCCGATGTGGCCGAAGTCGCAGATCTCGAACTCGGGGAATGCGGCCGCCAGCCGGGCGACGGCCGTCCGGCGGAAGGCGGCCAGGTCCGAGCGCCGGAAGGCGAGATCGAAGCCGATGACACGCCCCTTGGCGCGCAGGCCCTCCGAAATGGCGTGGCGGATCGCCCAGAGGGGTTCTGGCGCGCCGGTCAGGATGTCGATCGCGCCGCCGCCGCCGTCGGTTTCCAGCCAGTCGGCCAGAACCTGCTCCAGCTGCTCGGCCAGGGGTGTGTCGCCGGGCCGCCGCGATCGCGTCGTGCTGAGCTCCACAAGCACAGCATAGGGCGGCAGGTCGCCTGAGAACGGATTTCGCAGACCTGGGCCATGGTCCAGCGCGGCGGCCAGGGCGGCCCGTGACATGCCCTCGAAGGCGGACAAGGTCTCGCCGCCCTCGCGCTCCATGTGCAGCAGGAGGGGCAGGGCGGTGTCCAGGTCCTCCAGCAACACCAGGGCCGCCGCGGTCTGGGCGGGGAGGGGGTGAGCCTCGAACTCCACGGCGGTGATCACGCCCAGCGCGCCGCCGGCCCCGATCACCACCTGGCGCAGGTCGAGCCCGGTATTGTCCTTCCGCAGACCGCGGCGCAGCTGCACCACGGTCCCGGTCGCATCGGCCAGGACCATTTCCAGGCCGAGAATCTGCCGGCGCATATCGCCATAGCGGATGAAGCGGGCGCCGCCGGTGTTGGTCGCCGCCATGCCGCCGACAGTGGGATCGGCGCCCAGGTCGATGGGCAGAAAAAGGCCGTGCGGCTGCAGGGCGGCGTTGGCGGCCGAAAGGCGGACGCCGGCCCCGGCGCGGACGCTGCGGTTGACGGGATCCACCGCCAGCGGCGCCTGCAGTCGCTCCAGGCTGAGCAGGACCTGGCGGCCGCTGCCGTCCGCCGTCGAGGCGCCGACCAGCCCCGTATTGGCGCCCTGGACCGTCAATTCCACGCCCTGAGCCCCACACCAGGCGACGATTGCGGCGACCTCGGCCGGGGTGCGCGGGCGAACCACCGCCGCGGCGCGGCCGCCTTCATAACGCGCCGCCTGATCATAGGCCCGAAGGTCCTCGCGCGCCGTCAGCAGGGCGTCGTCGCCCACCAGTCTTGCAAGGTCGGCGACCAGCTGGGCGTCCATGCCTCAGCGATCGGCGCCGGCCGCGGCGGTCATCTTGAAGATGCCCTGGGCGTTGGAGCTGTCGAAGGCGAGGTCCAGGCGTGGGCGGCCGGTCTTCTCGTCGGTCATCTGCATGCGGGTGATGAACTCGTAGAAGGAGCCCGGCGCCGGCCGCGTGACCGTGGCCCCGTCGGCGTCCACGAAGTCCCGCATCACCTGGGCGGCGCGGAAGGCGGTCTGCCGCACGCGGCCTGAGCCTGAGACTTCGACCGTGTCCTTCATCGGGCGGCCCAGGCTCTTCTGGGCTTCGGCCACGGCCTCGACGTCGTCCACCCGGTCGGTGGCATGGTTGAAGGCGTTCCCCTCGGTGGCGATCCAGGCCATTTCGGCCGACTCCGCCAGCAGGGCTTCGTAGTCGGCCTGGGCCGGCGCCTCATGCTGGCGATCGAAGCAGGCGGCAAGGACGGGCAGGACGGCGGCCGCGGCGGCGAGATCAACCTCGCCCTTGGCCTGGAATGTCGCCAGCACAGCCTTGGCCTCATCCGACAGGGGGTCGCGGGAGGTGGACGTGACGGCGCGGGCGGCCTTCACGAAGTCCGGCGAGAAGCGGTCGGTGTGCAGTTCGCTGACGAAGAACTGGGCGATGTCCTCGGGATAGTCCAGCTGAGCGTAGGAGCGTCCCGTCATCTTGAGGCGCTCCAGGGGATAGAGCCCGTTCTGCTGGTAGCCCAGGGGCTTGAGCACCCGAACCACGGCGGCCTCACCGGAGGGCAGCGCGCCCATGCCGCTCAGGACGACGGTGCGCACCGCGCCGTGGTCATGAAAGATGGTCCGGCCGTCCCGCAGGCAGTCGGCGGCATAGTCCGCCGCAGCCGGCACGCGCAGCAGCAGATCGCTGAACAGCACCATGTTCAGGGCCTGGGCCATGACGGCGCGGCTGACCCGATCGGCTGGGGCCATGAGGTCCGGGTGGACCACCAGGAGCTTGAACATCTCGTCAGAGCGTTCGGCGCCCAGCACGGTCTCGACCAGGTCTTGCAACGGCGACACGCCCATCGGTTCTCTCCTCCATCTTGAGGGGAGGCTTGGAGCCGGGGGGGCGCACTGAAAAGCGATATGTTTTCAGGACTCCATGAGGCGGAAGAATGAGCTGATCTGGATGGGAGCTTCCTGGGTGAAGCGCTCCCTCTTTGCCTGGAGGCCATCTGGCCTGCGTCTGTCAGGCTTGGCCGAGCCCCAACTCAGCCCACACCGCCTCGGCGAGGGCCAGGTCCTGCGTGGTGTTGATGTTCATGAACATCCTGCCGCCGGGATCGGGCCACACGGCCCGACAGGCCTTGAGGTCAGAAAGCGCGCCATGAAGCGAGCGCCGACCCGTCCGGGCATAGCGCAGGAGTGGGGGCAGGGCTGCGGTGCGCCACAGGGTGCAGGCCGGCTGGTCCTGCTGGCCGTCATTGGCCGTTGCGGCAAGGGCGCCGGGATTGCGCTCCAGCGCCGCCTCGAGCCCGGCATAGAGATCGGCTGGAAGCAGCGGCGCATCGCAGGGGATGGTCAGCACGTGGGCCGCACGCAGGCGCTCGCCGTGGACAAGGCCGCCCACCACCCCGGCGAGAGGTCCCTCGACGCCCGGCGGATCGAAGACCAGGTCGGCGGGGCCTAGGCCTTCGGCCTGAGCCTGGTCACGGACCGCCAGGACGACATTCGGGGCAAGGCGCGCAGCCAGCGCCAGGGCGTGCTGCCCGAGCATCCGATCGCCCAGAGGCCGTAGGGCCTTGTCCCCGCCCATTCGCTCGCCCGCCCCTCCGGCCAGCACCACGCACAGCCTGGTCACGCTCATGATCTGGTCCTCATGAACGCCCGCTGGCGGGCGCCGCCGGGGCGGGCTTCAACGTCATGGGCAGTCCGGCCACGATGAGCAGGGCCTCGTCGGCGGCGGCCGCCAGGCGCTGGTGAAGGCGCCCCGCGTGATCCCTGAACTGGCGGGCGAGGGCGTTGTCGGGCACGATTCCCCAGCCGACCTCGTTGGAGACCAGCAGCAAGGTCGCCGGGCAGGCGACGACGGCTTCGATGAGCGTGGCCGTCGCCGCTTCGATGTCGGCCTCGGCCATCATCAGGTTGCTCAACCACAGGGTCAGGCAGTCCACCACGGCCACATCCTCAGGCTTGAGGGCCGAGATGGCGCCCGCCAGATCGATCGGCGCCTCGACCGTGACCCACCGTGAATCGCGGTCGGCCTGATGCTGTGCGATCCGACGGTCCATCTCCTCATCGAAGGCCTGGGCGGTCACGATCATCACCAGCCGCGCTTGGCGCGCGGCGCCAGCAGCGGCTTCGGCGCGGGCCTGGGCATAGGCGCTTTTCCCTGACCGGGCCCCGCCGAGAACGATCGTGGCCGTCATGGCGCCATCCTTGCCGAGCGCGCAGCATTCGCCTATGGCGGTGCTGCGACAGGTTCCCCAGCGATGGGGATTAATAGGGAACTCAGGTGCAAGACCTGGGCTGCCCACGCAACTGTAAGCGGCGAGCCCGCGCGCCACTAGCCACTGGGTCTAAAGGTTTCGGCCGGGGATCTGGGAAGGCGGCGCGCACCGGCGTTGACCCGCAAGCCAGGAGACCTGCCCGTCGTGGTCGTCCTTCGCGCGGACGTGGTGTGCCGAGCGAAACGGGGTCTTCCCGAATGACGACGTCTGTTGTGCCGCGTGCCCGCGCGGCCGCGACCGGGCGCGTCTGTGTGTTCGATCGCGGTCTCGTGGGGCCGGTGCGTTGTCGAGCCACGGGATTGGACCCAAATGAGACACGACCTTCTTCTCGGCGCAGCCACGGCTGCGCTTCTTCTGACCGCCACGGCCGCCAAGGCGGAGTTGAGCGACACCCGGCCTGCGAGCGCCGCGGCCACCGACCCGACCCTGCTGAAGGGCGTCGTCGTGACGGCCAACCGTTCGGCCCAGGCCGCAGACCGCGTCGGCCAGTCGGTCACGGTCCTGACAGCCCAGGATATCGAGGCGGCCCAGACGGTCGCCGTGGCGGACCTGCTGGTCCGCACCCCTGGCGTCAGCCTGTCGCGGAACGGCGGCGTTGGCGCGAGCACCGCCCTGCGCATTCGCGGCGCCGAATCCGACCAGACGGTGGTGGTGATCGACGGCGTGAAGCTCAACGATCCGTCCGGCACCGGGGGCGGCTTCAACTTCGGCAGCCTGCTGGTCGGCGACATCGCCCGCATCGAGGTGCTGCGGGGCGCGCAGTCGACCCTCTGGGGCAGCCAGGCCATTGGCGGCGTGGTCCACATCGTGACGGCCGAGCCCGTGCGACCGTTCCAATCGGGGCTGGATGTGGAGGTGGGCTCGCGCAGCACGTCCTATCTGCGGGCCAATGTCGGCGGGGCTACGGAGCGGGCCACTTGGCGCCTCTCGGCCTCCCACTATCAGACCGATGGTTTCTCCACCTTCGCCCGGGGGAGCGAGGACGATGGCTACGAGAATCTGGGCCTGAGCGGCCGCGCCAATATTCGCATCGCCGACGGCGTGTCGGTCGATCTGCGCGCGGTCTATTCCGACGGCACGGTGGACATCGATGGCTTTCCGGCCCCGACCTACGCCTTTGGGGACACGCCGGAGACCTCGGACACCATGGAGCTGGTGACCTATGCAGGCCTCAACTTCGACCTGCTCGACGGCCGCCTCAGCAACCGCATCGCTCATGCCTATACGCGGACCGAGCGACACAACGAAAATCCGGACCAGGCGGTCACGCCGGTCACCTTCGACGCCGAGGGGCTCAACAACCGGTTTGAGTACCAGGGCGTGCTCGCCATCCGGGAGGGTTGGACGGCGACCTTCGGCGCCGAGCATGAGGACTCGGAATTCCGCTCCGCTTCGCCATCGACGTTCACACCCAATCCGACGCCGGCGACGGCCAAGGTCGGCATTCTCGGCGCCTACGCTCAGATCCAGGCGGAGGTGGTCGATGGCCTGACCCTGACCGGCGGCGTTCGTCGCGATGACCACGACACCTTCGGCGGCAAGGCTCTGGGGCAGGCCGCGGCCGCCTGGTCGCTGAACGGCGGCGCGACCGTACTCCGCGCCAGCTTTGGCCAGGCCTTCAAGGCGCCCAGCCTCTACCAACTCTACAGCGACTACGGGAACACCGCTCTCGATCCGGAAGAGGCCGACGGGTGGGACCTCGGCGTCGAACAGCGCCTGCTCGATGGCGCCCTGGTGCTCTCGGCGACCTATTTCGCCCGGGAGACCACAAACCAGATCGACTATGTGTCCTGCGCCAGCACCGTCACGCCCATGGCGGCGCCGCTGTGCTTCGTCAACGGCGCCCGTCGCTTCGGCTATTATGACAACACCGCCCTGACCGAGGCCGATGGCGTCGAGCTGGCCGCCGCGCTGACCCTGGGCGCCTTCGACCTGCAGGCCAACTACACCCAGACCCAGACGGAAAACCGCACGCCCGGGGCCAATCTGGGTCGTCAGCTGGCGCGCCGCCCCGAGGAGACCGCCAATCTCGTGGCGACCTATGTCTGGCCGTTCCGGCTATCGACCTCTATCGCGGTTCAACATGCCGGCCGCAGCTTCGACAACGCCTCGAACGCCACGCGACTTGACGGCTACACCCTGGTCGATCTGCGGGCCTCCTACCCCGTGAACGACGTCGTCGAGGTCTATGGACGGGTCGAGAACGTCGGCGACGAAGCCTACGAGACCACCCGAAACTACGGGGTCGCCGGGCGTGGGGCCTTTGTCGGCCTGCGCGCGAGGTTCTGAGGGACGATGACCGCCAGGATCGACCACGGCGGGCGGCTTTCCAAGGCGCGAGGGGATCATCCTCTCGCGCCCGAGCCGTGGCTCGACCTGTCCACCGGAATCAACCCCCAGGCTGGGCGTTGGCGGCGGGCGCCGGTCCGCGCGCTGGCGCGGTTGCCTGACCCGTCCGACCTCAAGGCGCTGGAGGCTGCGGCGGCGAGGGCGTTCGGCGCGCCTGCCGACCGCGTTGTCGCCGTCCCTGGGGCTGAGGCCGGACTACGCCTGCTCGCTGGACGCCTGGGCGTTCGGCGGGTGGCGATCGCCTCGCCGACCTATGGCAGCCACGCCGACGCCTGGAGACTGGCGGGCGCCGAGGTGGCCGAGGTCGCGCGGGACAAACTGTTCGAGACAGACGCCGAGCTTCGCATCATCGTCAATCCGAACAACCCGGACGGCGCCGTGACCCGCGGTGGCGATCTGGTCGCGATGGCGGGAGACGGCTGGCTGCTGATCGATGAGTCGTTCGTCGAGGTTGAGCCGAGCGCCAGCGCTAGCCCGTTTGCAGGCGACCGGACGATCATGCTGCGCTCGTTCGGAAAATTCTACGGCCTGCCAGGGGTGCGGCTGGGCTTTATCGTCGCGCCGCTGGAGCTTTCGAACGCGCTCCGCGCCTGGATCGGCGACTGGCCGGTCAGCGCCGACGCCATCGCCATGGGACAGGCGGCCTATGCCGATGCGGCGTGGGCCGAGCGCACACGCGCGCGGCTCGTCGCCGACGCAGGCCGCCTCGACCAATTGCTGACGGCGGCTGGGCTCGATGTGGTGGGGGGAACAAGCCTGTTCCGTCTCGCCCGCTGTGAGGCCGCCGCGCGCCGGGCCTGGCGCCTGGGGGAGGAGGGTGTGCTTGTGCGGATCTTCGCCCACGACCCAAACCTGATCCGATTTGGCCTGCCCGCCCGCAGGGACTGGCGGCGCCTTCAACTCGCACTGGAGCGATCAAGATGACCGATCCGAAGAACGCCGAACACACCGAGGCGATGAAGGCCCTGCAGGCCGAACGCCGCGAACTGATGCGCTCCAAGACCGAGGAGCGCGGCCTGCTGATCGTCAATACCGGCGATGGAAAGGGCAAGTCGACCGCCGGCTTCGGCATGGTCGCCCGCGCCCTGGGCTGGGGCCAGAAGGTCGGGATCGTCCAATATATCAAGGGCAAGTGGATCACCGGCGAGCGCCAGTTCTTCGCCAAGTTCCCCGACCAGGTGCGCTACGAGGTCATGGGCGAGGGCTTCACCTGGGACACCCAGGACCGGGCGCGCGACGTCGCCGCCGCCGAAGCCGCATGGGCGACCTCGTTGGAGATGATCGCAGACCCCGCCCTCGACCACGTCCTGCTGGACGAGCTGATCATCGCCCTGCGCTACGACTATCTGGACATCGAGGCTGTCGTGGCAGGGCTCGTCGCCCGGCCCGAGGGCAAGCACGTCTGTGTCACCGGGCGCAACGCCAAGCCCGAACTGCTGGCCGCGGCCGATCTCGTAACGGAGATGACCCTGGTCAAGCACCCGTTCGAGCAGGGCGTGAAGGCGCAGCGGGGAATCGACTTTTGATCCGCGGGATCGATCGGCGCCTGGCCTTGGCGGGCGGCCTTTCGCTGGTGGCCGGCTGCGGCTCGACGGCGGGGCCGCCGTCTCGCGCGCCGGCCTGGGGGCGGCCCGCCCGGGTGGTTTCCCTGAATCCGTGTCTGGACGTCATTCTCGTCGAGGTGGCCGACAGGGCGCAGATCGGCGCGCTCAGCCACTATGCGCGGGACGACTACGGATCGACCATCGCCGATATCGCGCGCACCTTGCCCTTCACCTATGAGAGCGCCGAAGAAGTCATCGCCCTGCGTCCCGACCTGGTGCTGACGGGCCGGCATTCCTCCCTGGCGACCCGCAACGCCCTGGCGCGGCTCGACATTCCCACCGCCTTGTTCGGCGTTCCCAACACGGTCGAGGAGAGCCTTGAGCAGGTTCGCGAGGTCGCCCGGCTGGTCGGTCACCCCCAACGGGGCGAGCGCCTGATCGGCCGCATCGAGCGCGCCCTGGCCGCCGCCGCGCCCGCACCCCAGGCGGAGCGCCTTTCGGCGCTGGTCTTCATGCCCGGCGGCTTCGCCTCGGGACCCGGCACGCTGATGGATGAGATGATGACCCGCATGGGCCTGATCAACGCCGCATCGCGCTATGGCCTGCGCCGCTCCATGAACGTGCCCCTGGAATTGGTCATCGCCGATCCGCCGGATGTTCTCCTGGCTGGAGAGCCCTATCCGGGGGCGCCGAGCTGGGCCGAGCGGGTGATGGAGCATCCGGCGCTGGCCCGTGTCGCGGGCGACATGCGCCGCGCTGTCTTCCCGGAGCGGCTGCTGTTCTGTGGCGGTCCGGTCCTGATCCAGACCGCTGCGGTTCTGGCGCGGGCGCGAGACGCTGCGCTGGGGAGGGCGGCATGAGGCCGATCAACCGACCCCTGCTCTACGCCGTGCTCACGGCGGCCCTGGTGGTGCTCTCATCGATCAGCCTGATCGCGGGAAAGGTCTGGGTGCCGTGGGACGTCTGGCTGACGCCGGACGTCGATCCCCGCTGGGCCATCGTGTTCGAATTGCGCCTTCCGCGCACGATCCTGGCCATCGTCGTCGGCGCAGCCCTGGGGCTATCGGGCGCGGTGCTCCAGGGATACACCCGAAACCCCCTGGCGGACCCGGGCGTGCTGGGCGTGTCATCCATGGCGGCCCTGGGCGCGGTGCTCACCCTCTATTACGGCGTCACCGCCTTCGCCCCCTGGGCCTTGCCCGTGGCGGCGATCAGCGGAGCCCTGGTCGGCGTCGCCGTGCTGATGCTTCTGTCGGGGTCGGCCTCCAGTCTGGTGACCTTCATCCTGGCCGGGGCGATCCTCAACATCCTGTCCAGCGCGGGCGTCTCTCTCGCCCTGTCGATGGCGCCCAACCCCTGGGCCGTGAACGAGATCGTCGACTGGCTGATGGGCTCCCTGGCCGACCGCAGCTTTGAAGAGGTGCGGATGGCGCTGCCGCTGGTCGTCATCGGCTGCGGCCTGCTGCTGACCACGGGACGTGCGCTGGACGCCCTGACGCTGGGGGATGTCGGCGCGAGATCGCTCGGCGTGTCGATGTCGGCGACCCGCTGGAGCCTGGCGCTCGGGGTCGCGCTGGCCGCCGGCGCCAGCGTCGCGGTCACCGGCGTCATCGGCTTCGTCGGCCTGGTGACACCACATCTGTTGCGGCCGCTGGTCGGGGCGAGACCGGGCGCCTTGCTCGTGCCCAGCATCCTGGGCGGGGCCGTCGTCGTGCTGGCCGGCGACATCCTCGTCAGGCTCACCCCCGCCGCGAACGAGGTGAAGCTGGGGGTCGCCATGGCGGCGCTCGGCGCGCCCTTCTTCCTGGTTCTGCTGCTGCGCCTGCGGAGGAAGATCGCATGAGCATTCTGGGCTGCGCAGACCTGAGCGTCCGTATCGCCGACAAGGCCATCCTGACGTCTGTCACGCTTTCGATCGAGGCGGGCAAGGTCACCACGATCGTCGGGCCAAATGGGGCAGGGAAGTCCACCCTGCTGACCTGTCTGGCGGGGCTTCGCCAACCGACATCGGGAATGGCCACGCTGGACGGCCTCGCCCTGGCGAGCATGGCGCCTCGCAAGCGCGCCAGACGCCTGGCCTTCCTGCCGCAGACGCCGGAGATCGCCTGGTCGGTCGAGGGGCGCACCCTGATCGAACTGGGGCGCACCCCCTTTGTCGGCGCCCGGGGGCCGACGGCCGAGGACCGGGCGGCGGTGGACCGCGCCATGGCGGCGGCCCGGGTCGCGCCGTTCGAGCGGCGGATCGTCGATACGCTTTCGGGAGGCGAGCGGGCGAGGGTCCTGATCGCCCGGGCCTTGGCCGGAGAGCCAGAGTGGTTGTTGGCCGACGAGCCCCTGACGGGCCTGGATCCGGCGCACCAGCTCGACGCCGCCGCCCTGTTCCGGCAGTTGGCCGAGAGCGGGGTGGGCGTGGTCCTGACCCTGCACGACCTCTCGATGGCGCTGCGCCTCTCCGACCGGATCATCGTCCTCGCCGACGGCGGGGTGCTTGGCGATGACCCTCCGGCCGCCGCCCTGACTCCCGACGTGCTCCGCCGCGCCTATGGCGTGGAGGCGACCCTGACCCAAGGCCCGGGCGGGCCTCTGATCGACGTGATCGGGCGTGCTTAGGCCCGCCGCCCGTCTCGCCCTGGCCGCCCTCGTGATCGAGGCGGTGGTGGGCTATCCAGATCGCGTGCATCGCCGAGCGCCGCATCCGGTGGTGGGGCTCGGCGCCGTGATTGGGGCCGGCGAGCGCCGGCTCAATCGCTCCGATCTGTCACCGCGGCGCCGGCGGGCGGGCGGGATCGCCACGCTGCTGGCTGCGGTCGGCGCCGCGGCGGTGGCCGGGGTGGCGGCCTCGCGGCTGCCGAGACCGGGTCCGGTCCTGGCCGCCACGATCGGCCTCGCCCAGCGCAGCCTGTACGACCATGTCGAGGCCGTGGCGCGTGCGCTGGACGCCGATGACCTCCCGGCGGCTCGGGCCGCCGTCGGCAAGATCGTCGGCCGCGACACCGAAGCTTTGGACCGCTCGGGGGTGGCCGCAGCCGCCATCGAAAGCCTGGCCGAAAGTTTCAATGACGGCGTGGTCGCGCCCGCCTTCTGGCTGTTGCTCGCCGGTCTGCCTGGCCTCTACGCCTACAAGGCGGTCAACACGGCCGACAGTCTGATCGGCCACCGGGAGCCCCGCTGGAAGGATTTTGGTTGGGCCGCGGCGCGCACCGACGATCTGATGAACCTGATCCCGGCGCGACTGGCCGGGGCGCTGATCGCTGCGGCAAGCGGGCGCGGCTGGCGGACCATGTTCAGGGACGCCCGTCTTCACGCCTCGCCCAATGCCGGCTGGCCCGAGGCGGCCATGGCCGGGGCCCTGGGGGTCAGGCTGGGCGGTCCGGTGGCCTATGATGGGGTGATGACCGAGCGCCCGACTTTTGGCGAGGGTCCGCCGCCGACCCCGGGCGATCTGCGCCGGGCGCTGGGCGCCTATGTCCGCGCCTGCGGTCTGCTGTGGGCGGCCATTGCGATCGGGGGAGCCTCATGGCGGCGCTGATGATCCAGGGCTGCGGCTCGGATGTGGGGAAATCGGTGCTGGTCGCGGGCCTGTGCCGACTGTTCGCCAACAGGGGCTACCGCGTCCGCCCGTTCAAGCCGCAGAACATGAGCAACAACGCCGCCGTCACCGAGCCGGACGACCAGGGCCGCCGTGGTGAGATCGGCCGGGCTCAGGCGCTTCAGGCCATCGCCTGCCGCACGCCCCTGACGGTTCACATGAATCCCGTCCTGCTCAAGCCCCAGAGCGATGTCGGCGCCCAGTTGGTGGTGCGCGGCCAGGTCGAGGCCAGCTATCAGGCCCTGGACTATCAGGCGCGGAAGGCCGCCCTGCTGAGCGTGGTTCTCGACAGCTTCCGTCGCCTGGAGGCTGAGGCCGATCTGGTCATCGTCGAGGGGGCGGGCAGTCCGGCCGAGATCAATCTGCGGCAGGGGGACATCGCCAATATGGGCTTCGCCCTGGCCGCCGATGTGCCAGTCGTGCTGGTCGGCGACATCGACCGTGGCCATGTGATCGCCGCCCTGGTCGGCGCCAAGGCGGTTCTGGACGCCGCGGACGCCGGCGCGATCAGGGGCTTCATCATCAACAAGTTCCGGGGCGATCCCCGGCTGTTCGACGATGGCCGGCGCGAGATTTCCAACCGCACGAGCTGGCCGGATATGGGGCTGGTCCCATGGCTGGCGGCGGCCCGACGTCTGCCCGCCGAAGACGCCGTGGTGCTCAGCGACGCCGCCGGGCCCGGACGCCGTCAGGTGAAGGTCGCGGTCCCGATCCTGCGCCACATCGCCAATTTCGATGATTTCGATCCGCTCCAGGCCGAACCCGCCGTCGACCTGGTCTATGTGCCGCCGGGCCAGGCCCTGCCGGGCGACGCCGACCTGATTATCCTCCCGGGGTCAAAGGCGACCCTGGCGGACCTCGCCTTCGTGCGGGATCAAGGCTGGGACATCGACCTGAAGGCCCACGTCCGGCGCGGCGGGCGGGTGCTCGGCGTGTGTGGCGGCTTCCAGATGCTGGGTCGCACGGTCACCGATCCCGGCGGGATCGAGGGGCCAGCCGGTTCGGCCGAGGGCCTGGGCCTGCTCGATATCGACACGGTCCTGAGCGGCGACAAGGTGCTGGAGCCCTGCCGCGGAACGACGATCCTGGGCGATGGCGCCTATGAGGGTTTCGAAATGCACATGGGCCGCACGACGGGCGAGGGCCTGACCCGGCCCCTGCTGCGGCGCCACGATGGGGCGGGCGAGGGCGCGGTCTCGGCCGATGGCCGGGTCGCCGGCTGCTATGTCCATCGGTTGTTTGATTCAGGGCCGGCGCGCGCGGCCTTCCTGGCGCAGCTGGGTGCGGCTTCCGCCGGCGCCGATCACCGTCTCGCCGTGGACACCGCCCTGGACGAGATCGCCGCGGCCCTGGAACTCCATCTCGACATTGCAGCCCTGGCGCGACTTGCCGGCCTGAAGGACCACTCGACATGACTCAACCTGTCACGGAGGCCGCAGTCCGCGGTCATCTGGACGCCCAGGCTCGTCCGCCCGGATCGCTGGGCAGGATCGAGGACCTGGCTGTCCGATTGGCCCTCATCAGCCAGAGCCTGACGCCGCGGGCCGAGCGCCTGAGCCTTCTGGTGTTCGCCGGCGATCACGGCCTGACCCAGGACCGGGTCTCGGCCTATCCGGCGGAGATCACCCAGGCCATGGTGGTGACGCTTCTGGCCGGACGGGCCAGCGCCAACGCATTCGCCCGCGCCGTCGGCGCAGAGGTCAGGGTGGTTGACGCTGGCGTCGACGCCGAGCTTGCGCCGCATCCCGCGCTCATCGACGCCAAGGTCGCCAGGGGGACGCGCAACGCCGCCCGCGAGCCCGCCATGAGCCGGGCCGAGGTCGAGCTCGCCCTGGCCCGCGGCGCGGAACTGGCGGTCGCCGCCATTGATCGCGGCGCCGATATCCTGGCGCTCGGCGAAATGGGGATCGGCAACAGCGCCTCGGCCGCCCTGCTCATGCACCGCCTGGCGCCAGCCCCGATCCAGGATTGCGTCGGCGTCGGCGCAGGCCATGACGCGGCGGGCCTGGCCCACAAGCTGGCCATACTCACGCGTGCGTCCGAGCGCAGCGATGCGACAGACCCGCTCGAGGTTCTGCGACAGTTCGGCGGGCTGGAAATCGCCATGATGGCCGGCGCGATCCACGGCGCGGCGGATCGACGGACGCCCGTCATCGTCGACGGCTTCATCTGCACGGCCGCAGCGCTCGCCGCCATGCGCCTTCGTCCCGAGGTCGGCGAGGTCTGCCTGTTCGCCCATCGCTCGGCCGAGGCGGGACACGACCGGATGCTGAAGGCGATGGCGGCCGAGCCGTTGCTGGATCTGGGGCTGCGCCTGGGCGAGGGGACGGGCGCTCTGCTGGCGGCGCCCCTGGTGCGGGCGGCGGCGGCTCTGCTGGCCGACGTGGCGAGCCTCGATGACGTCCTGGCCGGACGCCTCTGACATGCCCCGCCAGCTCGCCCTGTTCCTGACGGCGGTCCAGTTCCTGACCCGGGTCCCTGTCCCGCCCTTGAAGGACTTTCAACCCGACTGGACCGCACGCTCGGCGCGATACTTCCCCCTGGTCGGGGGCTTGGTCGGTCTTGCGTCCGGCGTTGTTCTGGTCGCGGCCTCGCAGATCTGGAGCGGGCTCTTGCCCGCCCTGTTGGCGACGAGCGTCGGCATTCTGATCACAGGCGCCTTCCACGAGGACGGCCTGGCCGACACAGCCGATGGTCTGGGTGGGGGTCAGACGCCTGAACGCCGTCTTGAGATCATGAAGGACAGCCGCTTGGGAACCTATGGCGTCCTCGCCCTGGGACTGGTCCTGTCGCTCAAGGTCGTCGCGCTCAGCCAGATGGCGGTCGTCGTCGTCCTTCCGGGCCTGGCGGCGGCCCATGCGGCGGGGCGCGGCGTGTCGGTGCTGACCATGGGGCTCTTGCCCTATGCCGGCGATCGAGCCTCGGCCAAGGTCAAGCCAGTCGCCGATGGCGTCAGGGCCGGCGAGATCGGCGTCGCCCTGGTGATCTCCGTCCTCGCCCTTGTCCCGGCGATCCTCATCGCGCCCGTCGCCACTGCAGGCGCCGTGCTGGTGGGGGGGCTGTGCGCCAGCCTCGTGGCCCTGCAGGCCCGGCGCCTGATCGGCGGCTGGGTCGGCGATACGCTCGGGGCCTGCGAACAGGCCTTCGAGGTCGGCTTTCTGGTCGCCTTTGTCGGGCTGCTGGGCCTGTGACCCTGATCGTCTGCCCCCTGCATGAGGTCGCGGCGGCGCTGAAGATCTGGCGTCCATCCCACGTCATCAGCCTGGGCTCGCCCGGCGCCGAACAGGCGGTGATCCCGGCTGATTTTGAGCGGCTGGCGCTCATCTTTCATGACATCGCCGCGCCGCGCCCGGGATTGCAGGCCGCCAGCGCCGACGATGTGGCGCGCCTCATTGCGTTCTCCCGGCAATGGCGTCGCGATCAGCCCCTGCTGATCCAGTGCTGGGCCGGCGTGAGCCGGTCGCCGGCCGCCGCCTATGTGGTCGCCTGCGCCCTGAGCGCGCCAGGCCAGGAGGGCCGGCTGGCGGACAAGCTCCGCGCCGCCGCGCCCTTCGCGACCCCCAACCCCCGCCTCGTCGCCCTGGCCGACGACCTGTTGAGCCGCAACGGCGCCATGGTCGACGCCATCGCCAGGATCGGCCGGGGGGCCGAGACCTCGCTTGGAAGCACCTTCCCCCTGGCCCTGGCCTAGAGCGGCTAGCTCGACCGTCCCCCCACCAGACCGAAGGCCGCGCCCTGGGGATCGATGCAGTTCATGGAGAAGTCGCCTCCGGGGATTTCGTCTGGCCCCTGCACCACCTGGCCGCCCGCGGCCACCACGGCGGTCTTGGCGGCGTCGATGTCGGCCACCCGGAAATAGGTGTTCCAGCGGGGCGGACCCATGGCGGGATCGGCCTTCATCATGGCCCCGATCATCCCGCCGCGGCGGATGAACTGGTACTGGCCCATGGGACCCATATCCAGGTCGCCGTCATGGACCCAGCCGAACAGGTCGCCATAGAAGGCCCAGGCGCCGAGCTGGTCGGCAGTATGGAGCTCGTTCCAGGCGGCATGGCCGACCCGGGGCCGGTCATAGGCGAAGGCCATGCTCTTGCCGCCGCTGACGGGCTTCATGACGTAAAGCGGCGCGCCCTGCGGATCGGCGACCATGGCGATGCGGCCGACCATGGGAACGTCCATGGCGGGCATCTGCACCGTCCCGCCCTTCTCCGTGATGGCCGTCACGGCCTGGTCCACATCATCGACGGCCAGGTAGGACAGCCAGACGGGCTGGGCGCCGTGTTCGGCCATGTCGGGGGTGATGGCCATCAGGCCGGCCACATCGTGCTCCGGGGCGCGGACGATGCGGTAGTCCATGTCGGCCTGACCGGAATCGGCGAAGGTCCAGGGCAGGATCTTGCCATAGAAGGCCTGGGCGGCGTCGGCGTCGGTGGTCAGCAGCTCATACCAGATGAAGTCGCCCTGACTGTCGCTCGACGCGGCTTCCATCGTCACCACGGGCGTGAAGCCGCCGAAGATCATGCGCGCCCCGTCGAACGGCATGGGATTGTGCTCGGGGCTCATCCGCGGGTCGGTCTTCATCGTCTCTTCCATGCGGGCCATGGCGGCGTCGCGGGTCGCCTTGTCGGGCCACTCGATCCAGGAAAAGACGACGCTCTCGTCGGCGGTGGCCTGGACCGCCCGGCGGAAGTCGGTCTGCTTGCCCTCAGGCACGTCGTCGCCCCAGCACTCCAGAATGCGCAGGGCGCCGAGCTCCATGAAGACGCTGTCGCCGGTGTTGGCGTGGTCGATGAACTTCTGGCGGTTGGCGGTGGGGACCGCGATGACGAAGCCGTCGATATAGGTCATGGTCTAGCTCCTGGGCTTTGCGGACCGGCCGGTGCGGCGCCGGGCGAGCATAGGACGCTCTTGGGCGGCGCGATCCGACAGGGCGAAGTCATTTTTCCTCAGGCCGACATGGCGGCCCTGTTGGTGGCGGTGGCCCAGAAGGCCTCGGCGCTCGGGCTTTGTCGCGCATGCGGGCGATGGAGGCGGATGGTGACGGGGATGTCCCAGGCGTCGCTCGCCGCGCTGCGGACCAGGGTCCCGGCGGCGAGGTCCCGGCTTACCAGGCTCAAGGGCAACCAGGCCATGCCGCGGCCCTCGCGCGCCATGATCAGCAGCACCATGGCCAGTTGGGCCGTAAACACAGGCCTCAGCCAGGTTGGCGGGGCTTCGTTCGCCCGGGTGGCGGCCACGATCCGCCCCATGCCGGAGGCGGGATTGAAGCCGAGAAACGCGGTCGGCGCGGCGGCCGAGCCGGGCAGGGCGTGCAGCGGCGCGCCGCCCTGGGGCCCCGACGGCGCGCTCACCGGGATCAGCACGTCAGCGCCGATGTCCAGGGCGCGAAAGGCGCCGGTCTCCAAGGCGGTGTGGGCCGCGGGATGGTGGTGCGACAGCATGAATTGCGCCTGGCCGGCGACCATCAGACGTTCGCAATCGGCCATGCTGTCGGTGACCAGGCTGACATTGGACGGCGATAGGTCCGCCGAGGTCTCGAGCCGTTGAAGCCAGTCGGGAAAGAAGGTCAGCGACAGGACGTTGGTGCAGGCGATGCGAAGACTGCTCGCCGCGGCGGCCGAGACCTCCTGAACCCGCTCCCGGCCAAAGGTGACGCGCCGAAGAACTTCCTGGGCGACGGGCAGGAACTCCGCGCCTGCCGCGGTAAGGTCCACCCGCTGGGTGTCGCGGTCGAACAACGGCGCGCCAAGCCAGTCTTCGAGCATGCGAACCCGGCGGCTGAAGGCTGGCTGCGAGATGTTCCGGACCTCCGCGGCGCGCGAGAAGTTCCGATGCTCGGCGAGCGCCAGGAAATCCTCGAGCCAGACCAGATCCATATCGTCACGTCCTGAAAGGCGGCCGGCGACATCCTGCGCCAAGGCGATGGGAGGTTATCATCGCCCGGGGCCGCACGCAGGCGCCGCGGCGCTGCAATTTGAGCGCGGTCGTGTATCTGGGACGTCGGCGATAGGCTGGTCGCAGAAGAGGATGATGGGATGACAGGGGACGGATCGCTGACCTCGTTCGAAGCGGCGAGTTCTGAGCCGTACACCGAGCCGGCCACCTATACGGTGCTCACCCACCTGCGGGAGCAGATCGTCTCGGGCCGGATCCCGCCGGGGAGCAAGCTGCGCGCCGAAGCCCTGGCCTCCGAGATGAACGTGTCGCGCACCCCTGTGCGCAGCGCCCTGGCGGTGCTCTCCGCCGAGGGCCTGGTGAGCTACGGCGTCAATCGCGGCTACACCGTGCTCAGCATGAAGATCAGCGACATCTTCGACGCCATCGAGGTCCGGGCGAGCCTGGAGGGCCTGGCGGCGCGGCTGTCGGTGGACCTGGGCTGGCCGCCGGAAGGGTGCGGCGCCCTTCAGGATCTGGTCGAACGGGGGCGCGCCATCCTCGACGCAGGCGCCTGGTCGGAGGCCATCGAACGCGACTGGTACGCCCTGAACCGGCTTTTCCACCGGGCCATCCAGAGAGCATCCCAGAACAGCGCCCTGCGCAACGCCGTGCGCATGACCCTGGTCTATCCCCTGTTCGCCGATCCGGCGCGGATCTGTCCGACGGTCGCCGACCATGTGCCGCCGCGCCTGCGCCAGGTGCCCGATACGCCGCCGGCCTTCATCCTCGCCTCTCAGCGCGATCACGAGGCGATTCTCGACGCCATCCGCCAGGGCGACAGCGAGGCGGCCGGGCGGCAGATGAGCGACCATGTGCTGGCCACCAAGGCCCGATTGCACGCCATCGCCACCCGCTAGGCCTTTCAGGCGGGTCCGGCCGGCGCATCACCTTATGCGCAACCGGTCTTGGCCAGCCGCCGGCGCGGCGCGGTAGCCCAGGCCCCCTGGCAAGGGAGGTGAGGCATGGCTCAAGGTTTGCGCCGGGTCGTCGTGACTCAGAAGTTCTTCGACGCGGCCACAATCGCCTATCTCGAACAGGCGGGCTGCCAGGTGGTGCTGGCCGACCTGCCCCCAGGCGTGGCCGATGGCGGCCTGGATCATGACCAACTGGTCGAGCGCCTGTCGGGCGCTCAGGGCTGGATCGTCGGCCACGCCCAGGTCACGCGTCAGCTCATGGAGGCCTTGCCGGACCTGGCGGTGATCGCCCGCCGCGGGGTCGGCTACGAGCGCGTGGACCTGGAGGCGGCCCGTGACCTCGGGCGGGTCGTCACCATCGCGGCGGGCGGCAATGACGCCTCGGTCGCCGACCAGGTCATCGGCATGATGATCGCGCTCGGACGGCGGTTTCGGGAAGCCCAGGGCGAGATGATCGGCGGCTCCTGGTCGATCCTGCTGGGAAGCGATCTCTATCGGAAGACCGTCGGCGTCGTCGGCCTCGGCCGCATCGGCAAGAGCGTGGTGCAGCGCCTGAGCGGGTTCGAGGCGCAGGTGCTCGTGGCGACCGCGCGGCCCGATCCGGACTATGCGGCGCGCACGGGGGTCCGGTTCGTGGATCTCGAGACCCTCCTGGCGCAGAGCGACTATGTGACCCTGCACGCGCCGCTGACGCCGGCGACCCGGCACATGATCAACTCAGCGACCCTCAAGGGCATGAAGCCGGGCGCCTTCCTGATCAACACCGCCCGGGGCGGACTTGTCTCCGACCGCGATCTTCTGGTGGCGCTCGGCGAGGGGCGTCTGGGGGGCGCGGGTCTGGACGTCTTCGAAAGCGAGAGCGATCCGGTGCTGAGGCCGGTCACCGACGCCCTGATCCGGCTGCCCAACGTGGTCGCCGCTCCCCATGCCGGCGCCTCGACGCGGGAGGGCCTGGAGCGCACGAACATGATCGCCGCCCGTTGCGTCGTCGCCGTCTTCAACGGGGAAAGCCTTCCGGGTGGCTGTGTGGTCGCCGATGGTCGAACGCCAGAGACCATCCCATGACCCCGCCGCGCACCCTCTATGACAAGCTGGTGGACGCCCACACCGTGGCGCGGCTCGACGAGGACGGCTCGACGGTCCTGCTCTATGTCGATCGCAGCGTCCTCAACGAATATACCAGCCCCCAGGCCTTTACCGGCTTGAGGGAAGCCGGCCGGCAGGTCTGGGCGCCCGAACGCCTGCTGGGCGTGGTCGACCACGTCAACGCCACCACGCCAACGCGCACCGCTGAGATGCCCGATCCTGGCGGGGCCGGGCAGGTGGCCTATTTCGCCCGCAACTGCCGCGACTTCGGCATCGAGCTGTTCGACATCCTGCATCCCATGCAGGGCATCGAGCATGTGGTCGCCCCCGAGCTCGGCCTGATCCTGCCTGGCATGGTGGTCGCCGCCGGAGACAGCCACACCACCACCTACGGGGCCTTTGGCGCGCTCGGCTTTGGGATCGGAACCTCGGATATCGAGCACATGCTGGCCACGGCGACCGTGGTCTATCGCCGGCTCGCCCCCATGCAGGTGGTGGTGGACGGCCGTCTGCCGCTCGGCGTGACCGCCAAGGACGTGGTCATGGCCCTGATCGAAACCATCGGCGCCGACGGGGCCACGGGCTGCGCCATCGAATTCACCGGCCAGACCATCGCAGACCTCAGTGTCGAGGGGCGGATGACCCTCTGCAACATGGCGGTGGAATGCGGCGCCCGCGGCGCCCTGATCGCCCCCGACCAGACGGTGCTGGACTATCTCAAGCCGCTGGCGCGCGCGCCGAAGGGCGACGCCTGGACCGCCGCAGCGGACGCCTGGACGAAGCTGAAGGCAGATCCCGAGGCGGTCTATGCGCGGCGGGTCGTCCTCCAGGCCGAGGCGATCGAGCCGATGGTCACCTGGGGCACCAGTCCAGACCAGGCCGCCTCCGTGCGCGCCCGCACGCCCAATCCCGAGACCGAGGCGTCGCCGGCCAGGCGGCGCGATGTGGCGCGGGCGCTGGACTATATGGGTTTGCAGCCGGGCGCGCTGCTGGAGGAGATCCGCATCGACCGGGCCTTCATCGGCTCTTGCACCAACGCCCGGATCGAGGATCTTCGCGAGGCCGCCGCCGTGCTGCAGGGGCGGCAGGTAGCCGAGGGTGTTCGCGCCATGGTGGTCCCCGGCTCAAGCGCCGTGCGCCGTCAGGCCGAGGCCGAGGGCCTGGACCGGATCTTCCTGAACGCCGGTTTCGAATGGCGTCAGTCAGGCTGCTCCATGTGCCTGGCGATGAACGACGATGTGCTGGCGCCAGGGGAGCGGTGCGCCTCCAGCACCAATCGCAATTTCGAAGGTCGCCAGGGGGCGGGCGGGCGCACGCATCTGATGAGCCCGGCCATGGTGGCGGCCGCCGCCGTCTTCGGGCGCATCACCGACGTCCGCCGACTGGGAGCCTAGACGATGGAGCCGTTCCAGACCGTGGAAGGCGGGGCCGCGGCCATGCCGGCCGCCAATATCGACACCGACGTCATCATGCCCAAGCAGTTCCTCAAGGGCATCGACCGCAAGGGCCTGGCCCGGGGCGTCTTCTTCGATCTGCGTTTCGATGAGGCCGGCGGCCCGCGCGAGACGTTCGTGCTCAATCAACCGCCCTGGACAGAGGCGCGCTTCCTGGTCGTGGGGCCGAACTTCGGCTGTGGCTCCAGCCGCGAGCACGCCGTCTGGGGGCTGGCCCAGCTGGGGATCCGGGCGCTGATCGGGACCAGCTTCGCCGGCATCTTCTTCGACAACTGCGCCCGCAACGGCCTGCTGGCGATAACCCTGCCGGCGGATGAGATCGAGACGCTCCTGGCCCTGGCCGCCGACCCGGCGACCTGCCGGTTCACGATCGATCTGGCTGAGCAGGTCATCGAGGGGGCTGGCCGACAGTTGCGGTTCGAGATCGACGCGTCGCGAAAGCACGCCCTGCTGAACGGCCTGGACCCGGTGGGCGTAACCCTGGCGCGGGCCGACGAGATCCGCGCCTTCGAGGCCGCGCACCTGGCGGCCAACCCCTGGCTGGCCCCGGCCGCTGCGCCGTAGCCAGCCTTCGGGACAGGGGCCTCAGTCGAGTTCGACGTTCAGCAGCCTCACATATTGCTGCCCGCGGTGCATGTCGCGTTCGACCCGGCCGCCCTGGGGCGTGTCGCGGGCATAGGAGATCTTGACCAGGTTCAGGCTGGGCACGGGGTAGTGCTGGACATAGGCGGGATCGGCCCCGAACAGGCGTTCGAAGAGCTGAGGGCCCAGGGCCGGGCTCTGCGCGTATTTTGCGAAGTTCTCCTCGCCGTCGAAGAAGAGGTCGAAGGTGACCCAGAAGGGCCCGGCGTTCTTGGAGCGCACGTGGCGGCAGACATCGCTTACGGTCGTCATCAGGCTTGGCTCCCTTTGGACAGGTCGATCCAGCTGGTGCGCACCAGCTCCATGGGGTCGTCGACCTCGACCACATGGTTCAGCTTGAACTCATAGATCGGGCCACGCTCGATCTCCGCCGGGGTGAACGGGAAGCCGTAGCTCGGCAGCTCCTTGTCGCGCAGCAGCGGGAAGTGGAAGAAGTAGGGGTTGCAGGCGTTGGCGATCTGGGTGGCCATGGCCTGGGTTTCGGCGGTGGCGACGAACAGCACGCCCACCTCCCGCGGCGGCGGCGTCTCCGGCGGCGGCTGGTCCCCGGTGACGGCGTTCCAGCCGTAGATCCGCAGCGAGATGTGGAAGTCGCCGGCGGCCTCGCCGATCGTGCGATGGACCCGCTGATTGAGGGCGTACAGCAGCTTGTCGTGGAACTCGTCCAGCCGCGACAGCACGTCGGGATCCTGGATGCCGATCAGCATCACCGTCTGGAACTGACCCGTGGCCGCCCCCTCCAGCTTCATGGTGTAGGGCGCAGGCTCCCAGCGCGAGCCCGTCACCCGCACGGTCCGGTCGTCCAGGGCCGTGTAGCTTGCCTCGGTCACGTCGAGCACGCCGCCAGGCTCGGTGAGCCGGAAGGGGTTGCTGTTTTCATACAGCATGTGCGCCGAGACGCTGTGGGGGGTGCAGCGGTTGGCCACGCTCAGCGGCTCGACCTCGAATCCGTCCTGGCCGATGCTGATCAGGACGCCGGCGCCTTCGCCGGTGTCCGCCGTGCACTGGGCGCCGCATTCGGCCACCTTGGCGGCATGCCAGGTGGCTCCGGCGTGAGCGCCCTGCATCAGGGCGAAGCATCCGATCACGGCGGTGTCGGTGGTGCGGCCGCCCAGGATCAGATCTGCGCCGGCCTGCAGCGCGGCGATATAGGGTTCTGGCCCCATCGCCGCGACGATGTGGTCGCAGACGTCAATGGTGGCGTCGTCCAGGGGGCCTAGCGGCGGCAAGGGCTTGATCTTGCCGGCCGCGTTCTTCGCCTTGAGCACCGCCTTGTCCTGTTCGGAATAGAGCAGGGCGATCTTGGGCGTGAGCCCCAGTTCGCCAGCGATCTCCAGGGCGATGTCCTTGGTCCAGTCGAGGTTCAGATCGCCGCCGGCCTGGCCGCAGGTGCCGACGATCACCGGAATGCCGGCCTCGGCGCCGGCCTGCATCAGCAGGGCCAGGTCGCGCTTTATGGAGCCACGATTGTTCTTCGATTTGCCCAGCGCCAGATAGGCCGCCCCGGAGTCGGTGGAGCCGGCGTCGGTGGCGATGGCGTGCGCGCCCTGGGCCAGGCCGTAACTCAGCTCTTCCTCTCGAACCCCGGCGCCGAGCGAGCCGACCGGGACCAGAATCTTGATGGGACCGCTTTTCATCGGCTGAGACCTCCGCTGGTTTTCAGTCTGAGCCCTTATCGAGGTAAGATCCACCTCGTCAAGATTTTGGATCCAAAACATTGACGAGTTGCGTCCAATATAGCTATGCCCCTCCTCAAGCCATAAGGCGCAGAAGACAGGGGAGTGACGACGTGAACTCAGCGCGGACGATGTGGGCGTGCGGAACGGCTCTGGCGGCTCTGCTGGGCGCCGGCTCGGCGAGCGGGCAGGTGAGCAATCCATCCAGCGACGCCAGCCTGCTCGAGGAGGTGGTGGTCACGGCGCAGCGGCGGAGCGAAAGCCTGCAGGACGTGCCGGTGACGGTGACCGCCTTCGGCGCCGGGCAGGTGGAAGAGGCGCGCATTCGCCAGGTGGCCGATGTGGCGAGCCTCACGCCTGGCCTGCAGTTCGACGCCTTTCCCGCCTCCCAGCCCCGGATCTCCATCCGCGGAATCGGGTCGTCTGACCGCGGCGCGGCAGGCGATCCCAGCGCCGCGGTGTTTCTCGATGACATCTATCTGGGCCGGCCGGCCGCGGTGGCCTTCGACGCCTTCGACGTGGAGCGGATCGAGGTCCTCAAGGGGCCGCAGGGCACGCTGTTTGGCCGCAACGTCGTGGGCGGGGCGATCAATGTCGTCACCCGCCGGCCAGATCACACCGGCTTCGACGCCGCCGCCGAGGCCACGGTCGGAAATTACGAGCGGCTGGAGGGCGCGGCCCTGCTGAACGCGCCCCTGGCCGACGGCGCCGCAGCCCTTCGCGTGAGCGGCGCCTGGCGCACCCATGACGGCTATGTCCGCAACACCTTCACCGGCGGTCGGGTCGAAGACCAGGACACCCGCAGCGGTCGTGTGGCGCTCAGCGCCGAGCCGCAGCCGGGTCTGCGCCTGCTGGCCAGCCTTGATGGGACGCGCAGCCGCGAAACGGGCCCCGCCCAGCACGTTCTGGACCTGGATGCGGACGATCCGCTGTCGGCCTTCTGGACCATCGACCGCGACCGCGATCAGACGGCCGGCTCATATCCGGGCTACCAGAACCGCGACACCTGGGGCGCCAGGCTGCAGGTCGAAAAGGACCTGCCGTTCGCCACGCTCATCTATATCGGCGCCTACCGCGACCTCGACTACAGCGCGGCTTACGACTTCGACGGCGGAAACCCGACCACCAATGTGGTGGATATCGCCGGGGCCAATGACGAGCGCTCCGACTTTTCCTCCCACGAGCTTCGGCTGGCCTCGCCCCTGGACAGCGATCTGCAGTGGGTCGTCGGCGCCTACGCCTTCCGCAGCAAGACCGATCGCCAGGACATCCTCGATCTCAATATCGCCGGCGACGCCGGAACGGAGGTCTATGACCAGGCCGCGGAGGTCGCCAGCTATGCGGTGTTCGGCGATGTCACCGTCGCGGTGTCGGATCAGCTGTCGCTCATCGGCGGCCTGCGCTTCACCCGCGACGAGAAGGACTACTGGATCGACAACCTCGACGGTTCGGCTGTCTTCCGGGCCGAGGAGCGGTTCGACGTGACGGTGAGCGACTCCTATGAGGCGCTCACCTGGCGGGCGGGACTGACCTGGAAGCCGGACGCCGATCACATGGCCTACGGGATGATCTCCCGCGGCTTCAAGAGCGGCGGCTTTCAGGACACGCCGTCCAGCGCCGCCGACGCGGTCGATGGCTTCGAGCCGGAATTCGCCACCCAGTACGAGGTCGGCCAGAAGAGCGTTTTCCTGGGCGGGACCGTCGTTTGGAACAACACCCTCTACGTCATGAAATATGACGACCTGCAGACGCGGCGCACCCTGCCCAACCTGGCGGTGGTGACCGACAACGCCGGCAAGGCGACCATCAAGGGCTACGAGACCTACCTTCAGTGGCGCCCGTTCGCCGGCGCCAGCCTGGTCACCAGCTACGCCTATACCGATGCGCAGTTCGACGAGTTCTCGCCTGAACCCGGCGTCGACTATGCCGGCAATCGCCTGTCGCGGACGCCGGAGCACAAGCTGGTGGTCTCGCCCTCATACACCGCCGAGCTGGCCAGCGGCGCCGACCTGCGCTTCGCCGTCGACTACGCCTATGAGAGCCGGATCTTCGACGACAACTCCAACACCGGGCCGGAGCAGCGGGACCCGACACACATGGTCGACGCCCGCATCGTGTTCACCGAACCCTCCCGCCATTGGACGGTGTCCCTGTGGGGCAAGAACCTGACCGATGAGGTCACCCGGACCTTCCAGGCGGTGTTCCTCGGCGCAAACTTCGGCGCCTACAACACGCCGCGAACCTACGGCCTCAGCCTCAACTGGAAATACTGACTGACAGTCTAGCGGTCTGGCGGGCGCCGCGCCCGAGCCCTTGGGGAATTCAATGAACCTGTCCTTGCTCGGCTTCGCGGCGCTGGCCGTCTTCATGGCCCTGGTCCTGTCGCGGCGCCTGTCGGCGGTGGCGGCGCTGATCCTGGTGCCGATCGTCTTCGGCGTCATTGCGGGCTTTGGCGCCGGGCTTGGCGACATGATGATCGAAGGCGTGGTGGCGGTCGCGCCCACCGCGCTCATGCTGATCTTCGCGCTGCTCTATTTCGCGGTGATGATCGAGGCGGGTCTGTTCGAGCCGCTGGTCCGCAAGATCCTCCAGGTCACCGGCGATGATCCGGTGAAGGTGGTGGTCGGCACCGCCGTGCTGGCCATGGTGGTCTCCCTCGATGGAGACGGCGCCACCAGCGCCATCATCACCATCTCGGCCATGTATCCGGTCTATCGCCGTCTGGGGCTCAATCCTCTGGTCCTCGCCCTGCTGCTGGGGCTCAGCAACACGCTGATGAACTGGCTGCCCTGGGGCGGCCCGGCGGCGCGGGCGGCCCTTGCGCTCCAGGTCGACGTCATGAGCATCGTCGGCCCCTTGCTGCCGGCGCTGGGCCTGTCGCTGCTGGCCGTGCTGGGCCTGGCCTATGGCATGGGCCGGATGGAGCGGCGGCGCCTGGCCCTGGCCGGCCCGCCTGAGCCGCTGCCCGAGGACGAGGCCGAGATGCTCGCCACGGCACCGAAGGAGACCCGCAATCTCTGGCTGAACCTGCTGCTGACCGTGGGTCTGATGGGGGGCATGTTGAGCGGGATCGCCCCCCTGCCGGCCCTGGTCATGGGCGCCTTCGCCATCGCCGTGACCCTGAACTTCCCGCGCCTGTCAGAACAGAAGGCGGCTCTGGCCGCCCATGGCGAAACCATCCTGATGATGGTGTCGCTGATCTTCGCCGCCGGCGTGTTCACCGGAATTCTGAACGGGACGGGCATGATCGACGCCATGGCCCAGAGCCTGGTCTCCACCGTTCCAGAGGCGCTGGGTCCCTATATGGGCCCGATCACCGCGGTGATCAGCATGCCGCTGTTGATGTTCATGTCCAACGACGCCTTCTATTTCGGCGTGGTGCCGGTGCTGGGAGCCACGGGCGCCTCCTATGGCGTGGCGCCGGAGGTCATCGGCCGGGCGGCCCTGATGGGCATGCCGCTGCATGGGCTCAGCCCGTTCATCGCGCCGATCTATCTGGTGGCCAGCCTGATCCGCGCCGATGTCGGCCAGTTGCAGAGATTTGGGCTGCCCTGGGCCTTGCTGTGCTCGATCTTCGCCACCCTGGCGGCCATCGTCACCGGCGCGATCATCATTCCCTGAGGCCATGCCGACAGGCTCGGACGCCCTTCAGGCGGGCGCGAGGGCCTGGCCCACCTGCTGGGCGGCGTCGCGCGCATTTCGCATGACGCCGACCAGGGTGGCCGACGCAAACCCTGTCCACTCCCCATAGCCGACCAGCCAGAGGCGCGGCTCCAGGGTCGAGCGGCAACCCTCCACAGCCACGCGTCCGTCGTCTTCGACCACACCGAGACTCTGCAAGTGCTGGAGGGCGGGTCTGAAGCCGGTGCACCAGATGACCGCGTCCACCGGGGTCTCCCGACCGTCGGCCCAGAGGACCCCGGTCCGGGTGAACCGTTCGAACGGCCGAACCGCCGAAAGAACGCCCCGCTCGCGCGCCGCCTTCACGGGCTCGACCATGACGACGTCATTCAGGCCGCCTGGGGGCGGAGCGTCCACAGCCTCGCCCTGTTGCGCCCTCCACTTGGCGGTGGCGCGCTCGAACAGCACACGGCCGTCCACGTCGTCGGCCAGGAAGGTGGGCGGCTGGGCCGTGACCCAGGTGGTGTCGGCGACCAGCGACACCTCGGCCAGGATCTGCGCGCCGCTATTGCCGCCCCCGACCACCAGCACGCGCTGGCCTGAAAACGGCTCCGGGCGTCGATAATCAGCCGAATGGACTTGGCGTCCCTCAAACTCGGACTGGCCCGGATAGGACGGCCAGTGGGGGGCGCGCCAGGTTCCCGTGGCGCTGATCACCGCCTGCGCCCGAAGGGTGGCCGCGCCCGTCTCCACGACGAGACCGTCCTGCTCGGCGCGGACGCGACCCACCTCTGCCGACCGCTGGATGGGCAGGTCGTAGCGCGCCTCATAGGCGGTCAGATAGGCGATGACCTGGTCGCGGGTGGGATAGGCTTCGCCAGTCGCCGGCATGGGCCAGCCCGGCAGCGAACTCCATTGGGCGGGGGAGAACAGCCGCAGGGAGTCCCAGCCGTGCCGCCAAGCGCCCCCGGGGCCGGGCTCTGCATCGAGAATGGTGAACGTCAGACCCGTGCGCCGCAGGAAATAGCCGGCGGCGAGTCCGGCCTGACCGCCGCCGATCACGATGACATCGTAGGCCGTCGGGTCCTGGGCGTTCGACATCGGGGCATCCGTTCGCAGGGCTGTCGTCTGGCAGCCTATCAGAGTTGCAGGCGATCCTGATCGCTCGCGACGAAGGGGGCCGTGGCCCCGCGGCGCCGCTTTGCGCGTTGCTATGGCATGATCTGCAAACGCGCCCGCCGGCCAACCTTCTCCGATCGACGCAGCGCGTCCTGCCCGAGCAGGAGCCGGCGCTCGTGACCGCAGCTCCGCCGAGCCTGGGCTTCGAAGCGATCGTGATCGGCGCGGGCCCCGCCGGCCTGACCGCGGCGATCTATCTCGCCAGGTTCCGGCGACGGGTGCTGGTGCTCGATGGCGGCGTTTCGCGGGCCGACTGGATCCCCGAAAGCCACAACACCCCGGGCTTCCCGGCAGGAATCGCCGGCACTGTGCTGCTGGAGCGCCTTCGCGCCCAGGCTGAGGAATTCGGGGCCGTCATCCGAACGGCCAGGGTGGGCCGGTTGGAGAAGACGGCGGACGGCTTCAGGCTGGATGCCGAAGGCGAGGTCTTTGAGGCCGCGACCGTGCTGCTGGCCACAGGGATCATCGATCGCATGCCCGAGATCGCCGGGGTCGACGCCGCCCTGGCCTCAAGTCTGGCGCGGGTCTGCCCCATCTGCGACGCCTATGAAGCCATTGACGCCAAGCTTGCCGTCCTCGGCGACGGTCCCCTGGCCCTGCGAGAGGCCGATTTTCTGCGCACCTACAGCCAGGACGTCACGGTCCTCATGCTGGGCGAGGCGGCAAAGACCGCAGGCGCCCTGTCCGTCGCCTTGGGCGACATCCGGTTTGAGGGCCGCCAGGTCATCGTCGCGCAACAGGACCAGCCGGAACAGCGCTTCGACTATCTCTACCTCGCCCTGGGCTGCGCCATTCAGGCCGGTCTCGCCACGGCGCTTGGTGCGGGGCAGGACGACAGCGGCAAGCTGCTGGCCGACGCCCGTCAGATGACCACCGTGGACGGCCTCTATGCGGCCGGCGACGTCGTCCTGGGCCTGAACCAGATCGCCGTCGCCACCGGCGAGGCGGCCATCGCCGCCACGGCGATGCATAACCGTCTCCGAAAGGCCTGACTCAGGGGCCGGCCCGACGGCGACGGAACGGTTTGGCGATCTGGACGTCTGTGCGGGGGGAGTCGCCATGGCCGCGCCACGCAAGCTCAAGGTCTTTCAAGCTCAGATCGGCTTCTACGACACGGTGGTCGCGGCGCCGAGCCGACCGGCCGCCCTGCGCGCCTGGGGGCTGCGCCAGGACCTGTTCGCTTCCGGACACGCCAAGGTGGCCGAGGACCCGGCTGCGATCGAGGCCGCCCGCGCCCATCCCGAGACGCCCCTGAAGCGCGCCGTCGGATCGGCCGACCCGTTCGCGCTCGACGCCGCCCATCTGCCCGATGTGCCAGATCCGCCCGCGCCATCGAAAGCGCGCGCCCCCGCAAGGTCCCGAGCATCCGCCAAGCCTAGGGCGCAGCCCGAGCCCAAGCCGAAGCCCAAGCCTGATCGGCGGGCGCTTTCGGCGGCCGAAGCCAGGCTCGGCGAGGTCGAGGCGCAGCGTCGGGACGAGGAGGCCGAGTTCGCGCAGCGCGCGGCGAAGCTTGCGCAGGACATCTCCAAGGCCAAGGCCGCCTACGCCGCCAGCCACAAGGCCGCGGCGGCCGCGGTCGCCAAGGCTCGCGCGGCCTACCGCAAGGCAGGCGGGACGGACTGAAGGCGTAGAGCTCAGCACGACCCCTGGCGCCCTGGCGCGAGAGCGTCAGGAGGGGGTTTGGCCGAACCCGGCTCCCGAACGTGACGGCTCCGTGAAGATTGGGTGAAAACCGCTGTCACACACTGAGGGGTTGCGCGGTCCTGTCGTTGAGGGGGCGGGGGGCAAGGGCCGGACGCGCACGTCTGGTTCCCCGCCGTCGCAACATCGACACGCGGAGAAATTCAGTGAACGGAATGAATCACAATCGCGCCCGGGTCCGCGCGCGCCGCGCGGCTTGGCTGATGACCAGCTGCGCCGCCATGGGCCTGCTCACCGCCACGGGGGCCCAGGCCCAGGATCAGGCTACCGAGGTGGGCGAACTCGTCGTCACCGGCAGCTACCAGCGCAGCCTTCAGCAGGCGGTCGAGCTGAAGCGCGAGAACATCGGCTTTTCCGACTCCATCGTGGCCACCGACGTCGCCAACTTCCCCGAACAGAATCTGGCTGAAGCGCTGCAGCGCATGCCCGGCGTGACCATCGAGCGGAACAAGGGCCTGGGCACTCGCGTCATGGTGCGCGGCCTGCCCAGCGAGTTCACCTTCGTCACCATCAACGACCTGGCCACCGCCTCGGGCAGCGGCGGCCGCGACGTCGAGTTCGACATCTTCGCCTCGGAAATCATCCAGCAGGTCACCGTCCAGAAGTCGCCGACCGCGGCCGACGAGGAAGGCGGCATCGCCGGCTCCATCAACATCAGGACCGCCCGGCCGTTCGACTATGACGGCCCGCGCCTGGTGGGCTCGGTGGAAGGCGCCTACAACTCGATCTCCGAGGAGATCGATCCCAAGGTCTCGTTCCTGGCCAGCAACACCTGGGGCGACTGGGGCGCGCTGGTCTCGGTCTCCACGGCCAAGCGGACCAACCGCACCGACTCCAATTCCGGCATTAACTTCCGCCCGGCCTTCCGCTTCCTGGAAGCCTCGGGGACCCGCGGGACCCAGGCCCAGAGCGTGCTGGCGCGGGACGCCGGCGTGGTGGTCACTAACCGTTCCGACCGCGACCAGACGAGCCGCATCATCTTCCAGGACAAGGTCGGCGACCGGGTCTATCTGAACGAGCAGGACCAGTGGGGCGCGACCGTGTCGCTGCAGTACCAGCCGTCCTCCAACTTCAGCCTGGCCTTCGACGGCATGATCGGCGGCTATGACGCCACCGAGGACGAATACGACGCCGCGGCCTATTCGGCCTCCAGCCGCAGCACCTTCGAGACCATCCACGAGTACGACGACACCACCCTGTCGGAGTATGGCATGGTGGTCCTGCGCGACGTCTCCTATACCGCCACCCAGCACGAGTTCCTGAGCAAGGAGCGGATCAGCAAGACCGACTATTCGCAGTTCGGGGCTGAGCTGAACTGGAGCGGCGACAACTGGGAATTCAACGCCCTGGCCGGCTATTCCGGCGCGGAAAAGACCATCGATTTCGCCAATCTGAAGCACGTGGCCTATGCGCCGTCGCGCACGCGATGGACGGCCGATGGCGGCGAGACGGTCAAGAGCGCCAACCCCGCGACGATCGACATGTACAATGCGCCGACGAGCTACCTGTTCGAGGCCTATGAAACCAACCTCGAGGCCATCACCGACGACAAGTACGCCGCCCAGGCCGACTTCACCCGGCACTTCGACTTCGACGTCTTCCCGCAGCTCAGCAGCATCCAGGTCGGCGCCCGCTACACCGACAAGGCCAAGGAGCGCCAGTACGGCGCCCTGAACATCCAGGGTCCTGGCCCGGGCTCCTCCGTCTGGGTGAACACCCGCACCCTGGCCGACAGCGTGCTGACCCCGATCGGCGATCTCGTGCCCGGCGGCGACTACAGCGTCCGCGACCTGACCTGGAGCCAGGTGTCCAACGCCTATGCGCGCGACACCTTCCGCTATGCCGGCTTCGTCACCCCGTTCGACGACGGCCAGTACTATGAGGTCACCGAGGAGACGTTGAGCCTGTACGCCATGGCCAACTTCGACTTCGAGATCGCCCGTGTGCCGGTCTTCGTGAACGGCGGCGCCCGCTATGTGGACACCACGGTCCAGTCGTCCGGCTTCCATCAGATTCAGAACCCGAACGGCACCACCGGCTATACGCCCGAGCCGGTGTCGAGCGAGGGCGGCTATGACAAGATCCTGCCCAGCCTGAACATCAACGCCGAGCTGACCGACAGCATCGTCCTGCGCGCCGCGGCCTCGGAAACCCTGATCCGTCCGGCGCTCAGCGACCTGGCCTATAAGCGCACGGCTAGCTGGAACTCGTTCCGCTTCACCGACGGCAACCCCAACCTGCAGCCGACCTACGCCAAGCAGTGGGAAGTGGGCCTGGAAAAGTACCTGGCTCAGGGCGGCCTTCTGTCGGTCTCCTACTTCTGGAAGGAGATCGAAGGCGTCGTCCGCAGCGAGCTGACCGGCACGGTCCCCAACGTCACCAAGTACAACGCCAACGGCACGATCGACGGCGTCTATGACTTCGACGTCTATCAGCCGGTCAATGCCGACGGCTCCTATGAGGTCAGCGGCGTCGAGCTGGTGGCCGTGGTGCCGCTCGGCCTCTTTTATGCGCCGCTGGAGGGCTTCGGCGTCAACGCCAACTACACCCTGCTGGACAGCTCGCTGACCGGCGAGTCCGACCTCGGCATCCCGACGCCGCCGGTGGGTCTGGCCGACAAGACCTATAACGTCACCCTCTATTACGAGAACGATCGCTTCCAGGCCCGGGCGTCCTACAACTACAAGGACAAGTATGTCGAAGGCATCGGCTACGAGATGTATCCGATCTGGCGCGACGCCTACGGCCAGACCGACATCTCGGTCAGCTATGACGTGAACGATCGCATCCAGCTCAGCCTGGAAGGGATCAACATCACCGACGAGGAGACCAAGGGCTACACCATGCACCCCTCCTTCCCGACCATGTACGAACTCTCCGGGCGCCGCTTCAGCCTGGGCGTGCGCATGGAGTGGTGAGCCACGCGTTGATCGCGATAGCCATCGAGACCGCCGGTGGAGCGCACCGTCCCCTCGCGCTCCACCTGGCGCCACGCCCCCTCCGACGGAGGGGGCGTCTTTGCGCCTGCATGGGCGGACGGCAGGCGCAGCATGGGCGCTGAGTTCGACGTGGGCGGCCTGCGCGCCGATCTGGTCGCCTATCTCCGCCGCAAGGACCGGGGCGGGGAGGAGGCCGAGGACGTGGCGCAGGAGGCCTTCGCCCGCTTTCATCGTGCCGGCCACGACCTGGCGGGCGCCGATGCGCGTCCGCTGCTGTTCGTCATCGCCAAGAACATCCAGCTCGACCGCTGGAAGGCGACCGGTCGGGAGGCGCGCCGCAGCGTGCCTGACGACGTCTATGACCTGGACTCCGGTCCCTACGCCCTGGCCAGCGCCACGCCGCGCGCCGATCAGCAGTTGATCGATCGCCAGAACCTGGCCGCCGCGGCTGCGGCGATCCGGGTCTTGCCGCCCAAAACGCGGGACGCCTTCCTGCTGCACCGGTTCGAAGGCCTGACCTACCGGCAGATCGCCAGCCGGCTGGGAATTTCGGTCAGCATGGTCGAGAAACATATCGCCGAGGCCCTGCGGCAGTTGAAGATGTCACGGGGCGACTGAGGTGTTCGGCCCCTGGATCGTTGTGTTTGGTGACGCCCGCGGCCACGCGGGCCCTGCCGCCCAAAGGAATTCGCCGCTCTGATGCTGGACCGCCTCGCCATCCTGTTCGCCGCCCGGCCCTCGACGGCCGAGGCCTGGCTGGCCCGCATGGGCAGGCCGGGGGTGAGCGCGCGCGACCAGGCGGCCTTCGGCGCCTGGCTGGACGCCGATCCCGACCACCTTCGCCAGTACGAGACTCTGAAGGCCGCGAACGCCGAACTGGCGGGCCTGCGACAGGCCTTCGAAGGCGACCTAACCCGTCTGCGCCGCGGGCCTGCACGGCGGGGCGCGTCGAGGGGCCTTGTCTTGGGCGGCGGCTTCGCCGCGGTGGCCGCCGTGGTGGCGGTGATCGCCCTGCTGCCGATGCTGCGGGCTTCGCACGAGGGCCAGCTATTTGAAAGCGCGCCGGGCCAGATTGTCGATCTGATGCTGGACGACGGCTCGAAGGTCACCCTCGACGCCGACTCGGCGATCCGCGTGGCCTTGGCCCCGGACGTGCGCCGCCTGACTCTGGAGCGAGGCTCGGCCTATTTCGAGGTCGAGCACGACGGCGCCCATCCGTTCCAGGTGGCGGTGGCCGACCGGCGGGTGATCGTCACCGGCACGCGCTTTGTCACGGCGATCACCGGCGACAGCGCGCAGATCTCGGTGCTTCAGGGTCGCGTGGCGATCGGTCGGCGCGACGCCGCCCGCGCCGATGCGTTGGACGGGGCGGTGGGGGTGACGGCCGGCGAACGCGCCGTCTTTCAACCCGGCGCAGCTCAGATCGTGAAGACCCGCGCCGACGTGGATGCGGCGACCGCCTGGCGTCAGCGCCGCCTGGTCTTCCGCAATGTCCCCATGTCCGAGGTGATTGCCGCGGCGGCGCGCTACTCCGACGCCCCCTTGGTCGTCGCCGACCCGGCCCTGCAGCGCCTGTACATCACCACCGTCCTGCCCCTGGAGGGCGACGGCGCCCTGGCCGATCGCATGGCTGCCTTGCTTCCCATAAGCGCCGAACACGCCGCCGACGGCCGCATCCTGATCCGCGCCGAATAGGCGGCCATCGCAGAGCTGTCACGCCCGTGCGTTAGGGCGGCTAGGCATGGTCTATCCACGGCTCAGCTCTTTGAACCTGATCGCGACGTCGCTGAGCGCAAGCTTGCGGTGGGCCGTGGTCGGCGCTGCGACTGTGGCCATCGTCCTGGCCGTGGCCCAGCCAGCTCAGGCGCGGCCGGGACCAATCCCGTTCAACATCCCCGCCCAGGACGCCTCGTCGGCGCTTCTTCAGCTCTGTCTGGCGGCCGACTGCGAGCTGGCCTTCACCCCCAGCCCTGGCCACAGCGTGCGCACCAGGCCGGTGCGCGGGGTGATGGATTGGCGGACGGCCCTGGCGCAGATGCTCGAGGGCACCGAGCTGCGCTACCGCTTCGTGGGGGCGAAGGGCGTGCGGGTCTGGGTCGCAGCGCCTGCGCCGCCGCCGCCGCCGCCGCCTGAGGCGCTCGGGCCGGTGGAGGTGCGGGCCGTCGAGGTCGTCGGGCGGCTTTCGGACCAGATCGACGAGGGTTTGAGCCGCAAGCGCGCCGCCGATGTCATCTCCGAGGTCGTGGCCGCCGATCGGATCGGCGACCTGCCGGCCGCCAACCTGGCCGAGGCGCTGCAGCGCGTGCCCGGTGTGGCCATCGAGCGCGAGGTGGGCGAGGGGCAGTTCGTCAGCGTCCGGGGCCTGGGGCCGTTGTTTCAGTCGGTGACGCTGAACGGCGCGCCGGTGGCCTTCAACGAGAACATCCGCAACTCCACCCAGAGCGGCCGCCAGTTCCGCTTCCGCGCCCTGTCGGTGGACCTGTTGGCCGGGGCGCGCCTGACCAAGTCCTCGACGCCCGACCTGATCGATGGGGGCATCGGCTCCAATATCGATATCGAGACCGCCGGCGGCCTCGACGGCGATCAGTTCCTGTCCCTGCGCCTGGGGGGCGAGGCGAGCGCGCGATCCGACAGGCTCGGGGCCGACCTCTCCCTCGCCGGGCGGATCGTCTCGGCCGATGGCGAGATGGGCCTGATCGCCGGCGTGTCCGAGGAGACGCGGAGCGTCCGCTATGACCGTTTCCAGATCATGCGCTATGGGCAGACGCTCATCGACGGCCGATGGCTGACGACGCCGAACGATGTCCGCACCACGGTGGAGCAGGAAGAGCGTCGGCGACGCAGCCTGTTTGTCGGCGCCGACTGGCGCCCGTCGCCGGAGGTCCGCCTCGATTTCGACGGGCTGGTCTCCACCTTCGACAATGACATCCGGGAGGACCGCCTGGTGTTCGGCTTCGGCGAGGCGCTGGCCGAGCCAGGCGCTGTCGTGCGCGTTCAGAATGGGGTGGTCACCGCCGCCAGCGTCGCCGACGGCCAGATCGACAACAACACCGAGTTCTCAGACCAGTCGCACCTGAACGTCCTCGTCTCGGTGGGCGCCGACGTCTCGCTGGGTGACTGGCGTCTCACCCCGCGGCTCAGCGCCTCGCAGGCCTATTCCGTGCTGGATACGCCGCTTGAGCGGTTCTCGGCGGAATCCCCGGAAGGCGTCGCCTACGCCTTCGACCTGGGCGATGCCGCCAGCTCCCGCCGGGCCGCCAGCCTGACCACCGACTTCGACCTGCTCAATCCCGCCAACCTGACCCTGGATCAGCTGGCCATCCGCGCCGTGGAGTCCCGGGACGCGGACGTGACGGTGGTCTTCGACGCTGAGCGCCGCCTCGACTACGCCTGGGCCGGCGTCCGGTTCTCGGCCCTGAGCCTGGGCGTCCAAATCAGCGACCGGAGCCGGGGCTATGATCGCCGCGATCGGCGCGCAGTTCCCCTGTCGGATGACGACAGTGTGCTCGACTTCTACACGGGCGCCACGCCGGCCGATGTCTTCAGCGACCTGATCGCCACGCGTTCGACGCCCTGGACGAGGACGGATTTTGCGAGGCTGAGATCGGCCTTCCGCATCGCCGATCCGGCCTCAGACATCGTCTTCCGCCCTGGCGACGTCGCCCCGACCGGCGCCGATCAGCAGAATTCCTACGCAGTGGAGGAGCAGGTGGCGGCGGCCTATCTGCGCCTGGATTTCGGAGGCCAGGCGGCGGGGCGCAGCTTCTCCGGCAATCTGGGCCTGCGCGCGATCGAAACCCGCACCCATGTGGAGGGCGCCCGCCTGCAGCTCGTCGATGGCGCCGCCCAGGTCGGTCCGGTCACCTTCGATGGCGACCATCAGGCGGTCCTGCCGAGCCTGAACCTGGCCTTTGATCTCGATGAGATCTCCATCCTGCGCATGGCGGCGTCTCGCTCGATCACGCGCCCCTCGCTGGCCGACCTGCGCGCCTCCACGGTCCCGGCGAGCGTCCTGGTGTCGGCCATCTACAAGTATGGCGCAGAGGCGATCACCGATCCGGAAGACGGCGTCATCTTCAGCGGGGTCGGAGGCAATCCTAGCCTGACGCCCTACGTCTCGACCAATTTCGACATCTCCTATGAGGTCACCGGGCGGCGGACCAGCTTTTCCATCGCCTATTTCCACAAGACCATCGACGACTTCATCGAGGCGGTGGCGGCGCCGGAGACGCTCGTCTTCGAGACGGCGGTCGGTCCCCTCGTCGAGGCCGAGGTCCTGATGAGCCGGCCGCACAACGCCGGGCGCGCCACCATCGATGGCCTGGAGTTTGGCCTGCATCAACGCCTCGCCAATGGCCTCGGCCTCTGGGCCAGCGCCACCTGGACCCACTCGCGGCTGGACGGCGGCGGCCGGCTGACCGGCGTCTCGGACTGGTCCTGGTCCCTCAGCCCCTATCTGGAGCGCGGCCCCCTGAGCGTGAACCTGTCCTGGTCCTGGCGCTCCCCCTTCCGCTCCGAGGCCGACATGCAGGGCGGCGGGGTCTCGGACTTCACGGTGGGCGCAGCGGGCTATCTCGACGCCCAGGCGATCTACGCGCTTCCCGCCCAGGCCGAGCTCGTGCTTTCGGCCACCAACCTCACCGACACCCGCGAACTGGCCTATGAAGGCTCCAAGGACCGCCTGCTCCAACTCGGCTCGGTCGGCCGCCAAGCCTCCATCGGCGTTCGCTGGGTCTGGTGAGGCAGAGTGCGCCGAGCACGTTAGGATGGATCGAAAGCCCTGCTGTGGGGTTGAGGAGGGATATGCTCGGCACGCTCCCATACTGGCAGCAGCTGGCGCTTTATGCGCTGGCCGGCGCCATCGTCATGTCCCTGCTGTTCCGGCTGCCCTATGTGGGCCAGGCGTTGCGCACCGTGGTGTCCTTTGGCGCCCTGGCGCTCTGTATCTTCATCCTGCTGCAGCATGCGCCCTATCAGCCCTGGCTCGCGCAGATCGTCGAGCGGACGGGGCTGGACCGGCAGGAGGTGGTGGGCGAGGAGGTGCGCATCCCCATGTCCGCCGACGGCCACTTCTGGGCCAAGGTGACCCTGAACGGCGAGGAGGTGCGCATGCTGGTCGATAGCGGCGCGACCCTGACCGCCATCTCCACCGAGACGGCCGCGCGGGCCGGCATCCGGCCGGAACCCGGCCTCACCCCGATCCTGGCCCGGACGGCCAATGGGGTGGTTCAGGCGCGGCCGGCGACGGTGGACTCCTTTGAACTCGAGGGAATAGCGGCGTCCGACCTGCAGGTGGCCATCTCGTCGGCCCTCGGTCCTGTCGATGTGCTGGGTATGAACTTCCTGACCCGGCTGGCCAGCTGGCGCGTGGAGGGCCGGACGATGATCCTCACGCCTCGGCCTGGCGAGACGACCGATCGGGCCGACCTGGACGGCGAGACCCTCTAGGCAGGCGCCGGATCGTCGGGCCGATCGCGAGCCAGCAGGGCGACGGGCAGATGTTCAAACAGCCTGGCCGCGGGCAGGGCGCCGGCGCTGTGGCGCTGGCCGCCGAGATGGTCGTGGAGGGCGACGCCCTGGCCGGCCTCCAGCAGAACGACCGTGTCGTCCCACCAGACAGGGTCGGGCAGGGGGCGCCCTTCGGCGAATTGAGATGGCGAACCCATCACCGCGGCGGCGATGACCGTGTCGGTCGCCGTCCGGCGGGCGAAGGCGATCACGGCGTCCTTGCGGCGACCTTGTATGCGTAGAGGGTTGTATTCGCCCCGCGCGAAGATCTCGGGCCTGGCCTTGCGAAGGCTCAGGGTCCGGCGGATCACGAACTGCTTCACCGCGCCCGTTCGCCAGTCCGCCATGAGCTCGGCCGGGACGGACTGGCGCAGCATCTCCTGGCGCAGGGCGAAGTCCACCGGGCGGCGGTTGTCAGGGTCCACCAGGCTGAAGTCCCACAGCTCGGTCCCTTGATAGGTGTCGGGGACGCCGGGACTGGCGCAGCGCAGCAGGGCCTGGGCCAGGCTCTTGATCGCCCCGGCCGGCGCGATCTCCTCCACCAGACCCGACAGCTCCGCGCGATAGGCCGGATCGGCGAGGCATTGCTGGAGATAGGCGAGGCAGGCGGCTTCATAGGCTTCGTCGGGGACCGCCCAGGAGGACCGCAGCTTGCCCTCGCGCAGCGCCTTGGTGAACCAGCCGGCCACCCGCGCGCCGAAGATCTTCAGGCCTGCGGCGTCGCCCAGGTCCAGGTCGAGGGGTAGGGCGCCCACAAGGGTCTGGTGCATCTGATAGGCGTCGGCCGGATCGATCTGCGGCGGCGCGTGGTCGAGCCAGGCGCGCACGGCTTTCGCCCAAAGGTCCGGGCGCTCGCTGAGCACGGCCAGCCGGGCGCGGACGTCTTCGCCCCGCTTGTGGTCGTGGGTGGCGGTGGTGAGCATGCTGGCGGGCCAGGCTTCGGCCCGGGCGGGATTGGCGGCGTGGAACTCGTCCGCGTCGCTGGCCAGACGGCCGGGATAGGAGCCCACCTCGTTGCGCGAAATCAGGCGCAGATAGCGGTAGAAGGCGGTGTCCTCCGCCGACTTCGCCGCCACCGGCGCGCTGAGCTGGTGGAAGCGCTGCAAGGCCCGGCGCCGGGCGTCCGGCGTCCCAGGTCCGCCGCCGGTCAGCCAGGTCTCGATCTGGTCGAGCGCCGGGCGGTCGGCCGGCGCAATGGCGGCGCGCGCCTTCTCCATGGCCCCGGCCAGAACGCCGGCCTCGCCCTGGGAAAGGGCTTCGCCCTCGCCATAGAGCCTGTAGGCGGAAAAGCCGGTGAGCAGCTGGGTGATCGCGCGGCGCAGGGCGCCCTGCGTCAGGTCGCGGGTCTTGAGGTTGTCGCGCGCCAGGTCGTGGAAGGCGCCGACCACGGCCTCGACCTGACCTGCAAAGCCGTGGGTAAGGATTTCCCGACGGGCGGCGTGCTCTTCGTCGCCGTAGTCGCCTTCGCGCCGGCTGATCTCGCGCCAGAGCGCGGCGAGCGGGGCTGCGCTTCCCGGCTCATGGAGGAGGGCCGAGACGTCGTCCATGAACTCATAGCCCGTGGTCCCGTCGCAGGCCCAGTCGCGGCTTAGGGCTTCGCCCTCGGCGAGGATCTTCTCAACAACCAGATAGGCCGGGCCCGCGGCCGACCCCTTGGGTCTCTCGGACTGGCGCTTCGCAAGCTCACCCCGCAGGCGGGTGAGGTAACCCGCTGGATCGGCCAGGCCGTCGATGTGGTCGATGCGCAGGCCATCGATCAGGCCCTCGGCATAGAGGCGAAGGGGCAGGGCGTGGATGCGGTCGAAGACCTCCGGGACCTCCACGCGGACGCCGGCCAGTTCGGTGATGTCGAAGAAGCGCCGCCAATTGATCTCGTCGCCTGCGGTCTGCCACCAGGCCAGGCGATAGGCCTGGCGTTCCAGCAGGTCGTGAAGGCGGGCGCGGCCCGCATCCTCAGCCGGATCAAAGGCCTCAAGGCCGAGCGCGAACACCTCGGCCCGGTCAGCCTCGCGGATCGGAAACCGGTGGTGGCCATAGGCCGTGGCCCACAGCGATCCGTCAGGGCCAGCCTCCAGCCGGATGTCGCCGCCTGCCAAAGCCTCTCCATAGGGCGCGCCGAGAAAGGGGGCCAGCACCTTGCCCTGAAGCGCCGGGTCGCGGGGCCGCCAGTCGATGTCGAACAGGCCCGCAAAGGCGCTGGCCTCGCCCTTTTCCAGGACGTCCAGCCACCAGGCGTTGTCGGCGCCGCCCACGGCGAGGTGGTTGGGCACGATGTCGAGGATGACGCCCAGGCCCTCTGCCTTGAGGGCCGCCACCATCTGGCGGAATCCGTCCTCGCCGCCAAGGGCGGGGTTGATGGCGGTGGGATCGACCACGTCATAGCCGTGGGTGGAGCCGGCCCGCGCCACCGCGATGGGCGAGGCGTAGACGTGGCTGACCCCCATATCGCGCAGATAGCCCGCCAGTCCTGCGCCGTCGGCGAAGGTGAAGCCGGCATGGAACTGCAGCCGGTAGGTCGCCGTGGGAGTCATCTCGGCCGCTCTTTGTTCAGGCTGGCGATCCGGCCAGCCGGTCCTGGCGCGTCGAACAGCGCCCCGGCCGGCCCCGCCAGGCGTCTGCGCCAATTGGGATGTTCGGTGGTGGTGCCGGGCAGGTTGGGCTGCGCCTCCAGGCCCAGCAAATCCTCGATCGGCAGGATGGCGAGTTCGGCGCTGGTCCTGGCCAGGAAGTCGATGGCGGCGTCCACGACGACACCGGTTTTTTCGGCGGACGGGCGATCGCCTTCAGCGCAGCCCGCCTTGCAGAAGGCGGCCCAAAGGGCGGTTCGCTGCGTCTCGCGCTCGGAACGAAGGGCTGTGACCTCATCGACCGTGAGGTCAGGCTGCAGTCGCACGCGCCAGTCGATGTCGGTCCCCCGCCACCAGCCGGCTATAGGCGGCAGGTCGTGGGTGGTGGTCATGGCGCAGGCCCTGGGCGACCATTGCTCCGGCGCCTTGAACGCGCCCGTCTCGTCCTGCTCGAACAGCAGCACCTGCATGCCGCGCACGCCGCCCGCGGCCAGGGTTTCCCGAAGGCCCGGAGGCACTGTGCCCAGGTCCTCGCCGACCACGAGGACGCCATGGCGGTGGGACTCGATGGCGATCAGCCGCATCAGGTCCTGCATGGGATAGGTGAGATAGGCGCCTTCCGTCGGCCCCGCCCCGTGGGGCACGACCCAGAGCCTTCGCAGGCCCAGGATGTGGTCGATCCTCACCCCGCCCGCATGGCGCATGGCCGAGCGCAGGGTGGCCAGGAAACCGGCATAGCCGCTGGCCGCCAGGGCGCGGGGCGAGAAGGTGGTCACCCCCCAGTCCTGGCCATTGGCCTGGAAGGCGTCGGGCGGCGCGCCAATGTTGAGGCCGGCCAGCAGGTCCTGCGGCCGGGACCAGGCGTGGCTGCCGCCCGGGTCCATGCCGACTGCGACGTCGGTGATCAGCCCAACCGGCATGCCGGCGGCCCGGGCGGCGTGCTGGGCGCGGGCCAGGCTGCGGTCGGCGAGCCATTGGACGAAGATGTGGAAGTCGATCTCATCGCCGTGCTCGGCGGCGAAGGCTGCGACCGCCGGGCTCGCTGCGTCGTGAAGATCCGCCGGCCATTCCGGCCAGCCCCGGGCGCCGTCGCGGGCGAAGAAGGCCCCGTGGATCGCCTCGAACCGGGCGTGGCCGCGCAGGTCCTCGCCGCCTTGGGTCGTGAAGCTCTGGAGGTCAGCCCTGAGATCGGCGGACGCCTCGGCCTTGAACCGCGCATGGACCCGACGCAGCGCCGCCCATCGCGCCGGAATGGCGCTCGACCAGGCCACCAGATCGCCGCCGGCCGGCTGATGACCCAGGTCGCCGAGTTGGTCGCCCAGGACGGCGGCTGGATCGGCATAGAGGCCGTTCAGGAACAGGCGGCTCGACGGGGCATAGGGGCTGAACCGCTCGGCGTCGGCGGCGAACAGGGCGTGGACGGGGCTGATGGCCAGGGCGGCGGCGCCGCGACGGCCTGCGGCGTCAGCGAAGCCGGCGAGGTCGCCAAAGTCGCCGAATGGCCGCGGGTCGCGGCCGCGCAGGGCGTAGAGCTGCACCGCCAGACCCCAGAGCCGCTGATGGGGCGCCAGGTCGTCCAGACCAAAAGCGCGGGGGGGCGCAACGGCCACGGTAATCTCTCGGCCTGCGACCTCCAGCCGGTGATATCCTGGGACGTCGACGCCCTGGCGCGTGAACCCGGTCTGGGGATCCAGAGCGATGTCCAGGACCTCCCCATCCTCCAGCCGCAGTCGAGCCTGCGCGCCGCACGGACCCCCGACGGGGCGGAACGGCTGGCCGACCTGGGCGGTGATGAAGTCGGGCGACGGGGTGGCGGCCAGGCGCGCGCGGCTCTCCTTCAACTCGGCCGGGGTCGAGGCCGGCAGGCCCAAGGCCGCCAGCACCGAGCGCAAGGTCTGAGGCGGCGTGCGGCAGGGCTTGCCGTGGACGTCGTCCCATTCCACCAGAACGCCGGCCTCGGTCGCGAAGGCCTCCAACTCGGCGTCTATCACCGCTTGGGCTCCAGCCACGCGATCAGGCTGTAGGGGCACAGTCGGCGCTCGCCATCCAGGCCGTCGCCCACCGTCGCCGACGCGATCCTGTTCGGCGCGTCGCTGAGCTCGACAGCCTCAGCGCCGAGGTTCAGCGCCAGGGTCCAGTGGGATCCGTCGCCCAGGGTCCACCTCGCCTTGATGGCGGTCGGACCAAATGCCTGGGCGCCGGCGCTTCGGGCGCCGCGCAGGCGCGGGGCAAGGTCTCGGGCGCGGATCTGCAGCAGGTCGCGGTACAGCCGGCGCCAGTCGGCGGCGTCTGGTCCCGGCTCCGGACGCGAGGCCTCATAGGTCGCGGCGTCGTTGGGGTCGGGGATCGCCGCCCGCGCGTCGGGGTCGGCGAAGGCGGCAAAGTGCGAGAATTCCGCGCGCCGTCCCTCACGGACGGCCTGCGCCAGGTCCTCATTGTGATCGGTGAAGTAGAGGAAGGGCGAGCGACTGCCCTCCTCCTCGCCCATGAAGACCATGGGGATCTGGGGCGCCAGCAGGAGCAGCCCGGTCGCCGCGCGCAGGGCCTTGGGTTCAGCAAGCGTCGTCAGGCGCTCCCCAAGGGCGCGATTGCCGATCTGGTCGTGGTTCTGGACGAAGTTCACGAAGGCCGTGGGCGGCAGGCCGCCGCTCGGCGCCCCGCGCGGCGCGCCGTCCCGCAACGGGAAGGCCTCGCCCTGATAGACGAAGCCTTCGGCCAGGCTGCGGGCCAGGGCTTCGGCGGGGGCCTCGGCATAGGCGCGATAATAGCCCTCGGTCTCCCCGGTCAGCAGCACGTGCAGAACGTGGTGGGCGTCATCGTTCCACTGGGCGTCGAAGGCCCCGCTCAGGTGATCAGGGATGTTGTCGTCGTTTTCGAGGATGAGATGGATCTGACGCTCGCGGCCGGCGGCGGCGCGGACCGCCTCGCCCATCTCGTCGATCCAGTCGCGTTCGCTGATGGCGTGGACGGCGTCGAAGCGGAGGCCATCGAACCGGTATTCGTTGATCCAGTAGACCGCGTTCTCGATGAAGAAGCGGCGGACCTCGGGCCGGCGGAAGTCGATCGCCGCCCCCCAGGGGGTCTGGATGTCGTCGCGGAAGAACTGCGGGGCGTAGGCGCCCAGCGCATTCCCGTCGGGTCCGAAGTGATTATAGACCACGTCGAGGAAGACCATCAAACCCAGCTCGTGGGCTTGGTCGATCATCGCCTTCAGCTCTTCGGGCGAGCCATAGGCCGCGTCCGGCGCGAAGGGCAGGACGCCGTCATAGCCCCAGTTCCGCTGGCCGGGGAAATCGGCGATCGGCATCAGCTCGATGGCCGTAAAGCCCAGGGCCTTCAGCTCGGCCAGCTGGTCGGCGATCCCGGAGAAGCCGCCCATGAGGCCGGGGTGAAGCTCGTAGATCACCGCCTCTTCCCAGGGGCGTCCCTTCCAGTCGGCGGTGCGCCACTGATAGGCGGCCGGATCGATCACCAGGCTGGCGTCGTGGACATCGCCGTTCTGACGGCGGGAGGCGGGATCGGCGACACAGACGTCCTCGCCTACACGATACCTGTAGAGCGATCCGGGGCCACAGGGCGCCTCGACCTCGAACCAGCCTTGTTCGACGGCGGTCATGGGCTGGGCCGGCAAGCCCTCCACTTCCAGGATCACCGCCTCGCAGGCCGGGGCCCAGAGGCGGAACCGCGTGCGATCCTCGGCCAGGACGGTGGCGCCGAAGGGCAGCTCGTGGACGCAGCGGCCTGAGCCGTCAGCCCCCTCGACCACCGAATGCAGGAGCACCGCGCTGTGTGCGCCCACTTCCACCTGCGTCCCGGCTACCGGCCGCTCGGCGAGGCCCGGGTGGGCGCTGTCGAGCAGGATGACCGGCGCCCCCATGGGTTCGGGCAGGTGGAAGGTCATGGCCTCGTCACTGGCGTTGGTCAGCAGGGTGACAAGCTCGACCCGGCCGTCCTCCATGGGCGCGGCGCGGCGCATGGCCAGGGCCGAGGCATGGGCGTTTTGCCAGTCGTCCGAGGACAGGCCGCGGCCATGCTCGTCGAACCAGTCGACGTCGAGCACGCCCGGCGCATATTCGTTCTGGCCGTGCAGGAACTGGTTGGGGCGGAGCGTCCCATAGGTCTTGCGCAGGGCGATCAGCCGGGAGACGAAGTCGATCTGGGCCTGACCCTCGGGGGACTCCAGCTGCTTCCAGTCGAACCAGGAGATCTCATTGTCCTGGCAATAGGCGTTGTTATTGCCCTTCTGGGTGCGGCCGAACTCGTCGCCGCCCAGCAGCATCGGCGTGCCTGACGACGCGAACAGGGTCATCAGCATGGCGCGCATCACCCGGCCTCGGGTGCGCTGGATGTCCACGTCCGAGGTCGGCCCCTCGGCGCCCCAGTTGCGCGACAGGTTCTCGCTATGACCGTCGCGATTATCCTCGCCATTGGCCTCGTTGTGCCGCTCCTCGTAGCTCACCAGGTCGCAAAGGGTGAACCCGTCGTGGGAGGCCAGGAAGTTGATCGAGGCCCACGGGCGCCGCGCCCGGCGGTCGAAGATGTCGCCCGATCCCGACAGCCTTGCAGCCAGGTCAGGCCGACCGCCCTGGTGGCCCCGCCAGTAGCCCCGCACATCGTCGCGGAACCGGTCGTTCCACTCGGCGAAGCCGGGCGGATGCTGGCCAAGCTGGTAGCCGCCAGGCCCGATGTCCCAGGGCTCGGAGATCAGCTTGATCCCCTGCAGGGTGGGGTCCTGCCGCAGCACGTCGAAGAAGCCGGCGCCAGGATCGAACCCGTGCTTTTCCCGTCCCAGGGTCACGCCGAGATCGAAGCGGAAGCCATCGATCCCGTAGGACTGCGTCCAGTAGCGCAAGGAGTCGGCGACCATCTGGATGACCCGGGCCTTGGACATGTTCACCGTATTGCCGGTGCCGGTGTCGTTGACGCAAAACCGCGGATCGCCCTCGACGAGGCTGTAATAGCTGGCGTTGTCCAGGCCCCGGAACGACAGGGTGGGGCCGCGCTCGCTGCCCTCGGCGGTGTGGTTGAACACCACGTCCAGGATCACCTCCAGGCCCGCCGCGTGCAGGCGGCGCACCGCCATCCGCAGCTCGTTCTGGTCGATCCCCGACAGGTAGCTCCGCTCGGGCGTGAAGTAGTTGAGCGTGCTGTAGCCCCAGTAGTTGGCCAGCCCCTTCTCCTGCAGGAAGCGGTCCTGCACGAAGGCGTGGATGGGCAGCAGCTCGACGGCGGTGACACCCAGGCGCTTCAGGTGGTCGATCACCTTGGGGTGCGTCAGCGCGGCGAAGGTGCCCCGAGCCGGGGGGCGGACCTCCTCCATCAGCATGGTCAGGCCGCGAACATGGGCCTCATAGATGACCGTGTCCGACCAGGGGATGTTGGGCCGCCGGTCGCCGCTCCAGTCGAAGGAGTCGGCGGTGACCACGGACTTGGGCATGGCGGGCGCGCTGTCGCGGCGGTCGAAGGTGAGGTCGGCCCTGGCCGAATTGACCCGGTAGCCGAACAGCGCGTCGGTCCAGCGCAGGTCGCCGGACAGGCTGCGGGCATAGGGGTCGATCAACAGCTTGTTCGGATTGAACCTGTGGCCTTCCTGCGGCGCATACGGTCCATGGGCGCGATAGCCATAGAGCAGCCCAGGCTTGGCGTCCGGCAGATAGCCGTGCCAGACCTCGTCGGTCCATTCGGGCAGGGGCAGGCGGGCGATCTCGCGGCGGCCGGTCTCTTCGAAGACGCAGAGTTCGATCTTCTCCGCATGGGCCGAATAGACCGCGAAGTTCACCCCCAGACCGTCGAAGGTGGCGCCAAGGGGATAGGGCAGGCCGCCCTCAAGACGGTCCGGGAGAAGGATCAAGCGGCGGTTCCTTGATGGCGCAGGATGACGGCGCCGAGCGGGGGGATGGTGAGCTGTAGGGAGGCGGCCAGGCCGTGGGCCTGCGCCGGCTCGGTATGAACCGCGCCGCCATTGCCAATGTTCCCGCCGCCATAGCGAGCGGCGTCGGTATTCAGGACTTCGGCCCACACGCCGGCGGCTGGCGCGCCGAGGCGATAGTCCCGCTGAGGCTCAGGCGTCATGTTGACGGCGAAGATCAGCGGCGGCGCGTCGCGGCCAGCCTGACGGCGGAAGGCGAAGACCCCGGCCTCGGCGTCGGTGCAGATCCAGGCGAAGCCCTCGGGATCGGCGTCGCTCTGATGAAGGGCGGCCTCGCGGCCGTAGATGAGGTTGAGGTCCCGCACCAGCATCTGCATCCCGGCGTGGTCGGGCTGCTCCAGCAGCTCCCAGGGAATGGCGCCGTCGTGGTTCCACTCGCTGGGCTGGGCCAGCTCGCAACCCATGAACAGCAGCTTCTTGCCCGGATGGGCCCACATGAAGGCCAGATAGGCCCGCAGGTTCGCAAACTGCCGCCACCGGTCGCCCGGCATCTTGCCCAGCAGCGACCCTTTGCCGTGCACCACTTCGTCGTGGGAGATCGGCAGAACGAAACGCTCGGTGAAGGCGTAGAGCAGGCCGAAGGTCAGCTCGTTCTGGTGCCAGTTCCGATAAACCGGATCACGCTGCATGTAGGTCAGGGTGTCGTGCATCCACCCCATGTTCCATTTGTAGTTGAAGCCGAGGCCGCCCTCTGCCACCGGGCTGGAGACGCCGGGCCAAGCGGTGGATTCCTCGGCGATGGTCACGGCGCCGGGGCAGCGGCTGGCCACCGTCTCGTTCAGGCGGCGCAGAAAGGCGATGGATTCGAGGTTCTCGCGGCCGCCATGTTCGTTAGGAACCCACTCGCCGGGCTGGCGGCTGTAGTCGCGGTAGAGCATCGAGGCCACCGCATCGACGCGCAGGCCGTCGATATGGAAGGTCTCCAGCCAATAGAGGGCGCTGGCGATCAGAAATCCCTGCACCTCCCGCCGGCCCAGATTGAAGATCAGGGTGTTCCAGTCCTGGTGGAAGCCCTCGCGCGGGTCGGCGTGCTCATAGAGCTGCGTGCCGTCGAAGCTGGCCAGGCCGTGGGTGTCGGTCGGGAAGTGGGCCGGAACCCAATCCAGGATGACGCCGACGCCCAGCCGATGGCAGGCGTCCACGAACCGGGCGAGGCCCTCGGGCGAGCCATAGCGCGCGCTGGGGGCGAACTGCGACAGGGGCTGGTAACCCCAGGAGCCGCCGAACGGATGCTCCATGATCGGCAGCAGTTCCACATGGGTGAAGCCCAGGTCCGCCACATAGGGGGCGAGGCGATCAGCAAGGCCGTCCCAGTCGAGGTTGGGGCTTTCACCATCGTCCGGGCGCAGCCAGGAGGCGGCGTGAACCTCATAGATCGACATCGGCGCGTCGGGCTTCTGACGCCGTCCGCGGTCGGCCATCCAGTCGGAATCGGTCCAGTTGAAAGCCGCAGCGGGCGCGACGATGGAGGACTGGCCTGGCGGCAGTTCGGTCATCCGCGCCAGGGGATCGGCCTTCAGGGGCAGCAGCTCGCCGGCGGCGCCGACCAGCTCATATTTGTAGCGCTCGCCAGGCCGCAGCCGCGGCACGAACAGTTCCCACACGCCAGCGGGATGGCGCAGGCGCATGGGATGGCGGCGGCCGTCCCAGCTGTTGAAGTCGCCGACCACCGAGACCCGGCGCGCATTCGGCGCCCAGACCGAGAAGCCGACACCCTCGACACCCTCGAGGGTCTGCGGCTGGGCCCCCATCCTCTGGCCGAGCTCCCAATGGGCGCCCTCCATGAAGAGGTGCAGGTCCAGATCGCCGAGCAGCAGGCCAAAGGCGTAGGGGTCTTCGGTCTCCTGCGTCGTTCCACCCCAGTCGATGCTCAGGCGATAGCCGCCCTTGCCCTTGAGGCGCCCCGCGAACACGCCCGGCGCGACTTCCTCCAGCGGCGAAGGCGCGGCCCCCTTCTGCAGGGCCGACACCGAGACGGCGCGGGGCTGGAAGGTGCGCACGACAGTGTCGTCGCCCGCCTCGTGCGGACCCAGGAAGACGAAGGGGTCGGTCAGCCGACCCTCCATCAGGGCGGAGGTCAGGGCGTGCGTCAGGGTGAGATCCTCGTGGCTCATGGGGCGCCGTCCAGGAGCCGGTCAGCGATGGCGGCCAGGCCCTGGAGGGGCGTGCCGAGCCAGGCGGGGCGATTGGCCGCCTCGTAGCTGACCTCATAGGCCGCCTTTTCCAGCAGGAAGAGGTCGAGCAGGTCCGTCGAAATGTCGCCTGCCACCTCGCCATAGCCATCCAGGAAGGCCTGGCTGGCGACGGTTGCGAACTGGCTCACCACATCGATGGCGCGGTCCTGAACGCCCTGGGCGACGTTCGAGGCCGCGATGGCGCCCAGCGCTGCGGCATAGTCGAAGGACCGCAACATGCCGGCCACGTCGCGCAAGGGGCTGGCCTTGGCGCGGCGAGCCTCCAGGGGCTTGGCCGGCTCGCCTTCGAAGTCGATGAAGGTGACGCCGCCGCCGGTGACCAGCACCTGGCCGAGGTGAAGATCCCCATGGATGCGGGTCCGCACCTGGCCCTTCGCGGCGCCGGAGAGGCGGGCGACCGCCGCATTGAGTTCGCCGCGATGGCGAAGGAGGCGCTCGGCGAGCTGGCCCAGGTTCCCATGGTCTAGCCAGTCGCCGCCCTTCTCCAGCACGACCAGGGCGTCTTCCACCTGTTGCATGATCCCGCCACGCACGGCTTCCGCCGCCGCCCCGTCCATCACCTCGGGCGCAAAGGCCTGATCGTCGCAGGGCTGGGCGAGCACGCTGTGCATCTCGGCCAGGCTCCGCCCCAGGATACGCGCGAACTCGGCATAGGAGGCGAAGTCCGGCGTCGCGTTCTGATCGCCGGCCAGGACAAGGTCGTCGATCACCCGGTGGAGATAGTCCTGGGTCCAGTCCCAGCCATCGCCCTGGCTGTAGATGAAGGCCTGGGCGACCATCAGGGTGTGCGGCGAGCCGTCTGGGGCGATACGGCGAACCTCACCGACAAAGGCCGGGACGTGCGGATAACCCCGCTGGCTGAGCACCCGGGTCATCTCGGCTTCCGGATGGACCCCGGGCACGACCTTGCGCAGCAGCTTCAGGACGATCTCGCGGCCGATGATCACCGAGCTGTTGCTCTGCTCGGCCGAGGACCACTCGATCTCGGCGTCGTCGTCGGCTTCGAAAGCGGCCGAGGCGAACTCGATGTCGCCGAAGGGCGAGGTCAGCCTGGCGTTGTCGCGCAGGCCCGTCATGACCGAGCGGACGAACTCCGTCGTCAGGAAGCCATCGGTCAGATCGCCGACCAACGCGCCGCGGCGGACCCGCGCCATGGCGAAGTTGTGGGCGTAGGGATCGCCCACATCGTCCTCCCAGGCCACGCCCAGGGGCACGAGATAGGCCGAGGTCCCCGTGGAGGTCTCGACCTCCAGCTCGGCGAGGATCTGGTTGGGCGCGCCGGGCAGGGGCGAGAAGCCCTTCACCCGGGTCGCCAGGAGCTCGGCGTCCTTGCCCTGGAACCAGCGCCGGCCGGTCATCCAGGTCGGCAGCACCTCGGATTCCAGCACCGCCCGATGGGGCGGCTCGACCAGGGTGGCCACATCGCCCCGCAACACGAAGGTGTGCTGTTCGGCCTGAACCCCGCTTGGGGCCGTGCTCCAGCTGGGACCATCGGTCTTTTCGCAGAGCTGGAACCAGTGGAAGCCATAGGGGGGCAGGGTCAGCAGGTAGGTGAGGTGGCCGATGGGCGGGAAGGGCGTGCTGCCCGACATCTCCATGGGCGCCCAGCCGGCGAACTCCGACAGGTCGAGCTCAACGGCCTGGGCCGTGCGGGCCAGGTTGGCGACACACAGGATGGTGTCGCCCTCGTGCTCGCGTAGATAGGCCATCACCTTGCGGTTCTGCGGCCGCAGGAAGCGCAGGGTTCCGCGTCCAAAGGCGCTGTGACGCTGGCGCACCGCCAGCATCCGCCGCAGCCAGTTGAGCAGCGAGTGGCTGTCGCGGCTCTGGGCCTCGACATTGATCGCCTGGAATCCGTAGAGCGGATCCATGATCGCCGGCAGCACCAGGCTGGCTGGGTCGGCGCGGGAGAAGCCGCCATTGCGGTCCGGCGACCACTGCATGGGGGTGCGCACGCCATCGCGGTCGCCGAGATAGATGTTGTCGCCCATGCCGAGCTCGTCGCCGTAATAGATCACCGGCGTGCCGGGCATGGTCAGCAGCATGCAGTTCATCAGCTCGACGCGGCGGCGGTCCCGCTCCATCAGCGGCGCGAGGCGCCGGCGGATGCCGAGATTGATCCGCGCCCGGCTTTCGGAGGCGTAGACGCTCCAGAGGTAATCCCGCTCCTTGTTGGTGACCATTTCGAGGGTCAGCTCGTCATGGTTGCGCAGGAAGATCGCCCACTGGCAGGCCTCCGGAATGTCCGGGGTCTGGCGCATGATGTCGGTGATCGGGAAGCGGTCTTCCTGGGCGATGGCCATGTACATCCGCGGCATCAGCGGGAAGTGGAACGCCATGTGGCATTCGTCGCCGTCGCCGAAATACTGCTGGGTGTCCTCGGGCCACTGGTTGGCCTCGGCCAGAAGCATGCGATCTTCAAAATGCTCGTCCAGATGGGCCCGGATGGCTTTCAGGACGTCGTGGGTCTCAGGCAGGTTCTCGTTGTTCGTGCCCTCCCGCTCGATCAGATAGGGGATGGCGTCCAGGCGAAGACCATCGACGCCGGCCTCCAGCCAGTAGCGCATGACCGACAGGATTTCTTCGAGCACCTTGGGGTTGTCGAAGTTCAGGTCTGGCTGGTGCGAATAGAAGCGGTGCCAGTAATAGGCGCCGGCCACCGGGTCCCAGGTCCAGTTGGAGGTCTCGGTGTCGAGGAAGATGATCCGCGTGCCGCTGTAGTCGGAATCATTGTCCGACCAGACATAGAAGTCCCGCTCGGGCGAGCCGGGCGGCGCGCGCCGGGCGGCCTGGAACCAGGGGTGCTGGTCGGAAGTGTGGTTGATCACCAGTTCGGTGATCACCCGCATGCCCCGGCCGTGCGCCTCGTCGATGAAGCGTTTCACATCGTCGAAGTCGCCGTACTCCGGGTGGACCCCACGATAGTCGGCGATGTCATAGCCATCGTCCCGGCGGGGCGACGGATAGAAGGGCAGCAGCCAGATGGCGGTGACGCCGAGGCTTGCGATGTAGTCCAGCTTGGCCGAAAGCCCTGCGAAATCGCCCACGCCGTCGTCATTGGCGTCGAAGAACGACTTCACGTGCAGCTGGTAGATGACCGCGTCCTTGTACCACTGCGGATCGGCGGTCTGGGCGGGGTCGGCGGCGTGATCGTCAGCAGCATAGGCGACGCTCATCGCGGGGCCTCCATACGGAAAATGAGATAGGGCTGGCCGGGATCAAGCGCGATGCGTCGCCACTTGCCCTGCCAGTCGAAGGTCTTGCCGGTGAGCAGGTCGTCCACCCGGGCCGTGGCGTCGTCGGCGAGGCCCAGCCTCCAGAACGGCGCCTCCACATCGGCCTCGTGGGCGCCGTGGGGATCGAGGTTGACGGCGACCAGGATCATGTCCCCGCCGCCTGGGCTGGCCTTGGCGTAGAACAGGATGTTGTCGTCGGTCGCCGGCAGGAACGTGACGTTCAGGTGGGTCTGCAGGGCCGGGTGGCTCTTGCGCAGGCGGTTGAGCTGGCTGATCTGCGGAATGATGCCCGGCGCGGTCCAATCCCGTGGCCGGATCTCATACTTTTCGGAGTCCTTGTATTCTTCCTTGCCCGGGCCGACGGGCTCGGCCTCCAGCAGTTCGAAGCCGGAATAGACGCCCCACAGGCCAGACAGGGTGGCCGCCAGGGCCGCGCGGATCAGGAAGCCGGCGCGGCCTGAGGTCTGCAGGAAGTGGGGGTTGATGTCGGGCGTGTTGACGAAGAAGTTCGGCCGGAAGAATTCCTTCGGCTCGGTGGTGGTCAACTCGGTCAGGTAGTCGGTGAACTCCGCCTTGGTGTGGCGCCAGGTGAAGTAGGTGTAGGACTGTGAGAAGCCGATCTTGGCCAGCCGGTACATGACCCGCGGCCGGGTGAAGGCCTCTGACAGGAAGATAACGTCGGGGTGAGTGGTGCGCACCTCACGGATCATCCATTCCCAGAAGGCGAACGGCTTGGTGTGGGGGTTGTCGACGCGGAAGGTGCGGACGCCCTCGCGCACCCAGAGCAGCACCACATCGCGCAGGGCGAGCCACAGGTCCGGGATCGCCTCGGACCTGTAGAAGTCCACATTGACGATGTCCTGATACTTCTTCGGCGGGTTCTCGGCGTACTTGATCGTCCCGTCCGAGCGCCAGTCGAACCAGCCCGGGTGATCCTTGATCCAGGGATGGTCGGGCGAGCACTGGATGGCGAAGTCCAGGGCGATCTCCAGCCCATGGTCATGGGCTGCGGCGATCAGCTGGCGGAAGTCGTCGAAGGTCCCAAGCTCGGGGTGAATGGCCTCATGTCCGCCCTCGGCCGCGCCAATGGCGTAGGGGCTGCCCGGATCATCGGGGCCCGCGGTCAGGCTGTTGTTCTTCCCTTTGCGATGGCGCTGGCCGATCGGATGGATCGGCGGGAAGTAGAGGACGTCGAAGCCCATGGCCCTGACGGCCGGCAGGCGGGCGATGACATCGTCGAAGGTCCCGTGGCGGGCCGGGTCGTTGGTCTGGGAGCGGGGGAAAAGCTCGTACCAGCTGGCGAATAGGGCTTCGCGCCGTTCGGCGTCGACGAAACGCGCCTCGCTCTTGCAGGCGAAGGCCCGATCCTGCGCCTGATCCATCAGGCGCAATGTCTCGGGGTCGAGCAGACTCTGCCCGGCTGCGGCGGGATCGAGCTTGGAAAGCTCGGCGGCGATCTTGGCCAGCTGGCCCGAGGCGTCGGCCTTGGCGGCGTCGGCGATCAGTTGACGGCCTTCGTCGAGATCGACCTTCTGGGCGACGCCGGCCTCGATCTTCTTCTCCAGGCCGTGATGGTAGAAGCCGTACCGATCGATCCAGGCTTCGATGACGAACTCGTACCGACCCATGCGCTCCAGCGGGAAGCACCCGGTCCAGACATCGTTGCCCAGTTCAGACATGCGGGCGCTGGACCAGGTCTCGCCGTCGACGGCTCGCCAGCGGAGTTCAGCACCGAGCGTCTCATGGCCATCAGCATAGATCGCGGCGCTGACCTCGACGGTCTCGCCGACGATGCGCTTGGCGGCGAAGGGACCGCCGCTGACCTGCGGGGACACTTCCTCGATCACCAGGCGCGGCGCCTTGGCTGCGCTCTTCGCGCCCTGGCGTCCTGTGCGGCTGGGGACGCGGATCACGGCGCTGCGCCGTGCGCCCAGCAGCCGAATCTCGCCCAGGGCCAGGGGCTCGAAGGGATCAGCGCGCCCGTCCATGGCCTCGAAGGGACCAAAGGGGCCGGCGGCCGGAAGAATGAGGCCTGCGTCCAACTCGGCCGTGGCGTCGAGGGCGCTGTTGATCAGGACCAGAATGGCGGCTTCGGCGGTGCGCATGTCTGACCCGCTGGCGCGCAACAGGGCCGTGGCCGGCGCGCCTGGTCCCGTCAGCAGCCGCATCTCGCCCTCGAAGGGCGCAAGTTCGGCCACCAGGCGGTTGGCCGAGCGCACGTCGGCGCTCAGGTCGGCATCATGTGTTGAACCGGGTCCTGAGCTGCCGAGGGGCGAGCGTTCGGCGGATTCAAAGCCCATGGACAACAGCAGGCCAGAGCCGGTCGAAGCCGCCAGGCGGAGCGCCCGAAGATAGCCGGCCCTCACGTCGGCCTCCGGCGGCAGACGCGTGGCCAGACGCGGCCCGAAGGGCGCTTCGGGCTGGGCGATCAGCGGGGCGATCAGGCGCAGATCCTCATGCTCTTCCACGAGCCAGGGCGCACGGCCGTCCCACCAGGCGACCGACGAGATCAGAGCGTCAAAGCCGCAGGGCGCCAGCGAGAGGGCGGCTTTCCGGTCCATCCCCGGCGTATCGGCGATGACCGTCAAATCGGGCCTGGACGACCGCAGGCGCGCGATCAGACGGGTCCAGACCTCCGGCGGCGCCTGCTCAAGCTCCAAAAGGCGGAAACCGTCCAGGCCGGCTTCGACCCAGGTTTCGGCGCGGCGGGCGATCCATTCGACGACGACATCGCAGGCGGCCGGCTCACGCAGCCGCGCCAGGGCGACGCCCTGGGGCGGCGAGGCGAGCCTTGGATCGACAGGGCGGTCGGCAGGGGCTTCCCGCCGCAGGGTGAAGGCGTCCGGCTGATCGGCCACCAGGGGGTGCTCGGCGTCGAACCGGACCAGATCGAGATCCATCAACAGCCTTAGCCCATGCGCCCGGCAGGCGGCCGCCAGCTCGCCGATGGCAGAGGTCGTCGGCGCGCCGTTCAAACATGAGGTGTCGTGGTCGCGGGGGCGGAAGACATCGCCGCCGTGCTGAAAAATGGGCGCCACCAGCAGGTGATCAAACCCGAGATCAGCCGCGTTCTCGGCCAGTTGGGCGGCCAGGCCATCGCCTTCGATTGCAATCGGGTGAACGTAGTAGATGCGCGGCGCATGAACGCGCGAAGCTGGTGCGGGGGTCATCGTCCCTCATGGAAAAGGCGTGCACCCACAACCGAGCCCCAGGACGTTCGTTCCGAGGGTCAAGCTTGTCTTCGAGGCTTTCTTTTCCGGCGCCTGATCTTGTGGCGCAGGCCTCGACGCGCGGCGGGAGGCGCCTCGAACCCCGGGGAAGGGCATCTGTTCCCGTCGCCGTCAGTCGTCACCGCGGAGGTTCAATGAACGTGGTCCGCGCCACCCTTTCCGGGACATGGCGGTCGGGTCAGATCGCCCGGGCGCGGCCTTCCCAGTAGGGCGCGCGGACCTTGTTGCGCTGAATCTTGCCGGCCTCGCTGCGGGGCAGCCGGGGCACGAAGTCCACGCCGCGGGGAATCTTGTACTTGGCCACCGCGGTGCGGGCATAGGCCAGGATCTCTTCCTTCAGCGCCTCGGAGGGGGCGTAGCCCGGCGCCAGTTCGATGACCGCCCGCACCTCCTCGCCGTACTCGTCGTGGGGCACGCCCACGGTGCAGGAATCGGCCACCGCAGGATGCTTGATCAACTCGTTGTCGATCTCCTGAGGATAGATATTCACGCCGCCGACGATGATCGTCTCGGCGCTGCGGCCGGTCAGGAAGAGATAGCCGTCCTCGTCGAAATAGCCGACGTCGCCCATGGTGAAATAGCCGTCGCGGCGGCCGGAGTCGGTCTTGGCGGCGTCCTTGAAATATTCAAACCCGCCCTGGTCGGCCAACCGCATATAGATGGCCCCGGCCTGACCGGTGGGTAGCTCGTCGCCCGCTTCGTCCAGGATCTTGGCGGCCTCAGGATCGGGGCGTTTCCCCACGGTGCCGGGCTTTTTCAGCCAGTCCTGCGAGGTGACCCAGAAGCCCACGCCGCCCTCGGACCCGGCGTAGTATTCGAACAGCACCGGCCCCAGCCATTCGATCATGGCCTGCTTGACCTCCGGCGGGCAGGGCGCAGCGCCATGCGATATGCGGCGCAGGGAGCTGAGGTCGTAGCGCTCGCGCACCTCAGGCGGCAGGCCCAGCAGCCGCTGGAACATGATCGGCACGAAGTGGCTGCGGGTCACCCGGCGGGCCTCGATGGTGGCCAGCACCTTCTCGTTGTCCCACTTGTCGAGCAGCACCGTCGGCACGCCGTTCACCAGGGCCTTGCGCACGTCGCCGGCCATGGGCGAGGCGTGATAGGCCGGGCCGGTGCAGAAGTGGACGTCGTCGTCCTGATAGGCCGGGTCGTAGGTGGGGATCGGCGCGTTGGGCTTGTAGACGCCCTTGGGCCGCCCGGTGGTGCCCGACGAATAGAGCATGGTGTGGCCGCGGACCGGGTCGGCGATGTCGTCCCCGGAATAGGGGCCAAGGGCGGCCTCATAGTCGATGAAGCCCGGCAGCGGCCCGCCGATGGCCACCTTCACGGACAGGCGTGGGCACTGGTCGGCGGCTTCGGCTGCGCCGGCCACCGAGGCTTCGGCGAACAGGGCCTTGGCCTCACAGTTGTCGATCACATAGGCGATCTCGTCGGGCGTCAGGTGCCAGTTCACCGGCGTCATGCGCAGGCCGCACCGCTGGGTGGCGAACAGCACGTCGACGAATTCCGCCCGATTGGGGCAGAGCAGGGCGACGGAGTCGCCTGGCGTCAGGCCCTGGTCCCGCAGCAGCCGGACGATCCGGTTCGCATTGGCGTTGAGCTCGCCAAAGGTTCGGGTCGGCCCCGACATCTCGAAGATGGCGGTCTTGTCGGGCTGGCGCGCCGCCCAGAAGGCCGGGGCCATGCCAAGCTCTGCGGCCGTCTTGAGCGCTTGTACAGATTCATCGTCCAGACGTCCGGCCATGGGGCCTCCCTTTGCCGGCCGCAACGCTCTGCAATGGCGTCTTCGTCAGTGGCCGGGCGCTTAGCGTCGCCGAGAAGGGGCGAGCCACAGCCGGAGCCAGGCTCGCCCAAGGTTCAACGTGCGTAGCCAATATGGAGCACTAATGGTGCGAATGTCACTATCCGGCTGGGGCTTCCGCACAGTGGAACTTGCGCCCCTGGAAGACGCGGCCCACTAATCGCCCATGAGGTCCGACTTGGCGCAAAAGGGTGGGCGCGCCCGGCTTTCCCCCGAGGTGCGGCGGGGCCAGATCCTGGACGCCGCCGAAACCTTGTTGACGGCCCACGGCGGCTTGCCCCTCCCGCTGGAGGAGTTGGCCCGCGCGGCCTTGGTCAGCAAGGCGCTGATCTACGCCTATTTTCCCAACCAGCACGATCTGGCCAATGCGCTTCTGGCCCGGCGCTTTACGGCCATGCTGGCGGCCGGCCTGGAGGCGGCGGCGAGCCAGGACGCCATGGACGACGCCGCCCAGGCCTGCGCGGCGGCCTATTTCGAAGAGGTGGCCCAGGCTGGACCCGTGGCGCACATCATCCTGCGCGATCCCTTCATGGCGGGCCGGATCGATCCCGCGCTGACCGCCATCCGCGACCGGATCGCCCGGCGGCTGGCCCGCACCGCCCGCAAGAGTCTGCGCCTTTCGCCCAAGGAGGCGGTGGCGGCGCTCAGCTTGATGACCACCATTCCGGAAGAGGCCGGCCGCCTGGTCCATGCCGGAGATCTCAGCCTGGAGCGCGGGCGCGAGCTCAACCGACGCCTGATCGCCTCGTCCCTGCGGGCCCTGACCCCCGATGTGGTCTAGCCGCGGCCTTCACGGACGATCTCGCGATTGCCGCCGGTGACGATGGCCAGGCTCAACCGCTCGGCCATGGCCAGGGGAATCTTCTTTTCCGCCAGCAGGCGTCCGGCCCGCAGACAGACGGCCGTCAGCACCACGGTGGCGCCGCGGGCGAGATCGGCCTCGACCCCGTAGCGGGTGGTCAGCCGCTCGGTCATGCGACGGCGGGAATAGCCGCTCTGGGCCTCGCGCTCGGCCCGCATGCCGGCGCGGACCTCGGGACTGTTGAGCAGCCGCTGGATCAGGGCGCCGCGTTCCTCGACCTGGCGCAGATAGGCGAGGGTTGAGAGGGTGACGCGGGTCAGATTGTCTTGCCCGCGCTCGATCTCGGACTGGCGCTCGTCATTCATGGCCGCCAACTCTCGCCGGGCCAGCGCGACCAGGAGGTCGGCCCGCCGGGGGAAGAGGTTGTGGGCCTGGGCTTCGCTGAGGCCCGTCTCGCGGGCCACGCGCTTCATGGTCGCCGCATGCAGGCCCTCGCCGGTGATGATGGCCGCAGCCGCCGCCATCAGCTGATCCTGCCTGGCCTCAGGCGAGCGTCGGGTCCGGTCGCGGCGCGTGCGGCCAGCCCGGGCCGACAGATCGACCACCGGATCGACCCCTGCAGGCGCCGGCGGCAGCGGCGGGCGCTCGGCCCGCTGCGCGTTCCAGTAGCCGCGGCCGGGATAGGGCACCATCAGCCGGTCGCAGATCTTGGCCAGGCCGCTACGACTGATGCCCCACTGGACCGCCAGGGTCGACAGCGGCGTCGCCCAGACCTGATCGTACAGCGCCTCCCGCGTCAGCCGCGGCGGGGCGGGAGTCGTCGATGGGGATTGCGGCGCGGCCATGCCGCAAGGCTTACCCCCTCAGGCCGGCTTGGCCCAGAGGGGCGAGGAGGCCTTCATGAAGCGGATCATGAAGGTGACCGTGGCCACGTCCTTGCCGGTGGCCGCATCGGCGATATCGACGTCGTACCAGGCGTTCTCGGTCTTGGGGCTCTCGGTGAGTTTCAGCATGGTCGTCCGCCCGACATAGTCATGGTCGGCCTTCAGCGGCCCGTCGGCGATGCGGATTTCCAAGGCGCCAAAGAGGCCCACGGACTGGTTCACCTTGGCCAGCACCGTGGGGCGGCTGATATGGGCCAGCCGCACGAGATGCGAGGGGGGGAGGATCCCCTCGTCGTAAAGGGGAAGCCGCTCGGTGATGCGGCTGAGGGACTTTTCCAGCGCTTCACGTTCGATACGCATGGGGATGTCGGTGTTCACGTCACCGACCTTGTAGCCGGCGAGGATGCGCAGGGCCTCGGCTGGGGCCTGGGCGGCCATGCGCCGGGTCATTTCCGACTCCGGATCACGCGTCTGGCCGCTGGCGGTGCCGATACAGACCTGGACGCCCTCGCGGTTGAACATGGTGAGGCGCGAGCGCGGGCTGGCCGCCTCCATCACCGCCTTCACCTCCTCGCGATCCACCGTCGCCTGGGTGAAGTGCAGGGACATGTTCCCGCGCGCAAACCAGTCGGTCCCATAGGTCTCCACCAGCAGGGGCGCGAACTGATCCATATGGACCGAGCCCGGCACCGTGCCGCCCTTGAAGCCCAGCTTGGCCGCGACCTCGTCATTGTGGATCGAGCCCGGCGCCTGCTGGAAGCCGTTGTGAGGGCTGCGAAACTCGCCCTCGATGATCTTGCCCTGAAGGGTCTCGGTCATGGCGCTCTCCCTGTCTGTGACGCTCAGAACGCGCCCATCATCTCTTCGAAGTTGCGGCTGTAGAACCGCTCGCGATCGTCCTCGCTGAGGCCGCCGAAGGTGCGCTCGAACCGGCCGATGGGATCGGTGGTGCCCTCGGGGTGCGGATAGTCGCTGGAAAACAGGAAGAGATCGGCGCCGGCGTCGGCGATCAAGTGGCCCACATCCTCGCCGGGGAAGGGGGTGAACTTGATGTGCTTGCGCATGTATTCCGACGGCTTCATGGCCAGGGCCTTGAGCTGCGGATCGGTCTTGGAAAAGCTGCGATAGCCCAGGTCGATCTGGCGTAGGAAGCCCGGCACCCAGGCCGCCCCGAACTCGATCACCCCGCCGCGTAGGTCCGGGACCCGGTCGAACAGCCCGTCATAGACCATGGCCGCCACGAACATCTGGGCCGAGAAGGGCAGGACGATGAAGTCCTGGAAGCGCAGGTTCTCGCCACCGCCGTGCAGGTCCGGCGACCGGGGCTTGCCATTGTTGTTGTACTGCTTGGGCAGCACCCGCGAGCCCTGGCCGATATGCAGCATGAAGGGGATGCGCTTCTCGGCCAGCAACGACCAGAATGGATCAAGGTCCGGGTGGCCCGGCGAGCGATCTCCGGCCGGGGTCGAGGGCACCCAGAAGGCGCCGCAGCCGAGCTCGATGGCCTCCTGCGCGATCTCGACGGCGCGTCCTGGGTCGTCCAACGGCACGAAGCCGACGCCGATCAGGCGCGGGTCGGCGCAGAAGGCGGCCATGGCCCGGTTATGCGCCCGGGCGCCGGCGAAGCGCACCTCGGGGTCTTCGGCGCCGCGGAAGTGGGCCAGCGACGAGGTGGCAAAGACCAGCTGTCGGGAAAAGCCGAGTTCGTCGAGCGCGCGCTTGCGCTCCTGCGCGTCGAAGGCGCCATAGGCGATCCAGCCCTTGGGCCCATCGACCAGCTTCTCGGCGGCCTTGCGGGCGGCATCCGGATCATCGGCCCTGGCGCGGGCGGCGGCCACCTGGGTCTCGACCCGCTCGGCGGATTTGCGGGCCTTCAGATGGTCGAGCAGGGCGCCGTCGGCGTGGGGGACCAGCCAGTCGCCCGGCTCCATCACATGGCTGTCGGCGTCATGAAAGACGCGGCCGCTGGCATAGGGGGCCATGGGTTTCCTCTCGACGTATTCTTTTTGACGAAGACACCAATACATAAGATCAAGCCGTTCGCAACCACGGCGGCCGAGGACCGAGAGGCCGCCGCCTGAGGTCTCGTTGTTGACGGTCGCACCAATCAAATCTACCCAATGGGCATGACCGAGCTGGATGATCTGCGCGCCGCCGCCCGGAGCTGGGTGGCGGAGAACTTCCCGGGGGAGCTGGCTGGCCGCGCGCCCGTCATGGGCCAACCGGCGGCTCACCATGCCGAAGCCGTCGAGACCTGGAAGACCCGCCTGTGCGCCAAGGGCTGGGGCATGCCCACCTGGCCGGTGGAGTATGGCGGCGGCGGGCTTTCGGCGGCCGGCGCGCGCGTGGTGCGCGAGGAAATCCGCAAGGCGGGCGGCTGGAACCCCATCGGCTGGAGCATGGGGGTTCGGATGTTCGGCCCCACCCTGCTGGAATACGGAACTGAGGCGCAGAAGCGGCGGCACATTCCGCCGATCGCCCGGGGCGAGACCCGCTGGTGCCAGGGCTATTCCGAGCCGGGAGCAGGCTCGGACCTAGCGTCGCTGCAGACCCGCGCCGAGGACCGCGGCGACCACTTCCTGGTCAACGGCCAGAAGATCTGGACCTCAGGCGCCCAGTACGCCGACTGGTGCTTCTGCCTGGTGCGCACGGACACCACGAAGAAGCATGAGGGCATCAGCTTCCTGATGATCGACATGGCCTCGCCTGGCGTCGAGGTGCGGCCGATCCGGCTGATCTCGGGCTCATCGCCCTTCTGCGAGACGTTCTTCACCGATGTGAAGGTTCCCAAGGAAAACCTGCTCGGTCCGCTGAACGGCGGCTGGACGGTGGGCAAACGCCTGTTGCAGTACGAGCGCCAGCGCAGCGAGGACGCGCCGGCCCGGCCAGGCGAGGGAAGGCCCGTGAACGAGGTCGCCGTCGCCCAGGTCGGGCTCGATGACCAGGGCCGGCTGGCGGACGGCGATCTGCGCCGGCGGCTCACCGAGCACCTGATGGACAAGAAGCTGCTGCGCCTGACCATGGACCGGGCCGCGGCCGAGGCGAAGGGGGCGGGGCCAAGCGCGGCGACCTCGATCCTGAAGAATGTCTCGTCGGTGGTGAACCAGACCCGCGCCGAGTTGCTGCTCGAGATCTATGGGCATGGCGGCCTTGGCTGGGAGGGCGAGGGCTTCGATCCCGACGCCCTGGCCAACACCCGCGAATGGCTCTCGGGCAAGGCCTCGACCATCTATGCCGGCTCCTACGAGATCCAGAACAACATCATATCCAAGCGCATCCTGGGTCTGCCCGACCCGGCCAGCGCGGCGGCCTGACATCACAAGAAAAACGAGCCCAAGGGGACAAGATGGACTTCATCGGCGAGAAGACCGAGGACGGCGTCACGCGGCGGGAGTTCCGCCTGCAGGTGGGCGGCGACACCGTGCCCGGATGTGTCTGGGCGCCGGAGGGCGCGAAGGGATCTCGGCCCCTGATCCTGCTGGGCCATGGGGGCTCGCAGCACAAGAAGGCCGCCAATATCGCCGGCGCCGCCGTGACCCACGCGCAGACGCTCGGCTATGCGACCGTGGCCATCGACGCGCCGGGCCATGGGGACCGCGTCACCCGCGAGCAGGCGGAAAAGGCCCGCGCCGCGGCCCTGGCGGCTGGCCGCGCCGCCCAGGAGGGCAAGCGCCCCGAAGGGGCCGAGCGGCCGAAGCTGTCGCGCGACGCTGAGACCGTGGCCAAGGTGACCGCCGAATGGAAGGCGACCCTGGACGCCGCCCAGGGGCTCGACTTCATCGGTTCAGACCACAAGGTCGGCTATTGGGGCGTCTCCATGGGGACCCGGTTCGGTGTGCCCTTCGTGGCCGAGGAGCCGCGGATCGCCTGCGCCATCTTCGGCCTGTTCGGCGTCTTTCCGGGGCTCGAGGACCACAAGGCCGCGGCCGAGCAGATCAGTATCCCGCTGATGTTCGTCTACCAGTGGGAGGACGAACTGATGAAGCGCGACCAGGGGATCGCCCTGTTCGACGCCTTCGGGGCGACGGAGAAGACGCTGCACGTCAATCCGGGCCGGCATGTGGAGATCCCCGCCCACGAGCGGGAGTCCTGGCTGCCGTTCTGGAAGCGTCACCTGGGCCAGGCCTGACGCCGGGCCTCAGGCGGCGGCGACGTCCGTCTGCGCCATCGCCCGGGCGACCGCCTCGGCGACCTTGATACCATCGACGGCGGCCGAAAAGATGCCGCCAGCATAGCCCGCGCCTTCGCCGGCCGGAAACAGGCCGCGCACGTTGAGGCTCTGGAAGCTGGCGTCGCGGGTGATCCGGATCGGCGAGGAGGTGCGGGTTTCGACCCCGGTCAGCAGGGCGTCCGGGTCATCATAGCGCGGAATCTTGCGGCCGAAGACCGGCAGGGCTTCGCGCATGGCCTCGATCACATAGTCGGGCATGAGCGCGGCCAGGTTGGTGGGGCGGACGCCGGGCTTGTAGCTGGGCTCCACCGTGCCGAGCGTCGTGGAGGCCTGACCCGCCAGGAAGTCGCCGACCCGCTGGCCGGGCGCGAAATAGTCGCCGCCGCCCGCTGTAAAGGCGCGGCCTTCCAGGTCCCGCTGCAATTCGATCCCCGCCAGGGGATGGTCGCTGGGATAGTCGGCCGGCGAGACACCGACCACGAAGCCCGCATTGGCGTTCCGCTCATTGCGCGAATACTGGCTCATGCCGTTGGTCACCAGCCGGCCGGGTTCGGAGGCCGCCGCCACCACCGTGCCCCCTGGACACATGCAGAAGGAATAGGCCGTTCGCCCATTCGCGCAGGGGTGCGACAGGGAATAGGCCGCCGCCCCCAGGTCCGGGTGGCCGGCGCAGGGGCCGAACATCGCCTGGTCGATCCAGGATTGCGGATGCTCGATGCGGAAGCCGATGGAGAAGGGCTTGGCCCCGATATGGACGCCCCGGTCGTAGAGCGCCTGGAAGGTGTCGCGGGAGGAATGCCCGATGGCCAGCACCACCTGGTCGGCCTCCAGGAACTCGCCGGTGTGCAGGTGGACGCCGCGTAGCCTCTGGCCGCCGTCGGGGCCGCGGTCCAGCTCCAGGTCGATGACCCGCTGCTGGAAACGGTATTCACCGCCCAGGGCTTCGATCTTGGCCCGCATGGCCTCGACCATGGTCACCAGGCGGAAGGTGCCGATATGGGGGTGGGCCTCGGTCAGGATTTCGGCCGGCGCGCCGGCGGCGACGAACTCGGTCAGCACCTTGCGGCCCAGGAAGCGGGGGTCCTTGATCTGGCTGTAGAGCTTGCCGTCGGAAAATGTGCCAGCCCCGCCTTCGCCATATTGGACGTTGGACTCCGGGTTCAGCTCGCTGCGGCGCCACAGGGCCCAGGTGTCCTTGGTCCGCTCGCGCACCACCTTGCCGCGGTCCAGGATGATCGGGCGAAACCCCATCTCCGCCAGGATCAGCCCGGCGAACAGGCCGCAGGGACCAGCCCCGATGACCACCGGCCGCAGGCGTCCGGGCGGGGGCGAGGTCGTCACCAGCCGATAGGCCGTGTCCGGCGTGGGCCGCAGGTGGGGATCGCCGGCCAGACGATCCATGACGGCCGCTTCGTCGCGGACCTCGACGTCGACGATATAGACCTTGAGGATCGCCGACTTGCGCCGCGCATCGTGCGCGCGTTTCCACACCGACCAGTTCAACAGGTCGCCTTGGCTGACGCCCAGGCGCTGGGCGATGGCCGCCGGAAGGGCGTCCGGCGCGTGGTCCAGGGGAAGTTTGAGTTCGGAGATCCGCAGCATGGCGTCCTCATCTAGCGGCTTGAGGCCCGCGGCGCGATACGCCTCCGGAGGAACCAGGCCGGCGGCTTGCGGATTCGCCTTTCAGAAAAGGAGATCTATCATGACCAGCAAACGCGAACTGATCGAGCCTACCCCCGGCGACAAGCGCTATGTCCGTCGCGATGAAAACGGCAAGTTCAAGGAGGTGGTGGATGTGGGCCGCTCCCTCGCGGCCGACCAGCGCCAGGCGGCGCAGGCCAGGGCCAAGCCGGGGCAGGGCGACCGGGGCGATCGATAAAGAGCTCAGGCTCTGACGCCCAAGGAGGCGGCGAGGGCGCGCTCGACGCGGGCGACGACGCCGTCGTCCGCCCCTTCGGCCCAGTTGGCGTAGACGCTGGCCAGGGAGGCGGCGTGATGCTCCTGCAGACGCACGCCGGCCGCCTCATAGGCGCGGCGCACCGCCGACTTGAACCGCTCTTCCAAGCTCACATCATCTCTGCCCATGGGCAGAGGCGTGGTGCGCTTTGCCAAACAGCAGGTTAATTTAGCGCAGGGATTTTAGCCGCCCGAGGCTTTCCGGCGATCCAGGGTGAAGCCGCCCTCGCCATGCTTGCCGACGCTGACGAACTCCGCGTCGCCGGCCTTGTGGACGAACTGCTCAGCCACCAGCCAGGCCTTCACCGGCCGCAGACTGCCCAGGCAACCCCCGATCATGGCGGGGAAGGCCACGGCCAGCTGCGCCCAGATCGGCGGCTGGGCCATGACCGCCCAGATGGCCCAGAGCGTGGTGACGACGACGCCCACGCCGCTCATCACGAAGAAGGCCGGGCCGTCGGCCGGATCGGCGAACCCGTAATCCAGGCCGCAATGATCGCAGGCCTCAGCCAGGGTCAGATAGCCCTTGAACAGCTTGCCCTGGCCGCAGTTGGGGCAGCGGCAGCGAAGGCCGGCGCTGAGGCTCGAGGGATGATCGAAGGACTCCGCCATCGGGGCGCTCCATACAAAACAAGCTTGTATCCATACAATTGCTGAGTAATGTATGGATATCGGCCTAGGACTTCAACCCGCCATGGCAATTCGCCACATCCCCTGGCTTCGCCATGCGCCCAAGGGCGGGGTCGCGCCGGTCTATCTGGCCCTGGCTCAGGCTTTGGAAACCGCGATCCGGACGGGTGAGTTGCAACCCGGCGACCAGTTGCCGCCGCAGCGGACGGTGGCCGCCCTGATGGGGGTCGATCTCACCACGGTGACCCGGGCCTATGGCGTCGCGCGGAGCCGCGGCCTGGTTGAAGGCGCTGTGGGCCGGGGCACCTTCGTCCGCCGGCAGGCGATCGATGACGACGCCGGCCTCGTCGACCTCAGCATGAACCTGCCGCCCCAGCCTCAGGGCGTATCCATCGCGGCTTGTCTCAAGGCGACGACGGCCGAGGTGCTGCAAAGGACCGATGCGGCGACCCTGATGGCCTACCATCCAGGCCTCGGCGCCCTGGCCCATCGGGCGGCCGGCGCAGCGTGGCTCTCGCCGGTGCTGGGGGCGGTCGCGCCTGAACGCGTGCAGGTCTGCCCCGGCGCTCAGGCCGCCCTGTCGGCCCTGGTAGGGAGCCTGGTCGGGCGCGGTGGGACATTGGTGGTCGAGCCCCTGACCTATCCCGGCATGCTCGCCATCGCAGAGCAGCTGGGGGTTCGGCTGATCGCTTGCCCGACGGACGCCGAAGGGCTTGCGCCAGACGCCCTGGAGGCGATCTGTCGCCGGGAGCGTCCCGCCGCGCTCTATGTGATCCCGACCATGCAGAACCCGACCGGGGTGACCATGCCGGCGGCGCGGCGGCTTGAGATCGTGCGCATCGCGAGGGACCACGACCTGTGGATCATCGAGGACGACCCCTATAGCCGCCTGATGGCCGAGCCGCTGGCCGGGCTCGCCAGCCTGGCGCCGGAGCGCAGCTTCCACATCGCCACCCTGTCCAAGTGCCTGGCGCCGGGCCTGCGGCTGGCCTTTCTGGTGACGCCGGAGGGCGACCGCGGCGCGGCCGCAGCCGAAGCCGTACGAAGTCTGGCTGGCATGCCTGCGCCGTTGATGTCGGCCGTGGTGGCGAGCTGGATAAGGGATGGGACGGCCGAGGCGCTGGTGGCCGGTGTGCGGGCTGAGGCCGCCGCCCGCCGCGCCCTGGCCGCCCGGCGTCTGCCGGCGGCGCAGGGCTCGCCTGAGGCGATCCACGTCTGGTTGCCTCTGCCGGCCGGATGGAGTGCGGCGCGCCTGCGGGCGGCGGCCAAGGATCGCGGCCTCGCCCTGGTCAGCGCCGAAGCCTTCGCGGTGGGACCCGTGGCGGGCAATGGCGTGCGGATTTCCCTGGGCGCCCCGGGCCGCCGCGAGGTGCTCGATGAGGCGCTGTTGGGGGTCGCCGCCCTGCTGGACGAGGGGCGCTAGGCCAAGACGCCTGCGCCGTGCAAAGCCAGGCCCACCAGGGCGCAGCCCAGCATCAGGGGGATGACGCCCAGCTTGAAGCCGAAGGCGGCCACCGCCGCGGTGACCGTCAATAACAGGCTCGGGATATCTACGGAGCTCAGGACCGGCAGGTCCAGCGTCAGGCCAGCGAGGCTCACCCTGCGGACCTCGTCGAACAGAACGTGCATCCCGAACCAGATGGCCAGGTTGAGGATCACGCCGACCACCGCAGCCGTGATCGCCTGCAGCGCCGCATTGAGGGCGCGCGCGCCGCGCAGCGCCTCGACGAAGGGCGCGCCGAGGAAGATCCAGAGGAAGCAGGGGGCGAAGGTGACCCAGGTGGTCAGGACGCCGCCCAGCACCCCGGCCCACAGCGGCTCGAGGCCGGACGCGCCCCGGGCTGCGCCCATGAAGCCGACGAACTGGGTGACCATGATCAGCGGGCCGGGCGTGGTTTCGGCCATGCCGAGCCCGTCCAGCATCTCGCCAGGCGCCAGCCAGCCGAAGGTCTGCACCGCCTCCTGCGCCACATAGGCCAGGACCGCATAGGCGCCGCCGAAGGTGACCACGGCCATCTTGCTGAAGAAGAGCGCAATCTGGGTGAACACATTGTCCCAGCCCAGGCTGAGGCCCAGCGCCAGGACCGGTCCCAGCCAGAGGACCAGGATCGTCCCCGCCACCCGCAGCGCCCAGGCGAGGTTTGGGCGGGTGTGGGCCGGCGAGTCCGCGCCCAGGACCGTGTCGATGTCGGCGACTCCGCCGTCGGGCGCGCCGTGGAGGTCCTTTGGGGTAAAAGCCGGCAGTCCCGCCTGTCCGCCTGCAAAGCCGATGAGGCCAGCGACGAGGATGATGAGCGGGAAGGGGAGGCCGAGAACGAAGATTCCCACGAAGGCCGCGCCGGCGATGGCCAGCAGCGCGCCGCGGCGGAGGATGCGTCCGCCCAGCCGGATCACCGCCTGGACGACGACGACCAGGACGGCGGCCTTCAGGCCGAAGAACAGGGCGGCGACCGGGCCGGTGTCGCCCAACAGCATGTAGAGGATGCTGAGCGCCATGATGGCGACGAAGCCCGGCAGGATGAACAGCAGGCCAGCCATCAGGCCGCCCAGGGTCCGGTGCATCAGCCAGCCGATATAGATGGCCAGTTGCTGCGCCTCGGGGCCGGGCAGCAGCATGCAGTAGTTCAGCGCGTGCAGGAAACGCTGCTCTCCCAGCCAGCGTTTCTCCTCGACCAGGATGCGATGCATCACCGCGATCTGGCCGGCAGGTCCGCCGAAGGACAGGGCCGCGATGCGCGTCCACACGCGCAGGGCCTCCGCAAACGGGACGACCCTCGCGGCCGGCTGGAGGTCTTGGGTCATCAGTCGCTCCAGGTGCGCCTAGGCTTCACTGGGCTCGTAATACAGGAGATCGACGACCGGCAGTCATTGCGAAAGGTTCTCATCATCTTTAAGCCTGGGGGCCGATCAAAGGAGCCTCCGCCTTGACCCCACGCCTCACCGCCTTCGCCGGCCTCGCCGCTGTTCTTACCCTCGCCGCCTGCGGCCAGGAGGCAGGATCATCTGCTGACGCCCAGGCGAATGGCGTGGTGAACGTCTATTCCGCCCGCCACTACGACGTGGACCAGAAGCTCTACACGATGTTCACCGAGGCGACCGGCATCTCGGTCAACCGCATCGAAGGGTCGGCGCCGCAGCTGATCGCCCGGATGCAGAGCGAGGGGGCCGCCAGCCCCGCAGACGTCTTCGTCGCCGCCGACGCCGGGGCCCTGTGGCGCGCCCAGGAGGCGGGCCTGCTGTCGCCGGTGGCGTCCGACGCCCTGAACGCGGCGGTCCCGGAAAATCTGCGCGATCCTGAAGGCCGCTGGTACGGCTTCCAGCGCCGGGCGCGGGTCGTGGCCTATGATCAGGCCCGGGTTCAGCCCAACGAAATCGCCACCTATGAGGACATCGCCAGCCCCCGCTTCCGCGGTCAGCTCTGCGTTCGCTCGTCCGACAATGTCTACAACCTGTCGCTGGTCGGCGCCCTGATCGAGGCCTGGGGGCCTGAGAAGACCGCAGAATGGGCCCGCGGCGTCGTGGCCAACCTCGCCCGCCAGCCGGAAGGCGGCGATCGCGACCAGATCCGCGCCGTCGGCGCGGGCGTCTGCCAGATCGCCCTGACCAACAGCTATTATTACGTGCGCATGGCGGCCGGCGACGACGCCGGCGACCGCGCCGTGACCCAGACCGTCAAGCTCGGCTTTCCCTCCCTCGATGGCCAGGGGGCCCATGTGAACATCTCGGGCGGCGGCGTCGCCGCCAATGCGCCCAACCGGGAGGCGGCCATCCGCTTCCTGGAATTCCTGGCCTCGCCGGAAGCCCAGACGCTCGTCTCCCAAGAGAACGGCGAATATCCCGCCAGCCCCGGCGTGGCCGTGCCGGCGCCGACCGCGACCTATGCAGAGTTCACGGCCCATCCCATGCCGGTGGCCGCCTATGGCCCGCGTCAGGCTGAGGCCCAGGCGCTGATGACTGCGGCAGGCTGGCGATAACCGCCGTAACGGGACGCATAGGCTGGCCTAGGCGCCTTCGCCTTCCGACGCGGGGGCCGGGCCTGCTGGGCTTCCTGGCGGGGTTGGCGGCCGTCGTCGCCATCCTGCCGCTGGTGGGTGTCGGCGTGGCCGCCCTGACGGGAGAAACCGCCGCCATACCGGCTCGCGACATCGCCAGGTACGCCCTGACCTCCGCGGCCCTGGCGACCCTCGTGGCCCTGGCGACGGGCCTCGTCGGCACCCTGGCGGCCTGGCTCGTGGTCATGCACCGGTTTCCCGGCCGGGACATCTTCACCTGGGCGCTGGCCCTGCCGTTGGCGGCGCCGGCCTTCGCCTTGGCCTACGCCTATGCCGACCTGTTCGACGTGGCCGGCGATCTGCGTATCTGGATGCGGGCCGACCTCGGGTTCGATCTGCCGTTCGAAATGCGCACGCTGCCGGGCGCGGCCTTCGTCCTGACCTGCGCCTTCTATCCCTATGTCTATCTGGCCATGCGCGCGGCCTTCGTGAACCAGTCGGCGCAAGCCCTGGAAGCCGCCCGCGCCCTGGGCTGCACGGCGCGGCAGGTCTTCCTGCGCGTGGCCCTGCCGATGGCGCGGCCGGCGCTCGCCGCCGGCGTGGCCCTGGCGGTGATGGAGACCCTGGCCGATTTCGGCGCGGTGCAGTTCCTGAGCGTACAGACCCTGACCACAGGGGTGGTGCGGGCCTGGTTCGTGTTCGGCTCGCTCACCTCCGCCGCCCAGTTCGCCCTGCCGCTGCTGGGGGCGGCGGCCCTCCTGCTGTGGATCGAGCGATGGGGGCGGGCCGGGCGCGGCTATGAGAGCGCCCATGCGCGCTGGCGTCCGCTGCCGGTGACGGACCTCAAGGGCGTGCGGGCGGCGCTGGCCTGGCTCTTCTGCTTTGCGCTGATCGCCTTTGGCCTGTTGATCCCGGCCGGTTGGCTGGCGATCGCCTTCCTGGGGGTGACGCCGGACTGGCCGCGCCTGATCCAGGCCGGCGCCAATTCGCTGACCCTGGGCCTCATGGGCGCTGGCGTCACCGTCATCCTGGCCGGCGCGCTCGCCTTGGGCTCGGCGCGCACGCCCCAACTCGCGCGGCTGGCCAGCCTGGGCTATGCGACGCCGGGGGCGGTGATGGCCATCGGCCTGCTCGTGCCCGCCGCCCTGGTCTGGCGTCTGGCGCCCGGCGCGGCCCAGGGCTTCGGCGCCGGCCTGATCATGCTGGTCTATGCCTATGCCGCCCGCCTGATGGCTGCGGCCCTGGAGCCGATCGATGCGGGCCTGTCGCGGGTCAGCCCCTCGATGGTCCAGGCCGCCCGCAGTCTGGGGCGCAGCCCGGCCGGCGCGGCCTGGAGCGTGCAACTGCCCATCGCCCGCGGGGCGCTTCTGACCGCAGGGCTGGTGGTCTTCATCGACATCCTGAAGGAGCTGCCGGCCACCCTGATCCTGCGGCCGTTCAACTTCGACACCCTGGCGGTGATCGCCGACAACTATGCCCGCGACGAACGTCTGGCCAACGCCGGCTGGCCGGCCCTGCTGATCGTGCTGATCGCCCTGCCGCCGGTGGTCTGGCTGACGCGCAAGATCGCCGCCTCGCGCCCTGGAGCCCCCGCATGAACGACGCCCCCGCGCTCATCGTTCGGAGCCTGGCCAAGGCCTATGGCGGCCGGCCTGCGGTGATCGACGCCAATCTCCGACTGCAGCCGGGCCAGATCACCTGCCTGCTGGGGCCCTCGGGATGCGGCAAGAGCACCTTGCTGCGTCTGGTGGCCGGGCTGGAGACGCCGGATGCGGGCGAGATCGAGGCTGGCGGCCGGCTGCTCTCGGGGCCGGGCGGGGTCGTGGCGCCCGAGGTGCGGGGCGTTGGCCTGGTCTTTCAGGACTACGCCCTTTTCCCGCACATGACCGCCTTGCAGAACGTCGCCTTCGGCCTCAGCGACCTGCCCCGCAAGGCGCGCCAGGAACGCGCCCAGGCGATGCTGGACCAGGTGCGGCTGGGCGCGCGGGCCGGGGCCTGGCCCCACACCCTGTCCGGCGGCGAACAGCAGCGGGTGGCCCTGGCCCGCGCCCTGGCGCGCCGCCCCGAAATCCTCTTGCTGGACGAGCCCTTTTCGGGGCTCGACGCCCATCTCAAGGGGGAGGTTCGCCTCTCGCTGACCGAGGCGCTCCGGGCCGCCGGCGCCACGGTTCTGGTGGTCACGCATGACGCCCGCGAAGCCTTGCTGATGGCCGACCACCTTGTCCTGATGCACGCAGGGCGGATCATCCAGTCGGGCGTGCCGGGAGACTGCTATCTCGATCCGGTGTCGCCGGACGCCGCTCGCCTGCTGGGCGAGGCCAATCTGATCGAGGCGGTGGTCTCGGGCGGCGTCGCCCGCACCGCCTTTGGAGAGGCGTCGGCGGCGGACCTTCCCGACGGACCCGCCGTGCTGATGGTGCGGCCGGAGGGGCTCAGGCTGGACGCATCCGGCGCTCCGGCGCAGGTCGCGCAGGTCCGGTTCGGCGGCGGCTATCACGAGGTCCAGCTGGAGGCCGCCGGCCAGCGGGCGCAGATGCATGCCGCCGGCGATCCGCCAGGGCAGGGGGCGGCCGTGGCGGTCCGCATCGATCCGGCCCTGGCCCGCGTCTTCCCGCAGGCCGCTGTAACCGTCTAGCGGCTGCGGCGGAGTCGGCCCCAGACAACGGCGGCGATGGGTACACTCAGCGCAGCCCAGGAAATCCAGTCCCCCAGGCCATTGGCCACCAGGGCGGCCACGAGGCCGACAATGCTGGCCGCCAGGATCAGCAAGGGTCCGGCGAAGATACGCCACAGATTGGCGCGTTCGGCTTGCCGGCTCATGCTCATTCCGCCGGCGCCAGAGCCGGCTGCTCGCGGAGCTGGGCGACCACCGGATCGGTGGCCGGCGCCCGCCTGCGGCTGAGCCAGAGATAGAGCCCGCTGACCAGGACGATGATGGTGGCGATGTCGAGCAGGGCCCAGAGGATCTTCAGCGGCAGGCCGCCATAGTCGCCGAAGTGCAGCGGGCCCGACAGCAGCAGGGCCTGGGCGTACCACGGCATCTGCCGGATGGCGGTCAGCTCGCCGGTGCGGGCGTCGATCAGGGCGGGGGTCAGCAGGTGCTTGGTGAGCGGCGTCGCCCCCTGCATGAAGACCGCATAGTGATGCTCAGTGGAATAGGCGACGCCGGGGAAGGCGACGAACTGCACGCGCATGCCCGGCGCCGCGGCCAGGGCGGTGTCCACCGCCTCCTGGATCGAGGCCTCGGCGCTGGCCGGGGGCAGGTGCTTGTAGGGCGCCGTCATCTCCGCCAACTGGTCGGCCTGCCAGAGCTGGATGATGGGCGTCGACAGGGTGTTGATGGAGCCGGTCAGGGTGACGACGCTGAGCCAGGCGACCGTCACGACCCCCAGCAGGTTGTGGTAGTCGAGCCACTTGACCCGCGAAGAGCGCGTGACCCGCACCACGCCAAAATCCAGCTTCCGCATAAACGGGGCGTAGAGCACGACCCCCGACACTATCGCGGCGAACACCACCAGTCCCATGAAGCCCAGGAACAGCGTGCCCGGCAGGCCCATGAACATGTCCACGTGCAGGGTCAGGAGCACGTCCATGACCCCGCCCTCTTGGTGGGGTGGGAGGGCTTGGGCGCTGGTCCAGTCGAAGGAGGCGAAGTGCATCTCCTTGTCCGAGGCGTTCGACCGCGGGCCGGTGGTGAAGTTCACCACGGGGCGGTCCTCGTCAAAGCTCAGATAGAGCGGGACCTCGCCGCCGCGGCCGGCCAGGGCGGTGGCCAGCATGGTGTCGAGGCTGAGCGTCGGCGTGCCGAGCGGCGGGGCCTCATAGGCGCCGTGCGTTTCGAAGATCTCGTCGATCTCGTGGTGGAAGATCAGCGGCAGGCCGGTCACGCAGAGCATCAGCATGAAGGCCGTCGAGACGAGGCTGGTCCACTTGTGGACGACAGACCAGGCGCGGACGGTGTTTCGGGTCATGCGGAGCGGCTAACGGGCGGGCTGCGGTTGCGAATTGGTTTCAACTAGGCGGTTCTGACCCGGGACGCAACGCGCCATGCCGCCGCGCCCAGCCGTCATCGACCGATGATCAGAAATCCACCGAGGCCGACACGATGAAGGTCCGCGGGGCGCCCAGGACCAGATAGTTGGCGCCGGGATAGCCGCCCGCCGACAGCCAGTCGTTCTCGTCGGTGACGTTTTCGACCCGGGCGCGGAGGGTGACGGGCCGGCCCGAGACGTCCAGGCTGTAGCGAGCGCCCAGGTCCAGCCGGGTCCAGGCGTCCAGGCTGACGGTGTTGGCGGCGTTCACATATTGCGAGCCGGTGTGGACGATCCGCCCGTCCAGGGTCAGGCCGGGCGCGGCCGGCAGGTCGTACTCGACATTGAGGTTGGCCTGGAATTCCGGCACGCCGATAGCGGTCTTGCCATCGAACGTTCCACCTTCCGTGCGCTTGCGTTCGGCGTCGACGAAGGTCGCCCCGCCCAGGACGCGCAGGCCGAACATGGGTTCGCCAAAGGCGCTGAGTTCGACGCCGCGATTGACCTGCTCGCCATCGACCACAAAGAAGAAGTTGTCGACGATGGCGCTGGGCTGGCTGATGCTGAACAGCGAGATGGTCCCGCCGAAGGTCCCGCCGTCATATTTCACGCCGGCTTCGTACTGCTTGCTGCGGAACGGCGCGGTGATTTCGCCAGGGTTGGCGATCGGGACGCCGCCGACCGTGCCAGGGGCGATCTGGCCCGGCGTCAGGGCCTCGGCATAGTTGGCGTAGACCGAGATGGAGTCGCTGGGCTTGAACACCAGGCCGACCGCCGGGGTGATGGCGTCGTTCGAGTACTGCGAGATCTCCACGCCGGTGTCGTAGTTGAACGAGGTTGTCTCGATCTCCTGGTAGCGGGCGCCCAGGGTGGCGATCAGTCGGCCATCCATCAGGGTGATCATGTCGGCGATGGCGAAGCTGCGGTTCTCGACCTTTTCGGTGACCTTCGGATCGGACAGCACGCCGCCGACGAAGAAGTCCGCTACCGGCGGGGCCACGGCCACGGGATTGTAGAGATCGCCGGCGAAGCCCGCGAAGTTCGAGAAGGCGTAGGCGTTGCGCGACTTCGACTGGATCGCCGAGACCGAGGCCACGACCCGATGTTCAAGTCCGCCCGTGGTGAAATCGGCCCGGACGCCCGCATCGGCCGAAATGATCTCGTCCTCACGCCGGTTGTCGAAACGATAGGCGCTGGTGGTCCCGTCCGCCGCGGCGTTGGGATTGGCCAGCACATTTTCCTCCTCGCCGTTCCGACCGCCCAGGGCGGCCCAGAGCGAGACGTTGGCGCTGAGGTCGAACTCGCCGCGCGCCACGCCGAACAGCTGGCGCTCATCGGTGAAGGTCCAGGGCTGGGCGAAATTGGTGTCGGCCGAAGGAGCGGCGGGCACATCGCCGTTGGGCGTCACGCTGGGACGAGGGGCGTCGATACGGTGATCCTGGAAGCCCAGGTCAGCGGAGAAGCGCAGGCGTTCGCCAGCATAGTCCATGCCAAGGGCGGCGACGGACAGGTCGCGATCCTGGTCGGCGACCGAGGTCTCGCCGTCGCGCTTGACCAGATTCAGCCGCACGCCGATGTCTTCGGTCGCGCCGAACCGGCGGGCCACGTCCAGGGCGCCATAGAGGGCGCCTTCGTTCTCGTAGCCGACCGTCGCCCGGGTCAGCGGATCCTGCGGCGCACGCTTGGGCGCCAGGTTGAAGGCCCCTCCGATACCGCTGCCACCCGGCGCAGCCCCGTTCAGGAAGGAGTTGGCGCCGCGGAAGACTTCCAGCCGCTCGATCAGTTCGGCGGCCACGAACTGCCGGGGCAGGATGCCGTAGACGCCGTTATAGGTCATGTCGTCGGAATAGACGGGGAAACCACGGACGACATAGAGCTCCTGGAAGTTGCCGAAGCCCTTGGCCACGCGGACGGTGGGCTCGTTCTTCAGCACGTCGCCGACACCGGTCGCCTGCTGGTTGCGGACCAGTTCCTCGGTGTAGTTGGTGGCCGAAAAAGGCGTGTCCATCACGTCCAGGGCGCCGAACAGGCCCACCCGGCCCCCACGGGCCACCTGACCGCCGGCATAGACCGGCGCCAGCTCCACCTGTGACCCCGTGACCACAAGCTCATCGACCTCGACGCCCTGGCTCTGGGCCATGGCCATCGGCGCGGCCATAAGGGCGAAGACCAGCGCGCTGGCGCTGGGAAGGAGGGTCTTGGTGACGGACATGGGGGGCCTGGCGTCTTAAGAGATCTTGAAAGTCATTCGCAATAACAGGCCGCCCGTTTGTGGCAAAGCCTTTTGCTCTGTGCGATTTCGCTAAGGCGCAGCCTGTGGCTTCGGCGCCATATCATCTGTATGGGGAATAATGCGCAGCACGATTCCATTGCTGGTCGGGACAGGCCTGGCCCTGGCCATGGCGCCTCTGCCGGCCGCCAGCGCGGCCGCTGAGTCCGACCAGGCTTCAGCGCTTGAGGGGCTGGCCCTGAGGGGGCGGGCGCAGTTCGACGCCCTGGTGGCTAATAATGACGAGGGCTCCACCATCACGGGCGGGGAGGTCCGCAGATTCTATCTCGGGGTCGAGGGAGACCTGTCCGACGAGGTCGCCTATGTGGTGGAAGCCGATTTCAGCGGCCCGGAGGTTTCGCTCCAGGACGTGACCCTGGCCTATCAGGCGACCCCTTCGCTCGAGCTTGTCGGCGGCCATTTCAAGCCGCCGGTCACTAACGAGGACCTGACCTCGGACACCCAGACCCTGTTCCTGGAGCGCTCGACCTTCGCCGGCGCCTTCGCGCCGGGGCGCCGCGTCGGCTTGGCCGCCAACTATGCGCGTGAGCGCTGGGGCCTTCAGGCTGGCGCGTTCGGCGAGGCTGACGGCCACGACCTGGACGGCGAGCGCGGCGAGTCCCGGCTGGTGGCCCTGCGCGCCTATGGGGATCTGCTGCCCGGCGAGGCGGCCCTCCATGTCGGCGCCTCGGCCTACGCCCTGGAGATGGACAACCACGATCCGACGGTCAGCCTGTCGCAGCGACCGGAAACCGGGCGCGCGCCGACCGCCGTGGACACTGGCGACTTCGTAGCCGACGCCGCCCGGTTCGTGGGTCTCGAGGCGGGCTATGGCCGGGGTCCGCTCACGATCCAGATCGAGGGGGGCGCGATCAACTTTGACGGCCCCACGACCAGCCCGCAGTTCGCCGGCTGGTCGGGCCAGGTGGCCTGGCGCTGGACCGGCGAGGCGCGGCCCTATGACATCGGCTCGGGCACGTTCGGGCGGGTGCGTCCCGACCGACCCTGGGGGCAGGGCGGTTTCGGCGCCGTGGAAACCGGCCTGAGGGTCAGCCGCCTCGATCTCGACGATGGCGCCATCACCGGCGGCGAGATGACCACCTATGGGGCGGTGATCAACTGGCTGCCCGTCACCCGCCTTCGCCTCTCGGCCAATCTGATCCAGGCGCGGATCGAAGACGCCGGCCCCGGCGTCACCGACGAAACCCTGCTGACCCTGCGCACCGCCATCGACTGGTAGGCCAGCGCGCCCGCTTCAGCGTCTGGCCGACCGCATCTGCTGCAGGCGCGCCTTGGCGCTCGCCATCTCGGCGGCGGTCAGAACCCCATCGTCGTTGGCGTCGGCCATGGCGAAGGCGACCGGCGGTGAGGCCAGCAGTTCCTCGCGGGTGAGCGCGCCGTCGCGATTGCGGTCGGCCGCCGAGATCATGCGCTCCAGGTCTTCGCCACGTTCCCCCCGCAGGGCGACCCGGGGAAAGTCCGTCTTGCCGATCACCCCGTCCCGGTCGCGGTCGAGGCGGTCGAACCGGGCCGCGCGACTGGCCTGATACTCCGCGAGGGTGATCTGGCCGTCACGATTGGTGTCCGCATCGGCGAAAGGGTCTTGGCCGCGCATCTGGGCGAGGGCGGGCGTGGCCAGTACGGCCAGGCCAAGGACCAGCAGGGATAGGCGCATCATGTGGTGTTGTCCTTTGAAGGTTGTTGAGTTGCTGGCGCCTATCGGGGCGGCCGCTGGAAGGTCCCGGTCGCTGTGGAGGTCTGGCCCTGCAGGCCGGTGCGGGCGCGGGCGTAGCTGATCGAGCCGTCGCCATTGTCCTGGAGGGTCGTGGACCGACCGGCCGAGGCGCCATTGTTGAAGCTGTGGCTGGCCCCGCCCTGATAGACGCCGTCCGACCAGCTGGCGTTACGGCTGTGGGCGGCGCCGTAGCCGGCATGGGTCTGGACGCTCTGCTGGACGCTGATCGCGCCGGGCTGGCGGCTGACCTGGCGCGCCTGGACATAGCCGGCGCCGAAGGGACCCTGGACCGTGCGGGTGCGTCCGTGCTGGCCGGCCTCCGCCGGGAGGGCGACGAGCAGGGTGGCCAGACCGCTCCAGGCGCCGATGGCGAGGATGGCGTTGCGGGTGAACATGATGGGCTCCTTTGGAGGGGGAGAACGAGCCTGTCGTCCTTGGCCCCATCAGAAGGCGCCTCCGAAACCGGGCTGTGACCAAGCCGTGGCCGCGTGTGACGAAGTGTAACCAGACCGCCTTGGGCCTAGGCGAAGGGGGCCGGCTGGGGCAGCTTGACGAGGCCCGCCATGCGCCCAGACAACACCTTCATCGCCGTCGTCGAGGACGACTCCGAGATCCGCGACCTGACCGTCGGCCTGCTGGCCCGCGAGGGGTACGAGGTCGGCGCCTGCCCCGATGTGCCCGCCTTTGATCGCCTGGCGTCCAGGCGGCGGATCGACCTTGTCCTTCTCGACCTCATGCTGCCCGGCGAGGATGGCCTGTCGCTCTGCCGCCGGCTGCGTGCGCAGGGCGCGACAGCCATTCTGATGGTCACGGCGCGGACCGACGACATCGACCGGGTCGTGGGGCTGGAGATCGGCGCCGACGACTATCTGGGCAAGCCCTTCAATCCCCGGGAGCTGGTCGCCCGCGTGCGGGCGATCCTTCGGCGAACCCGCGGCGCGCCGGCGCAAGGGCCCCAGGCGAGCGGCGCCCAGGTCTATCTCTTTGAGGGCTGGCGCCTGGATGCCGGACGTCGCGACCTGACGGCGCCCGACGGTCGCGACGTCGCCTTGAGCGGCGGTGAATTCGACCTGCTCATGTGCCTGCTCACCCACCCTCAAAGGGTGCTCAGCCGCGACCAGTTGCTGGACTGGACGCGGGGCCGCAACGCCGCGCCCTACGACCGCACCATCGATGTCCAGTTGAGCCGCCTGCGGCGCAAGCTCGGCGACCCCCCAGATGGCGGCCTCATCCGCACCATTCGGGGCGGCGGCTATATGCTGAGCGCGGCGGTGGAGCGCGAGGGCGCGCAATGATCCTCGCCGACAGCCTGTCCACGCGCATCACCCGTATCCTGTTGGCCGGCGCCGCAGCTGTCCTGGCGGTGGTGGCCCTGGCCCTGGCCTGGCCTGCGCCGGAAGGCGGCGTCGGCTTCTTCCGGTTGCCTCGGCCAGCGGAGTCCGCCGCCATCGTGGCCGCGGTCGAGGCGAGCGGCGACGAATCCCGGCCCGCCGTGATCGGCGGCCTGGACGCGGTCGGGGTCGGCGTTCGCCTGTCGCCCACCTTTCCAAGGCCGCTGGCCGGCGCCCGCCGGATGGGGCCTGAGGATGATCGGTATCAGAGCTATGCGGCGACCCTGGGCGGGCGGAGCTTCCAGCTTGAGGAGCGCCGACTGCTCCGCCGGGCCTCCGGCGGCCGACCAAGGGCGGTGGTGCGGCTCTCGGTGCGCCTCGCCGATGGCGAGGTGCTGGTGATCCAGCGCCGGCCGCCGGCTGCGGCGCGCGGCCGGATCGTCCGGGGGGCCATGGCGCTGAGCCTCATTGCGCTTTTGATGCTGGCGATGCTGGCCCTGGCGGTGCGTCAGACCACGAGGCCGGTGGCCCGTCTCGCCCAGGCCGCGCGGCAGTTCGGCGATGATCTGCAGGCCGCCGAGCTGCCCTTGCGCGGCCCGCGGGAATTGCGCGACCTCGCCGAGGCGTTCAACACCATGCAGGCCCGCATCCGCGCCCTGGTCGATGATCGGACCCGGGTGCTGGCGGCCATCGCCCATGACCTGCGGACCTATCTCACCCGACTGCGGCTGCGCGCCGAGTTCATCATCGATCCCGACCAGCAGGCCCGGGCGATCCGTGACCTGGACGAGATGAGCGCGCTCCTGGATGACACCCTGCTGTTCGCCGCGGGGCAGGGCGAGGCGAAGGCCCCGCTGAGCGACCTGCGCGCCGAGCTGGAGGGCCTGATCGCCCTGCGACAGGAAATGGGCCAGGCCGTGCGCCTCACCGAGGGGGCGACGGCCTTTGCGAGGGTATCGCCGCTGGCCCTGCGACGCATGGTGGGAAATCTGGTGGACAACGCTGTCCGATATGGCGGCGACACCGAGGTCGCCCTGGAGCGGGCAGGGGACCAGGCGGTCATCATCGTGGCCGATCGGGGGCCGGGCGTCGCGGCTGACGACCTGGCGCGGATCACGGAGCCCTTTGCGCGGCTGGAAACCTCGCGCAGCCGCGACACCGGCGGCGCGGGCCTCGGTCTGGCGATCGTGCGCGGTCTGGCCGAGGCCAGCGGCGGGCGATTGGAGATGAGCCATCGTCAGGGCGGAGGTCTTCAAGCAGAGCTAAGTCTGCCCTTGGCGGAATAGGGAACCCCTTGTTCTGCAAGCCCGTTGGTCATGAAAGGAGAACGCCATGATCAATCTGAGCTGGGAACTGCTCTATCCTGTCGGCGCCGCCCTGCTGGGTCTCGCCATCGCTTTCGGCCTTATTCGATACTACCGCCGGGACCGGTCCAACGACGCCATCACCGAGGCGGCCACGCGCGAAGAATACAAGCACCCGGAGCGCTATGATCGCACCGAGGACGAGTTCCGCGACCAGGCTCGACCCTCCTAGAGCCTGACGCGTTAACCTTGGCCATAAACCACATCTCAAGCCCTGACCGGCATGGTCTGGTCAGGACGGGGGTGGAAGAGTATGCGGCGCAAGCTACCCAGCGCGAGCCTGACGGCGGAAGACCTTGATGGTCTGAAGGCGCTTGTGGTCGATGATCATGCCAACACCGTCCGGCTGATGACCGATGTGCTACGCGCAGCCGGCGTTGGCGAGGTCTACGCCGCCAGCGATGGCCTGAGCGCGCGGCAGATACTGACCCGCCGCGATCCCGACCTGATCTTCACCGACTGGCGGATGCCGCTGATGGACGGCCTGGAGTTTACCCGCTCCATCCGCATGGCCGCGGTCGCGCCCGATCCCTATGTGCCAGACCCGGAAGTCCCGGTGATCATGGTGACAGGCCATCGAAGCGCCCGTGAGGTCGAGCTTGCCCGCCAGGCTGGGGTCAACGAGTTCGTGGTCAAGCCCTTCACGCCCGCGGCCCTGCTGTCGCGGATTCAACTGGTGCTGAGCCAGCCGCGCCCGTTCATCGTCAGCAACGCCTATGTCGGGCCTGACCGCCGTCGGAAGACCGAGCTGACCTATGCCGGCCCGCTGCGGCGCACCAGCGATCCCGACGAGGTTGTCGATATCGTCGAGCGGCAGGCGGCGCGCGATACGATCAGCGTCGAGCTGGAGGCCATGCGCCGGCTGATCGCCGCCCGGGGCGGCGTGGACCGCGCCACCCTGCAGATGACCTATCGTGTCATGCAGCACACCCGTTTCCGCGCCCGACAGGTGCGCGACAAGATGCTGGAGCGAGCCTCAGACGCCCTGCTCGCCTATGCCAGCGAGGTGGGCGGCATGGAGCACTGCGAGGCCGATGTGGTCGACGCGCATCTGACGGTGCTGGGACAGATTCTCGAGGCCGACGATCACGACGCCGTCGGCGCGGCCAAGCGCGTTCGCGGCCTCGAAGCCCTGATCCGCCGCAAACGGGCCGCACGTCAGGCCCTGGCCGCATAGGCTGGTTCGCCCTTCGCCTGGGCCTCGTCCGGCGTCTCCAGATGAGCTAGGACACCGGCCATGGCTGAAGCATTCAACGACCTTGTCCTGCCGACCGAAAAGTCGGCGCGTTACGCGGCCCTGATCGAGGAGGTCGCCGCGGTTCTCGACGGCGAGCCCAACCTAACCGCGCGGATGGCGACCGTGGCGTCGATGCTGGCCTCCAGCTTCGACCACTTCTTCTGGACCGGATTCTACGTGGTCGATCCCGACAAGGGCGACGAGCTGGTGGTCGGTCCCTATCAGGGCAGCCTGGGCTGCATGCGCATCGCCTTCGGCCGCGGCGTCTGCGGGACTGCGGCGGCGACCGGCCTGTCCCAGGTCGTCGATGACGTCCACGCCTTCCCCGGCCACATCGCCTGCGACGCCCGCTCGGCCAGCGAGATCGTGGTCCCGGTTTTCGACGCCAATGGCGCCTTGATCGCGGTCCTCGACATTGACTCCGACCAGCCCGCGGCCTTCGACTCAAATGATGACCTGTGGTTGAAAACCCTTGTTACACAGGTGTTTGCGGGCGGGCGACCGGCCTGAACCTTGCACGAGTTCGATCCACTGATCCCACGTCGGGACAGTGAGACGAAAGAGCTGCTCGTGGACGTTGAAACCCTTCATCCGGCGAAGCTTGAGCCCCGAGACCTTGTCGCGTGGCGGCACATGATCGCGGCGCAGCCAGCCTTCGCCTCGCCCCTGATGGGGCCGGAATTCGCTCAGGCCGTCGGCGCGGTCCGCCCGGACGCCCGGGTGGCGATCTGGCGGCGGGATGGCCAGGCGGTGGGTTTCCTGGCCCATCACCTGCGGCCGAGCGGCCTGGCGCGGCCCATCGGCGCGCCGCTGTCGGACTATCACGGCCTTATCGCCACCGAAGCTTTCGACGCCCGCGCCGCCATGGCTGCGGCCGGCCTGGGCGCCCTGCGGTTTCGCGGTCTGGTCGATCCCCTCGAAATGTTTGGCGAGGCGACGCAGGAAACGCATGAGGCCTATGTCATCGCGCTGGACGGCGGGGCCGACGCCTATCTCGAAGCCCTGCGCGCCCAGAGCCCCAAGCGGTTCAAGAATTATCGGCGGCTGGAGCACAAGATCGAGCGGGAGCTCGGCCCCCTGAGTGTGGCGGCGCCGGACCATGACCAGGCCGCCTTCGACCAGATCATCGCCTGGAAGCGCGAACAGCTGGTGAGGACCGGCATGCACGACTTCCTGGCGCCGGACTGGACCAGCCAGCTGATGCGCAACCTGTTTGCGGCCCGCGACGGCGACTTTCAGGGGCTGATGATCACCCTGCGGATCGATGGCCGGCTGGTGGCGGGCCATTTCGGCGTGCGCCAAGGGGCGGTCTATCACCCCTGGATCGCCTCCACCGATCCGGAGATGGGCGCCTATTCGATCGGCCAGCTCTTCCTGATCAAGGCCATCGCGGCCATGCCGGACCTGGGCCTGACCACCTATGATCTCGGCCCCGGGCATGATCACTACAAGTCGCCCTACGCCCTGCAGCGGCGCACGGTCGGTGAGGGGACGCTCACCGCCGCAGGGCCGTCGGGTTGGCGCGTCCGGCTGGGCGAGGGCGCCTGGCGCGTGGCGGGCGCTGGGGCCGGGCCGCTGGCCGGCCGTGTGCGGCGCCGTTTCGAAACCATCTCCGACGTAGAACTGACCCTCGGCGGCCGCGTGCGCGGCATGGCCGCCGCCGTCGCCAGCAAGGGGCGACGCAACGGGGCGGCGAGCGAAGGGTGAAGTCTGTCATGTCCGAACGGGTCAGCATCGTCATTCCAACCCAGCGACGTCTGGCCGGCCTGATGACCGCGGCCCGATCCGCCTTGGCTCAGCAGGGCGTCGATCCGGCGCGGCTGGAGCTGGTGGTTGTGGACAATGATGCGACGCCCTCGGCGCAAGCCAGCGTCCGGGCCCTGGCGGCCGAGGCGTCCTTTCCGGTCATCTATGTGCATGAGCCCGAGCCCGGCGTCGCCAACGCCCGCAATGCCGCCCTCGCCCAGGCGAGCGGCGACCTCATCGCCTTTCTGGATGACGACGAGGAGGCGCCGGCCGGCTGGCTGGCCGAACTCCTGGCGGTGCAGGCGCGCCTGGACGCCGACGTGGTCTTTGGTCCTGTGCGAGGCAGAGCGCCAGCCGATGTCGGCCGTCATCGCGACTATCTCGAGACCTTCTTCTCGCGCCTGGGACCGGCGGAAACAGGCGTGATCGAAGACTATTATGGCTGTGGCAACAGCCTGCTGCGCCGGGCCGCGCTGAACAATCCCAAGCAACCCTTCTCCGCGGTGCGCAACCATATCGGCGGCGAGGACGACCTGCTGTTTGGCCAGATGAAGGCCGATGGCGCGCGCTTCGCCTGGGCGGCCGAGGCCTTTGTCTGGGAGGATCCGGTCCCGTCGCGGTTGACGCTGGACTACACGATCCGCCGCGCCTTCGCCTATGGCCAGGGGCCGTCGGCCGCCTGCGCCGCCGCCGATCCCCCCAATAGGGCGGGCCTCGCCTTCTGGATGGCCCAGGGGTTGGTCCAGGCCAGCGTCTTTGGCCTGCTGGCGGGCCTCAAATGGCTCATCCGCGCCCCCGGCTTCGCCGCCACCCTCGACCGCGCGGCCCGCGGCCTGGGCAAGACCCTGTGGTGGGGTCCTTTCAAAATCGAATTCTACGGCCGAAGCGCCGTCTGACGGGAGAACCCCCATGATCATCCAGGACTGGACCGCGGAGAAGGCCAAGGCCTTCGGCCAGCAAACCCTGTCGTTCGCGCATAACCTGCATGAGCGGCCGCTATTTACCGACGCGGGGCTGGCGGAGGCGCTGGAGGCCTATCCGCGCAGTCGGCTCGGCGTGTTCACCATGGGCGAAGATCCCAAGGACTGGACCACCTGGCGAAAGGGCTCGGCCGACCATCTGTCGGGCGCGCAGTTGCTGGAAGCCGCCCTGGCGGGGCGCATATGGCTGAACCTCCGCGAGGCCAACCTCTATCTCAAGCCCTATGCCGACCTGGCCGACGAGGTGTTCGCCGAGAAGGAGGCCATGGCGCCGGGGCTGAAGACCTTTAAGCGCGATCTGGGCGTGTTGATCTCCTCGGCCAATGCTCAGGTCTTCTATCATCTGGACGTGCCCCTGGTGTCGCTCTGGCAGGTGCGGGGCACCAAGCGGGTCTGGGTCTATCCGCCCAAGGCGCCGTTCGTGGGCGAGGAAGCCCTGGAGCGCATCGTGCTGCGCGAAAGCGCTGAGCAGTTCGCCTTCGATCCGGCCTGGGACGCCGGCGCCGAGGAGATCGAGCTGACGCCCGGCCGCATGGCGACCTGGGCCCAGAACGCGCCGCATCGGATCGAGAACGGCCCGATGCTGAATGTCTCGCTCTCGATGGAGTTCATGACACCCAGGGCCCTGCTGCGCGCCAATGTGATCTACGCCAACGGCGTCCTGCGTCGCCGGGCAGGCATGGCGCCCAGGCTGGCGGATGGCGTCGGCCCGGCCAATCTGGGCAAGCTCGTCCTGGCCCGCGGCGCCAAGGCCCTGAAGCTGCAGACGCCGCACGAGCGCGTGCTGCCGACGACCTTCCGGCTGGACGCCGCGCGGCCGGGGGCGCTGCTTCCGGCTTGAGGTGAAAAGAGGCCAGTTGGCTTACCTCGCGGCGCCTGCCTAGAGTCCCTTAACGATGCGCCACAGGGCGCTGAAACAAGGGAGCGGAACAATGGGCGAAGCCTATATCGTCGCGGCCGCGCGGACGGCCGGTGGTCGCAAGAACGGCAAGCTGAAGGACTGGCATCCGGTCGATCTGGGCGCCGTCGTTCTCAACGAACTCGTCGATCGCACGGGCATGGACCCGGCTCGCGTCGAAGACGTGATCATGGGCTGCGTCATGCAGGTGGGCGAGCAGGCCATCAATGTGGCGCGCAACGCCGTCATGGCCTCCAAGCTGCCGGAAAGCGTGCCAGGCACCTCGATCGACCGCCAGTGCGGCTCTTCCCAGCAGGCCCTGCAGTTCGCCGCCCAGGCGGTGATGAGCGGCACCCAGGACGTGGTGATCGCCGCCGGCGTCGAGAGCATGACCCGGGTTCCCATGGGCTCCTCGGCCGCGCTGGCCGCCAAGGCCGGCATGGGCCAGTACAAGAGCCCGCGGATGGAGGAGCGCTATCCCAACATCCAGTTCTCCCAGTTCATGGGCGCCGAGATGATGGCCAAGAAGTACGGCCTCACCAAGGACCAGCTGGACGAATACGCCTATCACAGCCACCAGCGCGCCATCGCCGCCACCCAGGCCGGCGCCTTCAAGGACGAGATCGTCGCCCTGAAGGTCAAGGACGAGGCCGGCGCCGAGAGCGAGCATACGGTCGATGAGGGCATCCGCTTCGACGCCAGCCTCGACGGCATCCGCGGCGTGAAGCTGCTGGTCGAGGGCGGCGCGATCACGGCGGCCACCTCCAGCCAGATCTGCGACGGCGCCTCGGGCGTGATGATCGTCTCCGAACAGGCCCTGAAGGAGTTCGGCCTGACGCCGCTCGCCCGCATCCACCACCTGTCGGTGATGGGCCATGACCCGGTCATCATGCTGGAAGCCCCGCTGCCCGCCACCCAGCGGGCCCTGGAAAAGGCCGGCATGAAGATCGACGATATCGATCTCTTCGAGGTCAACGAGGCCTTCGCCTCGGTGCCCGTGGCCTGGCTGCAGGCGACCGGCGCCAATCCGGAAAACATGAACGTCAATGGCGGGGCCATCGCGCTTGGCCACCCCCTCGGCGCCTCGGGCACTAAGCTGATGACGACGCTGGTGCACGGCCTGAAGGCGCGGAACAAGCGCTATGGCCTGCAGACCATGTGCGAGGGCGGCGGCATGGCCAATGTGACCATCGTGGAGCGGCTCTAGCCGCCTCGAAATCTGGCGCGCGATCCTGTCTTTTCGCGGGGTCGCGCGCTGGACCTCGATGGTGCGCGGGCGAATCCAGCGGAACGTCGGCGAAGCCCACGCGTTCCCTAGGCGCTACCGGCAAATTTTTCGCCGGCCGCGGTAACCGGAGTTCCAACGCCCATGAAGCTTTCCCGAACGACCGTCGACGATGGATTGGTGATGTACGCCGGCGTGATCGAGAAGGTGGGCTACGAAATCCGCAGCGACGAGAAGATGAAAATCGGCAAGGGCGAGTTGATCGGTTCGCCTGAACTCATGCGCGACGCCTTCCGCCATGGCCGCCTGACCCTGAAGCTCGCTGAAGGCTCCGACATCCGAATCCTGATGGTCGCCCACACCGAGGGCGGCGAGCGCGCCTACTTCGAAATCGAGACCTAGCTATTGGCGGGCGTTCTCGACGCCTGAACCATCTGGCCCCGGTCCCGGATTCCGGCCAAGCTGTCAAAAAACAATAAGACAGCCCGGGGAGGGGCCAGGACGTGATCCTGACAATCGTGGCCGCGAGCGCGGTCGCCACAATGGCGCAGCCTGCGTCAGAGCTGACGCCTGCGCCGGCTCCGGCCGAACGGGCGGTGATCGCCTATCCGCCCAGCGCGTTCGCCGAGGCCGCCCCAGACACCGCCTATGACATGATCCTGCGCCTGCCGGGTTTCGCCTTCGACAAGGGCGCGACCGTGCGCGGCCTGGCGGGGTCCGGGGGCAATGTGCTGATCGACGGTCAGCCGCCGGTCTCCAAGAACGACGCCCTGGACGAATTGCTCAAGCGCATTCCGGCGGCGGCCGTGGCGCGCATCGAACTGATCCGCGGCGGCGCGCCAGGCATCGACATGCAGGGCCGCTCGGTGATCGCCAATGTGGTGCGCAACCGCACCGACGGGGTGCGCGGGGCGGTGATGACCTCGGCCCATTTCATCAATGACGGCCGGGTGCTGACCAGCCTGCGGGCCGAGAGCCAGGCCGAGTGGCGGGGGCGCAGGTTCGAAGCCTCCCTCGTCTATGGCAAGGGACCAGACGACCTGCTTGGTGACGGCCCGCGCACCCGTTTCGGACCGGGCGGGGAGGTGCTGATCGCATCCGTCGTGGACGCCGACGCCGGGGGCTTGCGCGCCTGGACCACGGGCGCCTTCGAGACGCCGCTGGCAGGCGGTCGTCTGCGGCTCAACGGCGCCTATATGCGCACCCCGGCCAGCGGCGAGATCACCGACCGGATCAGTCCGGCGGGGCGGGAGTACGAATACTACACCAGCGTGCGCCTGCAGCAGGAGCTGGGGGCGCGATACGCCCGGCCGATTGGGCCGCAGAGCTCGCTGGAGGCCGTCGCCTTCCAGCAGTGGAACGATGTCGAGACCCTGGCCGACTTCGAGGCCCCGGGGCTGCGCCGGGACTTCGACCTGGACAAGGCCGTCACCGAGACGGTCGGGCGCCTCACCCTGCGCCACACGATCAGCCCGGCCCTGAGCGCCGAGGCGGGCGCAGAGGGCGCGCTGAACCGGCTGGAGAGCCAGACGGCCTTCACCCTCAACGGCGCCGTCGTGCCTCTGCCGGCCGCCGATGTTGAGGTGGAGGAGACCCGCGGCGAGGCCTTCGCCACCCTGACCTGGCGGGCCAATCCGACGCTGAGCATCGAGGCTGGCCTGCGCCAGGAGGCCTCGTCCATCTCCTCGACCGGCGACGTGGTGCTGGAGAAGTCGCTCAGCTTCACCAAGCCGCGGCTGGCCCTGGCCTGGTCGCCCGGCGGCGGCCGGCAGGTGCGGTTCCGCCTCGAGCGCGAGGTCGGCCAGCTGAACTTCGACGACTTCGTCGCCGCCTCCTCGGCCGTCAGCACCGGCGCGGTCCTGGCCGGCAATCCCGATCTCAGCCCGCAACAGGCCTGGGTGGGCGAGGCGACCTTCGAGCAGCGCTTCGGCGGTGGGGCCGTCCTGGTGGCGACCCTGCGCCACGCCGAGCTGACCGACGTCATCGATCGGGCGCCGCTGTTCGCCGGCGGTGTGGCGGTGGCCGACGCCCCGGGCAATCTGGGGGACGGGACCAAGGACGAGGCGATCCTCAACCTGACCCTGCCGCTGGACCGCCTGGGTCTGCGCGGCGGGCAGCTGAAGGGGCAGGGGACCTGGCGCCGCTCGGAGGTGAACGACCCGGTCCTGGGCGGGACGCGGGAGATTTCCGGTCTGCGCCCCGTGGAGTGGGAGGCGCACTTCACCCACGACCTGCCGGGCCTGCAGGCCAACTGGGGGATCGACGCCACGGGCGGTTATCGCGAAAGCTATTACCGCCTGAGCGAGATCGAGACCCGCAAGGTCGGAATCTGGGTGGTCATCTTCGCCGAGTACAAGCCGCGCCGTGACCTCATCCTGCGCGTGGAGGCGCAGAACCTCGGCGCGCGGAATGTCCAGCGGATCCGCGAGGTCTATATCGGACCGCGGTCGGACGACCGGCTGGCCTATACCGATGTGCGCGATCTCGAATATGGCCGCGCCATCTTTGTGCGCCTGCGAAAGACCTTCGGCTAACACCGTTCTGGAGGCCGCCGGATCAGGCGGCTCGATGCGCCTCAGATTGCGGCGTCCGGGCCACAATTCGCCGCCTTGTGCGGTAGCTGGAACGCGGACCCGACAACCTTCATGGATTTGTCGTCGAACCGCGGCAGGGGGCGCTCCAGCGAGCGCGATCCTCCCATCGCGACTCTCGTGTTCGTTCAGGACCACAGGGGATCGACATGACCACTTCCACCGCGCGGCTGCTGGCCGCTGCGAGCCTGTTCGCCTTGGCCGCGGCCGGCGCCGCCCAGGCCCAGGACTCCACCCTCCTCGAAGAAATCGTCGTCACCGCCCAGAAGCGCGAGCAGCAGTCCCTGGACGTGCCGCTGGCCCTGACGGCGTTCGGGGCCGAGCGCCTGAACGCCCTGGGCGTCCAGGATTTCGCCGACCTGTCGGCCTATACGCCCGGCTTCGAGGTTCAGGACCAGTCGCCCAACAACCCCGGCTTCGTGATGCGCGGCATCACCTCGGACTCCACCGACGCCTCGGCCGAGGCCCGCGTCTCGGTGTTCCAGGATGGGGTGTCGATCTCCAAGGCCCAGGGCTCCTATGTGGAGCTGTTCGACCTGGAGCGGGTCGAGGTGGCCAAGGGGCCGCAGTCGACCCTGTTTGGCCGCGGCGCCCTGATCGGCGGCGTCAACATCATCCAGCGCAAGGCGCAGCCGGGCGTGTTCGACGGCTACATCACCGGCCAGGCCGGCGACTATGGCTACCGCATGGCTGAGGGCGCGGTGAACATCCCGATGACCGATGCGGCGGCGATCCGGTTCTCGGGCCGCATCCGTCAGCGGGACGGCTATGTGGAGAACGCGCTGGGCGGCGAAGACTTCCAGTCGGTGGACACCGTGGCCGGTCGTCTGGCCTTCAACCTGAACCCGTCTGACCGGGTGAACTTTGACTTCATCGTCAACTACCAGGAAGACAAGGCCGCGGGCACGGCCTTCAAGTCCGGCGGCTATTCCCCTACCGATCCGACCACCGGCCAGGTCCTGGCGTCCCGCGACCCGTGGGATGCGGCGGCCCTGGCCGCGCCGGCCAATTTCCAGGGCGGCATGGCCCTGGGCGTCGATCGCACCGTGTGGGGTGTGACGGGTCTTGCGACCATCGAGCTTACCGATGCGGTGACCCTGACCTCGACCAGCGCGGCCCGACGCTTTGAGTCCGAGGAGGTCTTTGACCCCGACGGCATCTCGCTGCCCATCCTGACCGGTCTCAACGACGCCATCGGTGAGCAGTTCAGCCAGGAGTTCCGCCTGAACTTCGACCAGGGCGGGCGGGTTCGCGGCTTTGTCGGCGCCGGCGTGTTCCGCGATGACGGCCGCCAGCGTCTGCCGCTGCAGTTCGACGAGCGCATGGGCCTTGCGGTCCTGACCGGCCAGCTGAACGGCGGCGCGGCGGGCACGGGCCTGCCGGCCACCACGCCGGCCCCGGCCGCCCTGTTCGGTCTCACCCCCTTCACCGGCGCCCTCATCCAGGGGCTGGTCGGTCAGCTGAGCGGCGGCAATGTGCTGCTGACCTCGGCCCAGGCCGCCGGCATCGCCGCCAACCTCCGGTCCAACCATGTGGAGGAGGCGACCAACACCAGCGAGCTGACCTCCTATGACGTGTTCGGCGACGTGACCTTCGACGTCACCGACCGGCTCGAGCTGTCGGCGGGCCTGCGCTACACCCGCGACGACAAGACCACGGGCTTCTCCTCCCGCGTGGTCGGCGGTCGCAGCGTGCTCGGCGGCGCCATCGGCGCGGCCCAGATCGCCGCGGCCGGCACGCCTCAGGCCGTCGGCCAGGCGCAAGCTATCCTCGGCGCGCTAGCCCTGCCGATCGTGCAGCAGCTCACGCCGGCCCAGCTGCCGCTGTTTGGCCTCACCTTCCAGCCCACCGCCGGCAATGGCGGGCTGAGCGAGCAGGATCTGGAGAGCGACGGCTTCACTTGGCGTCTGGTGGGCCGCTACGCCCTGAGCGACGACGCCAACCTCTACGCCTCCTACGCCCGCGGCCGTCGCCCCGAAGTGCTGTCTGCCGCCGGCCCCGCCGCGCCCGAGGGCGCCACGCGCTTCGCCCAGGTCGAGGCGGAAACCGTCGATTCCTACGAGGTCGGCGCCAAGGCCGAACTCGGCGGCCGGGTTCGTGTGGACGGCTCGGTCTACTACTACGACTACGACAACTTCCAGACAGTGGAGCAGCAGGGCACGCTGTTCGTCACCACCAACGCCGGCAAGGCCAAGGCCTATGGCTTTGAAGGCCAGGCAGAAGTTTCCGCTGCGGCGGGCCTGACCCTCTACGGAACCTACGCCTACAGCCACGCCCGGTTCGAAGGCGGCGCCTATGACGGCAACAGCTTCCGCCTGTCGCCCGACCATATGGCCAGCGTCGGAGCCAACTGGACGGTCGATCTCATGGGCGGCCAGTTCAGCCTGCGGCCGACCTATGTCTGGCAGTCGGAAGTCTTCTTCGACGACAACAACGATCTGCCGGCCTTCCAGCAGCCGCCGTCGGTGTTCGTGGCCGATAACCTGCAGGACGAGCGCCAGGGTTCCTACGGGACCCTGAACATCCGGGCCTCGTGGACGCCGGACTCCATGCCGCTGACCCTGGAGGCCTTCGTCAACAACGTCACCGACGAGACCTACATCATCGACGCCGGCAACACCGGCGACTCCCTGGGCCTGCCGACCTTCATCGCCGGCGCCCCGCGGATGTGGGGCCTGGGCCTGACCTACCGGTTCCAATAGGCCATATCGCCGGTCGCCGAACATTCGGCGACCGACGATATGCGACAATCTGCCGCCTCCGTATGAGCCGCAGTTCGGGCCGCATTTAAGGTCTCGTTAGCCTCGATCGCGCCATCCCTTGGACATGCCGACCACCTCGCCAGGATGCGCCGGCCTGGTCCATCTGGTGGAACGCCCATGAATAAATCTTCGCACATTCAAGAACGCCTCGACTTCATCGGTCTCGACAGCCGCGGGGTCGAGCGCCTGCGCGGTCTCCGCGGCTTTCTCGCCGAGGCCATCGGCCCGGCCCTCGACGTCTTCTACGCCAAGATCCGCAAGACCCCCGAGGTCCAGAGGTTCTTCACCAGCGACGCCCACATGTCCGGCGCCCAGAGCCGCCAGGCGGCCCACTGGGGCATCATCGCTGAAGGCCAGTTCGGGGACGACTACGCCAAGGGCGTCCGCACGATCGGCGAAACCCACGCCCGTCTGGGCCTGGAGCCGCAATGGTACATCGGCGGCTACGCCCTGGTGCTGGAGCAACTGATCCACGCCGCCATCGCCCGCCAATGGCCGACGCTCACCAAGCGGACCCGCCCACAGGAGGCCGCCGAAACCGTGTCGGTTCTCGTGAAGGCGACCCTGGTCGACATGGATCTGGCCATCTCGATCTATCTCGAGGCTCTCGAGACCGAGCGAAAGAAGTCCGAAGACGCCCGCCAACTGGCCGAGCAGCAGCAGGCTGCGGCCATGGCCGCTCTGACGGCCGCGCTGCGGAATCTGGCGCAAGGCGACCTTGCCAGCCGCCTGGAGGACAACCTGTCGCCGCAGTTCGATGGGCTGAAGGCCGACTTCAACCAGGCCGTGGGCAAGCTGGCCGAGGCCATGCGCATGGTGGCGGAATCCTCTGGCGGCATCCGGGTGGGCGCCGATGAGATCACCTCGGCGTCGGATGACCTGTCGCGCCGCACCGAGCAGCAGGCGGCCAGCCTGGAGGAGACCGCCGCGGCGCTGCACGAACTGACCGAAAGCGTCGGCAAGGCCGCCAGCGGCGCCCGCGAGGCCTCGAGCATGGTCAGCTCGGCCAAGGCCGAAGCCGTCCATTCGGGCGAGGTCGTGGACCGGGCCGTGTCGGCCATGGGCGAGATCGACTCCTCATCCAAACAGATCGGCCAGATCATCGGCGTGATCGACGAAATCGCCTTCCAGACCAACCTGCTGGCCCTGAACGCCGGTGTCGAAGCCGCCCGGGCCGGCGAGGCGGGCCGTGGCTTCGCCGTGGTGGCGTCCGAGGTCCGGGCCCTGGCCCAGCGATCTTCGGATGCGGCTAAGCAGATCCGCAACCTGATCACCCAGAGCGCGACCCAGGTGGAATCCGGCGTCGGCCTCGTCGCCGAAACGGGTGAAGCCTTGCGCCGCATAGTCGAGCGGGTGGTTGAGATCGACCACAGCGTCGCCCAGATCGCGGCCTCGGCCGAGGAGCAGTCCCGCGCCCTGGCGGAGGTGAACTCTGCGGTGAACCAGATGGACCACGTCACCCAACAGAACGCCGCCATGGTCGAGGAGGCCACGGCCGCCGCCCACTCCCTGCGCCGGGAGACCGATCAGTTGAACGGCCTGGTGGGCCGGTTCGCCCTCGAACGGGCGCCGACCTCGAGCGGCTATCGATCGGCGGCCTGAGGCGCTGCGGCGGCTGGCGCCACGCGCCAGACCGCGCCGCCCGCATCGTCGGTGACCAGCAGGGCGCCGCGACCATCGACCGCCACGTCCACCGGTCGGCCCATGGCCTGATCGCGGTCATTGAGGAAGCCGGTCAGGAAGACCTGGGGCTCGCCCGCAGGCATGCCGCCGGCGAAGGGTACGAACACCACGCGATAGCCGCTGAGCGGCTTGCGGTTCCACGAGCCGTGCTGGCCGACGAACACCCCGCCCCGATAGGCCGGGGGGAAGGCCTCGGCCGTGTAGAAGGTCAGGCCCAGGGATGCGGTGTGGGGCCCCAGCGCATAGTCCGGGGTGATGGCGCGGTCCACCAGATCTGGCCGTTGAGGCTCGACGCGCTCATCGACGACGCCGCCGAAATAGGAATAGGGCCAGCCATAGAAGCCGCCCTCGCGCACCCGGGTCATGTAGTCGGGGACCAGATCGTCGCCCAGCATGTCGCGCTCATTGACCGCGGTCCATAGGGCGCCGGTGGTGGGCTCATAGGCCATGCCATTGGGATTGCGCAGGCCCGACGCATAGAGCTTCACCGTGCCGGCGGCGGGATCGACCACCAGGATCGCCGCCCGGTTCTCTTCGGCGGCCATGCCGTTCTCGGCGATGTTGGAGTTGGAGCCCGAGGTCACGAACAGCCGCTGGCCGTCGGGGGCGGCGACGACGTTCTTGACCCAGTGGTGGTTGATGGGACCGGCCGGCAGATCCACGACCTTGCGGGGAACGCCCTCCATGCGGAGCTGGCCGTCGCGGTAGGGCGTGGCCACCAAGGCGTCGGTGTTGGCGATGTAGAGGGTGTCTCCCACCAGGGCCATGCCCTGGGGCCGGTTGAGCCCGGAGGCAAAGACCTCGCGCATTTCTGCCAGGCCGTCGCCATCGGCGTCGCGCAGCAGCATGATTCGGTTGGGGCTGGGCTTGAGCGCGCCGGCATAGGCCTGCACCCGCTGGGCGATGCGATCCATCAGCCCTTCCGGCGGTTTGGGTTCGGAGCTGGCTTCGGAGACCAGCACGTCGCCATTGGGCAGCACCAGCAACCAGCGCGGATGGGAAAGGTCGCCGGCGAAGCGGGTCACGACAAACCCATCGGGGGCCACCGGCGCGGCCCCAGCCGGCCAGCCGACGGCCTTGGCCGGATTGACCCTGGGCAGCAGGCTTGCCTCGGGCGCGGGAATACTGGGATCGGCGCCGAAGCCGACAAAGGGCTCCTCCGAACCCGCCGAGCAGCCGGCCAGGGCGAGCACGCTGGCGACGGCGATCAGGGTCTGACGCATGTTCGAACCTCGTTATCCAAGAGCCGCGACCATGGCGGGGTCAGGCGCCGAGGTCCAGGCTCAGCTGATCAGGTCGTCGGAATCCTCGATCAGGATGCGGGCGGCGTCACCGGCGGGGTCCTCGTACTGTCCGCTGCGCAACGTCCACCAGAAGGCGCCGAGCCCCGACAGGCCGATCAGGACCGATATCGGGGCGAGGATCAGGATGACGCCCATCAGCGACGCCCCTCGCCATGCATGCGCAGGGCGTTCAGCGTGACGATCAGGGACGAGCCCGACATGGCCAGGGCCGCCACCAGGGGGTTGACCAAGCCCAGCATGGCCATGGGCGCGGCGGCGACATTGTAGAGGGCCGAGAAGCCGAAATTCTCCAGGGCGCGGTGCCGCGCGGCACTCGCCACATGGATCGCCTCCGGAACGGCGCCAAGGCCGGCGCCGGAAAACACCAGATCGGCGGCGTTCTGGCTGGCGTCCAGGGCCGTGCCTGGCGCCATGGCGGCGTGGGCGCGGGCCAGGGCGGCGGTGTCGTTGAGCCCGTCGCCGACCATCAGCACCTTGCGGCCCTGGGCTGCGAGCTCGTCGATGGCCGCAGCCTTCTGCTCGGGCGTCAGGCCGGCGCGCCAATCGCCGACGCCCAGGGTGGCGGCCGCTCGCGCCACAGGCCCGGCCAGATCGCCGGAGAGGATTTCCACGGTCAGGCCCTGGCGGCGCAAGGCGGCGATGGTTTCGGCGGCGTCCGGGCGCAGCTGGTCGGAAAAGGCGAAGCGTATCCTGGTGTCGCCATCGAAGGCGAACCAGAGCTCGGTCTCGGAGCCGGCGCGGCCTTCGAGGCCGACGAAACCCGCCCGGCCCAGGCGGGCCCGGCGGCCTGCGATCACCCCTTCGACGCCCTGGCCGGCGGTCTCGACGACATCGACGGCCCGTACGCCGGGGCCGGCCTCGGCGGCCAGCGCCCGGGCCAGCGGGTGGGCCGAGGCCCGCGCCAGGGGCGCAGCCATGGCGATGGCGGCGGCGGGGGCGTCGATCAGGCGGGGCCGGCCTTCGGTCAGCACGCCGGTCTTGTCGAACACCACGTGATCGACCTCGGCGAGCCGCTCCAGGGCCGCGCCAGACTTGACCAGAATCCCTTTGCGGAAAAGCCGTGAGGAGGCGGTGATCTGCACCGCGGGCACCGCGAGGCCGAGCGCGCAGGGGCAGGTGATGATCAGCAGGGCTGCGGCCCGCAACAGGGCTTCCCGCGGCCCCAGCCCCAGGGCGAGACCGCCGGCGAAGGTCAAGGCGGCGAGGCTGTGGATCACCGGCACATAGACGGCCGCGGCCCGGTCGGCCAGGCGGACATAGAGCGACTTGGTCTGGGCGCCGGCCTCCACCAGGCGAGCGATGGCGGCGACGGCGGAGTCCTCCGAGCGCGCGATGGCCAGCAGCCGCAGCGGCCCCGACAGGTTGACCGCGCCGGCCCGGCAGGTATCGCCGGGCCGCACGGGGACGGACGCCGTCTCGCCGGTCAACAGGGCGTTGTCGAGCTCGGAGACCCCGTCCTCCACGAAGCCGTCCACGGGTATGCGCTCGCCGGGGCGCACCAGAACCCGCTCGCCCACCGCCACCTCGCTCAGGGGCTTGATCCGCTCCACCCCATCGGTCCCCAGCACCGATGCGGCCGGGGCCTGCAGGGCCAGGAGATCGGCTGCGGCGCTGCGGGCGCGGGCGCGCAGGCGGTGGTCGAGCCAACGGCCGATCAGCAGCAGGAAGAGCAGGGAGACCGCGGCGTCGAAATAGGCGTCCCGACCGCGCAGGAGGGTTTCGACGAAGCTGATGAACAGGGTCAGGATCACGCCGATGGAGATCGGCACGTCCATATTGGCCCGGCCGGCCTTCAAGGATCGCCAGGCGGACTCAAAGAAGGGCAGGCCGGCATAGATGGCGCAGGGCGTGGCGACGATGGCCGAGAGCCACAGCATCATGGTGCGGGTCGCCGGCCCCAGCTCCTGGCCAAACAGCCCGGCCCAGACTGGCACCGAGAACATCATGGCGTTGCCGGCGCCGAAGCCGGCCACCGCCATGGCCAGGATAAGCCGGCGGCTCTCCTTGTCATGGGCCGCCACTGCCTGGGCCGGATCATAGGGCGTGGCGGGATAGCCCAGACCTTCGAGGGTGGCGATGACGCGGCCCGCATCGCCCTCGCTGGTGGCGAACCGGACGCTCAGTCGGCCTTCGGTCAGGTTCAGGCGGGCGGCGGCCACGTCGGGCAGGTCGCCGACGGTCTTCTCGATCTTCGACATGCAGGCCGCGCAGCGGGCGCCCTTGACCAGCAGGTCGAGCCGGGAGGGACCGCCCTCGGCGCGCTTCAGGAAGGCCGACAGGTCCGGGGCGCGGCCGGGGTTCAAGGTCAAGGCCATGTCAGTCTCCGTTCGGCCTGGAAGTCGCGGCCCGCAGGCCCCTGGGCCTGGATCGTCAGGTCCCAGGCGCCCATGACGCTGTCCAACGACGCCCTGTAGAGGCCAGGCGCTTGTTCGCTGAGGCGCAGGTCGCGGGCGCCAGTCTCGGTGGCCGGCCTCTGCAGGCGGCCTTGGACCCTCAGACCCTCGACCGGGCGGCCCTCGGCGTCGGCGATCTCGACCACCACCGCACCGGCCTCGGCCCGGGCGGCGGCGCGCCAGCCCAGTTCGGCCTGCCGGGCCTGCTGGGCCAGCTGGCGGTTGAAGGCCAAGCCATCCTCATAGGGGGTGATCGAAACCTCGCCGGGAAAGGTGCGCAGGGCTGCGGTGAGAAAGACGGCGTTGACGGCGATGATCACGGCGAAGAAGGCGCACAAGGCGACCAGCACGTGCCAGCCGCGGATGCGGAAGCCGTCAGGAGAGGGGATGTCGCTCATCGGGTGTTCGCCGCTCCGGAGAGGAAGGTGGTCTCGATGCTCTGGTCCGCATCACCGGCCCGCACGACGAAGGCGGCGGGCATGTTGGCGTGGAGAAGGCCGTCCGCCGGCGCCGTGACCAGGACCCGCACGGCGCGGATCTGATTGGGCTCGACGGTGACGCTCAGGGCGCCAGAGGTGGCGTCCATGCCGGGCGTCTTCAGGCTGGCGCCGGCCACGCCCTCGAAGGCGATGTGGGCCTGCATGGGCTGGAAGGTGCGGTTGGCGATCTTGAGCGTGTAGCCGTTGCGGATGTCGCCATCCTGCATGCGCACGAAGGTCGGGTTGCGATCGCGCAGGACGTGGACGTCCATGGGGCTGCGCGTCATCAGGCCCCAGACCATCAGGCCCGAGACGAAGGCGAGGGCTGCGGCATAGTAGAGGGTGCGCGGCCGCACCAGGCGATAGACGGCCTTGTCCCCCTTGGACCGGGCGGCGACGGCGGCGTCGGTGTCATAGGCGATCAGGCCTTTGGGCCGTTCGACCTTGAGCATGATCTCGTCGCAGGCGTCGATGCACAGGCCGCAATTGATGCACTCCAGCTGCGGGCCGTTGCGGATATCGATCCCCATGGGGCAGGCCACGACGCAGGCGTTGCAGTCGATGCAGTCGCCGCGTCCGGCCCATGTGGCGCCCTTCTTGTGCGGGCCGCGCGGCTCCCCGCGGTCGAAGCGGTAGGTGACCTGCAGGGAATGCTCATCGAGCATGGCGCCCTGGATGCGCGGCCAGGGGCACATATAGGTGCAGACCTGCTCGCGCATGGAGCCGGCCAGCACATAGGTCATGAAGGTCATGATCGCGCAGGAGACATAGGCGGTCATCGGCGCCTGTCCGATCCAGAAGGTGCGGATCAGGGTCGGCGCGTCGTGGAAGTAGAAGATCCAGGCGCCGCCCGTGCCAAAGGCGATCCCCAGCCAGACGGCGTGCTTGCCGCCCTTGCGCCAAGCCTTGTCGAAGGACCAGGGGGCGGCGTCGAGCTTCATGCGGGCGTTGCGGTCGCCCTCGAACAAGCGCTCGATGTGGATGTAGAGGTCGGTCCAGACGGTCTGGGGGCAGGCATAGCCGCACCACAGCCTGCCGAACAGCGCGCTGGCCAGGAAGAGGGCGAGGGCCGCCATCACCAGCAGGCCGGTGATGAAATAGACCTCCTGCGGCCAGAGCTGGATGAAGAAGAAGTAGAACCGCCGTCCCGCGAAATCCACCAGCACCGCCTGGTCCGGCAGGTCGCCGGGGCGATCCCACCTGATCCAGGGGGTGACGTAGTAGATGGTGAGCGTCACGATCAGCAGCGCCCACTTCAGCCGCCGCCACGCGCCGTGCACCAGCTTGGGATAGATGGGCGTGCGACGCTTGTAGAGACCGCCGTCAGAGCCGCCCTTTTCCCGCGCCCGGGCCGCCGCCGAGCGGGGCGGTTTGGAGTCCGGGTGTTCTGGGGGCTTGGTGCGGTCGATGACGACGGTCATGGCGCGCTCACTGACCGCCGGCGTTGGCGTGGACGTAGACGGCCAGGGCCTTCAGCGTCTCGTCGTCGAAGCGGCCGGCCCAGGACGGCATGACGCCGTTGCGCCCTGACCAGATCTGGGTGCGGATCTCCTCGCGCGAGGCGCCATAGAGCCATTCGCCGTCCGTCAGGTTCGGCGCGCCCTGGGCCTGATCGCCCGTCCCCGCCGCCCCATGGCAGGAGACGCATTGGGCGGCATAGATCGGCGCGGCCCGTTCGACGGCGGCCTTGTCGGCCTCGCGGCCCGACAGGCTGACCACCAGTTCGGTCAGGTCGTTGATCTGCGGCCCGGTCAGCATCTGGTCGCGGCCAAAGGCGGGCATCTGCGAGAACCGCGCCCCCTGGGCGCCGGACCGCACGCCCACCTGCAGGGTGTGGTGGATGTCGGCCAGGCTCCCGCCCCACAGCCAGATGTCGTCCACCAGGTTGGGATAGCCCTTAGCGCCGCCGCCGCCGGCGCCGTGGCAGGTGGCGCAATTGTCGCCGAACACCGACTGACCGACGGCCATGGCGTATTCCTGGAGGGCGGGATCGGACTCGATCTCTTCCAGGGTGGCGTGGGTCAGCCGGGCGGCGCCTTCGCCGCGCAGGTCACGCAGGGCCTGAAGCTCCTGGGCGACATTGGCGCGGTCGGACTGGCCCATCAGGCCCTTGGTGTAGCCGTTGATCCCCGGCCAGGCCGGCAGCAGCACCCAGTAGACGATCGCCACGACGATGCTGGCCCAGAACACATAGAGCCACCAGCGGGGCAGGGGGTTGTCGAGCTCCTTGATGCCATCCCATTCGTGGCCGGTGGTCTCGACGCCAGTGACCTCGTCGGCCTCACGCTTGGACATGGTCGTCCTCATCCTTTTCGAGGGGCAGGTTGGCGGCCCGGCGGAAGGTCTCGCCGTTGCGCGGCCAGAGGGCGTAGACGACGCCCGCGGCGAAGATGGCGGCGAAGTAGAGGGTCCCGCCCTGCTGGGCGAAGCGGGCCACCGTCTCGTAGGTCAGCGCGCTCATCGCAGGCTCTCCTCGGCTTCGTAGGTGGAGAAGTCGACCAGCGTGCCGAGCATCTGGAGATAGGCGATCAGGGCGTCCATCTCGGTCAGCCGGGCCGGGTCGCCGTCGAAGTCACGCTGCAGGACGGCCTCGCCATAGCGGCCGCGGAAGTCCCGGGACGAGGCGAAGGGATCGGCCTGGGTGCGCAGATCGGCCTGGGCGGCGTCGATCATCCCCTGGGTGTAGGGCACGCCGACCTTGGTCATGGCCGCGAGCTTGGCCTCGACGTCCTTCTGCTCCAGCTCCTTCTGCGCCAGGAAGGCGTAGGGCGGCATGACCGATTCCGGGACCACCGAGCGCGGGTCGATCAGGTGGTCGCTGTGCCAGGCGTCGGAGTACTTGCCGCCAACCCGCGCGAGGTCCGGCCCGGTGCGCTTGGACCCCCACTGGAAGGGGTGGTCGTACATGCTCTCGGCCGCCAGGCTGTAGTGGCCGTAGCGCTCCACCTCGTCGCGCAGGGGCCGCACCATCTGCGAGTGGCAGGTGTAGCAGCCCTCGCGGATATAGATGTCGCGGCCGGCCAGCTCGAGGGGCGTGTAGGGGCGAACGCCCTCCACCTCCTCGATGGTGCTCTCCAGGTAGAAGAGCGGGGCGATCTCCACCAGGCCGCCCACCGACACCACCAGCAGGATGGCCACGGTGAGGAGAATGGAGCGGCGCTCGAGGACGCCGTGCTTGTTCCAGACAGACTTCATCAGAGCCCCCTATTCGGCCGGGATCAGCGCAGGGGCGGTGACCGCAGGCTGCGAGGCGGGGCTCGGCAGACGGATCGTACGCCACAGGTTGTAGGACATGATCAGGGCGCCGGAGAGGTACATGAGGCCCCCCACGGTGCGGATGATGTTCTCGACGTGCTTGGCCGCCACGGTCTCAACGAAGGCGTTGGCGAGGAAGCCCTGCGACGTGTATTCGCGCCACATCAGGCCTTCCATGATGCCCGACACCCACATGGCGCAGATGTAGAGAAGGATGCCGGTGGTCGCGATCCAGAAGTGCCACTCGACCAACTGGTTCGAATACAGGCGCTCCTTCTTCCACAGCCACGGAACCATGCAGTAGACGGCGCCGAAGCTGATGAAGCCGACCCAGCCGAGCGCGCCCGAATGCACGTGGCCGATGGTCCAGTCGGTGTAGTGGGACAGGGCGTTGACCGCCCGGATCGACATCAGCGGACCTTCGAAGGTCGACATGCCGTAGAAGGCGATGGCCACCACCATCATCCGGATCACCGGATCGGTGCGCAGCTTGTCCCAGGCGCCCGAGAGCGTCATCAGGCCGTTGATCATGCCACCCCAGGACGGCATCCACAGCATGATCGAGAAGGTCATGCCGAGGGTCTGGGCCCACTGGGGCAGGGCCGTGTAGTGCAGGTGGTGGGGACCCGCCCAGATGTAGATGAAGATCAGCGACCAGAAGTGGACGATCGAGAGGCGGTAGGAATAGACCGGCCGCTCGGCCCGCTTAGGCACGAAATAGTACATCATCCCCAGGAAGCCGGC
>NZ_JAUXVZ010000068.1 GCF_030680185.1 Phenylobacterium sp.
ACCCTGATCACGGCCCTCGGGGCCGGCATCGGTCGCGACGACTTCAACATCGAGAAGATGCGCTATCACCGCATCATCATGACCGACGCCGACGTCGACGGGGCGCACATCCGCACCCTGCTGCTGACCTTCTTCTACCGGCAGATGCCGCAGGTGATCGAGCGGGGCTATCTCTATATCGCCCGGCCGCCGCTCTATAAGGCGACCAAGGGCAAGTCGATCCGCTATCTGCAGGACGACCCCGAGCTCGAGGCCTTCCTGGTCAATGAGGGCGTCGACGGCGCCACCCTGACGCTCGCGTCCGGCGAGCAGCTGGCCGGACCCGACCTGCACGCCCTGGTTCAGACCGCCCGGGGCGCCAAGGCCAATGTGGACCGCCTGTCTTCCCGCGCCCCGGCCTTCGCCATCGAACAGGCGGCCCTGGCCGGCCTGCTGGGGGAAAACGGCGACCTCGACCTCGCGGCCAAGCGCCTGAACCTCTATGCCGAAGAGGGCGATGGGCCCTGGAGCGGCGAGACCGCAGCCACCGGCGGCTATGTGTTCAGCCGCGTCCGCCGCGGCGTGTCCGAACGCGTGGTGCTGGACGACCTGCTGCTGCACGCCGCCGACGCCCTGCGCCTGGCCGAGCGGGCCGCCGCCATGGCCGAGACCTTCGCCGCCCCCGCCAGCTTCTCCCGCCGGGACAAGGTGACGCAGGTCCGCGGCCCGCTGGACCTGTTCGCCGCCGTCATGGAAGCCGGCCGCCGCGGCCTGGCCATCCAGCGCTACAAGGGTCTGGGCGAGATGAACCCCGACCAGCTGTGGGAGACCACCCTGGACGCCGAGGCCCGCAGCCTGCTGCAGGTCAAGGTCGCCCATGCCGACGACGCCGACGGCATGTTCACCCGCCTGATGGGCGACCTGGTCGAGCCCCGCCGGGAATTCATCCAGGAGAACGCCCTGGACGCCGAGGTGGACGTCTAAGCCTCCTCCAGGCCTGGACAGGCCGCGCCATCTCCTGAACTCTCCGGCTCTTGAGGAAACAAGAGCGCCGGAAACCGGCAGGGAGTTGGGCCATGGCCTTCACCGAATATGCCGAGCATGACGGGCTGGGGCTCGCCGCCCTGGTGGCCAAGGGCGAGGTCAGCCCCGTGGAGTTGGTCGAGGCCGCCATCGAGCGGGTCGAGCGCCACAATGGGGTGCTGAACGCCGTCGTCCACAAGGCCTATGACGAGGCCCGCGCCACGGCCGCCGGGGACCTGCCCGACGGGCCGTTCAAGGGCGTGCCCTTCCTGATCAAGGACCTGGGCGCCCAGGTGAAGGGCTGGCCCCGCACCTCTGGCAGCCGCTTCGCCCAGGTGGCCGCCGATGACGCCGACAGCGAACTGGTCGCCCGCTATCGCGCCGCCGGCGTCGTCCTGCTGGGCAAGTCCAACACCCCGGAGTTCGGCATTCCGGGCGTCACCAATTCCGACCAGCTGGGCGCCTGCCGTAACCCTTGGAACCCTGACCATATCTCCGGCGGCTCGTCGGGCGGGGCGGCCTCGGCGACGGCGGCGGGCATGGTGCCGTTGGCCCACGCCAGCGATGGCCTGGGCTCGATCCGCATCCCCGCCGCCTGCTGCGGCCTGGTAGGAATGAAGATCACCCGCGACCGCACCCCCATCTGCGAAGTGGTCGACGGCGCCCTGGGCTTCTCGGTCCATCACGTGGTCAGCCGCACCGTGCGCGACTCCGCCGCCATGTTGGACGCCACCGGCTACGCCCAGGTCGGCGATCCCTTCCAGGCGCCGGCCAAGGACGGCCCCTATCTGGCCGAAGTGGAGAAGAGCCCCGGACGCCTGCGCATCGCCTGGTCGGCCGAGACCCCCAGCGGCCGGCCGATCCCCGATGAGATGCTGGGCTGGCTGCTGCGCACCGTGGAGCTGTTGAAGGGCCTGGGTCATGAGGTGTTCGAGCAGGGCTTAGGCATCGACTACCGCCTGCTCTATCGCGCCCAGGGCCTGGCCAGCGCCTCGAACTTCTCGGCCAATGTGGCCCGCTGGGTGGAGAAGCTGGGCCGGAGCCGGAACCCGATGAACTCGGCCCCTTGGCCCGGCGCGGCTATGAGGCCGGCCAGCGGCTGAACGGTCAGCAGGCCTTCTGGGGCTTCCAGCAGTTGCGGGTGATGAACCGCCAGATCCTGTCGGCCTTCGAAGATTTCGACGTCTATCTGACCCCGGTGATGAGCACGCCGGCGCCGCGGATCGACTGGCTCGACCCGAACATGGCCGACACCCGCGAGTTCGACAAACGCCAGGCCGCCACCTACGGGACGACCCCGCCGGCTAACTTCACCGGCCAGCCGTCCCTGTCCCTGCCGCTCTGGCAGGCGGAGGACGGCCTGCCGGTGGGGATGATGTTCACCGGCCGCTTCGCCGACGAGGCGACGCTCTATCGCCTGGCCGGGCAGCTGGAGAAGGAACAGCCCTGGAAGGACCGCCGCCCGCCGATCTGGAACTGAACCGGCCGGGCCTCTGCGGCTCAGTAGACGATGCCGAGCTTGGCCATCACCAGGGCCAGGCTGGCAAAGACAACGGCGGCGGCCACTTCGTACCACTTGAACCGCGGGCCGCTTGGCGAACGCATTCTCATAATCTCCCCCCCGGGATTTGAGACCGATGTGAAGAGCCCGGCGGCTCAGTAGTAGGGCGCAGGCGCGCGCTTGCCGGGCCAGGTGAGATAGCCGCCCGCGTCACGGCCGGCGGCCTCGACACGGGGACCGCCACAGCAGGGACCGGCCGCCGCGCCCTGGACGTAGCCGCTGGACTGCTGGGAATAGCTGCGATGCTCGCTATAGGCGTCGTACTGCTCGACCCGGCCGCTCACATAGGGCGGCGGCGGTGGGGGCGGGGGCGGCGCATAGGCGTAGCGCTGCTCTTCATGGCGGCGCGCCTGATACTGCTCCTGACGATGTTCGCGATACTGCTCCTGGCGCTGGCCCTGACGCTGCTCGCGATACTCCTGGCGGTACTGGCCTTGACGCTGGTCATGAAAGCCGCCGGCATACTGCTCCTGGCGATGCTCATAGCCCCCGCGGGTGGCGATGTCGGGACCCTGGTAGCGGCGATAACCCTCGCCCTGCAACGGCGCAGGACCGCGGTGGGCGTATTCACGCGGCGGCGGCGCGGGCTTGCGCGGCGCAGGCGTGGCGCGGGCCTGCCGGGTCGGCGCCGGGCGCGACCGAGCGGCGGGCTTGGCCGGCGCCTTGGCGGTCCGCACCGGCTTGGCCTCGGGACAGGCCGGGGTCTTCGCCGGGGGACAGGCGCAGCAGTTGGCGGCGGTCTGCGCCGGCGGCAGGGTCGGGGCCGCGGTGTCGGCGGACGCCTGTGCGGTCTCGGTCCCGGCGCCGTCAGTTCCAGCCTTCGACGCCGACTTCTCGGTGAAGGCGGGTTTGGGCGGACGCTCGTCGCAGGCGGCGAGACCCAGGGTCAGACCCAGGGCGGCGAAGATCGGCAGGATGGTACGCAGACGCATGACAAGAACTCCTTGGCCGCACGCTGCGCGTTCATACCTCGTTAACGCTGTAGGATTCTCCCTTGGGGCGAGCGAGGAGCCAGCCGGACACGTGGCGGCGCGGGAAAATTAAGCATTTTCAGCGGTCAGGCGGGCGCCGACCGCCGCCTGCGCCATTGGGCCACCACCATCCAGGTCGCCACGGCCAGGCCTTCGCCGGTCAGATTGGCGGCCAGATCGGCCAGCTCCCCCTGTCGCCCGAGGTCCATGGCCGCCTGGGCGACCTCAACCCCGGCCCCCAGCAGCACGACGCCGCCGAGCAGGACCAGGCGAGGCCCGAAGGCGAACAGGCCAAGACCGGTCAGGACGAAATAGGCCAGGGCGTGCCGGGCCTTATCCCACCCCAGATTGGCCGCCGGGGTCGCCTCGGACGGGGCCAGGGACAGGTAGAGGATGGCCGCCAGGCACAGGACGAAGGCCGCGGCGGCATAGCGACGGACGGTCGGAGAGAGTTCGGGACGAAACAGCATGGCCCTTGCTGGCACGTCGAAGGCCGCGGCTCCAGCGTCGTCAGCCTCGCTTTCGGCCGTTGAGAGATTCCATCGAGGCCGGGAAGCGTCTAGCGTCGCGCCGTAAACAGGCGTTTGAAGGATGGCGATGATGGCGGTCGAGGCGGTGATCTGGGATTTCGGCGGGGTGTTCACCTCCTCGCCCTTCGAGGCCTTCGCCCGGCACGAGGCCAAGATCGGCGCGCCCAAGGACCACATCCGCCGCGTCAATGCGACCAACCCGGACACCAACGCCTGGGCGCTGTTCGAGCGCAACGAGATCGATACGGCGGGCTTCGACGCCCTGTTCCTCGAGGAGTCCACCGCGCTGGGCTTTCCGATCCGCGGGGCCGACGTGCTGCCGCTGATCTCCGGCGTGGTGCGGCCGCGGATGGTCGAAGCGCTGAAGATCTGCAAAGGCCATTTCAAGGTCGGCTGCATCACCAACAACATGGTCAGCCATCACAGCCCGGGGCCCGACGCCGTCCAGAAGCCCCGCGGCCTGATGGGCGAGATCATGCCCCTGTTCGACCACGTGATCGAAAGCTCCAAGGCCGGGGTGCGCAAGCCCGATCCCCGCATCTATCAGATGATGTGCGAGGCGCTTTCGGTCGCGCCGGAGCTTTGCGTCTATCTCGATGACCTCGGGGTCAACTGCAAGCCCGCCGCCCAGCTGGGCATGAAGGCCATCAAGGTGGTCGATGTAGACCAGACCCTGACCGAGCTGGCCGCCGCCACGGGCCTGACCTTCCCGGTCGAGGCGTCCGTCCAATGAGCCGGCCAGAGCGCATCGGGGCCAAGGCGGCCCTGGCCGAGCTGCCCGGCTGGCGGGCCGGGGCGGGGGATCGCGAGACCCTGGTGCGGACCTATCGCTTCGCCGACTTCAATGCGGCCTTCGGCTTCATGGCCCGCGTCGCCCTGATGGCCGAGACGCTCGACCACCATCCCGAATGGTTCAATGTCTACAACCGCGTGGACGTGACCCTGACCACCCACGACGCCGACGGGGTCACCGCGCTCGACCTCAAGCTGGCGCGCTTCATGGACGAGGTCGCGGGTCCGCAGGCCTGAACCCCTTAGACACCAGAGACAGATCCCAGGGAGGGACGAGACATGACCGGACGGGTTGCAGGAAAGAAGGCCTTCATCACCGGCGCCGCCCAGGGGCTGGGCCAGGCCGCCGCCCAGGCGCTGGCGGCCGAGGGCGCCAAGGTGACCCTGGCCGACATCAATCATGACGGGGTCAAGGCCGCGGCCGCCGCGATCAACGCCGAACACGGCGAGGGAACCGCCTTCGCCCTGCCGCTGGACGTCACCCGCGAGGACCAGTGGATCTACGCCCTCGAAGAGGCCGATGCGGCCATGGGCGGCATCTCGGTCCTGCTCAACAACGCCGGGGTCAGCCGGGGCGGCGACATCGAGCAACTGTCCTACGAGGACTGGAAGTTCGTGATGAGCGTCAATGTGGACTCCGTGTTCCTGGGGACCAAGCACGCCCTGAAATACATGCGCCACGCCCAGCCGGGCTCGATCATCAATATCAGCTCCATCGCCGGCCTGATCGCCGCCCACAACAGCCCGGCCTACAACGCCTCCAAGGCCGCGGTCTGGCTGCTGTCCAAGGGGATCGCCCTGCACTGCGCCAAGCAGGGCCTGGATATCCGCTCCAACTCCATCCACCCGACCTTTGTGGACACGCCGATTCTCGACCCCCTGCGCCAGCGGTTCGGCAAGGAGGAAGCGGAGTCCAAGCTGGCCCGGCAGGTGCCGCTGGGGCGCATCGGCGCGCCCTCGGACATCGCCAATGCGGTGCTCTATCTGGCCTCGGACGAGAGCCGGTTCATGACGGGCGCCGAGCTGAAGCTAGACGGCGGCATCTCGGCCATGTGAGGCGGCCGCGGCCTCAGTTCACCAGGATGGTGCCCAGCAGCAGGGTGGCCCCGCCCTTGCCCAGGACCCGGTCGGCGTCGCGCTGCAACTGGCGGCCGATATAGTCGGCATTGGGCAGGGCGGAGGGACCAAGGCCCGCCCCATAGACCCGCAGGCTCTGGGAAAAGGCCGCCCGCAGGCGAGGCTCCGACAGCCCGGCATGGGCGCGCAGCTTCTCGTCGGGAATGTCGAGGCCGACCTCGACGGTCATCACCGCGCGACGTCCCCGCTCGCCGGCCACGGTGGCCGTGAGCGTCGGGAACTGCAGGAAGGTCAGGCCGCCGCCCTTCTTCTTGTCGCCCTTGGCCGGCGCCGAGGCCATGGCCGGACCGGCGGCCAGGGCGGCGAGGCCGGCGGCCAGCAGGGCCGGAAGGGCTGTGAGGCGCAGGCGCGAAGGCTGTTCCATACGTGGCGGTGTGCCGCACTTATGGTTAGCGGTCTCTTTACGCGGGCGCCCCGAGACTGCGACCAAGATTCGCATGGGCCATATTGGAGGCCGCCTTGGGCCGTTTCGCGCCAACCTCGCTCGACCTCGACGGCAAGGTCATCCTTGTCACCGGCGGCACCGGCTCTTTCGGCCGCCGCTTCATCGACGCGGTCCTGTCCCGCGCCCGCCCCCGCAAGCTGATCGTCTACAGCCGCGACGAGCTGAAACAGCATGAGATGCAGATCGACCTGGCCGAACGCTACGGCCCGGAAGACATGGCCCGCATGCGCTTCTTCCTCGGCGATGTGCGCGATCGCGAGCGCCTGACGCTGGCCCTGCGCGGCGTCGATATCGTCATCCACGCCGCAGCGCTGAAACAGGTGCCGGCGGCGGAGTACAACCCGTCGGAATGCATCCACACCAATGTGCTGGGGGCCGAGAACGTGGTCTGGGCCTGCCTGACCAACCGGGTGAAGCAGGTGGTGGCGCTCTCCACCGACAAGGCCTGCAACCCAGTGAACCTCTATGGGGCGACCAAGCTCGCCTCGGACAAGACCTTCGTGGCCGCCAACAACCTGGCCGGCGACATCGGCACCCGGTTTTCGGTGGTGCGCTACGGCAATGTGGCCGGCTCCCGCGGGTCGGTGGCGCCCCTGTTCCAACGGCTGATCGCCCGCGGCGCGACCGAGCTTCCGATCACCGATCCGCGCATGACGCGCTTCCTGATCACCCTGAACGAAGGCGTGGACTTCGTGCTCTCGTCCCTGGAGGTGATGCGCGGCGGCGAGATCTTCGTGCCCAAGATCCCCTCGGCCAAGATCACCGACCTGGCCGAGGTGCTGGGGCCAGGCCTGCCCCACCGGATGGTCGGCATCCGACCCGGCGAAAAGCTGCACGAGATGATGATCTCGGTGGATGATGCGCGCTCCACCGTCGATCTGGGGGACCGCTACGCCATCGAGCCGGCCTTCGTGGAGTATCCCCGCGAGTCCTTCGTCGGCGCCTATCCCCTGGTCGCCGAGGACTTCTCCTATGCCAGCGACACCAATTCCGAATGGCTGAGCGGCCCGCCGCTGCTGGACCTGCTGGAGGATGGGGTTCCGCCGCGCCGGCGGCGGGCCACCGACTGAGCGCCATGGCCGAACCCTTTCTGCCCTATGGCCGCCAGACCATCGAGGACGACGATATCGCCGCGGTGAGCGCCGCCCTGCGGGACGACTTCCTCACCACAGGCCCCCGCGTCGAGGCCTTCGAACAGGCCTTTGGCCAGGCCGTGGGCGCGCCCCACGCGGTGGCCTGCGCCAACGGCACCGCGGCCCTGCACCTGGCCATGCTGGGCCTGGGCGTCGGCGAGGGCGAGGTCTGTATCGTCCCCTCCACCACCTTCCTGGCGACGGCCAATTGCGTCCGCTATGTGGGCGCCGAGGTCATCTTCGCCGATGTGGACCCCGAGAGCGGACTGATGCGCCCGGCCGACTTGGCGCAGGCCCTGGCCAAGGCCGCCGGCCGCCGGGTGGCGGCGGTCCTGCCGGTGCATCTGCGCGGCGATGTGGTCGATCTTCCGGCCATCGCCGGCCTGGCCGAGGCGGCCGGCGCCGTTGTGGTCGAGGACGCCTGCCACGCCCTGGGCTCGGAACATCTGGACGGGGTCAGCGAGCCGGTCGGCAGCGGGCGCTGGTCGAAGGCGGCCACCTTCTCCTTCCATCCGGTCAAGACCATCGCCACCGGCGAGGGCGGCATGATCACCACCGCTGATCCTGCCCTTGCCGACCGGATGCGCCGTTTCCGCAGCCACGGCATGGTCCGGCCCGACGGCGGCGATCCCTGGTGGTACGAGATGGCCGAGCCGGGGTTCAACTACCGCCTGCCCGACCTCCTCTGCGCGCTGGGACAGTCTCAGCTGGCCAAGCTGCCGCGGTTCGCCGCGCGACGCCGGGCGCTGGCGGCGCGCTATGCCGAGCAGTTGGGCAGCCTTTCGCCGCTAGTGGTTCCCGCGGCCTCACCGGCGTGGAGCCGCCCGGTTCCGCATCTGATGAGCGTGCTGATCGACTTCGACGCCCTGGGCCTGACCCGTCGTGACGTCGTCGAGTCCCTGAAGGCCCAGGGGATCGGCAGCCAGGTCCATTACATCCCGGTGCACAGCCAGCCCTATTACCGCGACCGATATGGCGACCAGCGCCTGCCGGGCGCCGAGGCCTGGTATGCGCGCACGCTCAGCCTGCCGCTCTATCCGGCCATGGCCGACAGCGATGTCGATCGGGTGGTGGAGGCGCTGGCCCGCGCTTTTCGGACGACCTAGGCGGCCAGGCCGGCGGCCTGGATCAGGGTCCGCACCTCGGCCATGCGCTCGGGCGAGCGGGCCAGTTCGTCCCGGGTCTCGTCCAGCCGCACCAGCTTCAGGGCCTCGGCCTTGGCCCGGTCGGCCGCCGGCCCCAGGGGCGCGGCCTCGCCGCAGGCGAGCTTGAGCAGCAGGGTCAGGCGCTGGGTCACCGGCGCATTGGCGCGGGCCACCCCTTGGGTCAGCTTGGCGTCGGCCTCGGCCAGTCCCCCCAGGTCGCCAAGCTTCTGCTGGATCGGCTGATAGTCCTCCTTGGCCAGCCCCCCGCGACCCAGGGCGCGATAGAGCTTGGCTAGTGAGAACAGGCGCTGGGCCGCAGAGACATCGGCGTTGCGCGCGGCCTTTTCGAAGGCAAGCGAGCCCACCACCGCCGACAGCCAGCGCACGGCCTGGCGCTTGTTGGCCGATCCGATGACGTTCTCCACCAGCCACATCAGCGCCTCGGCCTCCTCGATGGAGGTCCGGCCCGAGCCGAGATAGGCGTTCACGAAGTCGCCGGTGACGAGCATCTTGGAGCGATTGACGAAGGCCGAATGGACGTCGTCCAGCGGGACCATGTCGCCGGCCGCCGCGGTCAGGGCCATGGCCAGGCCGCGGAGCAGGTCGATCTCGGCCGCCGCATCGTTGGGCATCAGCCGGCGGGGGCCGTTGAGCTCCTTGAGCACCCGCTTGGTGATGGCGCTGCGCACCGCGCGGAAGTCCTCGGTGGCCAGCCAGACGCCCAGGCGCTGGGCCGGCTCCGACAGCTCGGGCATGATCTTGGCCACCGACGGCTCGGCCCGGATCAGAGCGTCGACCGCCTGATGGGCGGCCAGACGGGTCATGGCCGCCAGGCGCACCCCCAGATCGAGGTCCTTGCCGATCAGGCCTTCCAAGCCCGCCGAGGAGCCGAGAATCTCGGCCAGGGGCTGTTCGATGGTCTGCAGGGCCAGGCCCCGCGGCGGCCCGGCGATCGGGGCGGCGTCGGCCAGATCGAGCAGGCGCGAGACCTTTTCGGTCCAGCTCCGGGCCGGGGCGATGGAGGCGGCGACCCCGGCGCCCAGCAGATAGGCCCGCTCCGGCTCGTGCGAGACCCGCTCGGCGGCCGCGGCGAAGCCTTCCTTGTCCACGTCGGGCAGGCCGCCGCGGCGGGCGTCGCCCAGCAGGCGCTCGATCGCCCGGCTCACCAGGGCCTGGAAGGTTCGCATGACCTCGTGCACGCCCAGACCCCGGGCCTGGGCCTCGGGCACGGCGATCTTCTGGATGGCGTGCTGCAGTTCGACGCCGGAGGCTTCCAGCTTTTCGACCAGGTCGGCCCGGTGCAGCAGCTCGAAAGGCGTCGCCTTCTGGCGCACCAGCCAGCTGTCCAGCAGCCGGCCGATACGGTCGCGGGCGTGGATTGAATAGAGGTCCTGCGGGGTCACGCAGAGCGGGTCGTTCCGCTCCGGCTCCTTCTTGGTCTTGACGTTGTCGGGGAGGCCAAAGGTCTGGATATTGACGCTGCGATACTCGTTGGTCTCGAGATCCATGGTCTCCTTGGTGACCCGAGACGTCGCCACCCGGCGCTCAGCAATCAGCTCCTCGGCCACAGCCAGGGCCTGGGCGCGGTTCTCCGTAGCCATTTCGAGCGTCCACCCTGCGGCGGGCGTCTTCTTGACGAAAACTTCGTAATGCACTTTGGCGCGTTCCATTCAGGTCGCTCCCCAGGACCAGAACGCAGCCTCTACCAATAGAATTAAGGTCCGATTGATCCTTGGAACGCTCAATTCTTTCGGGAATTTAACCCTGACCCGGCGCCGCGCGCCACATTGAGGCCATGGCGACGAACCAGTAGCTTGGCCTGACGCCTATGAAGACCTCAAGGAGCCCTGTTCCCACATGGCCAACATCACCCTGGTTGATGACGACGAGAACATCGTCACCTCGGTCAGCCTCGCCCTGGAAAGCCACGGACACACCGTAAAGGCCTTCTATGACGGTGCGGCCGGCCTTGCGGCCCTGGAGAACGAGCCCCCGGACCTGGCCATCCTCGATGTGAAGATGCCGCGCATGGACGGCATGGAGGTGCTGCGCAGGCTGCGTCGCACCAGCGAGCTGCCGGTGATCATCCTGACCTCCAAGGATGACGAGATCGACGAGATCCTCGGCTTCAACCTCGGGGCCGATGACTACATCCACAAGCCCTTCAGCCAGCGCCTGCTGCTCGAGCGGGTGAAGGCGGTGCTGCGCCGGGCCGGCGCCGATGGCGCAGAGCCGCCGGCCGGGCCGGTTTCCGAGGCCGAGGCCCGGGCCCTGAAGCGCGGCAAGCTGACCCTGGATCCCGCCCGCCACGACTGCCTGTGGGAAGACCGGCCAGTGAAGCTCACCGTCACCGAATTCCTGCTGCTGCAATCGCTCGCCCAGCGTCCCGGATTCGTGAAGAGCCGCGACAACCTGATGGATGCCGCCTACGACGATCAGGTCTATGTGGACGACCGCACCATCGACAGCCACATCAAGCGCATGCGCAAGAAGTTCCGCGAGATCGACCCTGAATTCGACGCGATCGAAACCCTCTATGGCGTCGGATACAGGTACCGCGAGTCCTGAGCGGCGGCCCCGGCGCGAAGGGTGGCGATGGCTGCCCGGCTCGCGCCTTGGCCGGCTGATCATCGTCCTGAATCTGTTTGGCCTGGCGATCCTGATCTCCGGCGCCCTGGTGCTGAACGAACTTCGTCGGGGCCTGGTCAACGCCCGGATCGACAGCCTAACCACCCAGGGTGAGCTGATCGCCACCATCATCGACCAGGCCGCCACCGTCGGCGAGCCCGAGCCGATGATGGATGGGGCCTACGCCTCGGAAATCCTCCAGCTTCTGTCCAATCCCCGGTCGCAGCGGGCGCGGCTGTTCGACGCCGAGGGCCGGCTGATCGCCGATTCCTACTGGGTTTCGGACCGGGTCGAGTGGCGCACCCTGCCGCCCGCCAGAAGCCGGGGCGACGGGCCGGGCCTCGATCTCAATCTCAGCGGTGAGGACCCGGACGACCCGCAGGACGCCGTCACGACGAAGGCCGAGGCCGCCCTGCGCGCCGAGGTGAACACCGCCCTGCGCGGCGTCCATTGGGCGGGGCTGCGCACCGGCGCCGACGAGGAGCGGGTGGTTTCGGTTTCCATCCCCATCCAGCACGTCAAGGCGGTGCTGGGCGTGCTGACGCTGGAGGCCCGGGACGTCGATGAGATCATCGCCGCCGAGCGGGCCGCCCTGCTGCCCTTCATCCTGATCGCCATCGGCGTCTCGCTGGTGTCGTCCCTGCTGCTGAACCATCTGATCGCCCATCCCGTACGCCAGCTGGCGCGGGCCGCCGACCGGGTGCGGCTGGCCCGGGCCCGCGCCATCTCCGTCCCTGACATTTCGCGGCGGGACGACGAGCTGGGCGACCTTTCGCGGTCCCTCGAGGACATGACCCACGCCCTGTCGGAGCGGATCGACGCCATCGAGCGGTTCGCCGCCGATGTGGCCCATGAGATCCGCAACCCCCTGACCTCCCTGCGCTCGGCGGTCGAGACCCTGGGTCTGGTGGAGGAGCCGGCGGCGCGGGACCGGCTGATGGCCGTGCTGCAGAACGACGTCCAGCGGCTGGACCGCCTGGTGACCGACATCTCCAACGCCTCGCGGCTGGACGCCGAACTGTCGCGGGAGACGCCGACGCCGGTGGACCTTCGGCGGCTGATCTCCGACGTGGTCGCCCTCTATCAGGCCACCGCCCGGGCCGGAGAGCCGTCGGTCGTCTTCACCCCCAACGAGGCGGTCGAGCCGGTGATGGTCTCGGGCCAGGAAGGCGCGCTGGGGCAGGTCCTGCGCAATCTGATCGACAACGCCCGCTCCTTCAGCGCGCCGGACGGCGAGGTCCGGGTCAGCCTGTCGCGGCAGCGGGGCCGCGCCTTCATCACCGTCGACGACGATGGGCCAGGGATTCCGCCAGAGAATCTCGAGTCCATCTTCGAGCGTTTCTACACCTCCCGGCCCAAGGGCGCGGCCTTTGGGGGGAATTCGGGCCTGGGCCTGTCCATCGTCCGCCAGATCGTCGCGGCCCATGACGGCTCGGTGCGGGCGGAGAACCGAAAGGTCGAAGGCCCAGACGGCGAGGCCGACGCCACCGCCGTGGCCGGCGCCCGCTTCACCGTCATCCTGCCCGAGGCCCGCCGGTGATCCTGCATGCCGGCCTGATCGCCCGTTACGACGCGGGCGGCTGGCGCGGCGTGCTGATCGAAGGCCCTTCCGGCGCCGGCAAGAGCGATCTGGCCCTGCGATGCCTGCACCTTGGGTTTCGGCTGGTGGCCGATGACCGAGTTCTCATCTGGCGGTCCGGCGGGCGCCTGTTCGGCCGGGCGCCCGAAAGCCTGGCGGGGCTGATGGAGGTGCGCAATCTGGGCGTCCTGCCTACGGCCGCCCTGCCCTTGGCCCCCATCGCCCTGGCGGTGCGGCTCGGCCATGGGGAGCGGCTGCCAGATCGCGAAACCGTGAGACATCTTGAGGTAGATCTGCCGGTCATAACGCTCGCAGGACTTGAAAACTCGGCGCCTGCGAAACTGGTGCGCGCCCTCGACGCACTTGGATGAAGCGCGGAAGGCGCGTATCACAGCCGGCTTCTGGCCCGCATTCTTGCCGCCGCGGGCCGACAGGGGATAGCCTTTGAGAGCGTTGCCATGATCGGGCTCGTGATCGTTACGCACGGGCGATTGGCCGCAGAGTTCGTATCGGCGATGGAGCATGTGGTCGGACCGCAGAGCGCGGTGGAGGCCATCTGCATCGGACCCGATGACGATATGGAACGGCGCCGGATGGATATCCTGGCCGCCTGCGCCCGCGCCAACACCGGCGGAGGGGTTATCCTCCTGACCGACATGTTCGGTGGCACCCCGTCCAATCTGGCCATCTCGGTCATGGAGCAGACCAAGGCCGAGGTGATCGCCGGCCTCAACCTGCCCATGCTGATCAAGCTGGCCAGCGTGCGCACCCGCTGCGGCCTGGAGGACTGCGTCTCGGCCGCCCAGGAGGCCGGGCGCAAATATATCTCCGTGGCCTCCTACGTCCTGGCTGGCGAAAAATGACCGCCGAGCGGACGGTCGAAATCTTGAACAAGCGGGGTCTGCACGCCCGCGCCTCGGCCAAGTTCGTCAAGCTGGCCTCGTCCTTCGAGGCCGAGATCCAGGTCTCCAAGGACGGCCAGAGCGTCGACGCCCGCTCGATCATGGGCCTGATGATGCTGGCCGCAGGGCCAGGCAGCACGATCCACATCGCCGCAGAGGGCGAACAGGCCACAGAGGCCCTTGAGGCCCTCTCCGCCCTGGTCGCCGCCCGTTTCGAAGAAGACCAGTAGGCGTCCCCGCGGTCTCGCCTCAGGTCTTCAGCTTGTAGCCGGTGCGGAACATCCAGCCGATGGCGGTCAGGCAGATGGCCATGAAGCCGAGCGTCATGGCGATGCTGACGCCGACGTCCACGTCGGACACCCCATAGAAGCTCCAGCGGAAGCCGCTGACCAGATAGACCACCGGATTGAACAGGGTGATGGTCTGCCAGACCGGCGGCAGCATGCTGATCGAATAGAAGCTGCCCCCCAGGAAGGTCAGCGGCATGACCACCAGCATGGGCACGATCTGCAGCTTTTCGAAGCCGTCGGCCCAGATGCCGATGGCGAAGCCGAACAGGCTGAAGGTCACCGCCGTCAGGACCAGGAAGCTGATCATCACCAGGGGATGGGCGATCTCGTAGGGGACGAAGATCCGCGCCGTGGCCAGGATGATGAGCCCCAGGATGATCGACTTGGTGGCCGCGGCCCCCACATAGCCGGCGACGATCTCGACCACCGAGATGGGCGCAGAAAGCACCTCGTAGATGGTGCCGGAAAACTTCGGCATATAGATGCCGAACGAGGCGTTGGAGATGCTCTCGGTCAGCAGGGACAGCATGATCAGGCCCGGGATGATGAAGGCGCCGTAGCTGATCCCGTCGATCTCCACCATGCGCGAACCGATGGCCGAGCCGAAGACCACGAAATAGAGCGAGGTGGAGATCACCGGCGAGGCGATGGACTGCATCAGCGTCCGCCAGGTCCGCGCCAGTTCGAACTGGTAGATGGCCTTGACCGCATAGAGGTTCATTGGGGCGCCCTCACCAGGCTGACGAAGATGTCCTCAAGAGAGCTCTGCCGCGTCTGCAGGTCCTTGAAGTCGATGCCGTTGGCCTCCAACCGGCGCAGCAGGGCGGCGATGCCGGTGTCCTCGGCCTGGGCGTCGAAGGTGTAGATGAGCTCGTGGCCATCGGCCGCCAGCTCCAGGGGCTCGCCGTCCAGTTCCGGCGGAATGGCGGCCAGCGGGCTCTGCAGCTGCAGGGTCAGGCGCCGCTCGCCCAGCTGGCGCATCAGCACGTCCTTCTCCTCCACCAGGATGATCTCGCCCTTGCGGATCACCCCGATCCGGTCGGCCATCTCTTCGGCCTCTTCGATGTAGTGGGTGGTCAGGATGATGGTCACGCCGCTCTCGCGCAGGGAGCGGACCATCTCCCACATGTCCCGACGCAGCTCGACATCGACGCCGGCGGTGGGCTCGTCGAGGAACAGGATCTTGGGGTCGTGAGACAGGGCCTTGGCGATCATGACGCGGCGCTTCATGCCCCCCGACAGCGCCATGATCTTGGTGTCCTTCTTGTCCCAGAGAGACAGGTCCTTGAGCACCTTTTCCAGATGGGCGGGGTCGGGCGACTTGCCGAACAGGCCGCGGCTGAACTTGACCGTGGCCCAGACGGTTTCGAAAGCGTCGGTGGACAGCTCCTGCGGCACCAGGCCGATCTTGGTCCGGGCGGCGCGGAAGTCGCGGACAATGTCATGGCCGTCGGCCAGCACCTGACCGGAGCTGGCGTTGACGATGCCGCAGATGATCGAGATCAGGGTGGTCTTGCCCGCCCCATTGGGGCCGAGCAGGGCGAAGATCTCCCCTTGGCGGATTTCCAGATCGACGCCCTTCAGCGCCTGGAATCCCCCGGCATAGGTCTTGGTCAGACCTTTTACGGAAACGATGGACGACAAACGCGGCACTCCCCTCGGCGTCACAGCCAGATAGGCGCCCCAGTGAGGCGAAGCTAGACCCGAGGACGAGGGAAGGCCGACCAATCCGACATGCGCCGGAATGGAGGGGCTCAGGCGTTGGCGAGCGCGCCCGTCCCCATGGGGCGAAGGCCAAGCTCGGCCATCATGGCCGCATCGGTGTCCTTGTCCGGATTGCTGGTGGTCAGCAGCTTGCCGCCCACGAACATCGAATTGGCTCCGGCCAGGAAGCACAGCGCCTGCAGTTCGCGCGACATGTGCTCGCGTCCCGCCGAGAGGCGGACCACGGCCTTGGGGCAGACGATGCGGGCCACGGCGATCATCCGCACGAACTCCAGCCCATCCACCGCCTCGCTGTCGCCGAGCGGGGTGCCCGGGATCGGCATCAGGTCGTTGATCGGCAGGCTGTCGGGATGGGCCGGCAGGGTGGCGAGCGCATGCAGCAGACCGGCGCGGTCGCGACGGGTCTCGCCCATGCCGACGATGCCGCCGCAGCAGGTGGAGAGGCCTGCGTCGCGCACCGCCGCCAGGGTGTCCAGCCGGTCCTGATAGGTCCGCGTGGTCACCACCTGGTCGTAATAGTCCGGCCCGGTGTCGAGGTTGTGATTGTAGTAGTCGAGGCCGGCGTCCTTGAGCGCCTGGGCCTGCTCAGGCTTCAGCATGCCGAGCGTCGCGCAGGTCTCCAGGCCGAGCGCCTTCACGCCGGAAATCATCGCGGCGACCTTGGGCAGGTCGCGATCCTTCAGGTCGCGCCAGGCCGCCCCCATGCAGAAGCGCTGGGCGCCGCCGGCCTTGGCCTCGGCCGCCGCCGCGATCACCGTGTCGGCCTCCATCAGCTTGCTGGCGGCGACGCCGGTCTTGAAGTGCTGGGACTGGCTGCAATAGCCGCAGTTCTCCGCGCAGCCGCCGGTCTTGACCGACAGGAGCTGGGAGAGCTGGACTTCGGAGGGATCGAACCAGCGGCGATGAATCGCGGCGGCGTCGAACACCAGCTCCATGAAGGGGCGCTCGAAAAGCGCCTCGATCTCGGCCAGCGTCCAATCGTGGCGCGGCTGGGCGGGGTCGACATGGCGGATTGGCGCGTTCATGGAGCACTCCTGGTCGGCGGCGCGGCCGGGTCATCGCGTTTCCTCTCCCTATAGGCCGCACGGCCCGGGAGGAAAACTCTTCGAGAGGACGGATCATGGGCACGGCGAACGAAGAGATCGAGCTGAAATTTCTCTGCGAGCCCGCGGACCTCGAGGCCCTGCTGGCCGCCGCCGAGGGCGTCGACGACAGCGCGGCCGATCTGAGCGCCACCTATTTCGACACCCCCGACCGCCGTCTGCGCGAACTGGGCGCCGGCCTGCGCATCCGCCAGGAGCCGACGGGCCGGCTCCAGACCCTGAAGGCCGGCTCGGGTCTGCGCCGCCAGGAGGACGAGACCCCGGTCGACGCCGACCAGCTGGATCCCGAGCATGCCGCCCTGCGCGACCTGATCGGGGCGGCGGAGGTCGCCCGGCTGGAGCCCCTGTTCACCGTCAAGGTCCACCGCCGCAAGCGCCTCCTGACCCGCGACGGGGCCCAGGTGGAGATGGCCGCGGACCAGGGCGAGGTCCGGGCCGGACGCCGCAAGTCCACGGTCTGCGAGGTGGAGCTGGAGCTGAAGGCGGGCGCGCCATCGGCCCTGTTCACCCTGGCCCGGGAGCTTTTCGAGGTCGCGCCGCTCTATCTCAGTTTCGACACCAAGGCCGACCAGGGGTTCGCCCTGGCCGACGGCGGCCGCTCGGCGAGGCGACACGACCAGCCGGATCTGAAGCGGGGCATGAACGCTGCGGCCGCCTTCCAGGCCATTGGCCGCGCAGCCCTGGCGCAGATCGCGGCCAATGGCCTGATCCTGCGCGGGGGCGACTCCCCTGAGGCCCTGCACCAGCTGCGCGTCGCCGCCCGGCGCCTGCGCAGCGCCATGACCACCTTCAAGCCGCTGATCGCTGACGACCAGCTCGAGCCCTTGAAGGGCGAGCTGAAATGGCTGGCCGGCGCCTGCGACGAGGCGCGCAACCTCGACGTCTTCATCGACGAGACCTATCGGCCCGCCGCCCAGGGCGCCGCGGCCATCCATGGTCTGGCCGATCTGGGCCAGGCGCTGGAGACCGCCCGGGGCAGCGCCCACGCCCATGCCCGCGCGGCGGTCGCCTCCACCCGCTTCCGCGCCCTGCTGCTGGAGCTCTACGCCTGGATCGAGACGGGCGCCTGGCTCGACGCCCTGGAGGAGGGCGGCGGCAAGGCCGAAGATTTCGCCGCCAAGGCCCTGTCGCGGCGCCGGCGCAAGCTGGAGAAGAAGGGCGCCGACCTGATGAACCTCAGCGACGAGGCCCGCCATCAGGTCCGCATCCAGGCCAAGAAACTCCGCTATGGGGCCGAGGCCTTCCGCCCCGTGCTGAAGGACAAGGCCGGCCGCCGGCTGATCAAGAAGACCAAGAAGCTCCAGGAGTCCCTCGGGGCCCTCAACGACGCAGTCTCCGCCGAAGCCCTGCTTACCGGGCTCGCCCTCGAAGGGGCCTCCCTCTACGCCGCCGGCCACTTGGCGGGCGAACTCCAGGCCCGGCGCGGCGATCATCTCAAGGCGGCCGAACGAGCCTGGGGCGCGCTGCGCGAAACCGACGACGCCTGGTAAGGAAGACATAAGGATATCTTTATACGATCCTTGCTCCGGGCCGGCGTCCCGGCTATAGAGCCCAAAACCGCATGTGTGCAGGCTTCTCTTGGCCCGCCCCCGCGACAGGACCGCAGGACCTACCGACATGACCGACTACATCGTCAAGGACATCAGCCTGGCCGACTTCGGCCGCAAGGAAATCGAGATCGCCGAGACCGAAATGCCCGGTCTGATGGCGACCCGCGAGGAATTCGGCGCCAGCCAGCCCCTGAAGGGCGCGCGCATCGCCGGCTCCCTGCACATGACGATCCAGACCGCCGTGCTGATCCAGACCCTGGAAGCCCTCGGCGCCGAAGTCCGCTGGGCCTCGTGCAACATCTTCTCTACCCAGGACCATGCCGCCGCCGCCATCGCCGCGGCCGGCACGCCGGTGTTCGCCATCAAGGGCGAGACCCTGATCGAGTACTGGGAGTACGCCCACAAGATCTTTGAATGGGCCGACGGCGGCTATCCGAACCTGATCCTGGACGACGGCGGCGACGCCACCCTGCTGACCGTGCTCGGCCCCAAGGCCGAGAAGGACCCCACCGTCCTGAACAATCCGCAGAACGAGGAAGAAGAAGCCCTCTATACGGTGATGAAGCGCTATCTGGCCGAGAAGCCGGGCTTCTATTCGGCCATTCGCGCCGCCATCAAGGGCGTATCCGAAGAGACCACCACGGGGGTTCACCGCCTCTATCAGATGGCCGAGCGGGGCGAGCTGCCCTATCCGGCCATCAATGTGAACGACAGCGTCACCAAGTCGAAGTTCGACAACCTCTATGGCTGCCGCGAGAGCCTGGTGGACGCCATCCGCCGCGGCACCGACGTGATGCTGGCCGGCAAGACCGCCGTGGTCATGGGCTATGGCGATGTGGGCAAGGGCTCGGCCGCCTCGCTGCGCAACGGCGGCGCCCGGGTCATGGTCACCGAGGTCGATCCGATCTGCGCCCTGCAGGCGGCGATGGAAGGCTATGAGGTCGTCACTGTCGAGGACGTGGCCGACAAGGCCGACATCTTCGTCACCGCCACCGGCAACAAGGACGTCCTGACCGTCGAGCACATGCGGCGGATGAAGAACAACGCCATCGTCTGCAACATCGGCCACTTCGACTCCGAGATCCAGATCGCCGGCCTGCGCAACTTCAAGTGGGACAAGATCAAGGATCAGGTCCACCACGTTGAATTCGCCGACGGCAAGAAGATCATTGTCCTCTCTGAAGGCCGGCTGGTGAACCTGGGCAACGCCACAGGTCATCCGAGCTTCGTGATGAGCGCCTCCTTCACCAACCAGACCCTGGCCCAGATCGAACTCTGGCAGAACGGCGGAAAGTACGAGACCAAGGTCTATACTCTGCCCAAGCATCTGGATGAAAAGGTCGCCATGCTTCATCTGGAGAAGCTGGGCGCCAAGTTGACCCAGCTCAGCAAGGAACAGGCGGACTATATCGGCGTGCCCGAGACCGGTCCGTTCAAGCCCGATCACTACCGCTACTAGAACTTCATTTCCCGCGCCCGCCGCGGCGTGACGAATTATTTGCGACGCCGCGTCCTGGCCCCTTGCGGGGTTGGGCGCGGCGCTTCTCTATGAGGGTTCATGACCCTCGCCCTGATCATCTCCAGCCATGTGGCCGCCAGCCGCGTCGGCGGCTCGGCCCAGGCCCAGGCGCTGGCCGCCTTCAAGGTGGACGCCATGGTCGCGCCCACCGTCCTCTATGGCCGCCATCCCGGCTGGGGACCGCCCGGCGGCGCCGCCGTGCCCGTCGAGGCGATCGAGGGCATGCTGGACGGGATCGAGGCCAATGGCCTGTTCGCCCAGACCGACCTCGTCCTCACCGGCTATTTCGCCAGCGCGCCCCAGATCCGGGCTGCAGCGCGGGCCATCGACGCCATCCGCGCCGCGCCGCGGGACATCGGCGCGCGCAAGCCCTTGGTCGTCGTCGATCCGACCATGGGTGACCTGGGCAAGGGCCTCTATGTGCCGGGCGACGTGGCCGAGGCCATCATCGCCGACCTGGTCCCGCGGGCCGATCTGGTCTGCTGCAACGCCTGGGAGCTGGAGCGGCTGACCGGCGCCCCGGCCCGCACGCCGGCCGAGGCGGTGGCCGCCGCCCGCCTGCTGGGCAAGCCCGTCGTGGTCTCCTCGGTCCAGCGGGAGCATGAGATCGGGGTGGTCTATGCCGACCGGCGCGAGGCCTGGCTGGCGGCCCACCAGCGGGCCGACAAGGCGCCCAACGGGACCGGCGACCTGTTGAGCGCCCTCTATGGCGCCGCCGTCCTGGATGGGCTGGCGCCCTCCTACGCGCTCGCCCGTGCGGTCGGCGGGGTGGCCGAAACCGTCTCGGCGGCGCATATGTGGAAGGCGAGCGAGCTGCCCCTCGTGGCCATGGCCCAGCGGCTGAAGGCGACCTCGCCCCACGTCCGCATGGAGCGCCTGGCCTAACGCATGCCGTCCGACATCCCCGAGATCCACGGCCAGTGCGCCTCAGGCCTGGAGCCCGTGCGCGCCGCCTTCGAAGACAACTTCGCGCGGGGGCAGGAGCTCGGCGCACGGTTTTCCCTGGTCCACAAGGGCGAGCTGGTCGTCGATCTCTGGGCCGGCCATGCCGACCGGGCGCGGACCACGGCCTTTGACGCGGCGACCCTGACGCCGATCTTTTCCACCACCAAGGCCGTCGCCGCCCTGATGGTCGCCCGCCTGGTCGACCAGGGACGCCTGGCCTATGACCAGGCCGTCGCCGAGGTCTGGCCCGAGTTCGCGCAGGCCGGCAAGGGCGCCATCACCGTCGAGCAGGCCCTGTCGCACCAGGCCGGACTGTCGGGCTTCGTCGAAGCCGTCGAGCCGTCGCTCTGGTTCGACTGGGACGGCGTCTGCGCGCGCCTTGCGGGGATGGCGCCGCTGTGGCCGCCGGGGACCGCCAGCGGCTACCACCCGGTGACCTATGGTTATCTGGCCGGCGAGATCTTCCGTCGGGTCGACGGCCGGACCATGGGCGCGGCGCTTCGCGAGGACATCGCCCAGCCCTTCGACCTCGATCTGTGGATCGGCCTGCCGGACGCCGAGCATGACCGCTGCGCCGACCTGCAGCGGCCGCCGGCCTTTCCCGACTTCGGCGAGATCAATGTCCCCACCAAGGCCGCCTTTCTGGAGCCCTGGTCCTCGCCGGGCGGCCGCGGCCAGGCCGAATGGCGCCGCGCCGAAATTCCCTCGGCCAATGGCCATGCGACCGCGCCGGCGCTGGCCCGGCTGATGAGCGCGCTGGCCTCAGGCGGCTGGCTGGACGGCGAGATGATCCTGTCGCCGGCCCTGATCGCCGAAATGGCCCGCGAGCGTATCGGGGGGCAAGACCTGGTGCTGCCCTTCGTCATGAGCTGGGGGGCCGGCGTCATGCGCAACCAGGCCCTGCATCCCTGGGGGCCGGGCGACCAGACCTTCGGCCATTCCGGCTGGGGCGGTTCGTGCGCGTTTGCAGACCCCGAGACGGGGCTGGCCGGGGCCTATGTGATGAACAAGCAGTCGGCCCATCTGTTGGGCGATCCCCGCGCCAAGCGGCTGATCGAGGCCGCCTACGGGGCGCTCTAGGACAGGCGGTCGCGGAATTCGCTGTAGTCGAACTCGCGCACCATCCGCAGGGCGTCGGTGTCGCTGCTCCAGAGCGCGATGGCCGGCAGGGGCACGCCGTTGAAGGTGTTGGTCTTGACCATCGAATAGTGCGCCTGGTCGAGGAAGGCGATGCGGGTTCCGGGCGCCGGCCGCGTTGCGAACCGGTAGTCGCCGATGATGTCGCCGGCCAGGCAGGACGGGCCGCCCAGGCGCAGGCTCACGCCCCCTTCGGGCTCGCCCATCAGGGCCGGGCGATAGGGCGCCTCGATCACATCGGGCATGTGGCAGGTGGCCGAGATGTCGGTGATGCCGATGGCCATGCCGTTGTCGAAGGTGTCCAGCACCTCGCCCACCAGGATGCCGGCGTCCAGCGCTATGGCCTCGCCGGGCTCGAGGAAGAGGCCGATGTCGAAGCGCGCCTTCACGTCGCGCAGAAAGGCCACCAGGGCCTCGCGGTCATAGTCGGCGCGGGTGATGTGGTGGCCGCCGCCCAGGTTCACCCACTTGATCTGGCTGCCCAGGACGCCTGCGATCTTCGGCTCGAGCGAGGCCCAGATGCGGCTGAGCGGTTCAAAGCCCTGTTCGCAGAGCGCATGGATGTGCAGGCCATCGACGCCGGCCAGGCTGTCGGCGCTCAGCTGCGAGACCGGGAAGCCCAGGCGCGAGCCGATCTGGCAGGGATCGTACTTGGCGACCTCGGCCTCGCTGTGCTCGGGGTTCAGGCGCAGGCCGATCTGGAAGGTCTCGCCGGCGGCCCTGGCGTCATCGATCAAGCCCTTGAACCGCGCGATCTGGTCAGGCGAATTGAAGATCACCGTGTCCGACAGCCGCAGGATCTCGGCCAAGTCGGCCGCCTTGTAGGCCGGCGAATAGGTGGTCAGCTCGCCGCTGAAATGCTCGCGGGCCAGCTTGGCTTCCCACAGGCCAGAGGCGCAGACCCCGTCCAGGTGCTCGCCCACCAGGCCGGCCAGCGACCACATGGAAAAGGCCTTCAGCGCCAGCAGCACCTGGGCCCCGCCGCGGGCGCCCACATCGGCCAGCACGCGCAGATTTCGGGCGATGGCCGCCTCGTCCACCACGAAACAGGGGGACGGAACGCGGGAGAGATCGAACTTGGCGAAGGCGCCGGCCCCGCCGGCCTTGGTCTCCATGCCCCTAGAAGTCCAGGGGCGCGGGCAGGTCGCGGATCTTCCAGGGCAGGCCGTGGGTGTTCAGCATGTCCATGAAGGGGTCGGGGTCCATCTGCTCCATGTTGAAGACGCCGGCGCCGGCATAGACGCCCTGGACCATCAGGGCCGAGCCGATCATGGCCGGGACGCCGGTGGTGTAGCTGACCGCCTGGCTGCCGGTTTCGGCATAGGCCTCTTCGTGGTCGCAGACATTGTTGATGTAGACGGTCTTCTGCGCGCCGTCCTTCAGGCCAGTCGCGATGGTGCCGATATTGGTCTTGCCCTTGGTGCGCGGGCCGAGCGAGGCCGGCTCGGGCAACAGCGCCTTCAGGAACTGCAGCGGAATGATCTCGCGGCCTTCGAACATCACCGGATCGATCCGCAGCATGCCCACATTGCCCAGCACCTCAAGGTGCTTGAGATAGGCGTCGCCGAAGGTCATCCAGAACCGGATGCGCTTGATTTCCGGATAGAATTTGGCCAGCGACTCCAGCTCCTCATGGTACATGAGGTACATGTTCTTTTCGCCGACCTGGTCGAAGTCGAAGACCTGCTTCTTGGCCAGGGCCGGCCCCTCGACCCACTGGCCGTTCTCCCAATGCCGCGACGGCGCGGTCACTTCGCGCAGATTGATCTCGGGATTGAAGTTGGTGGCGAACGGGTGGCCGTGGTCGCCCCCGTTGCAGTCGAGGATGTCCAGGGTCTCGATCGAGTCCAGCAGGTGCTTGGCGGTATAGGTGGTGAACACCGAGGTCACGCCGGGGTCGAAGCCGCAGCCCAGCAGCGCCATCAGGCCGGCCGCCTTGAAGCGGTCCTGATAGGCCCACTGCCAGCTGTATTCGAACTTGGCCTCGTCCTTCGGCTCGTAATTGGCGGTGTCGAGATAGTTCACGCCCGCCGCCAGACAGGCCTCCATGATGGCCAGGTCCTGATAGGGCAGGGCCAGGTTGACCACCAGAACGGGCTTCACCTTCTGAATCAGGGCCGTGGTCGCGGCGATGTCGTCGGCGTCCAGGGCGGCGGTCTCCACCACCACGCCGGTGCGCGCATTTACCGATTCCGCGATCGCGTCGCACTTGGCCTTGGTCCGGCTGGCCAGGGTGATGTGACTGAAGATCTCGCTCGACATGGCCATCTTGTGGACCGCCACCGAGCCCACGCCGCCCGCGCCAATCACCAAAACTCTGCTCATCTCGCGCCCTTCCCTGCTGCCGCCAGCAATTCACAGTCCCAAAACGCCCGACACGCGGGGATGGGGCCATATCACGGGACGGGGCGCGGGGCTAATGGGCGGGCGATGTGTCGTGGTGAAGGTTCGATGACGAGGCCCTCGCGGCCGCCCTCGTCCTTCGAGGCCGCTTCGCGGCGCCTCAGGATGAGGCCGACTGTGACGCCCCGCCCCCTCCCACCTTCCTCATGCTGAGGTGCGAGCGCCAGCGAGCCTCGAAGCACGCAAGGCCGTTCCCCCTCCTCCGTCACCCCCGGGCTTGACCCGGGGGTCCATGCACACCGCGGCCGGCCCCTGTGTTCATGGATGGTCGGATCAAGTCCGACCATGACGGTGGGAGGGAGGGCCTTGCCCCCTCGCCCCGGCCATGCATCCTGCCCCTGTCATGCTGCAGCTTCTGGACAAGGATATCTGGACGGCGGCGGGGCCGCAGGTGCGGGTCCTGGGGTTTGGCTATCCCACCGCCCTGGTGGTGATCCGGCTCAAGGACGGCGACCTCTTCATCTGGTCGCCCACGCAGCTGAGCCCAGAGCTGAAGGCCGCCGTCGACGCCCTGGGGCCGGTGCGCCACCTGGTCTCGCCGACGGCCATGCACAACCTGTTCCTGGGCGAGTGGCAGGCGGCCTATCCCGACGCGCGACTCTGCGCCCCGCCGGGCCTGCGCCAGCGGCGGCCCGACCTCGCCTTCGACGGCGATCTGGCCGATGGGGGCGGCCACCCCTGGTCCGAGGAGATCGACCAGGTCCAGTTCGCCGGCAACCGGATCGCCACCGAGGTGGTCTTCTTCCACCGGGCCAGCCGCACCGCCCTGTTCGCCGACCTGATCCAGCAGCTCGACCCGGCCAGCCCCAAAGGTTGGCGCGCGCTCATCGCCCGGCTGGACCTGATGACCGGCCCCGCGCCCCAGACGCCGCGCAAGTTCCGCCTGGCCTTCACCGACCGCAAGGCGGCCCGCGCAGCGCTGGCCCGCATCACCGCCTGGCCAGCCCGGCGGGTGCTGATGGCCCACGCCCCGCCCGTGCTGGAGGACGGCCAGGCCTTCATCGCGCGCACCTTCGCCTGGCTGCGGGGCTGAGGGGTGGCCGCCCTCAAGCCCCTGCAACCGTCCTCGTCCTTCGAGGCCGCTACGCGGCGCCTCAGGATGAGGACGACTGAGAGGCCCCGCCCCCTCCCACCTCCTCATGCTGAGGTGCGAGCGCAGTGAGCCTCGAAGCACGCACAGCCCCGCCCCTATTTACCCGGACAAAATCATCCTCTATATCACCCGGGTAATAACCAAGAGGAGGGGCCGATGGATCGCGCCGCACGCCGGGCCGCCACGGCCGCCTATAAGGAACGCAAGCCCGCCTGGGGCGTGTTCGCCGTCATCTGCGAGGCCACGGGCCAGGCCTGGGTCGGGACCAGCCGCCATGTGGACACCGAGCAGAACGGCCTATGGTTCACCCTGCGCCTGGGCTCCTGCCCCTACGCCGCCCTGCAGGCCGCCTGGACCCAGCACGGCGGGGCCGACGCCTTCCGCTTCGAGGAGCTGGAGCGCCTGCGCGCCGACGATCCCGAGATCGGCCGCCCGGACGAGCTGAAGCGCCGCCAGGCTCTCTGGCGCGCCCGCCTCGACGCCCAGGCGCTCTAGCGTCGCCTCCGCGCCGCAGGCGCCCCAAGTCGAACCACAAAGATCACGAAGCCCACAAAGACGCGCGCGGCCCCTTCGTGCCCTTTGTGTCCTTCGTGGTTGACCCTTCCCCACCCCGCCCCCGTCATGCTCGGCCCTGTGCCGAGCATCCCTGTCGAAGGCGGGCGCAAGCGTCGCGAGGGATCCCGGGCACAAGGCCCAGGATGACGGTGAAGGGGAATTGTCCACGTCCGAAGTCCGCCGGACTCCGCGCCCGTCCCATGCTGAGATGCCCCACCGCACCGACCGGAGCCCGCCCCATGACCGACCACGCCGCCGCCTTCCACGCCCTGCACACCGGCCCCGACCTCCTGATCCTGCCCAATGCCTGGGACGCCGCCAGCGCGGCCCTGATGGCGAGCGCGGGCGCCAAGGCGGTGGCCACCTCCTCGGCCGCCGTGGCCTGGGCGCAAGGCTTTCCCGACGGGGACGCCCTGCCGACCGACCGGCTGATCGCGGTGATCGCAGATGTGGTGCGGGTGACGTCGGTCCCGGTCACCGCCGACATCGAGGGCGGCTACACCGACGACCTTGCCGAGCTTTCCGAGACCATCCGCAGGGTGGCGGGCGCCGGCGCCGTGGGGATCAGTCTGGAGGACGGCGCCCGAGACCCCGACCTCCACGCCCGAAAGATCGCCGCGGCCCGCGCGGCTGCGGACGCCGAGGGCGTGGCCCTCTACATCAATGCGCGCACCGACATCTATCTGCGGGACCTGGCCCAGGGCGAGGCCGCGCTGACTGAGACCCTGCGTCGCGCCACCCTCTATCTCGACGCCGGCGCCAGCGGACTCTTCGTCCCCGGCCCAGCGGACGAGGCGGTGATCGGCGCCCTGGCCGATGGCGTCCAGGCGCCCCTCAACATCATGCTGCGCCCGACCACGCCCCCGGCCGAGCGCCTCGCCGCCCTGGGCGTGCGGCGACTCTCCTCCGCCACCGCCCCCTTCCGCGCAGCCTACGGGGCGCTGGTGGAGGCCTTGCCGGGGTATCTGGAGACGGGGACGTTCGGGGCGCTTACGGGGCGGGGGGCGCTGCCGGATTTGGATGGGGTGTTTGGGGGTTGAGTCCATCCTGGGAGGGCTGCGGTAAGGCGATTAATTCAGAGCCGCGGTGCCTTCTCTCAAACCGGAGACCCGCAGTTTGACACTGCGCTGTAGCGTTATAACTCTACGGCGACACAGCGGGAGCGGGCGGCCGATGGCCAGTAAGAGTGATGTGGACGGTCTAGAGGACCCCGGGGAGGGCGTAGAACTCCCCCTGGATGCGAACTTTATTGAGCAAGCCGAGTACATCGATGAAGATGCATTCCTCGCTCTAAGCGCAGTCCATCCTGACGAAGAGAGCATAGTGCGCAGACTGTCGGTCGGCGGAGCAAAGCTACTTGTCGGACCGCGAGGCTGCGGAAAGACAACGCTGATGATGAAGGCGTATTACGGCCTTCTCCGGCAACCCGCCACCAACACGCTGCCCGTCTACGTAAACTTCAAACTCTCACTTAAGCTGGAACCTCTATATATAAACACGCCAAATGCGACATACTGGTTTCGACTATGGCTAAACCTTAAAATTTATCAAGGTATATTCTCCGCTATTTCCATATCGGATGGCTACAACCTTCCCGACGACATTCCTTCCGCTGACCATGTTGGGCAACTCATTAATGGACTTGAGGCGGGCCGTGTGGAGGCGGGGCAGCAAGCAGATGCCTATACCGTCGAGGGGTTGTCAGACACCATCAGCAGAGTGCTGGCGGCAAACGGCCTCTCACGCTGTGTGCTGTTGCTAGATGATGCGGCCCACGCCTTCTCGCCTCGTCAGCAAGAAGACTTTTTCGAATTCTTCCGCCAGATCAAAAGTCGCGAAATTTCGCCGAAGGCCGCCGTTTACCCTGGCATCACGACCCACTCACCCACGTTCCATGTGGGACACGACGCTGAACAAATTGATGTTTGGGTGAAACCTGACCGTCAAGGATACGTCGAGTTTATGCGCTCCCTTGCCATCAAACGGTTCAACGGGAGTTTGCCAAGAAGCCTAGATGCGACGCCAGATGCGCTTGAGTTCCTCGCCTATGCGTCATTTGGAATACCCCGCTCATTCCTAAATATGCTTCGCACTATATACCATGAAGATACCAAGTCGTCTCCTAGCGCATCAGGCATAGATCGTCGAAAGCTGCTAGATATAGCGAAACAAAGCCGCGAGCTGTCACACAACGTGTACGACTCTCTCGCCAATAAATTGCCAGCATACAAGCAATTTGTGGACACCGGCAGAGCCGTTTATCAGCGTATATTGATGTCTGTTAAGGAATTCAACAGGGGCAAAGAGGATGACAATCAGGCCCTAGAGATCGGCCTAAAGCGTCCGGTGCCGGCAGAAATAGAGAAGGTTTTTAGTTTCTTCCAGTACGCAGGGCTTCTAATGCCATCTGGCGACAACAGTCGCGGCGAGAAGGGGGTGTTTGACCTCTATATGGTGCATTTTGGTGACCTAGTTACCGAGAACGCTATTATCGGGCGCCGCGCGAAGAGCGTTCCAAGCTTTGTGAAGGCATTCAAGGCGCAAACTCACCAAGCCTGGCCCAGAATATCCCCAGACAGCTTAGTGAAGCCCGAGCTTTATAGTGAGCGGTTTCGCCTATCGCTCCCGCATTGCCAGAACTGCGGCGCGGAACGGGCTAGTGAGCAGGCAAGATTCTGCCAGAACTGTGGCGCACAGCTCAAAACTTCCTCCCTGTACGATGAGCTGACCAACCAGCCCATCTCCGTCCTCCCGATAAGCCAGAGGATGCAAGTCAGAATTGCAGAGAGCTCTAACATAAGAACGATCAAGGATATTCTGATCGACTCGGAGCGCACCAATCTAAGAAGCATACCTCAGATTGGACCGGTTCGAGCCGCACGATTTGCTAATTATGCTGAAGAGTATGTGGCGTAGAAATGCTAATCGCCGACTACGCTAATGAGCAACCGCCAGGTTCACGCCTCGGCCCGCTATCAGATATGATGGTAGAGGAAGATCTTGCTGCGCCGATTGACATGTACAGAGCGGCTATATTTCGCATTCTAAACTATGGTACGGCGGCGCGCCTTCGCGGAGATCCGTTCCTCGGGCGATTGTTAGTGCTGGGCGTCGTTTCGGCTGCGGAGGCCTACTTTCGAGCGATATTGTCGAGCTGTATTGAGATGTGCCCCTTGGCTCAGTCGGGAGCGGCCCACAAAGCAATTAATCTTGGAGGATTGTTGTGGCACGGAAAGGAAGGATTCAGCAGGAGCGCCTTCGAGCATGCATCTTTTACTTCTCGCAAGGAGTTAAACGCGGCTTTCCTGGACTTCCTATCCATGCCGCTGGACGACAAAGTATTCAAGAGCTTACTTGAAGAGTACGAGATAGTATGCCAGCTCCGCCACGGAATCGTGCACGGCGACGGGCTGCTTCCCGGAAAGAATGCGGTTCAATTGGACATTCCAAGGTACGGACGACCAGTCAGGATAACTGTCAACTATGCGCACCTTCAAGACATCGCTTCGGTCGTTACGACGCTGGTTGCTACCGTCAATCGTGAAACATTCTCTAAGATGTGCGAACGCTGGGCCATCCAGTGGCGGAAGCGGGCTGACTGGGATGTAAGCAAGGAGACAGCGAGATTTAACGCGATTTGGGCGGTGTTTCATTCGACCGAGGAGCTCAAAACGCGGCGGGGGCGCTCCCAGGTCACCCGCGCGAGGTGTCTGGCAGCTGTGAAGCTCGCCAATGGGCTCTAGAGCCGATCTGCTGATCAACTGACCCCCACCGAAATTGGGGGGAGGAGGCCCCGGTCCGGATAGCCATCCGACAGCCCCTCGTGATCCGGGATGCATCGACACTTCCCCCACCTCCGCACGTGACCACGGCCCCGCCCGCGCCTATCTTCCGCGCATGACCGACACGCTCTCCCCCGCCCCCCTGCCCGACCTGCCGCGGACGCCCACTCAGGATGGGCCGCCGGTGCGGCTCTATCTGGTGGATGGGTCGGGCTATATCTTCCGCGCCTATCACGCCCTGCCGCCATTGACCCGAAAGAGCGACGGCCTGCCCATCGGGGCGGTGTCGGGCTTCTGCAACATG
>NZ_JAUXVZ010000001.1 GCF_030680185.1 Phenylobacterium sp.
ACGCCCGAAGGCCAGTCTGCGGCCGTCGTCGAAGCGATCCGCAAGGCCGGGTACGAGCCGCTTGAACACACCCTCGAACTGAAGATCGAGGGCATGACCTGCGCCAGCTGCGTCGGGCGGGTGGAGCGGGCGCTTCGCGCCGCGCCGGGAGTGCTGCAAGCGCAGGTCAACCTGGCTACGGAACGCGCCACGGTCACCGTGCTCAAGGGCGCTGATACCGCCGCCCTGGTCGCCGCCGTCGAGAAGGCCGGCTACCACGCCGCGCCGATCGTCGAAGCTGGCCCGGACCTCGCCGATCGTGAACGTGAGGCGCGCGCGGCGGAGATCAGGGGATTGAAGCGGGCAGTGGGCCTCGCCGCCCTTGCGACCATCCCACTGTTCTTGATCGAGATGGGCCGCCACTTCGTGCCCGGCGCCCACCATCTCCTGGCAAGCACGATCGGCGAGCAGCCCTGGCGCTTGATCAGCTTCGCGCTGGCCGCCTTCGTGCTGTTCGGTCCCGGCTTGCGCTTCTATCGCAAAGGCGTGCCGAACCTCGTTCGGCGCACGCCGGACATGAATTCCCTAGTGGTGCTCGGCGCGACGGCCGCCTTCGCTTATTCGACCGTCGCCACCTTCATGCCCGGCCTGCTGCCGGCCGGAGCCAACCACATCTACTTCGAAGCCGCCGCCGTGATCGTCACCCTGATCCTGGTCGGACGCCTGTTCGAGGCCCAGGCGAAGGGCCGCACGAGCGAGGCGATCAAGCGTCTGATGACGCTGCAGGCGAAGACCGCGCGCGTGGAGCGGGCGGGCGTGGTCCTTGAGGTTCCCGTCTCCGAGGTCCTTGTCGGCGACATCGTCGTGGTCCGGCCGGGCGAACGGGTGCCGGTGGACGGCGAGGTCCTGGACGGGGCCTCCTACGTCGATGAATCCATGATCACCGGCGAGCCGGTCCCGGTCGAGAAAGGTCCGGGCGCCGCCGTGGTTGGCGGCACGGTCAACAAGACCGGGACTTTCCGCTTCCGCGCCACCAAGGTGGGCGCGGCCACCCTGCTCGCCCAGATCGTGCGGATGGTCGAGGCCGCCCAGGGCGCCAAGCTGCCGATCCAGGCTCTCGTCGACAAGGTCACCAGCTGGTTCGTGCCGGCCGTCATCGTCGGCGCTGTCTTGACCTTCGCCGCCTGGCTG
>NZ_JAUXVZ010000043.1 GCF_030680185.1 Phenylobacterium sp.
ACGATGGCCGCTTCGGTGGTGATCAGCAGGCCGGCGACCGAAGCCGCGTCCTGCAGAGCCGTCCGGACGACCTTGGCCGGGTCGATGACGCCAGCCTGGACCATGTCGACATATTCTTCGGTCTGGGCGTTGAAGCCGAAGGTGGCCGAGTCGTTTTCCAGAACCTTGGAGACGACGATCGAGCCTTCGACGCCGGCGTTTTCGGCGATCTGGCGGATCGGAGCCTGCAGGGCGCGACGCACGATGGCGACGCCGGCTTCCTGGTCGTCATTGTCGCCCTTGAAGCCGTCCAGAACCTTGGAGGCCTTGAGCAGGGCGACGCCGCCGCCGGGGACGATGCCTTCTTCAACCGCGGCGCGGGTCGCATTGAGCGCGTCGTCGACGCGGTCCTTGCGTTCCTTCACCTCGACCTCGGTGGAGCCGCCGACGCGGATGACCGCAACGCCGCCAGCCAGCTTGGCCAGACGTTCCTGCAGCTTTTCCTTGTCGTAGTCCGAGGTGGTGTCCTCGATCTGGCGCTTGATCTGGCTGATGCGGCCTTCAATGCCGTCCTTCTCGCCCGAACCGTCGACGATCGTGGTGTCGTCCTTGGTGATCGTGACCTTCTTGGCCTTGCCGAGCATGTCGAGGGAGACGTTCTCGAGCTTGATGCCCAGGTCTTCGCTGATCAGCTGACCGCCGGTCAGGATGGCGATGTCTTCCAGCATGGCCTTGCGGCGATCGCCGAAGCCCGGCGCCTTGACGGCGGCGACGCGGAGGCCGCCGCGCAGCTTGTTGACCACCAGGGTGGCCAGGGCTTCGCCTTCGATGTCCTCGGCGATGATCAGCAGGGGACGACCCGACTGGACCACGGCTTCGAGCACCGGCAGCAGGGGCTGCAGGGTCGACAGCTTCTTTTCGTAGAGCAGGATGAGCGGCTCTTCGAGGTCGGCCTCCATCTTGTCGGCGTTGGTGATGAAGTAGGGCGACAGGTAGCCGCGGTCGAACTGCATGCCTTCGACGACGTCGAGTTCGGTCTCGGCGGTCTTGGCTTCTTCAACCGTGATGACGCCTTCGTTGCCGACCTTGTCCATGGCCCGGGCGATCATCTCGCCGACCTCGGTGTCGCCATTCGCCGAGATGGTGCCGACCTGGGCGATCTCGGAATTGGCCGAGACCTTCTTGGAGGAGGACTTGATCTCGTCGATGACCTTGGTGACGGCCTTGTCGATGCCGCGCTTCAGGTCCATCGGGTTCATGCCGGCGGCCACCGACTTCAGGCCTTCGACCACGATGGCCTGGGCCAGAACGGTCGCCGTCGTCGTGCCGTCGCCGGCCTTGTCGTTGGTCTTGGAGGCGACTTCGCGGATCAGCTGGGCGCCGAGGTTCTCGAAGCGGTCAGCCAGTTCGATTTCCTTGGCCACCGACACGCCGTCCTTGGTCGAGCGCGGGGCGCCGAAGGACTTTTCGATGACCACGTTGCGGCCCTTGGGGCCCAGGGTCACCTTCACGGCGTTGGCGAGGGTGTTGACGCCGCGGAGCATGCGGTCGCGGGCGTCAGCGGAGAAATAGACGTCTTTCGCAGCCATTTCTTCTTCTACTTTCCTTGGAGGCGAAGGGCAGCGTCGGGATCATCCCGGATCGCGCGCCTTGGCCGTATGTCTTCACCCGCCTTGCGGCGGGCCGGGTCGGCGAGGGGCCGGGGTCTTAGTCGAGGACGCCCAGGACGTCGCTTTCCTTCATGATCAGCAGGTCTTCACCTTCGAGCTTGATCTCGGTGCCGGACCACTTGCCGAACAGGATGCGATCGCCGGTCTTGACGTCCAGGGGCTGGACCTTGCCGCTTTCATCACGAGCGCCGGGGCCGACGGCGATGATCTCGCCTTCCTGCGGCTTCTCTTTCACCGTGTCGGGGATGATGATCCCGCCCTTGGTCTTTTGTTCTTCCTCGACGCGCCGGACGAGGACGCGGTCTCCCAAAGGACGAAACGCCATGTTTGGTCTTGCTCCATTCGGAACTATTGCGAATTGCGATGAGGCTAGCCCCCGCGGTCGGCGCACATTAGCAGCCGCCGACCCTGAGTGCTAACGCGGCCTGGAATTAGGTAGGACCGGCCTGGGAGTCAAGCTCAGCCATGCAGGTTCGGGGCAGGTTCAGCCGGTCTCATGGCGACCTCAGGAAATATGTCGGAAGCTTAACTGGATGGCGGCCATCCCCGTGCCTATCTGGGGGTCATGGTCAAACTCTTCAAACTCCTCCCGGCCCTGATGGCCCTGGCGGGCGTCCTCAGCCTCTTCCTGCTGACCCGGCCGGCCAGCCTCTAAGTCGCCCTCCGCCAGGGCGAACCTTCGAAAGCGCTGATGGCGATCCCGCCGCAAACAATTGTTTGACCGGCTTCTGCGGCCCTGTGTCGAACAGTTGTTTGATTTTCGGACGATCTGCGCCAATGGTGGGCGGCAGATCGATCCGGGCGCGCCTTGGCCTCAAGGGCTGGCCCCCCGGCGCCCAGCTTCAACGCCAATGTCCCCGGGAGGACCGCCATGAACATCGCCGCTGAAAAAGCCCAATCCAGCTTTGCGCTGAACCCGCAGGATGCGCTGAACGACCTCCGCATCTCCGAAAAGGCGCTGCCGCTTCTGAACCACGTGAAGAAGTTCATCGCCGAGGTGGTCCAGCCGATGAGCGTGGAATTCCATCGCCTGGGCGAGGGCAAGACCGACATCTGGTCCTATGCGCCCGGCCAGCTGGAAGTTCTGGAAGCGGCCAAGGACAAGGCCAAGGCCGAGGGCCTGTGGAACTTCTTCCTGCCCGACGCCGAGACCGGCGAGGGCCTGTCGAATCTGGACTACGCCTATATCGCCGTCGAGCTCGGCAAGAACCCGATGGCCTCGGAGACCATGAACTGCGCCGCGCCCGACACCGGCAACATGGAAGTGCTTGAGCGCGTCGGCACGCCCGAGCAGAAGGAAAAGTGGCTGAAGCCGCTGCTGGAAGGCAAGATCCGCTCGGCCTTCGCCATGACCGAGCCGGACATGGCCTCGTCCGACGCCAAGAACATCCGCATGCGCGCCACCCTGGTGGGCGACGAATACGTCCTCAATGGCGAGAAGCACGACATCTCCGGCGCCGGCGACCCGCGCTGCAAGGTGATGATCACCATGGTGCAGACCAGCCCCGAGGGTCCGCCCCACCTGCGCCAGTCGCAGATCCTGGTGCCCATGGACACCCCCGGCGTGCAGGTGGTCGGGCCTATGAATGTGTTCGGCGATCCCGACGCGCCCCATGGCCACATGCACATCGTGTTCGACAATGTCCGCGTGCCGGCCTCGAACATGCTGCTGGGCGAAGGCCGCGGCTTCGAGATCAGCCAGCTGCGCCTCGGCCCCGGCCGGATCCACCACTGTATGCGCGCCATCGGCCAGGCCGAGAAGGCGCTGGACCTGATGGTCACCCGCGGCCTGACCCGTGAAGCCTTCGGCAAGCCGATCATCCAGCTGGGCGGCAATGTGGAAATCGTCAGCCGCGCCCGCATCGAGATCGAGGCCATGCGCCTGATGGTGCTCAAGGCCGCCAAGGCCATGGACGTGCTGGACCGTCAGGAAGCCCGCATCTGGATCCACATGGTCAAGGCCATGGTGCCCGAGCGGGTCTGCCAGATCATCGACCAGGCCATCCAGATGCACGGCGCCACCGGCGTCTCGCAGAAGACCCCGCTCGCGCGGATGTACACCTCCACCCGCACCCTGCGTCTGGCCGATGGCCCGGACGAGGTGCACCACATGGTGGTCGGCCGCAACGAGCTGCGGCAGTACCGCGAAATGCCGCAGGATCCGTCCACCGCGGCGGTGTTCCGCAACTAGGGGCTTGGCTTCCTTTTCGCTTTCGAGAGACCCCGGCGCCTGCGCCGGGGTCTTTTGCTTTTGCCCTCCCGCGTCCGGCTGGCGGCGCCGCTTGGCTGGGTGTATGGCCAAGCCATGAGCCCCGACACGCGCCTCGATGTTCTGACCGCCCAACAGGCGCAGTCCCATCTGCCGGCCTTGGGCGAACTGCTGGCCGCCTGCGTGGCGCAGGGCGCTTCGGTCTCCTTTCTCGCCGGCCTGGAGGTCGAGCGCGCCACGGCCTGGTGGGCCGGCCAACTGGGCGCGAACGACGGCCGCCGACTGGTCACGGCCTTCGACCGCCAGGGGCTGTGTGGCGTCGTCCAGGTGATCCCGGCCGGGCCAGAGAACCAGCCTCACCGCGGGGATGTGGCCAAGATGCTGGTCCTGCCCCGCGCCCGGCGCATGGGCCTCGGCGCCGCCCTGCTGGAGGGCGCCGAAGCGGCCGCCCGCCAGATGGGGCTGACGCTCCTGGTGCTCGACACCGTCACGGGCGGCGACGCCGAGCGCCTCTATGCCCGCGCCGGCTGGACCCGCGTCGGCGTCATTCCCGATTTCGCCCTCTCCACAGACGGTCGGCCCGAGGCCACCACCGTCTTCTACAAGGCGCTCGCCCAATGAGGCTTGCAGCGCCTGCTCCGTCCCGCGCGCGACGCGCTGGCGGACCTGGACTCCTGGCGGCCTGTGACCGCCAAGAGCGCCCGGCCGCCCTTCTGGAGGCTACCCCACGTGACCCTTCCCATTGCGATCTTCATCCTGGCCGCCGCCTTTGCGACGGCCACCCTGTCTGGCGTCTTCGGCATGGCCGGCGGCTTGGTGCTGATGGGCGCCCTGGCCCTGGTGCTGCCGGTGTCAGCGGCCTTCGTCACCCATGGCGTCCTGCAGCTGGTCGCCAATGGCTGGCGGGCTGTCCTGCATAGGCGCCATGTCCGCTGGGACATTGTCGGCTGGTATGCGCTCGCCTCCCTGATCGCCGGCGTTCTGGTCTCGCTCGCCGCCTTCACCCCGTCCAAGCCGTTCCTGTTCCTGATGCTGGGCCTCGTGCCCTGGCTCACCTGGCTGCCGCAGGGCTGGCTGAAGCTGGACGCTGCTCGGCCGCCCCAGGCCTTCGCCTCGGGCTTCCTGGTCACCGGCGTGAACCTGATGGCCGGGGTGGCCGGCCCGCTGCTGGACATCTTCTTCGTCCGCACCGAGCTCACCCGCCACGCCATCGTCGCCACCAAGGCCGCCACCCAGGTCTTCGCCCACCTGGCCAAGATCATCGTCTATGGCGCGCCGCTGCTGGTGGCGGGCGGGAGCCCCGGCGCCGCCGACATGCCGCCCCCGTGGCTGTTCGCCCTGGCCGTTCCGCTCTCCATGGCCGGCACCTGGTGCGGCGGCCTGATCCTGGAGCGGATGAGCGACGTGAACTTCAAGCGCTGGACCCGCTGGATCGTGACGGCCGTCGGCGTCCTCTACCTGATCCAGGCCGCCCAGCTTCTGGGGCTCGGCGCATGAGCGGCCTGACCATCGGCCTGACCCTCGCGGCCGTCTTCGTCGCCTCGGCCATATCGGGGCTGCTGGGCATGGCCGGCGGCTCGCTGCTGATGGCGGTGCTGACTCTGATCCTGCCGGTCAGCGCCGCGCTCGCCCTGCACGGGGCGGCGCAACTGGCCTCGAACCTGGCGAGGGCGGGCTTTAACGCCCGACACGTCCGCTTCCGCGCCGCGGGCTGGTTCGGCCTGGGGGCGCTCAGCGCCATGGGCCTGCTGTCGTTCGTGGCCTTCCAGCCGTCCAAGGCGGCCGTGTTCATCGGCATGGGCCTGTTGCCGATCCTCGTCTGGCTGCCGCCCAGGCTCATCCCCCTGGACGCCGCTCGGCCGACCCACGCCGTGGCGGGCGGTTTCCTGGCCACGCTCATGGCCCTGGCGGTGGGCGTCTCGGGTCCCTTGAGCGAGCTGTTCCTGGTGCGCAGTTCCCTGAACCGCCACGAGGTGATCGGCACCAAGGCCGCCTTCCAGGTATTCGCCCATCTGGCCAAGCTCGTCTTCTATGGCGGGGCGTTGTTTTCGCTGGGTGGCCAGGGGGAGGGGTTGGCCCTGGGCCTGGTGGCCGGCGTCGTCCTGGCCGCGGTGGCCGGGGCTGCGGTGGGGCGGCGGTTTCTCGACGCGATCTCGGAGGACCACTTCCGCCGCTGGCGCCGGTGGATCTTCACCGCCCTGGGCGCCGGCTTCCTGATCCAGGGGCTGCGCCTGCTGGCGGGGGCCTGAGACAAAAAAAGAGCCGCGTCCATGAAGGGCGCGGCTCGAAAGGTATAGGGAGGAAACGCCCAAAAGGGCCAGGCTGAGATAATCGACTGCTGGCCAAAGGCAAGAGGTCGGGTGAAAAATTCTTGGCGCCGTGGGGTGAGAGGGGATGAAATGAAGCTGCACGCCCAGAATTCGCACAATGACCATGTCGGCCTCGAACCGCTCGGCGAACACCATCGTGCGGAGCTGCAGGTCGCCTGCGCCGCCGATCCCCAGGTGTGGCGCGACCTCTACCCTCACTCGATGGCGCCTGAACACTTCGACGCCGCGTGGACCAGGATGATGGCGCAGGCCGCTGACGGCAGCTGGATCCCTCATGCGGTTCTGGTCGAGGGCCGCTGCATCGGCATGACCAGCTATATCGGCCCCGACAGCGCCAATGCGACCGTCGAGATCGGCGGCACCTACTACCATCCCGACCACCGGGGCGGGGCGGCGAACCCGGCCGCCAAGCGGCTGATGCTGGACCACGCCTTCGCCGCCGGCGCCCGGCGGGTGCAGCTCAACGTCGACGCCATCAACCACCGCTCCCGCGCGGCGGTCCTGAAGCTGGGGGCCGTGCAGGAGGGTGTCCTGCGCCAAAACCGCGTCGTCTGGACCGGCCGCATCCGAGACACGGTGGTGTTCTCCATCCTGGCCGATGAGTGGCCTGCGGTGCGGGCAGGGTTAGATGCGCGGCTGGCGGGGTACTGACCCCACGCCCACGCCCACGCCCGTCACCCTCGGACTTGATCCGAGGGTCCATGCACACGGGAGAGAGGCGGTGTTCATGGATGGTCGGGTCAGGCCCGACCATGACGGCGTGGGCGGGGGTGTGACGCCGTGCGACCGCCCTCGTCCTTCGAGGCCCTGCTAGCGCAGGGCGCCTCAGGATGAGGGCGGACTTAAGAGGCCTCAGCCAGCGCCCACCTTCCTCATCCTGAGGTGCGAGCGGTAGCGAGCCTCGAAGGACGCAAGGCCGCGCCGCCCCCGCTAAGCGCTGGCGGCCGTGCGTTCAGCCGACGCCGGGAAGAACACCTCGTCGGCGTGCTTGGCCACGTCCTGGGCGGTGTAGGGCTTGCCCGGATTGAAGCCGTCGGTCTGCACCATCTTGATCTCGCGCACCCCGCGGGACGACACCCCCAGCACCTTGCCCGAATGGTCGGCGGCGAGGTCGGAGACCATGTAGAGCACGCCCGGCGCGATGTTCTCCGGCAGGCTCATGGCGTCGGGCTCCTTGCCCTGGCGGCCGGGCAGGTCGGCGGTCATGCGGGTGAAGGCGCCGGGCGCCAGGCCCATGACACGGATGCCGTACTTGCGGCCCTCGATCGACAGCACGCGCATCAGGCCATAGATGCCGGCCTTGGCCGCCCCGTAATTGGCCTGGCCGAAATTGCCGTAGAGGCCCGAGGTGGACGAGGTCAGCACCATCACGCCCGGATGATTGTTCTCCTTCATCCACTTCCACACCGGCCAGGCGCAGCAATAGGTGCCCTTCAGGTGCACCTTGACCACCAGGTCCCAGTCGGCTTCGGAGGTGTTGGCGAAGGTCTTGTCACGCAGGATGCCGGCGTTGCAGACCAGGATGTCGATCTTGCCGTAGGTATCCAGGGCGGTCTTGAGGATGTTCTCGCCGCCTTCGACGGTGGAGACGTCGTCGCCATTGGCCACGGCCTTGCCGCCGGCCGCCTCGATCTCGTCGACCACCTTCTGGGCGGCGCTGCGGTCGGCGCCCGACCCGTCGCGGGTCCCGCCCAGGTCGTTGACCACCACTGAGGCGCCTTCCTTGGCGAACAGCTTGGCATAGGCCTCGCCCAGGCCGCCGCCGGCCCCGGTCACGATGGCCACTTTTCCGTCGAGCAATCCCATTGTCGTCTCCCTAAAATGTTCGAATTCTTATGGGCGCCATCATCCGACCGGGCGGGGGGACTTGGCAAGGCGGACGGCGCCTAAGCGTCCCCCGGCGGGACGGACGGCGGCTTGCCGCGGCGGGCGCGGAAGAAGCTGCGGAGCAGATCGGCGCTCTCATCGGCGAAGATCCCGCCGGTGACCTGCGGCCGCCAGTGGCAGGTGGGCTGTTCAAAGAACTTCGGGCCATGCAGGATCGCCCCGCCCTTGGGATCGTCGGCGCCAAACACCAGGCGGCCGATCCGGGCATGGCTGATGGCGCCGGCGCACATGGCGCAGGGCTCCAGGGTCACCACCAGGGTCAGGCCGGTCAGCCGGTAATTGCCGAGCTTGCGGGCGGCCTCGCGCAGGGCGACGATCTCGGCGTGGGCGGTGGGATCATGGCCGCCGATAGGGCCATTGGCGCCGATGGCGATCACCTCGCTGGTGGCCGGATCGACCACGCAGGCGCCCACAGGGGTTTCCCCGCGTGCGGCGGCGTCTTGCGCGGCGCGCAGGGCGATGCGCATGGTGCGGTGATCATGGTCCACGAACGGCAACGAACTCCCCGACCCCCCTTTGGTCAAGACGAAGACGCCCCCGACGGGTCCTCGAACGAGATGTCCGAGGGCGGCGGCGAACGCGTGGCCAAGGCCCTGGCCCGCGCCGGCGTCGCCTCCCGCCGGGAGGTGGAGCGCCTGATCGAGGCCGGCCGCGTGGCCCTGAACGGCCAGGTCCTGACCACCCCTGCGGTCAAGGTCGAGGCCAATGATATCCTCACCGTCGATGGCGAGGTGGTGGACGACCGCGAGCCGGCCCGCCTCTTCCGCTATCACAAGCCCGCGGGCCTGGTGACCACCCATTCCGATCCGGCCGGGCGGTCCACCGTCTTCGAAACCTTGCCGGCCGGCCTGCCGCGGCTGATCTCGGTCGGCCGCCTGGACCTGAACACCGAAGGCTTGTTGCTGCTGACCAATGACGGCGCGCTGGCCCGGGCGCTGGAGCTGCCGTCCACCGGCCTGCAGCGCCGCTATCGCGCCCGGGCGCATGGACGCATCACCCAGGACAAGCTCGATGCGCTGAAGGATGGGGTGACCGTCGAGGGCGTCCGCTATGGCCCCATCGAGGCCCGCATCGACAAGGCCCGCGAAGGCGCGCAAGGCGCCAATGTCTGGATCAGCCTGACCCTGACCGAGGGCAAGAACCGCGAGGTCCGCCGGGTCCTGGAGTCGCTTGGCCTGCAGGTGAACCGGCTGATCCGCCTGTCCTATGGGCCGCTGGCCCTGGGCGTGCTGGACGCTGGCGAGATCGAGGAGGTGGGGCCCCGGGTATTGCGCGAGCAGTTCGCCGGCTTCATCGCCCCCGAAGACATGCCCAAGGGCGACCGCCCGGCCTATTCGCCGCCGAAGCGCAATCGCGGCGTCGGCGCGGCGCGTCGGGCTGCGGCCGCAGCCGCTGAGGTCGAGCGGGTCGAGGCCAAGGGGCCGGTGGAAAAAAAGGCCTACAAGCCGGGTTGGGCCAAGGCCAAGATCACTGTCCGGCCCAAGGGCGCGCCGAAGGGAAAGCCTGCGCCGAAGGTCAGCGGTCGCGACGCCGCCCTGGCGGAGGGCCGCGTGATGATCAACAAGGCCCGGGTCCAGGCCGCGCGGGCGACCGCGGCGGCCGCCGAACGGCCGGAGCGGGTCGAACGTCCGGAGCGTCCGGAGCGGGCTGACGCGCCCCGCCCGCGGGCGGACCGACCCGACCGCCCGAGAGCAGGCTCCAAACCCGGCCCCGCCCCAGAGCGCCCCAGGAGCGAGCGCCCCCGGACCGAGCGCCCCCGGACCGAGCGCCCCAGGAGCGAGCGCCCCAAGTCCGACAAACCAAGACCCGAGCGTTCTGCCGATCGCCCAAGAGCCGATGGGCCGCGATCTCAGGCGCCGCGGGCCGATCGCTCTGCGCCCGCACGTCCCCGCCCTGCAGCGAGCGGGAAGGCCCGCCCTGAGGCTAAGGCCGGTCCCAGGACAGATCGCCCCAAGAAGCCCTTCGAGCCGCGCAGCGGCGCCCCGGACGCGCCTCGCAGCCCGCGCCCTTCAGGCCCCAACCGCGGCGGGCCTCGCCCGTCGGGGCCGCCCCGCGGCGCAAGCGGCCCCCGCGGACCGAAGTCCCGGGGCTAGGCCATGCGTATCGTCTCGGGTGAGTTCCGCGGCAAGAGCCTGGCCGCGCCGCAAGGGATGAACACGCGCCCCACCTCCGACCGCGCCCGCCAGGCGATCTTCAACATCCTGGAGCATGCCCCCTGGTCGGGCGGCCTGCGGGACCTGCGGGTGATCGACCTGTTTGCAGGCTCGGGCGCGCTGGGCTTCGAGGCCCTGTCCCGGGGCGCGAAGTTCTGCCTGTTCGTGGAGACCGATGAGGACGCCCGCGGCGCCATCCGCGAGAATGTGGACGCCATGGGCCTGTTCGGCCGCACAAGGGTTCATCGTCGCAGCGCCACCGACCTGGGCATACGCCCGGGCGGCGATGGCCCGGCCTTCGATCTCGCCTTTCTCGACCCGCCCTATGGCAAGGGTCTGGGCGAGGCGGCCCTGCCGGCCCTGGCCAAGGGCGGCTGGCTTGCGCCCGGCGCCCTGGTCGTCTGGGAGCGGGGGGCCAGCGAACCGGCCCCCACCGTCCCCGGCTATGACGAAATGGACGCCCGCGACTATGGCGCCGCGCGCGTCCACTTCATGCGGTTCTCACCAGAGGCGTGAGGTGGTCCGATTATCCTGCCGACTGCGCAGGTTGATCAGGCCTTCCCGGGTGATCCGGTAGGGCCCGCCGTTTCGGCTGGCGATGAAGCCCCGCCGGCGCAGGGCCTTGAAGACGGTCAGGTCGCAATCGGTCAGCCGCCACCCCTCTCCGGTGATGCAGTCGACGTCGATGATATGGCCGCGATCGTCGCGGACAGGGCGAAGGGTCGCCCCCTGGGCGAGGGCGTGCAGCGTCCTTTGCTGCGGTTTGGAGATGTTCAAGGAAGGTCGTCCGGTGGTCAGGCATAGCCATGCCGTCCGCGCGCCGACGCGACGCGGATTGCGGGGTTCGCGCCTGAAATCCAAGCAGACGTAGGTTACGTCCGCGGACGGTTCAGGCTCGGCGGCTCATCGCAACGGGAGACATAAGACCCTCTTCCAGAGGCTCGAAAGCTAGCAGGATCAAGGCCATCGGCAAGAGGTCGCGGTCATAAACGGCCAAGCTTGATCAATGCGACATTTTTATGAACGTTCTCAGACGCTTGGGGACCAACGAGCTTCACTGTCCATTTAGGGTTGGCAGGCAGTCTCCGCGCGTCATCCCCTGGGAACCTCGCTCGCCATGTCAGCCACCCTTTTTGACCTGGCGGATCCGGTTTCGCCGATCCGGCCCGACACCCAGGGCAAGCGGGTCTATGAGCGGTTCCAGTCCGAGCCGGACGTCCTGGTCATCGCTGTCGTCGATGAAGAGGGCCGGCCGATCGGCATGGTCGAACGCAACGCCTTCTTCGTCGCCATGGCCGCCCACTATGGACGCGCCCTCTATGCCCTGCGGCCGATTTCCCTGCTGATGAACCGCAGCCCCCTGGTGGTCGAGGGCGATGTCACGGTGGCCGACTTCTGCGGCCAGGCGCTCGCCGACCGGGCTTCGGAGCTGCTGCAGGGCTTCATCGTCACCAATGGCGGCCGCTATGCCGGCGTCGGCAGCGCCCTGTCGCTGCTGCAGGCCACCAGCGAGGCCAATCGCCGCCACGCCGAAGAGATGACCCGGATCGCCGAGACCCTGGGCCGGGCCGAGGCCCAGGCGCAGGCGGCCTTGAGCGCCAAGTCTCAGTTCCTGGCGGTCATGAGCCACGAAATCCGCACGCCGCTGAATGGCGTTCTGGCCATCGCCGACATCCTGGAGCGCAAGCTCGCCCAGCCAGAGCTCGCCCCCTACGTCCATACCATCCAGGATTCCGGCCAGACGCTGCTGAGGCTGCTGACCGACGCCCTGGACCTGTCCCGCGCCGAGGCTGGCCGGCTGGACCTCAACGAGGAGCCCTTCCATCTGGCCGGCCTGCTGGATGATGTGGCTTCCCTCTGGGCCGCCCGCGCCGAGGCCAAGGGGATCAACCTCGCCTTTTCCTATGAGGGGCTCCAGGACCAGTGGGCTCTGGGGGACGCGGTCCGCATCAAACAGATCCTCAACAATCTGATCAGCAATGCGCTGAAGTTCACCGAAAGCGGCGGCGTCGAGGTGGCGCTCACCTGCGGGCGCCAGGACATGCTGCTGGACGTGGAGGGCCAGGTTCGCGACACGGGGTCCGGCGTCCCGGCCGATCGCCTGGCGCAGATCTTCCAGCCCTTCAGCCAGACCGAGGCCGGGGTTCGCGAGGGCGGGGCGGGGCTTGGCCTGTCCATCTGCCGACAGCTGGTCGAACAGATGGGCGGCGAGATCGAGGCGCAGCGTAACGCCGGGCCGGGATCGACCTTCGTGTTCCGCATCCCGCTCTATGACGTGCCGGCCAGCCAGCCCAGTCAGCCCCCCCGCGCCGCCGAGCGCCAGGCCGGCGGCGAAAACATCCGGGTCCTGATCGCTGACGACAACGCCACCAATCGGCTGGTCGCCTCCACCCTCTGCGAGATGTTCGGCGCCGAGGCGCATGCGGTCGAGGATGGCGAGGCTGCGGTGGAGGCCGCCGCCACGGGCGCCTTCGACCTCATCCTGATGGACATCAAGATGCCGCGGCTCGACGGCGTCGCCGCCACCCGGCGTATCCGGACCGAGGGCGGGCCTGCGTCCGGCGTCCCCATCATCGCCCTGACCGCCAACGCCGATCCCTGGGACGCGGCGGCCTATATGGCTCAGGGCATGGACGCGGTGGTCGAAAAGCCCATCAAGGCCGAGCGCCTGTATGAGACCATGCGCCGGCTGCTGGACGCGGCGGCGGAAGAGGTTGTCCGCGCCGTCGCCTGATCCGCGCGTCCCGATCAGCGCCGGCCGAACAGGCGCTCGATGTCGGCGAGCTTGAGTTCCACATAGGTCGGGCGGCCGTGGTTGCACTGGCCCGAATGGGGGGTGGCCTCCATTTGTCGGAGCAGGGCGTTCATCTCGGGGCCGGTCAACCGTCGGCCAGCCCGCACCGAGCCGTGGCAGGCCATGGTGGAGCAGACCTCGGCCAGCCGCTCCTTCAGCGCCAGGGCCTGGTCGTTCTCGGCCAGATCATCGGCGATATCGCGCACCAGGCCGGCCGCATCGGTCTCCCCCAGCAGGGCAGGCGTCTCACGAACCAGCACGGCGCCGGCGCCAAAGGGCTCGATGATCAGGCCGAGCGCCGCCAGCTCATCGGCGCGGGCGACCACCCGCTCGGCCTCGGCCGGATCGAGCTCGACCACCTCAGGGATCAGCAGGGCCTGGCGGGCGACGGCGCCCACGGCCATCTCGGCCTTCATCTTCTCATAGACCAACCGCTCGTGGGCCGCGTGCTGGTCGACGATGACGACCCCGTCGCGGGTCTGGGCGACGATATAGGTCTCGTGCACCTGGGCCCGCGCCGCGCCCAGGGGATAGTCGACCAGGTCGGGCGCGGGCGCCGGGGCTTGAGCGCCTTCCCCCATGCCGGGGGCGTAGACGCCGGGCTCGAAGACCGGCTCGTGGCGGGCTGAGGTTTCGCTCAGGCCCGGGATGGCCTGGGCCAGCGCCGGCCCCCACCCGCCGCCGCTCCAGCTGGAGAATCCGGCGGCCGAGGGGCCAGGGCGATAGGCTGGCGCCGGGGTCATGCCCGGCCGCAGCCCCTGCAGGGCGTCGGCGGCGACGGTGGTGGAGGCCCTGTGCCCGGCGCCGGCCAGGGCGTGGCGCAGGCCGCCGACGATCAGACCGCGCACCAGGGCGGGATCGCGGAACCGCACCTCGGCCTTGGCCGGATGCACGTTCACATCCACCAGGGCGGTGTCGAGTTCCAGGAACAGCGCCGTCAGCGGATGGCGGTCCCTCGCCAGGAAGTCGGCATAGGCGCCGCGCAGGGCCCCCTGCAGCAGGCGATCGCGCACCGGCCGGTCATTGACGAACAGGTACTGGTGGGCCGAGTTGCCCCGGTTGAGGGTCGGCAGGCCGGCATAGCCCGACAGGCGCACGCCCTCGCGATCGTGGTCGATCAGCAGGGCGTTCTCGGAGAACTCCCGCCCCATGATCGCCGAGAGCCGCGCCAGCCGTCCCACGTCGCCGGCCGGCTCGGCAGGCAGGCGCAGGACCTTTCGCCCGTCGATCTCCAGGCTGAAGCTGACCGCCTCATGGGCCATGGCCTGGCGCTTGATCTCCTCGGCGATGGCCATGGCCTCGGCCCGCTCGGACTTCATGAACTTCAGCCGGGCCGGCGTGGCGTAGAAGAGGTCGCGCACCTCCACCCGGGCCCCGTGCGGGCCGGGGAAGGCGGCCGGCGAGACCTGGCCCATCGCCCCGCCGTCCACCCGCAGGGCGTGGGCGTCGGCGGAACCCTTGGCGCGGCTGGTGATCGAGAGCCGGGCCACCGAGCCGATCGACGGCAGGGCCTCGCCCCGGAAACCCAGGGTGGCGATGCGCAGCAGGTCGTAGTCGCCGGCGTCGTCCGGCAGGAGCTTGGAGGTGGCGTGGCGCTCGACGGCCAGCAGCAGCTCGTCCGGCGAAAGGCCAAAGCCGTCGTCGGCCACCAGGATGCGGGTCAGGCCGCCGCCTTCCACCTGCACCTCGATCTGTCGGGCGCCGGCGTCCAGGGCGTTCTCGACCAGTTCCTTGATGGCGCTGGCGGGCCGTTCCACCACTTCGCCGGCGGCGATGCGGTTGACGGTTTCGGGGGGAAGACGGTGGATGCGCATGTTCGAGCCTGGGTCCAAAAGGCAATATAGGACGATTCAGGCTGCGGGGGCGGCTGATGAGGAAAGAGACCATGCGCCTGACCATCGCCGTCCTGGGACTGCTGCTGCTGGCCTCGCCCCTGGCGGCGACGGCGCAGGCTCCCCCGATCCTGCCCCAGGATCCGGACGCCGTACTGGTCGAAGAGCTGGTGGTCACCGCGCGCGAGATCGGCCCGGCGTGGTGGCGGGTCTCGGACGGCGATTCCACCGTCTATGTCATGGGCGTGCCCTCGGTCATTCCCAAGGGCTCCGGCTGGGATCCCAGCGTCCTGGAGCGGCGGCTGGAGGGGGCCAACCGCGTCATCCTGCCCTTCAACAACGCCAGCGTGAACCTGCTGACCGTCCCCGGCGCCGTGATCAGCCTGATGCGCCTGCGCGCGGGCGCGCCCTATGAGGAAACCCTCGACCCGGCCTTGCGGTCGCGGTTCGAGGCCGCCCGCGCCAAGGCCGGCCAGGATGCCGATCGTTACAAGACCCGCAACGGCATGGCTGCGGCCCTCCTGCTGGTCAGCGACTATCGCGACGCCGCCAGTCTGACGGCCGCCGACCCGGCCAAGACCATCGGTCGGATGGCGGCGGCCCGGGGAATCAGGGTGGAGGCCAAGACCTATGACGCCGCGCCGCTGCTGGCGGCTGTGGTCCGCACGCCGCCCGCCGCCCAGCAGGCCTGCGTGCTTGAGGCCCTGGCGGCCGTGGAGGCCGGGCCGGCCTCAGCCCAGGCCGCCGCCCGGGCCTGGGCCTGGGGACGGGTGCGCGAGGCGCTTGGCGGCGAGCGGAGCTATGAGCGATGCGTCGCAGCGGCCCCTGGTGCGGCGGAGCTGGATGCGCGCCTGAAGGCCGACCAGACCCAGGCTATCGTCAGCGCGTTGCGTCAGCCTGGCCACAGCATTGCGGTGGTGCAGCTGCGCCCCCTGCTGTCGCAGGGAGGCGTGCTCGATCGGCTGGGCGCCATGGGCTACGACATCCGCACCCCGGCGGAAGACTGAGACCCTAAGCTCTAGGCCTTGAGTGAAGCGCTCTAGAGGCCAGGCAGCTTGATCCGGCTGTTGGCCTCGCGACGGATGACCACCTGGCCGCCGCCGGTGAGGGCGTCGATGCGGGCCTGCTCGGCGGCGGGGTCGATGGGACCCGACAGGTTTTCGCCCGCAGGCGCCGTCGGGGCGCTATCGCCGCGCCAGAACATCACGCGATTGGCGAAGCTCTCTTCCTTGTGGGCGATGTCACCGAACTCGTCGTCCACGACGTAGCGGATCAGGGGATCGGCGCCGGCGACGCCAGCCCGGGCCACCAGGGCCTGTTCGCCCTGGCTGCGGTTGAGGCCTTCGCGCTCGCCCACCAGGGCCGCACGGGCGGCGCTTTCGGGACGGAGTTCCTGGGGCTGCGGCTCGCCAGGCGCCGGCGGGCGCAGGGCGTAGTCGGGCGGCACCACCAGGGGGGCCTTGGTGACGACGCGGAACTCATCCGGGGTCACCTTGGTCATGCCGAGCGCCGAACGGGCGGAGCTGCAGCCGGCCAGACCGACCGCGGCGACCAGGGCGCCAGCGAGAATCACGCGGTTTAGGGTCATGACAAAACGCTCCTAGGGCCGCCCCCGGCCGGAAAGTCCATTGCATTAGCGCAAACAGGGGGTCGGCGCCAATCTCCTTAGGGCCGTGCGGGCGGCGGCTTGGCGTCCCGCCGCAGGCTGTCGAGGAGCAACAGGACCACGCCGATGGTGATGGCCGCATCGGCGATGTTGAACACCCAGGGGAAGTAGAGCCGCGAGACGTCGATGAAATCCACCACCGCGCCGAACCGCGCCCGGTCGATGGCGTTGCCGATCGCCCCGCCCATGACCAGGCCCAGCGCCGCGCCCATCAGCGCGCGGTCGGCCCGCCTGGCCCAGAAGGCCAGGACGATGGCGACGACGACGGAAAACCCCACCAGCAGCCAGCGCCCCAGATCTTGGTCGGCGCGGAGCAGGCCGAAACTGACCCCCTGGTTCCAGACCATGGTCAGATAGAAAGGCCCGGCCGCCTGCTCGCTGATGCGCGACGGCAGGTCATAGACGAACAGGATCCAGTGCTTGGACAGCTGGTCGAGGACGATGATGGCCAGGGCCAGCCCATAGGCGGTCCAGCCGTTGCGATTGGCCAGTTTCACGAGACCCGCCTCCGATCAGCAAATTGGCCAGGGGCCATGGCTGCGCCTTATGCGGTCTTGCAGGCTCACGCGCCAGCCCCGCCATGGGCGGCGTCCCAGGCGGCCACCGCCTCGGCGTCGCGCAGGGATAGGTCGGGATAGCGCGGGTCGCTGCCCACCTCCGGCAGGATCCGCCAGGAGCGCGCGCACTTCTGGCCCTGCGCCCGCAGGGGCTCGACCGCCACCGCCGGGGTCTCGGCCAGGCGGAAAGCCTCCGCCGGGCCCGCGCCGGCCGTCAGGGTCGCCTGGCTGGTGCGGAACACCTCGGCGGGATCGAGGCCGTCGAAGGCGGCCATCAGGGCGGGATCGCTGATATGAACCACCGGCGCGGCCTCCAGGGCGGCGCCCAGGCGCTTTTCCCGACGTTCGACTTCCAGCGCCCCGGTCACCACGGCGGTGACGGCCTGGACCTTGGCCCAGCGGGCGGCCTCATCGGGGTTGGCCCAGGCCGACGGCGTCTCGGGGAACACCCGCAGGGCGTTGGAGCCGGCCTCGGGGAAGCGCATCGTCCACGCCTCCTCGGTGGTGAAGGGCATCAGCGGCGCCAGCCAGATGGTCAGGCGCTCGAAGGCCGCATCCATCACCGTGCGGGCCGCCCGGCGGCGCAGGGCCGAGGGCTGGTCGCAATAGAGGGCGTCGCGGCGGACGTCGAAGAAGAGGGCCGACAGGTCCTCCTGGCAGAAGGCGATCAGCGGCCGGATCACGTCCTGGAAGGCGTAGGCGGCATAGGCGTCGCGCACCTCGCCATCCAGTTGCTGGAGCCGATGGAGGATGTAGCGCTCCAGCGGCGGCATATCCTCCGGCGCCACGGCCTCCTGCTCGGAATAGCCGGCCAGCGCGCCCAGCATGTAGCGCAGGGTGTTGCGCAGCTTGCGATAGGCGTCCGAGGTGGTGGCCAGGATCGTCTTGCCGATCCGCTGGTCGTCCGAGTAATCGACCATGGCCGCCCACAGGCGGATGATCTCGGCCCCGGACTCCTTGATGATCTGGTGCGGATCGACCGTATTGCCCTTGGACTTGGACATCTTCTCGCCGTTCTCGTCCATGGTGAAGCCATGGGTGAGGACGCCGTTATAGGGCGCGCGGCCCCGGGTGCCGGAGCTCTCCAGCAGCGACGACTGGAACCAGCCGCGATGCTGGTCGGACCCTTCCAGATAGAGGTCGGCCGGCCAACGGGTGTTTTCGCGGCCCTCCAGGGTGAAGGCGTGGGTCGAGCCGGAATCGAACCAGACATCGAGGATGTCCTCGACCTTCTCGTAGCGCTCCGGATCATGGGCGCCGAGGAAGTCGGTGACCGGCCGGTTGAACCAGGCGTCGGCGCCCTCGGCCCGGACCGCCTCGATGATGCGGGCGTTGACCGCCTCGTCGTGCAGGGGCTGGCCGGTCTCCTTGTCGACGAACATGGCCAGTGGCGCGCCCCAGGCGCGCTGGCGGCTGATCAGCCAGTCAGGGCGGCTCTCGACCATGGTGCGGATGCGGTTGCGCCCGGCCTCGGGATAGAAGGCGGTGGCCTCGATGGCCTCCAGCGCGGTCTCGCGCAGGGTGCGGCCGCCATGCTGCGGCGTGTCCAGGGGCTCGTCCATGCGGATGAACCACTGGGGCGTGTTGCGGAAGATCACCGGCGCCTTGGAGCGCCAGGAGTGCGGGTAAGAATGCTCCAGCCGTCCCCGGGCCAAAAGGCCGCCGGCCTCGATCAGCTTGTCGATGACGGCGTTGTTGGCGGGACCGAACTTACCGGCCTTCTTGCCCTCGGTCTCCAGCACCTTGAGGCCGCCGAACAGGGCCACGTGCGGATAATAGGCGCCGTCGGCGTCCACCGTGTCGGGGATCTCCCGATGGCCATGGGCCAGCCACACCACATAGTCGTCCGCGCCGTGGCCCGGCGCGGTGTGGACGAAGCCGGTGCCGGCCTCTTCGGTCACGTGATCGCCGGCCAGCAGGGGCACGGAGAAGGCGTAGTGGGTGTCGAGCGCCGCCAGCGGGTGCTCGCAGACCATGGCCTGACAGTCGACCGTCTCGACCCGACGCCACTTGGCCACCTTGGCGGCCTTGAAGACATCTTCGGCCAGCTTGTCAGCCAGGATCAGCCGGTCGCCGGGCTTGGCCCAGGGTTCGAAGGCGAGGTCGGTCTCCATCGCCTCGACCAGATAGGCGCCATAGGCGATGGATTCGTTATAGGCGATGGCCCGGTTGGCGGGGATGGTCCAGGGCGTCGTGGTCCAGATGACCACGCTGGCGCCGCGGGCGGCGTCGGACCCTTGCGTCACCGGGAACTTCACCCAGACCGTGGGGGAGACGTGGTCGTGATACTCCACCTCGGCGTCGGCGAGCGCCGTGCGCTCCACCGGGCTCCACATCACTGGCTTCGAGCCGCGATAGAGCTGGCCCGAGGCGACGAACTTGTGGAACTCCGCGACGATGGCCGCCTCGCTGCCATAGTCCATGGTGGCGTAGCGGTTCTCCCAGTCGCCCAGGACCCCCAGGCGCTTGAAGCCGTCCATCTGGACGCCGATCCACTGGCCGGCATAGGCGCGGCACTTTTCGCGGAACTCGGCCTTGGAGACCTCGTCCTTGCGCCGGCCCTGGCCGCGCAGCTCTTCCTCGATCTTCCACTCGATGGGCAGGCCGTGGCAGTCCCAGCCGGGCACATAGTCGACGTCGTAGCCCATGGCGAAGCGCGAGCGGACCACGAAGTCCTTCAGGGTCTTCTGCAGGGCGTGGCCGATATGGATGGCGCCGTTGGCGTAGGGCGGGCCGTCATGCAGCACGAAGAGCGGCGCGCCGGCCGCCTGGCGCGCCTTGCGGGCGGTGTTGTAGAGGTCGATCTCCGCCCACTTGGCCAGAATCTGCGGCTCCTTCTGCGGCAGGCCTGCGCGCATGGGGAAGTCGGTCTGGGGAAGAAAGACGGTGTCGCGATAGTCGCGGCCCGCCTGTTCGGGGGAAGCGGTGCGCTTTTCAGCGTCGTCGGCCATGGGGTTTTTTCGTCCAGTGGGGAGCGGAGAAGGGCGGAACAGGTCCCGGCGCGCGCTGGATCAACACTCCGGCGGCGTCACGCCGGGCGCATAATTCGCAGAGATTTCCGGCCGCTCGTCATCCGGGCGTCCTAGCAGACGGCTGCGGCGCGAGCGAGCCCTTTAGGCTGGCCTCAGAAGTCCGGCATCAGGATCTGGCGGGCCTGGCCGGCGTCACGCATCACCTGCTCGACCATGGCTTCCAGGCTGGTGAACTTCAGCTCGGGGCGCAGGAAGGTGATCAGATCGGTCTCGATGGTCTGGTCGTAGATGTCCTCGTCGAAGTCGAACAGCCAGACCTCCAGCACGGGCGCCACTTCGCCGACCGTGGGATTGACCCCGATATTGGCCACGCCCGGCACTTCGCGGCCGTCGGGCAGGCGGGTGCGGGTGGCGTAGACGCCGAAGCGCGGCTGGACATAGTCGTCCACCTGCACATTGGCGGTGGGGAAGCCTAGCTCCCGGCCCAGCTGGCGGCCCCGCTGGACCACGCCTTCGATGGCGAAGGGCCGGCCGAGGATGGCTGCGGCGGCCTCGGGCTGGCCGTCCCGCAGGGCGTCGCGCACGGCGGTGGACGAGTACTTCTCGCCGCTATCATCGGCCACGGCGCCGGCGACCGAGACGCCGAAGCCGAATTCCTGCCCATAGTCCTTCATGGTCGCGGGGCTCCCTGTGCGGCCCTTGCCGAAGGAGATGTCGAAGCCGACCGCCATGTTCCGCACGCCCAGGCCGTCGTGCAGGACCTGTTGGGCGAAGTCGCGGTCGGTCAGGCTCGCCATCTCCTGGTCGAAGGGCAGGATGTAGAACAGGTCCACCCCGAGCGCCTCAAGGGCGCGGGCCTGCTGGCCCGGCCGCATCAGGCGAAATGCCGGCGCATTGGGCTGAAAGATCTGCCGCGGATGCGGATCGAAGCTGATGACGCCCAAAGGCGCGCCCATCTCGTGGGCGGCCTGGGCGGCGAGCGCGATCACCTGCTGGTGGCCGCGATGGACGCCGTCGAAGTTGCCCAGCGCCACCGAGGCGCCGCGGTCCCGGGCCATCAGGCCCTTCCATCCCTTGATCACGCGCATGTCAGGCTCCCCGCTTCGGCAGGGCGACCACGGCCTCGCCATCGACCACGGTCTTGCCGGCCACGCTGCAGACGGTGGCCAAGGTCACCTGGCCACGGCGGGGGTCCAGGGCGCGGACGGTGACGGTGGTGGTCACCTCGTCGCCGAGGCCCACGGGCCGGCGAAACCGCAGGTTCTGGGACACATAGACCGATCCAGGGCCCGGCAGGCGCGAGCCCAGCACCGCCGAGATATAGGCGCCGGCCAGCATCCCATGGGCGATCCGCCGCTTGAATGGCGTGGTCGCGGCATAGGCCTCATCCAGGTGCAGGGGATTGTCGTCGCCCGACACCTCGGCGAAGGCCTCCACATCGGCGGCGCTTACGGTGCGGGCGATCTGTGCGCTCTGGTCCAGGGCGAGGTCCTCGAAGAATAGTTCCGGCAACGAAACGCTCCCTTTTGGGCCTGCATAGACGCAAGCCCCCCCAAAGCGAAGGCGCTTGCGCTGGACGCGAGGCCCAATCGGCGCCGATTATGACGCCCTCAGACTTCCAATGGGGTGAGCCATGAGAATGTTCAAGCCGGGCGTCGCCCTGGTCCTGGCCGCGTTCCTGGCGGCAGGCTGCAACCAGACGCCGGCCGATCCGGCCCCGCCGCCGCAGACGCCGGTGGCGACGGACGCGTCATAGCAACGGGCGGGACTACCAGGCGAGGTCGGCCATGGCGAAGCGGGCGTGCGCGCCCTCCTTGCGCAGCAGGGCCTCAACGGCGGCGGCGTCCAGGCCGTGGGGCGTAATGGTCTCGGCGCCGTGGATGCCCGCGGCGATGAACATCACGTCCAGGCCTTGCGCATTGGCGCCCTTGACGTCGGTGGCCACCCCATCGCCGATGCACAGCATCCGCGACCGCGCCACCGGGCCGCCGGTCAGGCGCTCGGCCTCGGCCACGCACAGTTCATAGATCGGCGCGTGCGGCTTGCCCGCCATGACCACCGTGCCGCCCAGGGCCTCGTACAGCTGGGCGAGCGCGCCGCCGCAATAGATCAGCCGGTCGCCCCGCTGGACCACGATGTCGGGATTGGCGCAGACCATTTCCAGCCCGCGGGCCGCAGCGCCCTCGAACCGCTCCTGATAGTCGCCGGGGCCCTCGGTCTCATCGTCGATGGGGCCGGTGCAGGCGATGAAGGCGGCCTTGTCCAGGCTCTCGAACGACAGGCCCAGCCCCTCGTAGAGCGGCGCGTCGCGGTCGGGACCCAGGCGCCAGGCGGGGCCGGGCGCGCGTTCGGCCAGCAGCAGGCGGGTGGCGTCGCCGGAGGTGACGAAGGCCGACCAGGCCTCGCGCGGCACGCCAAGCGCGTCGAGCTGGGCCACCACATCGGCCGAGGGGCGCGGCGAGTTGGAGATCAGGATCACCGGACCCCGCTCGGCCCGCCAGCGGGCCAGCGCCGCGCAGGCCTGCGGGAAGCTTTCGCGGCCATTGTGGATCACGCCCCAGACGTCGCTCAGCAGCACGTCATAGTGGTCGGTGAGGTCGGATAGGCCCTGGGGCGTCTGCGGCGCGGTCATGAGGCGCGGCGGTAAAGGTCGCAGCCCCTGCGGTCAATGCGTCGCGGGGAGGAAGCTAGGCTCGGCCGCCAGCCCGGCGGCGCAGGCCCTGGCGCAGGAAGTCGGCCGGGGGATCGGCCTCGGCCAGCACGGCCTCACGGATCGGCCGCGGCTCGCCGAACAGATGGCCCTGGCCGTAGCCCACCTCGAGCTCCAGCAGGTCGACGATCTGCCGCTCGCTCTCCACCTTCTCGACGATCACCTCGACCCCATAGCGGCGGGTGAGTTGGCAGAAGTCTTCGGCGGCGAGGTCGGGCAGGGATTTCAGCACCAGGCGGCCGTCCAGCTCGATCATCTCGTCCAGCAGCATCTGGGCTCCGACCCGGACGAACTTCACGTCCGAGCGCGCCAGATCCTGGAGGTCGAAGTCCAGGTCGGTGACCTTGTCCAGGGAGAAGCGGAAGCCGAGATCGGCCAGCTTGGCCATGTTGCGCGCCTCCACCGAGCCGCGGGCCTCGAAGGCCCCCTGGCCCAGTTCGAAGATCAGCGCGCCGGCCAGGTCGCGATTGGCCGCCAGCATGTCCAGGAACTGCGGGAAGAAGCTCTCGTCCCCCAGGCTGGTGGGGGCGACATTGCAGAAGATGCCGACCTTGCGGTCCTGCTTGGCGAGGCGCCGCACGATCTGCACGCAGCGGAACAGCAGCAGGTTGTCGATGGCCGTCATCAGGCCTTCGGCCTCGGCGACGCTGATATATTCGGCCGGCATCAGGATGCGGCCGCTCTCGTCGCGCAGGCGCGAGAAGCTCTCGTAGAAGATGGTCTTGCGCTGGGGCAGGGCGACCACGGGCTGCAGATAGAGGTCCACGCGGTTGTCGGCCAGGGCGCCGCGGACGGTCTCCAGCAGGACGGCTTCGCGGCGGGGGTCGTGGCCTGGGCGGGCCTGGAGCGGGACGGCGGTCATCCGCTCTTCCAGGCGCTGGCCCATGCGCTGGACCAGATCTTCGAGCATGTGCACCTCGCCTGACAGCTCCTCGGAGCGGCGCAGGGCGTCGTCGGTGACGGTCTCGACCACTTCGGAGAGGCGGGCGTCCACCCGCTCCACCTGGTCGATCAGGATGCGGTGGGCGTCGCGGATGGCGGCGATCTCGGCCCGGATGCCCGAGGAGGTCAGGGCATGCTCGATCAGGCCGTGGAAGGCGAAGGCCAGGCCCAGGCCGCCGACCAGGGCGGCCACGCCCGCACCCCAACCGCCGCCGTTTCGCCAGAGCGAAAGGGCGATGATCAGCGCCAGACAGAGATAGGCGCCGCAGAGCAGCGCAAGCGTCAGCCTTCGCATGAACCCGCCTGTTCGAATCGCCTGGAGTATCGGCTACGCCGGGCGCGCAAGTCGAACAGAATAGCGATTAGGCCCAGCCTGGGCGCCGATCGGTCGCAGGCGCGGTCAGGTTTAGCGGGTGGGGACGGGATTTTCGCCGCGATAATCGTAGAAGCCGCGGCCGGCCTTGCGGCCCAGCCAGCCGGCCTCGACGTACTTCACCAGCAGCGGGCAGGGCCGGTACTTGGAGTCGGCCAGGCCGTCATAGAGCACGTTCATGATCGACAGGACGGTGTCCAGGCCGATGAAGTCGCCCAGCTCCAGCGGGCCCATTGGGTGGTTGGCGCCCAGCTTCATGGCCGTGTCGATGGCCTCCACCGTGCCGACGCCTTCATAGAGGGTGTAGATCGCCTCATTGATCATCGGCACCAGGACGCGGTTGACGATGAAGGCTGGGAAATCTTCGGCGTTGGCGGTGGTCTTGCCCAGCGAGCGAGCGAAGTTGACGGCGGTCTCGTAGGTCTCGGCGCCGGTGGCGATGCCGCGGATGATCTCCACGAGGTTCATGCGCGGCACGGGGTTCATGAAGTGCAGGCCGATGAACCGTTCGGGGCGATCGGTGGCCGAGGCCAGGCGGGTGATCGAGATCGACGAGGTGTTGGAGGCCAGCAGCGTATCGGCGCCGAGGTGCGGCGAGAGCGCGCGGAAGATGGTCTTCTTGACCTCTTCGTTCTCGGTGGCGGCCTCGATGGCCAGGTCCGAGGCGCCCACGGTCTGCAGTTCCGGGGCGGCCTTGATGCGCGCCAGGCCTGAGTCCATGGCCGCCTGGTCGATCAGGCCGCGGGAAACCTGCCGGGCCATGGCCTGCTGGATGTGGGCGAGGCCGGCGTCGATCCGCTCGGCGCTGACATCGTGCAGCAGGACATCATAGCCGCCCAGGGCGCAGACATGCGCGATGCCGGAGCCCATCTGGCCGGCGCCGATCACGCCCACCGATCTGATCTCAACCATGTCCACTCGCCCCAAATCTGCGGGCGGCCTTGCAGCCGCCTCTGGTCTGTGACGGCTTTCTAACATGGGCGATAGCGGCCCCGCCAAGGTCTTTATGCTGCGCCGCAATGTGATCGGGCGTCGGTTTGTGCCCGGAAAGCCGCACTCGACCCAAAAAGGAAGGCGCAAACGAAACGAGGCGGCGCCCTTGTGGGGCGCCGCCTCGTCGGCAGCGTCGCGTGCGTCTGCGAAGCCTAACCGAGGGCCGACATCAGCTCCGGCACAGCGGTCTTGTAGTCGGCCACCAGGCCATAGTCGGCGACCTGGAAGATCGGCGCATCGCCGTCCTTGTTGATCGCGACGATGATCTTGGAGTCCTTCATGCCGGCCAGGTGCTGGATCGCGCCCGAAATGCCGATGGCGATGTAGAGCTCCGGCGCCACCACCTTGCCAGTCTGGCCGACCTGGTAGTCGTTGGGGGCGTAGCCCGCGTCCACCGCAGCGCGGCTGGCGCCGACGGCGGCGCCCAGCTTGTCGGCCAGGGGTTCGATGACCTTCTGGAACTCTTCGGCCGAGCCCATGGCGCGACCGCCGGAGACCACGATCTTGGCGCCGGTCAGTTCCGGACGCTCAGACTTCACGATCTCTTCGCCGACGAACTTGGTGGCCCCGGCGCCAGCGCCCGCATCGACGTCCTCGACCGAGGCCGAGCCGCCTTCGCCAGCCGCCTTGAAGGCGGTCGGACGGACGGTGATGACCTTCTTGGCCTCGGACGACTGCACGGTCTCCAGCGCGTTGCCGGCATAGATCGGGCGCACGAAGGTCGAGGCGTCGACCACTTCGACCACGTCGGAGATGTGCGAGACATCCAGCTTGGCGGCGATGCGGGGCGAGAAGTTCTTGCCCTGCGAGGTGGCCGGCGTCAGCACGGCGTCGTAGCCGGACATCAGCGGAACCACCACAGCCTCGATGGCCTCGGCCAGGCCGTGACCCAGGTCGTCGCTCTGGGCCAGCAGGACCTTGCGGACGCCTTCGATCTTGGCGGCGGCGTCAGCGGCGGACTTGGCGTCCTTGCCGACGACCAGGATGTCGATATCGCCGCCGATGGCCTTGGCGGCCGAGACGGTCTTATGGGTGTTGTCGCTGAGCGCGCCGGCGTTCAGGTCGGCGATGACGAGTACGGCCATTAGAGCACCCCCGCTTCATTCTTGAGCTTGGCGACCAGGTCGGCCGCGGTTTCGACCTTGATGCCGCCGCCACGTTTCGGCGGTTCAGCCACCTTGATCACCTTCAGGCGCGGGGCCGTGTCGACGCCATAGGACGCGATGTCCTTGGTATCGAGGGGCTTCTTCTTGGCCTTCATGATGTTGGGCAGGGAGGCGTAGCGCGGCTCGTTCAGGCGCAGGTCGGCGGTGATGATCACCGGCAGCGGCGCTTCGATGGTCTGCAGGCCGCCGTCCACTTCGCGGGTGGTCGTGGCCTTGTCGCCCGAGATTTCGAGCTTCGAGGCGAAGGCGGCTTGCGGCCAGCCCAGCAGGGCCGAGAGCATCTGGCCGGTGGCGTTGTTGTCGCCATCGATGGCCTGCTTGCCCATCACCACCAGGTTCGGGGACTCTTCGTCAATGACGGCCTTCAGCACCTTGGCCACGGCCAGGGGCTCCAGGTCGGCGTCGGTCTGAACCAGGATGGCGCGGTCGGCGCCCATGGCCAGGGCCGTGCGCAGGGTTTCCTGCGCCTGGGCCGGGCCGATGGACACGGCCACCACCTCGGTGACCACGCCTTTTTCCTTGAGCCGCACCGCCTCTTCGACGGCGATCTCGCAGAAGGGGTTCATGGACATTTTGACGTTGGCGAGGTCAACGCCGGTCTCGTCCGACTTAACCCGCGGCTTGACGTTGTAATCGATTACCCGTTTGACCGGGACCAACACCTTCATGAGGGCCTCAAATTCGCTTTGGGGAAGAATGGGTCGCATGGGGCATAACGTTTCCCGCGCGCATTGCAAGCCGGGCCGATGAGGTGAATTGCGCCTCGGTCAGCCCTAGCCAGAGGAAAAAAGCCCGAATATGAGGCTGCCTATGAGCCGTATCATCGACCGCTTGAAGCTGGTTTTCCTCGGGGCGTTCGTCCTCTCCCTGGTCGCCATTTTCGGCTACCACGGATATTACGTCTGGCCCGCCGAGCGCTGCGAAGCGCAGGGCGACTGGTGGGATCCTGATGGTCGCGTCTGCGCGCGCCCGGTCCTGATCTCCGACATCACCGGCCGGACCATCCCCGAGCGCAAGGCCGCCGAGGCGGCCAAGGCCCGCGCCGAAGCCGCGGCCGCTGAGGCGCCGGCGCCCTAGACTGCGCGCGTCAGCCACGGTGGGCGCCGGGGACCCAGAGCACGTCTCCCGCGCCGTTCCCGTTGGCCCGGCGACTGGCGACGAACAGCAGATCCGAAAGCCGGTTGAGATATTTGAGCGCCGGCGTCCCGACGGCGGCGGCTGCGGCCAGGGCGACGGCCGCCCGCTCGGCCCGCCGGCAGACGGTGCGCGCCTGATGCAGGGCCGCGGCCGCGGGTGATCCGCCGGGCAGGACAAACGAGGTCAGCGGGGCAAGCGCCGCGTTCATCGCGTCGATCTCCTGTTCCAGGCGCTCCACCTGGCTGTCGCTGATCCGCAGGACCCGCGCCGGATCCTCATCGGTCGCCGGCGGATTGGCCAGGTCCGCGCCGAGGTCGAAGAGATCATTCTGGATACGACCCAGGATGCGGTCGAGATCGGCGTCGTCGCCGGTGTGCAGCCGGACCAGGCCCAGGCAGGCGTTGGTCTCATCCACCGCTCCATAGGCTTCGACCCGCAAATCGGTCTTGGCCACCTCAGCCCCATTGGCCAGGCGCGTGGCGCCGCCATCGCCGGTGCGGGTGTAGATGCGGTTCAGAACGACCATGGCTGCAGCCCTATCCCAGACCTAGCCGTTGTGGCGCCACCAGACCGCGGTGACCAGGATGACCACGGCGGCGGCCTGCAGCACGACCCGAAGGCGCATCAGCTTGTTGGAATAGGAGCGGCCGAAATCGCCGCCGCGAAACAGGGCGAAGATGCCGACGCCCAGGGCCAGCGTCACGGCCAGCAGGCTGGCGGGGATCAGAATGGCGAATAGCTGGTTCATGGCTCTCGGGCTCGAAGCGCTTGCGGATGCCCTAGTATGTAGGGATTTCCAGGGGCTTGGGCGAATCTGATTGCGCGTCTCAATTGCGCAACTGGTTGATCCTATTCAACGAGTCCGGTTCATTCCTGTGCGATAGGCCTGTCCGGCGCCCAATATGGTCAATAAGTCGTTGTCACGCTTGGATATCGGCTGCGACCGTCGGTCGCGCCGCACCCTTGCCTCATTTCAGGTATGGCGTGTGCGTACTTGTCATAACGCGGGTAATTGAACGCGCTCGCTGAACGCTCTGCACTTGTGGGGCATGTCGGCGCGGCGCTAAGAGGACCCCATATCAGCGTTCAGTGACCTTGCCGGCGTCCGGCGAGGGGGCTGCGCGAGCGCCGTCGGTCTCCCCCGCCACGGCCATCGGAGTATCAAAACATGAAGCACGTCGCCGTCGTGGAAGGTCAGAGCGAGACCCGCGTCCGGATGCCCACCCGCCGGGCCCTGGCCAAGCAGCAGACCCGGGCCAAGGTGCTCGCCGCCGCCCGCGAACTGTTCAGCACCGAAGGCTATGAAGGCGCGACCATTCGCGACATCGCAGCCGCGGCCGGCATGTCCACGGGCGCCGTCTTCGCCAACTTCTCCGACAAGTCCGAGCTGTTCCGCGAGATCATGACTGCCGACCTCGCGGCCGTGGTCGAGGCCATGACCGAGGCCGCCGGCCGTGGGCGCACGGTGGACGACGCCCTGCTCAAGGCGTTCAGCGCCGGCTATGGCTTCTACAAGTCCCAGATGCCCCTGGCCCGCGCCGCCCTTGGCCTTTCCTGGTCGTGGCAGGATGGCCAGCCGCTGCGGGCCCTGTCGTCGATCCAGGAGATCATCGACCTCTTCGGCGAACAGCTCGCCCTGGGCGTCGAGCGCGGCGAACTTTCTCAGGAATGCGAAATCAAGCTGCGCAGCCAGATGCTGTTCGACAACTATCTGGCCAACTATCCGCAGGCGATCTTCGGCGGCTGGAGCCTCGAGGCGCTTCAGGCCCGATCGCGGGATCAGATTCGCGTTATCCTGGCTGGCGCCCGCCGCGGTTGAGCGCGCCCGCCAGCCCCCGCACAACTTAAAGTTCCTTGCCGGACAAGCCTTTGGCGCGTCTGCTAGGCGTGGGCTTCAAGTCAGGACGCGCCGATAGAGCGCGCTTGGGGGAAAATTTGAATCTGCGTCAAACTCAGAAAGAGGCGACGCGGCGTCGGGTGCTCGACGCCGCGCGCGATCTGTTCGAAACCGTCGGCTACGAGGAGACGACGGTGCGTGAGATCGCCAGCCAGGCCGGCGTCGCGGTGGGCAGCGTCTTCACCTGCTTCTCGTCCAAGGCCGAGGTGCTCAGCCAGGTGATGCAGGAGCGCCTCGACGATCTCTATGGCGAGCTGGACCGGGTGACGCCCCACCTGCGGGGATCGACCGCCGACCGGCTGTCCTCGATCTTCGCCCTGCACTTCGCCTTTGAAACCCGGCGGACCCAGCTGTTCCTCGCCCACATCGCGGCGGCCTATAGCTGGCGTCCGGGCGGCTCGAGCATTCCCTATGGCCGCAACCCGCGCCTTCGCGGCACGATCCTCGACTGCGTCGCCGAGGGGCAGGAGCGGGGCGACGTCGACCCGGCCCTCGACCTCGACATGATCGTCGACATGCTGATGGCCGCCTATGCCTGGAACTACCGGCTGGCCGCCTGGGAGAATGCGGGGCCCGAACGGATGAGCGCCAATATGGAGCAGCAGATCGCCCTGCTGGCTCGCGGCTTCCGCCCCCTCGCCAACTAGCTAGTTGCCGCCATCCAGCAGGCGCCGGGCGATGACCTGGGCCTGGATTTCGCCGGCCCCTTCGAAAATGTTGAGGATGCGGGCGTCGGCCAGCAGGCGGCTGACCGGCTGTTCAACCGCAAATCCTGTTCCGCCATGGATCTGCAGGGCGTTGTCGGCGCACGCCCAGGCGACCCGGGCGGCCACCAGCTTGGCCATGCCCGCCTCCAGGTCGCAGCGCCGGCCGGCGTCCTTGGTGCGGGCGGAGAACCAGGCGAGGCGCCGGGCGCCGAGGATTTCGGCGGCCATCATGGCCAGCTTGTCGGCCACCCGCGGAAAGGCGGCCAGGGGCTGGTCGAACTGGCGGCGGGCCAGGGCGTAGTCGAGCGCCAGGTCCAGGGCGTTCTGCGCCACGCCGATGGCCCGGGCGGCGGTCTGGATGCGGGCCGATTCGAAGGTCGCCATGAGCTGGACGAAGCCCTGGCCCTCCTGGCCGCCCAGCAGGGCGTCCTCGGGCACGGCGAAGTCGTCGAAGGCGATCTCGTATTCCTTCATGCCGCGATAGCCGATCACGGCGATCTCGCTGCCGTCCATGCCGGGCGCCGGGAAGGGGACAGCCTCGTCGCCACGGGGCTTTTCCGCCAGCAGCATGGACAGGCCCCGGTGGTCGCGGCTGGCCGGATCGGTGCGCACCAGCAGCGTCATCAGGTCGGCCCGGGCGGCGTGGGTGATCCAGGTCTTGGCGCCGGTGACCTTCCAGGCGCCGTCCTCGCGCACCGCGCGGGTGCGCAGGGAGGCGAGATCGGAGCCGGCCTCGGGCTCGGTGAAGACGGCGGTGGGCAACATGGCGCCCGAGGCGATGGCCGGCAGCAGGCGCGCCTTCTGAGCCGCCGTGCCGTGGGCCAGGATCAGTTCGGCGGCGATCTCCGAGCGGGTTCCCAGGGAGCCGACCCCGATATAGCCCCGCGACAGGGCCTCGGAGACCACGCACATGGCCACCTTGCCCAGGCCGGCGCCGCCATGATCCTCCGGCAGGGTGAGGCCGAAGACCCCGAGACCGGCCAGTTCGTCGATCAGGGCCAGCGGGATCAGCTGATCGGCCAGGTGCCAGCCATGGGCGAAGGGGGCGATCCGGCTGGCGGCGAACCCCGTGAACTGCTCGAAGATCGCCTGGTGCGTCTCGTCCAGGCCGCTCGCCTCCAGGCAGGGACGCCCCCGGGCGTGGGCCAGGAGCTCGACGATGCGATGGCGGGCGGCCGGCGTGGCGTGAGGCGCCAGCCGCTCAATGACGGGCATGAGGCGGGCGGGATCGAAGCCGAGATCGACGGGCCGCGCCATCTCGCCCTGGCTCATGGGCAGACCGCCGGCGAGCTGGCTGAGATATTCGTGCGCCAGCAAGAGGGCCGGCCGCGCGCTCGCCTCATCCCACTGGCCGGCCGTCTCCAGTTCGGAGGCCCAGTCGGCGGTCTGTCTCAGGGTCTCGGCATAGGCCGCCGCCCAGGCCAGGCCATGGGCGGCCCGCTGCTCGGCGTCGAGGATGCGCCGGTCCAGCCGGCCATCCGGCGCAATTCTGGAGGCCAGGGTCGCACGGGCCTGGGCGACGCAGGCTTCAGCGGCGTCGGCGGCGGCCAGGAGTTGAGCGGGAGCATCGGAAAGCTGGTTCGCGGTCATGGCGTCACTATAGGCCCGGCTTGCCGCGGGTCACGCCCGACCCCTATACGATGTAAGCAAACCCCGGGAGCCGCCATGATCGTCGTCCATCACCTCAATGAATCGCGCTCGCAGCGCATCGTCTGGCTGCTCGAGGAGCTGGGGGTGGAGTACGAGATCAAGGCCTATGAGCGCGACGCCAAGACCAGGCTCGCCCCGGACGAACTGCGCGCGGTCCATCCGCTGGGCAAGTCGCCGGTGGTCACCGACGGCCCGACGACGGTGCACGAGTCCGGCGCCATCATCGACTATCTGATCCGCCATCACGGCGCGGGCAAGCTGCAGCCGGCCATGGGCGATCCGGACTACGAAGCCTATCTGCAGTGGCTCCACTATGCCGAGGGCTCGGCCATGCTGCCTCTGATGCTGCAGATGTACGTCATGCGGCTGGGCGAGGCCGGCGCCCCTCTGCATCCGCGCATCGAGAGCGAAGTGGCCAACCATCTCGCCTATCTCGACCAGGCCCTGGCCGGCCGCGACTATCTGATGGGCCAGGCCCTGACCGGGGCCGACATCCAGATGAGCTTCGTGGGCGAGGTCGCCCGGGCGTTCGGCAAGCTGCCGACCTATCCCAACGCCGAGGCCTGGCTGAACCGTCTGCATGACCGCCCGGCCTACAAGGCGGCCATCGAACGGGGCGGTCCCTACGCCCTGGGGCGTTAAGCGCTAGAAGCGATCGGCGAAGGGATCGTCGAGCAACCCGTCGAGGAAGTCGAAGACGGCGGCCTTGGTGAGCGCGTGGGGTATGGCCGAGAAGTGGTCGCAGCCCACGACGGTCAGGCCCCGCCCCTCCGGGAAGGCCCGCGCCAGCCCGTCAGGATCGCCGGCGCCCTCGTCCCTCTGGCCGGCGATGACCAGGACAGGGACGGGCAGGCGGCCCATGGCCTCAAGGTCCAGGGGCGGGTTCTCGGCGCGCACGAAGGCCGCCAGGGCGCGGCGGTCCTCCCCCTGCTCGTCGGCGAAATGCCGGAAGCTGCGCAGCATGGGATGGCTGATGGTCTCGGGATCTTCGGCCAGCATGGCCTGGGCCATGGCGTCGGTGGGCGCCCCGGACGCGCGGGGCTCCAGCAGCCGCTCGCCCACGCCGCCCAGGATCAGATTGCCGATCCGGTCCGGCGCCGCCAGGGCGGCGGCGAGCGCCGTACGCGCGCCCATGGAATAGCCGAACAGATCGACCTGGCCGAGCTCCAGATGGTCCAGCAGGGCGATGACGTCGCCGCCCAGCGCCTCGCGTCGATAGGCGTCGGGCTCATAGAGCTTCTGGCTTTCCCCATGCCCCCGCTGATCGAGGGCCACGCATCGCGCGCCGCGCCGTTCCAGGGCGGCATACCAGCCGGTGCGCCGCCAGCCCTCCTTGCGGTTGGAGGTGAAGCCATGGACCAGGACCATGGTCCGCTGGGCCTCGCCCTGGGGCGGCTGATCATCAAAGGCGATCTCGACGCCGCTGCTGGTGAAGGTGGGCATGGGACGCTCGACAAATGGGGACTGGAAAATGAGCTTAAGGCCGCGCGATCGGCGGCTGACGGCGGGTGGGTCGCCCAGGCGAAATGCGCCCGGCTGGTGCGCGGCCACCATGGACCGGATCGGAGGCGAGGCAAAGCACGTGCGGCGCCGGCCAGGATGGCTCAGCTACGCCAGCGAAGCCGGGTCGGCTCCACCGGGTTGACGAAGGGCCTGCCCTCCCGGCGGCTCAGGGTCCATTCGCGCTTGAGCTGCTGGTACCATTTGGCCTGGCGGTCGGCGTCGTCGATCCACAGCAGGCTGGGGTCGTAGCGCAGGCCTTCGTTCTGCAGGTTCACCATGTCGCCATCCTGGCGCAGGAAGGCCCGGGCGCCGGCGGCGATCAGGGGCTTCAGCAGCCAGAAGGCCGGATGATCGGACCAGACGATCTGGGTGATCTTGGTCTTGGTGGCCGACAGGGGCGTCAGGCAGGTCAGGGACAGGACCTGGCGCGCGCCCACCGTCACATGCTCCCAGCGCAGGCCCGGAATCTGGAAGGTGATTTCGGTCAGGGGCTGGCCGCCGAGGATCGCATAGGCGCGGCTGTTCTTGGACGGTTCGTGCCGCACCATGGCGAAGCCGGCGTCCCGGGGCTCGAAAGGCTTGGACTTTTCGTGCTGGCTCTTGGCCGAACGCCACCACCATTGCTGATGCACATAGGGGCCATGGGCCGGGTCCATCAGGCCCACCACCGCATGGTCGATATGGGCGTCGAACTCCATGCGGTCGACCAGCTTGGGCTTGCCGCCCACCACGCCCGGGAAGATGGGCGGATCGATGTCGGGCTCGCCATCGAAGCGCGGATCGGCGCTGATCCAGATGAAGACCAGGCCCTGGCTTTCGCGCACCGGAAAGCGGCGGACCTTGATCTTGCTGACATCCATGGCCTGATCGGCGACCAGGGAGGGGATTGCCGTGCAGGCGCCGTCGAGGCCAAAGCGCCAGCCGTGATAGGGGCACTCGACGCTTTCACGACCATCAGGCTCGGCGGTCAGCTTGCCGGCCGAGAGCGGCGCGGCCCGGTGCGGGCAGATGTCGCGCACGGCATAGGCCTCGCCCTTGCGGCCCCGGCCGATCAGGATCGGCTCGCCGAGGATCTCGAAGCGCTGCAGCTTGCCGGGCTTCAGGTCCGACGACAGGGCGGCGAAATACCAGATGTCGGTGAGGAAGCCCTCGCCGAAACGGGGCACCTTTGCGGAGGGGGTCTTGCTGTCGCCTTCGGCCATGACGTCTTCTACCGGGGCCTTGCGATCCCCGCACCTGTCATCAGGGGAGTTTCAGGAAGCGACAGGCATAGGCGCCGAGCGCCAGGCCCCCGGGCAGGGGCTCGGCGACGCCCGATGTCACCGGCAGCATCTCGGCGCCTTTCAAGGCGGGATGCTCGGCCCGGGCGGTGCGGCCGCTCATATTGAACAGGCAGGCCACCGCCTGGCCCTCGTGGCGGCGGACAAAGGCCAGGATGGGCTCGGGCGTATCCAGGAATTCGATCGCCCCATGGGTCAGGGCGCGGGAGGCCTTGCGCAGGGCGATCATCTGCCTAGCGAAGGCCAGGGCGGACTTGGGGTCCAGCTCCTGTCGGTCCACGGCCAGCGGTCGGTGGCTTTCGGCCGCCGGCAGCCACGCCGAGCCGTTGGAGAAGCCCAGATGGGCGCCCTCGGCCCGCCAGGGCATGGGGGTGCGCGCGCCATCCCGGCCCTTGGCGATCGGCCAGTAGAGGTCGCCCACTGGATCGCGCAGCTCATTGCGGGACAGCTCGGCCTCGGGCAGGCCCAGTTCCTCGCCCTGATAGAGCAGGATGGTGCCGCGCAGGGCCATCAGCAGGGCCAGCATCAGCCGGGCCACTGGCGGGCCAGCGTCAGCGCCGCCGAAGCGGCTGACGGTGCGGGCCACGTCGTGGTTGCAGAACGAGATGGTCGGCCAGTGGTCGGGGTGGGCGGCCAGGGTGTCGTAATGGTCGCGGAACACCTGGGCGGCCATCCGCCGGGCCTTCAGCAGGACGAAGGTATAGGCCGAGTGCAGGCCCTCGTCGGGGGCGCAATAGGCGCCGCAGCGCTCTTCTTCTTCCGAGAACTCGCCGAACACGAAGCGATCGGCGCCATGGGCCTCCACCCGGCGGCGGACCTCGTCCAGCAGGGGAATGTTCTCCGGCAGGTTGGAGTCGAACAGGTGCCGCTGCATGTCGCTGGCGTGCCCCCAGTCGGCCTTAGTGCGCTCGGCAGGCGGGACGGCCGGATTATCCGTCAGGGCGTCGTCGTGGAGAAAGGCGTTGGCCACATCCAGGCGGAACCCGTCGGCGCCGCGGGCGAGCCAGGTGTCGAGCACCTGCAGGGCGGCCTCTCGGGCCTTGGGCTGACGCCAGTTCAGCTTGGGCTGCTGGCGCAGGAACTTGTGGTGATAGTGCTGGCGCCGCGCCGGCTGATAGGCCCAGGCCGGGCCGCCGAAAACGCTCAGCCAGTTGTTCGGCGCGGTCCCGTCATCGGCGGGATCGGCCCAGACATACCAGTCGTGCTTGTCGCCATCGGCGCCCTCGTCCCGGCTGGCGGCGAACCACGGATGCTCGTCGGAGGTGTGCGACAGCACCTCGTCCAGCAGCACCTTCATGCCCCGGGCATGGGCGGCCTGTGTCAGGGCCTGGAAGTCGGCCACCGAGCCATAGTCCGGGTGGACGTCGTCATAGTCTGCGACGTCATAGCCCCAGTCGCGATTGGGCGAAGGGTGGATGGGGGAGAGCCAGATCGCATCCACGCCGAGGCTCTGCAGATAGTCCAGCTTGGCCATGACGCCCGCAAGGTCGCCATGGCCGTCGCCGTCACTGTCGAAGAAGCTGCGGACGTAGATGTGGTAGACCACCGCCCCCTTCCACCAGGGGGTCATGTCAGACCGCCGTCGCGTTCTCGATGACCTTCGAGACCAGACCGTATTCGACGGCCTTCTCGGCGTTCATCCAGAAGTTCCGCTCGGTGTCCTTGACCACCTTCTCATAGGGCTGGCCGGTCTCCCGGGCGATGATGCGGTTGACCCGCTCGCGCATCTTCACGATTTCCTCGGCCTCGATCTGGATGTCCGAGGCCTGGCCCCGCACGCCGCCCATGGGCTGGTGCAGCAGGAACCGGGTGTTGGGCAGGCAGAAGCGGTTTTCCTTGGTGGCGCCCAGGAAGATGTGCGCCCCGGCGCTGGCCACCCAGCCGGTGCCGATGACCTTCACCTGCGGACCGCAATAGCGGATCATGTCGTGGACGGTGTCGCCGCTTTCCACATGGCCGCCGGGGGAATTGACGAAGACCTTGATGTCGCCCTTGCCGTCCGAGGCCAGGGCCAGAAGCTGGGCCGAGACACGCTCGGCCAGCCGCATGTCGATCTCGCCGAAGATGAGGACCGTGCGCGACTTGAACAGGGCATTCTGCACCGGCCCGGCGCTCATCGGCATGTCGGGAAGGCGGCCCTTTTCGTCGTCGTCTTCATCTTCGAGACGGAAACCCATTACGCTCTCCTAAAATCTGCAGTGAGGCGGAACGTGCGTCTTGCAGCGCCCCGCCGCAAGGGGTCAGCGCGCTGCTGTCGCGATCAGCCGCGCATAGAACTGCACCATTCGTTCCAGATTGGCCAAAGTCATGCGCTCATCGACCCCATGGATCATGGCGGTTTCGGCCATGCTGAGCGTGATCGGCTGGAAACGATAGGTGTCCTGCGCCACCTCGGACAGGAAGCGGCTGTCGGTGCCGGCGGTCACCAGGCCAGGCGCCACGGGGGCGCCGGTCACATCGGCGGCCAGGGCGGCGATCACCTTCCAGCCGTCCGACTCCGTGGACGAGATCGCCGACGGCTCCTGCGGCGGCCGCGCCCAGGCGAAGGTCACCGGCAGGTCGCCGACCGCGGCCTTGGCCGCATTCAGGACGTCCTCGGAGCTGTCGCCGGGCGCGATGCGATAGTTGATCCAGGCCCTGGCGTCCCGGGGCAGGACATTTTCCTTCGGACTGCCCTGCAGCATGGTGGGCGCGATGGTGGTGTGCAGCAGGGCCGCGCCGGCTGGCGTGGCGGCCATCTGGCCGACGATCAGCGGCTCGGTGGCCCAGGTGTTGGCCAGCGCCACGCGCATCGGCAGGCCGGCGTCGGCCCCCAGCACATGGAGCATGTCGGCCCCGGGCCCCTGCAGGCGCATGGGGAAGGGGTTTTCAGTGATCTCAGTGACTGCCCGAGCCAGGGTGGAGACGCCGGTCTGCGGCGGGGGCGCCGAGGAATGTCCGCCCTCGGACGATGCCGTCACCACCAGGGTGGCATAGCCCTTTTCAGCCACCCCGATCAGGGCCGCAGGGCCGCCGGTCAGGGGGTTGTCGGCCACCACCAGCAGGCCCTCGTCCAGGACGAACTGGGCCGAAAGGCCGCGGGCCTTCAGCAGGTCGTTGGCGGCTGTCGCGCCGCCGCCGCCGACTTCCTCGTCATGGCCGCTGACCAGGATCACGGTGCGCCGCGGCTGGAAACCGGCGCCGGCCAGGGCTTCAACCGCCTCGAACAGGCCGACCAGCGAGCCCTTGTCGTCCACCGCCCCCCGGCCCCAGACCGCGCCGTCGGCGATCACGCCTTCGAACGGGGGATGAGTCCAGCCCTCGGCGGCGTCAGCTGGCACCACGTCCTGGTGGGCCATGAGCACGATGGGGTCCAGGTCGGGCTGTGAGCCCTCCCAGGTATAGACCAGGGTGTGCCCGGCGACGACGTCCCGGCGCATGGCCGCGTGGGCCCGGGGATAGGTCGCCTGCAGCCAGGCGTGCAGGGCGTCCCACTGGTCCAGCTGGTTGTCAGCCGCATCCTGATGGCTGACCGTCTGGAAGGTGATGGCCTGGGCCAGTCGGCCGGCGGCCCCCTGCAGGTCGAAGGCCGGCGCGGGGGCGAGTTCGAGATCTGCGGCCACCAGGCGTGGCGGCTCATAGAGGGCGGTCCGCACCGCCACCACCCCGACCAGCGCCACGACCGCGACGCCGGCGCCCAGGGCGATCTTGCTCAGAATTCCCATGGTTTTCCCCTTCGGACGGCCGGACCATAGCTTGGCCTTGCGCCTTTGGGCGCCGATTTCAGGGGCCTTTCCGTGAACCTGAGCTATTCCAGGCCGTTGATCAGGCCGTGACGCTTCCCCCCTGGATATCCTCGCTCAAGCCGGCCTCGGCCGAGGCCCTGGCCTTCGGGGGCTTGTGGGCCTTTCTGCTCGACGCCGCCCTGGTGGTGATCGCGCTCACCTGGGCCATCGACGCCTTCGCCCCGCCGCAGGACCTGCCGTGGAAGCCCCTGCGACTGGACGATCCGCCTGGCCTGGCCACGGCGGTGAAGTTTCACCGGGCGGCCGGCGATCCCGAACTCTGCCGCGAGGTGCTGGAGGCCGGCGGGGTTGACTTCACGGCCGAGCCCGACCGACCGACGGGGGAGTGCCCCCTGACCAACACGGTGCGTCTGCGGGGCGGCGTGACGCCGCTGGCGCCGGCCGCGCCGGTGATGACCTGCCCGGTGGCCCTGTCCTACGCCTTCTGGGACCGGCACGTGCTCGGCCCCGCCACCCGTCGGGTGATGGAGACCGATGTCGCCCGGGTGGAGCATTACGGCGTCTTCGCCTGCCGCAACGTCTATGGCCGCAGCCAGGGCCGGCGGAGCGAGCACGCCAGCGCCAATGCGCTCGATGTGTCGGCCATCGTGCTGGAGGATGGCCGGCGGCTCAGCGTGCTCGGCGATTTCAACGATGAGGACGACGGCGGGACGCTGATGCGGGCGGTGCGCACCGGCGCCTGCGACTATTTCCGCGCCGTCCTCAGCCCGGACTACAACGCCGCCCATGCCGACCACCTGCATCTGGACTATGGCCGTTTCGGTCTCTGTCGCTAGGAGGGGCCCGGCCGTTAACCATAGCTCGCCTGCACCCGGCCGCCCGGCTAAGCTCACAGTCTCCCAGAAGCGTCCTCTCGCAGGTTCATGGCCGGCTATCGCGCTCCCCGACACCCGCAGGTCGAAGACCATGCGCGGCGCCAGACCCTGATCGCCCGCCTTGTTGGCCTGGGTCTGATCTGGATTCTGGTGGCGATCATGGCCCTGGTGGCCGAGCGGGCCATTCCTGGCCAGCACCTGCCCTGGAAGCCGCTGAGCGTCATCGATCCGGTGGGGGCCGCCACCCGGGCCAAGGCCGCCCGCACCGGCCAGGACGTGGCCGCCTGCCGCGGTGTGCTGGCCAAGGGCGGCCTGACCTATGTGATCGCGCCAGAGGCCGAGGACGGCTTCTGTTCGGTCAAGGACGCGATCCAGATCACCGGCGGCATGGCCCCCCTGACCCCCGCCGACGCCGTCATGACCTGCAAGGAGGCCCTCGCCGTGGCCATCTGGGAGCGGCAGGTGGTCCAGCCGGCGGCCTTCGAAGCCTTTGGCCATGCGGTCGTGGCGATCGAGCACTATGGGGCGTTTTCCTGCCGGCGGATCTATGGACAGGCCGCTGGCCCGCCCAGCGAACACGCCAGCGCCAACGCCCTGGACGTGGCCAGTTTCCGACTGGCCAATGGCGAGGTGGTGCGGATCAAGGACCACTGGGATGATCCGGGCGCCAAGGGACGCTTCCTGCGAGAGGTCCGCGACGGCGCCTGCAAGGTGTTCATCACCACCCTGTCGCCGGACTACAATGAGGCCCACGCCGACCACTTCCATCTGGACATGGGCGGGCGCGCCCTCTGCGCTTGAAGCGTCAGGCCTGGCTTGACCCCGCGTCGGGCGGCGCCGCAAATGGCGCCATTCAAACAAGCATTTCAATTCAGGGAAGACGCGCCATGGAACTGTTCGATCTGACCGGCAAGGTCGCCGTGATCACCGGATCCTCGCGGGGCATTGGCAAGGCGATCGCCGAGCGCATGGCCGAACATGGCGCCAAGGTGGTGATCTCCTCGCGCAAGGCCGGCCCCTGCGACGAGGTGGCCGCGGCCATCAACGAAAGGCATCCGGGCGCGGCGATCTCCGTGCCGGCCTCGATCTCCTCGAAGGAGGATCTGCAGCGCCTGGTGGACGAAACCAACAAGGCGTTCGGCAAGATCGACATCGTCGTCTGCAACGCCGCCACCAACCCCTATTTCGGGCCCATGGCCAAGATCGAGGACGACGCCTTCCGCAAGATTCTCGACAACAACATCATCGCCAACAACTGGCTGATCCAGATGGCCGCGCCGCAGATGCGCGAGCGTCGCGATGGGGCGGTGATCATCATCTCGTCCATCGGCGGCCTGCGCGGCTCCACCGGCATCGGCGCCTACAACATCTCCAAGGCCGCCGACTTCCAGCTGGCCCGCAACCTGGCGGTCGAGCTCGGCCCGGACAATATCCGCGTCAACTGCATCGCGCCGGGCCTGGTGAAGACCGACTTCGCCAAGGCGCTCTGGGACACCCCGGAAGCCGAGAAGCGCTCCAGCGCCAACAACCCCCTGCGCCGCCTGGGCGAGCCCGACGACATCGCCGGCGCAGCCGTGTTCCTGGCGTCCAAGGCCGGCTCCTGGATGACCGGCCAGGCCATCGTGGTCGACGGCGGCTCGACCTGCTGAAGATGAGCGACCCGGTCTTCGCCTTCGCGCCGGCCCAGGCCAGTGATCTGGAGGCGTTGACCGAACTGCGCCTTGAGGTGATGGCCGAGAGCTTCAACCGCATCGGCCGCTTCAATCCCGAACGCGCCCGGACCTGGTTCGCCGAGACCTATCGTCCGCAGACCACCCGCCTCATCGCGGTGGCGGGCGAGACCGCCGGCTGCGTCGCTTTTTACGAGACCGCGCCGGGCGTCCTGAAGCTCGAGCACTTCTATCTGCAGCCGCACTGGCAGGGCCGGGGGCTTGGCGCTCGTGTCCTGGATACGCTGCTGGCCGAGGCCGACGCCGTCGGCGCGCGCGTCCAGCTGACGGTGCTAAGGGAGAGCGACGCCAAGCGGCTCTATGACCGGCGGGGCTTCGTCGTCACCGGCCGTGACGATCTCGATGTCTATATGGAGCGCGCGCCGGTCGCCTGAGCGGCGATATCCCGGGCGCGCGCCAGCCGCCCTGCGGCCTCGTCCAGGGTGGCGTCGGCCTTGGCGAAGCACAGCCGCAGGATGGTGGTGACGGGGTCGGTCTCATAGAGCGCCGAGACCGGGATGGCGGCGACGCCGGCCTGCTCGACGGCCAGGCGGGCGAAGGCGTGGTCATCCATCGCCACCCCTGACGCCGCTAGGTCGAGGTTCAGGAAATAAGTCCCCTGCGACTTCAGGACGGCGAGGCCCTCCCGCGACAGCGCCTCCGCCAGGCGTTGCTGACTGGCGGCCAGGCGACCCGGCATCTGCGCCAGCCAGTCGCCCTGGGTCTCCAGCCCGAAGGCCACGGCTGTCTGCAGGTTGGGCGGGGTGGTGAAGGTCAGGAACTGGTGGGCCTTGGCCAGGTGGCGGGCCAGGGGCGCTGCGGCGCAGACGAACCCGACCTTCCAGCCGGTCAGGCCGAACATCTTGCCCGCCGAGCCGATCTTCACGCAGCGCCCGGCCATGCCCGCAAACCCCATCAGCGGCCGATGCAAGGCCGGCGCAAAGACCACCTGCTCCCACACCTCGTCGCAGATGGCGATCAGGTCGTGGGCCACGCAGATCTCGGCCAGCAGGGCGAGATCGGCGTCGGGGATCACCACGCCGGTGGGATTGACCGGATTGTTCAGCACCACGAAGCGGGTCCGGGGCGTGATCGCAGCCTCAATCATCGACCGCGTGAACCGCCAGTGGGGCGGCGACAGCGAGACCAGCCGCGGCACGCCGCCGGCCCGGCGGATCAGCGGCAGATAGGCGTCATAGAGGGGCTGGAAGACGATGACCTCGTCGCCCGGCTCGATCAGGGCCAGGAAGGCCGCGGCCAGCGCCTCGGTGGCGCCGGACGTGATCACCACCTCGGCGGCGGGATCGAGGTCGAGTCCCTGGGTCCGGCGGTAGTGGCCGGCGACCGCGGCCCGCAGTTCGGGCAGGCCGGCCATGGGCGGATACTGGTTATAGCCGTCGAGCACCGCCTCGGCGGCGCGGCGCCGGACGGGCTCTGGCCCCGGATCATCGGGAAAGCCCTGGCCCAGATTGATCGCGCTCCGCGCCCGCGCCAGACCGCTCATCTCCTCGAAGATGGTGGTCGGCAGGGCGGCGAAGACAGCGTCAGGCATGGGGGGATTCTGGAGCCCCCAGGGGGCTACGCCTAGTCTTCCTTGACGCGCTTCTTGCGGAAGCTCGGGTTCAGGACCTTCTTGCGCAGGCGGATGTTCTTCGGCGTCACCTCGACCAGCTCGTCCTCCTCGATATAGGCGATGGCCTGTTCGAGGGTGAGGCGCCGCGGCGGGGTCAGGCGGATGCTCTCGTCCTTGCCCGAGGCGCGGACGTTGGTCAGCTGCTTGGCCTTCATCGGATTGACGTCCAGGTCGTCGGACCGGGCGTTTTCGCCGATGATCATGCCCTGATAGGTCTTCTCGCCGGCGCCGACGAACATGGTGCCGCGGTCTTCCAGGTTCCACAGGGCGAAGGCGGCGGTCTCGCCGTCGGAATTGGCCACCAGCACGCCCTTGCGGCCGGCGTCGATGGCGCCCTTGTAGGGCTCATAGTGGCTGAACACGCGGTTCAGCACGCCGGAACCGCGGGTGTCGGTGAGGAACTCGCCCTGATAGCCGATCAGCGAGCGGGACGGGGCCATCAGGCTGATCCGGGTCTTGCCCGCGCCCGAGGGGCCCATGTCCTTCAGCTCGGCCTTGCGGGCCGACAGCTTCTCGATGACGATCCCGGAGAACTCGTCGTCCACATCGATCATCACGTCTTCGATGGGCTCCAGGCGCTCACCGGTTTCCGGATCGGTCTGGAAAACCACCCGCGGGCGGCTGATGGAGAGTTCAAAGCCTTCGCGGCGCATACCTTCGATCAGCACGCCCAGCTGAAGTTCGCCGCGGCCGGCGACCTCATAGGCGTCCTTTTCGGCGGTTTCGGTGACCCGGATGGCGACGTTGGACTCCGCCTCCTTGAGCAGGCGGGCTGCGATGACGCGGCTCTGGACCTTATCGCCTTCGCGACCCGCCAGCGGGCTGTCATTGACCGAGACGGTCATGGAGATGGTCGGCGGATCGATGGGCTGGGCCGGCAGAGCCTCGGTGACGTCGAGCGCGCAAAGGGTGTCGGCCACGGTGGCCTTGGAGAGGCCCGCAATGGCGACGATGTCACCGGCCTCGGCGTCTTCGATGGGCTGGCGCTTCAGGCCGCGGAAGGCGAGCACCTTGGTGATGCGGCCGCGCTCGATCTCCTTGCCGTCCCGCGACAGGGCCTTGATGGCCAGGCCCGGCGTCGCCTTGCCCGACTCGATGCGCCCGGTCAGCAGGCGGCCGAGGAAGGGATCGCTTTCGATCAGCACCGACAGGATCTGGAAGGGCTCGTCGGCCCGGGCCACGGCCTTGGGCTCGGGCACATGCTCGACGATCATGTCGAACAGGGGGGCGAGCGTGTCGTTGGGCTGGGCCATGTCCAGGGTCGCCCAGCCGTTCTTGCCGCTGGCGTAGATGTGCGGGAAGTCCAGCTGCTCGTCGGTGGCGCCCATGGCGGCGAAGAGGTCGAAGGCGTCATTCAGGATGCGGTCGGGATCGGCGTGGGGCCGGTCGACCTTGTTCAGGCAGAGGATGGGCTTCAGACCCATCTTCAGGGCCTTGCCCAGGACGAACTTGGTCTGGGGCATGACGCCCTCTTCGGCGTCCACCAGCAGGACGCAGCCGTCCACCATGCCCAGGATCCGCTCCACCTCGCCGCCGAAGTCGGCATGGCCAGGGGTGTCGATGATGTTGATCCGCGTCTCGCCGGCCTTGCCGTTCCAGAGCACGCTGGTGCACTTGGCCAGGATGGTGATCCCGCGCTCGCGCTCCTGGTCATTGGAGTCCATGGCGCGTTCGACGGTCGCCTCATTGGCTCGGAACACGCCCGACTGGGCGAGAAGCTGGTCGACGAGGGTCGTCTTACCGTGGTCAACGTGGGCGATGATGGCGATGTTGCGCAGCGACATGGGAAACCTTTTCCGGAAGCGGCGGCTTTTAGGGGACAAGA
>NZ_JAUXVZ010000006.1 GCF_030680185.1 Phenylobacterium sp.
GGGCGTCCAGGCGCCGGCGGCGGGCGGTGCGGCGGGCCGGCCCCAGCCGGCGGCGTTGGTCAGGGCCCGCGCCTGCTGTCCCCAGACCGCCGACCAGGGCATGCCCGTGAGCGCCAGGAAGACGATGACGACGCCGGCGAAGGTTCCTGTCCAGCCATGGATGCGCCGCCAGAGCGACCGCGAGCCCGCCGCCAGCCGTTGGCCGCGCCGGGGCCACCAGAGGATGGCGCCACTGGCCACCAGGACGATGGCCCAGCCTGCGGCCAGTTCAGGCAGCAGATTGGCCTGAGGACCCAGCAGGGTCAGACTATGCAGATCCCTGACCCAGGACATGGAGCCATCAGGCGGGGTCTGCCCCAGGATCGCGGCGCTGGTCGGGTCCAGGTGGAGCCGGATCGGATCTACGTCCTGACGACGCACGACAGCCTCGGCCGAGCGGCCGTCGGCGGGAACGGTGATGCGGGTGACCTCGCCGCCAGACGCCGCCTCCGCCGCCGCCAGCCAGCGCGAGGGCTGGACCCCATCGGCCGGCGGCGCGCGGAGGACGTCGCCATAGATGGCGGAATCGATCTCGTCCTTGAACAGATATGCGCCGCCGGTGGCCGCCATCAGCATCAGGATGGGCAGCACCAGCAGGCCGGCGACGAAGTGAAGCCGCCAGACGGCGCCATAGCCTCGAAAGTCGGGTCGTGCAGACATGTCGAACAGGTCTCCATGACGGCGGCCGGGAGGCCCGGCCGCCGTCCGTCGGATCAGAAGTCGAGGACGAGGCCTGCGAACAGCGAGCGGCGGTCGCCGGGCCAATAGGCGGCGGTGGCGGCGTTGGCCGTGATCACCGGCTGGACGTTGGAGACATACGCCTCGTCGGTCACATTCCGCAGGTCAACGAAGACGCTGAGGCCGGGACGGAAGGTCCAGCCGGCGTTGATGTGGGCCACCGCATAGGACGGGGCTCGTGTGGTGTTGGCGAAGTCTACGAAGGCGCCCTGCGGCGTCAATTCCACGGAGGGCGCCACGAACCAGCCCTGGGGCGCGTCATAGCGCAGCTCGGCGCGATAGAGGTGTTCGGGGGCGACGGGCAGGCGGTTGTCGCCGTACTGCGGATCGTCCCGGAAGGCGAAGTCCGACCATGTGTAGGTCTGGCGCAGCCGCCAGGCCGGGGCGAAGCGCCAGTCCACCGCCGCCTCGAGGCCCCGATGATAGGTCTCATCCGCATTGAAGGTGGTGGCCGGCCTGTCCTGGCTGACGCTGAACTGCAGCAGCTCCTTCTCCAGTTCGGCGTGATAGAGGGTCACGTCCCAGGTGAAGGCGCCGCGGCGGCCCCGGGCGCCAGCCTCATAGGTCACGGCCTCCTGCGCCTCCACCGGAGCAAATCCGGTTCCGGTGGGCGACAGGGAGCCGAAGTTGGGCGGCTCCACCGAGCGGGTCACATTGGCGAACAACTGCGCCCCGTCTGGCGCCTCCCACAACAGGCCGATGCGCGGGGCCAGCCAGTCGAAGTTTCGCGAGGCCTCGAGGTTGAAGGTCCCAGCGACGCCCGGCACGGCGCGGCTGGCATAGTCTCGCTCGGCGATCCCATAGGCGGCGCCGGCGACAAGCGCCAACTGGTCGGTGAGGAAGAGGCGGCCTTCGCCGAAGAGGTCCAGGGCCCGGGCGTTCTGATAGGAAATGGCGCGGAGATCGCCCCGCGATCCGGCCCGATTGACGTAGAAGTGGGAGTCCAGATCCCCCTGGCGGCCCCATAGGCCGCCATAGGCGTCGGCCCGCAGGCCCGCGATCTCGCCCGCCCAGTCGAGCTTGGCGAAGACGCCGTAGTTGCGGCTTTCTTGGGCGATGACCTGGAAGATGGGATGCTCCAGGTTCTTCCAGATTCCGTAGACGCCCGCACTGAGAGAGAGGTCGCTCGCGATGGCCCAGTTCAGGGCCGCCGCGCTGCGCAGGGCGCGCACGTCCCGGGCATAGTCATTGACCACATTGCCGGCGGCGGCCTGGTCGGGATCGATGTCGAACTGGGCGCGGGTCAGGACGCCAGGAATCTCCTGCTTGATGTCGGCGCCGTTGAGGATCAGGCGAACCTCGGCGTCCTCGCCCAGACGGCGGCCGACATTGAAGCTGGCGAACTGGATGTTCTGCTGGCTCTGGGGGCGGGGACCCTGTCCGGTCTGGTTGGTCACCGCGACGAAGCCGTCCCAGGTGCCGGTGTCGCCGGCGGCGGCCAGATGCTGCCGCAGCATGCCAAAGGCGCCGCCATCCAGGCGCAGACGCAAGTCATAGGGCGCGGTTTCACCGGTCGGCGTCACCATGTTCACCGCCCCGCCCAGGGTCGCGCCGCCGAACCGCAGGGCGTTGCCGCCGCGATAGACCTCCACATAGCGGGTGATCAGCGGGTCGGCGATCTGGCTGTCCCCATAGCCGTCGGCCTCGTTGAGCGGCAGGCCGTCCTGGGCCAGCAGCAGGCCGCGGTTGTGGTTGGCGTTGCCCAGCCCCGAGCCGCGGATGGAGAGCCGGATGTCGCCGCCCCACTTCTTCTGGGCGAATACGCCGGGCGCGTCGCGCAGCATGTCGTCCAGGGCCAGGGCGAAGCGGTCTTCATAGGATTCCGCGGCTACGACCGAGACCCCGCCGGGGGTCTCGGAGAGCCGCTGGCGGGCGTCGGCGACGACAGCGGGGTCTTCGGGATCGGGCCGGCCGGTGACGATGACGGAGTCGACGGTGGTCTGGGCCTGGCCCGCGCAGGGCAGGGCAAGGACAAGCAGCGCGCCACAGGCGCCTAGGGTGGTCTTCATTTGAGAAATCCCCGGCCGCGACACAGGCGGCCAACACAGGTGCAGGAAGCCGGGCGCGGCCATGCGGCCTGCCCGGGGTTCACGTCAGGACCGGCGCGCCGGTCTTCAGGCCTGCAAAAGTGGGGGACCTCGCGCCGGGGGCGGGGGCGAGGCCAGGCCACGGCCCGGCGCGATGTCGCCGGACATGTCGAGGTGCGCAGCCGTCGTCGGCTGGAACACCACGGGCTGGGCGGTCAGAAGATCGGGTGCTGCCACGCCGAGGCTGTGGCCGGCGAAGACGCAGGGGCTATGGCGCGCCCCATCCTCGTCTTCGGTCGGCGCAGGATCGTCGATCGCGAGATCGACCATGCCCTGGGCCGTACAGAGCATCAGGCTGAAGCCTGGCCCCTCGGCCTGGGGCGGCGCAGCCATATAGCCAGGGGGAATGAGGATCTTCAGCCCAAGGGCGATCATCGCCAGCATCATGAGGATGCTGCGCGGCAGACTCGCCGGTCGGGTCGTGGGACGCTTCACGCGGTCGCCATAGGCCAGGCTCGCGCCCTTGGAAAGGGGCGAGCGGGCGCAGGGCGCGTTTTGCCTCGCGGCCGGAGCCTACTGCTGCTGTTGCTGTTGCTGCTGGTCGTGCAGGCCGGTGGCCGGGTTGGGGCGTCTTCGGGCGTTGCGGCTGAAGGTCGGCTGCGAGATGCGCAGGAACTCCGGCTCGGTGATCGCCGCCCGGGCGCGCCGCACCGAGACGCCCACGGCCAGCTGGCTCTCGGCGTCGCCCTTGTAGACGCCGCGCGAGGGCGGCACGTCGCCATAGTCCCGTCCGACCGCCGCGGCCACGTGGCGCTCGCCGGCCAGCACATTGTTGGTGGGGTCAAAGCCGACCCAGCGAAGGCTGGGCAGGAAAACCTCGACCCAGGCGTGGGTGGCGTCCGGATCGGATCGGTCGCCGCTGTCGCGGTCGGTGAACAGGTAGCCCGAGACATAGCGCGCCGGGATACCCCAGGCTCGGCAGAGCGCGATCATGATGTGGCTGAAGTCCTGGCAGACCCCGCGACGCTCACGCAGGGCCTCGTCGATCGGGCTGTCGGCCTCGGTGACGCCGGTCTCGTAGGCGAAGGACTCGTAGATGATCTTCGACAGCTCGCTGACCGCGGTGAGCGGATCGCGCAGTCTCAGCCGCTCAATCCCGTGCTCGGCGGCGAAGGCGCGCAGCAGGTCGGTCTGAATTGCAAAACCGTGCTCGCGCAGGAAGTCGAACTGGTCTCCCCGCACGAAGTCGCTGCGCAGTCGGTCCCATTCGCCCATGTCGAGGGCGTCGGGCAGGGGAATCTCGGCCTGGGTCTCGACGGCCGAACGGGCCACGATGGTCAGCCGATCGTGCGGCTGGGGGACGTCGAAATGATAGACGGCGTTGCCGAAGGTGTCGGCGTAGGAGAACAGCTGCGTGCCAGGATCGATCTCCAGGTCGAAGCTCACCAGCCGCTGGCGCGCGCCCTTCTGGGGCTGCATCCAGACCTCCATCAGGCTTTCGCGAACCGGGGCGGCATAATGGTACTGGGTGACGTGGCGGATTTCGAGAAGCACGGGAATCCTTAGGCCGGAAGGCGCATTTCGAGGGGGTAGGCCACGAAGGCGTCGTAGACCCCGCGGTGGATTTCGCCGCATTCGGCCAGCACGCCCTCCAGGAAGGCGTGAGACCCGTCGCGCTCGATCTCGCCCATGTCGGCGTATTGCAGCCGCGCCTTCAACCGGCCGGCCAGGCGCTCGGGCCCCACATGGACGGCCTCGGCGTGGCGGCTGAGCATGGAGAGATGGGCCTCGATCTCGTCGGTGCAGAAGCGGATGGACCGGGGGAATTCGGCGTTCAGCAGCAGGAACTCCAGGATCGGCCGGGCGCGGACATCGGCGGTATAGGCCCTAAGATAGGGCTCCAGCGCGCAGCTCATGCGCAGCACGGCCGTCAGCGTCGGGTGATCGAGCTGTTCGACCCCACGGCCGAAACACACCTCGAGCAGGCGCCCGATCAGTTGCGCCCGTTCGAGGTGGGCGCCGAGCAGCAGGAATCGCCAGCCCTCGCCGTGGCTCATGGTGGCGTCGGCGGCGCCCTTGAACAGGTGCAGGTCGGCGATGATGTCGTGCAGGAAGGCCGAGGAGCCGTCGTTGAACGACTTGGACGCCGTGGCGCCCGACAGGCGCAGATGCACCAGGTTCAGCCGCTCCCACGTCTCGCTGGTGATCTGGTCGCGGACCTGGCGGGCGTTTTCCCGGGCGCGGGCCAGCGAGGTCACGACCGAATTGCCCTCCAGCCGGTCCAGGGCCAGGCCCCGGGCGGATTCAAAGGGGTTGGCCACCCTGTCCGGCGTGGCCTCGCCCACCGCCGACAGGGCGATGCGCGCCACCTGGGCGGCGGTTTCGGCCCGATCGAGGGTGGCGGTGAGCATGACGTCGGACAGGCGCGCCACATGCTCGGCCCGTTCCACATAGCGGCCGATCCAGTAGAGGCTGTCGGCGACCCGGGCGAGCATCATGACGGGTCTGCTCCCGTCTCGGCCAGGACCCAGGTGTCCTTGGACCCCCCGCCCTGGCTGGAATTGACCACCAGCGAGCCCTTGCGCAGGGCGACCCTGGTCAGGGCGCCGGGGGTGACCGTGATCTTCTCGCCTGACAGGATGAAGGGGCGCAGATCGACGTGGCGGGTGTCGACCTCCCCGTCGATCAGGCACGGGGCCGTGGAGAGCTGAATGGTGGGCTGGGCGATGTAGTTGGCGGGATCGGCCTTGATCGCCTCGGCGAACTCTTCGCGCTGGGCCGTGGTGGCGTGGGGCCCGATCAGCATGCCGTAGCCGCCCGATGCGCCGACCGCCTTGACCACCAGCTTGTCGAGATTGGCCAGCACGTGGCTGAGCTCGGACGGCTCGCGGCAGAGGAAGGTCTCGATATTGGGCAGGATCGGCTCCTCGCCCAGATAGTAGCGGATGATCTCCGGCACATAGGCGTAGACCGCCTTGTCGTCGGCCACGCCGGTGCCGGGGGCATTGCACATGACCACCGTGCCGGCGCGATAGGCGTTGAACAGGCCCGGTACGCCCAGGGACGAGTCCCGGCGGAAGGTGAGGGGGTCGACGAAGTCGTCATCCACCCGGCGATAGATCACGTCGATCCGCCGAAGGCCGGTGGTGGTCCGCATATAGACCATGTTGTCGTGGACCACGAGGTCGCGGCCCTCGACCAGGGGCACTCCCATGAGGCGGGCCAGGTAGGCATGTTCGTAATAGGCCGAATTGTAGACGCCGGGCGTCAGCACCACGACCTGCGGATTGGGCCGCCACTCGACCATGCTGCGCAGGGTCGAGAGCAGCAGGTCGGGATAGCGATCGATCTGGCGCACGCCAGCCAGACGGAAGGTGCCCGGGAAGGTCCGCTTGGAGGCTTCACGGTTGGCCAGCATGTAGGACACGCCTGAGGGCACCCGGAGATTGTCCTCAAGGACGGCATAGGCGCCGTCCTCCTGTCGGATCAGGTCGCTGCCGCAGACATTGGCATAGGCCTGATGGGGGACGTAGAGGCCCTGCATCTCGCGGCGATAGGACGGCGCGCCGAGCACCAGCTCCCGCGGCACCACCCCGTCCTTCAGGATCATCCGCTCGCCATAGATGTCGGCGAGGAACAGGTTCAGCGCCTGGAGCCGCTGGATCAGCCCGCTCTCGATCTTCGCCCATTCATCGGCCGGGATGATCCGGGGCAGGAGGTCGGTGGGGATGATCCGCTCGGTGGTGCTCTCGGCGCCATAGACGGTGAAGGTGATGCCCTGGAGCAGGAAGAAGCGCTCAAGGGTGCGCTGCCGCTCGTCCAGCTCACCGGGGTCCAGGGCCGCCAAGCGTCGCGCCAGGGCGGCGAAATGGGGCCGGACCGACCCGTCTGGGGCGTGCATTTCGTCATAGGGCGGGTTCGCCGCCGCCGCCTGGGCCATGGCCCGATCAATCTCTTCAGCTCGCTGCGCTGTCGCCACGCCCTACTCCAACCACGCTCCCGTCCTCGAAACCGCAAGCCGGGACGACAGCCTAGTGACTGTGGCGCGTAACGTCGTGCGCTATTGTGGGCGCGCAAAATTCGGGCGCCTGTTGGTGGAAAAAGAGGCTGGTCCTGCGGGGTGACACGAGCGCCGGGCGTCGCTACAGGGGTGTTCGGGGGCTGAAGGGTGATTGCGTGGGACGAAGTGTCTTCGCAGCCGTCGCCACGGCTGCCCTCTGCGTTTACGGCGCCGGCACGGCTCGCGCCGAGCCGCGCGCTGATGTGCGCGGCGATATCAATAGCGACCTCCGAGAGCGAATCGTCCGGGCCATAGGCGAGGCCGAGCGGCCGGTGGACAGCCTGTTCCAGGCCCGCCGCCGCGCCCGTGACGCGGCCGAGGACGCCATCGCCGTGCTGCGGTCGGAGGCCTACTACGCCTATGGCGTCGAGGCCGATGTCGGCGAGTCCGAACCGCCGCGTCCGATCGTCGAGGTGGATCCGGGACCCCGCTTTGTCTTCGCCGACCCCCAGGTGACGTGGGCGGGCGAGGCGCCGGACCAGGAGACCCAGGCCCGGGGCGTCGCGGCCATGGAGATCACGCCTGGCGAGCCGGGGCGCTCGGCCGACGTGGTGGCCGCCGAAGGCCGGATCGTCGCAAGGGTCCGCGAGTCCGGCTATGCCGACGTCTCCGCCGACACCCGCGAGGTGATCGTCGACCATGCCGACAACACGGTGCGTCCGACCTTCCGGATCGACGCCGGCGGCCTGGTCCGCCTTGACGGCCTGGTTCTGGACACCGAGGGACGAACCAATCCGGCTTGGCTCGACCAGTTGCGGCCCTGGGATACGGGCGACATCTATGATCCTGAGGACGTGGCCGAGCTCGAACGCCGGCTTCTCGACACCGGGGTCTACAACTCCGTCACCGTGGCCCTCTCGGCGCGGGACGATGTCGATGAGGACGGCCGGCGCCGGGTTCTGGTGGGGCTGGAGGATCGCGCGCCGCGGACGCTCGAGCTCGGAGCCAGCTATTCGACGACAGAGGGCTTCGGCGTCGACACCCGCTGGAGCCGTTACAATGTGCTGGGCCGCGCCGACACGCTCGCCCTGGTGGGGCGGGTTTCGGAGCTGGACAGTCGCCTCGGCGCCGACCTGACCCTGCCGCACTGGCGGCGGGCCGCCCAGACCCTGCACATGAATGGCGGCGCCTATCGCAACGAAACCGACGCCTTCGAGGAGATCGGCGTCGGCGTCGGGGCCGATCTGCGCCGCCGGTATGGCGCCAATTCCTTCGTCACGGTCGGCGGGTCCCTGGACCTGACCCGCAACGACGAGAAGGACGCCCGCACCCTCTCGCCGCTGGGCCGCGACCTGATCATCGGGGCGGTGTTCGGCGCGGTGTCCCTGGACCGTTCCAACGACATTCTCGACCCCACCCAGGGCTGGCGGGCGGATCTGCGTCTCGAGCCGACCTATATCGCCGGCGACGAATCTCTGCCCTACCTTGAGGTCGCCACCCAGGGGATCGCCTATCTCCCCCTGGATTCGCGGGGTCGCACGGTCATGGCCGGGCGGCTGAAGGTCGGCAGCCTGGTCGGCGGCGAACTGCCGGACATCCCGGCCTCGCGGCGGTTCTATGCCGGCGGCGGGGGATCGGTGCGGGGCTACGCCTATCAGGCCGTGGGGCCGCGGCTTTACGACAACACCCCGCGGGGGGGGCTCTCCCTGATCGAGGTCAGTCTGGAGGCCCGCCGCAAACTTACCGATCGCTGGGGCGTCGTGGCCTTTGTCGACGCCGGCTCCGTGGGCGACGAGATGACGCCCACGGGCGAGAATATGAGCGTCGGCATCGGCGTCGGGGTTCGTTACGACCTGGGCTTTGGTCCGATCCGCGCCGACATCGCCATCCCGCTGGACTCCGACAAACGAGACGGCGCCTTCCAGGTCTATCTCAGTATCGGACAAAGCTTTTGAGCGTGGAAGATCACGTCGAGCCTGAAGCCCCCACCGTCCGTCGCAAGAGCCTGAGGCGGCGCCTCGCCGTGGGCGCGGTGGTCTTGGTCGCCCTGATCGGCGCCCTGCTTGCGGCCGTGCGCTTCGGCGCCATGGCGCCGCCGACCCTTGGTCTGATCGAGGCGCGCACCGACGGCCTGGCGATCGGACGGTTTGGCAATCTGAAGATCCAGGGGCTGAGCGGCGACCTGTTCCGCGATTTCCGGATCCGCAAGCTGACGATCGCCGATGAGGCGGGGGTTTGGCTCGAGGCCGAAAATATCGCCCTGGAATGGAATTATCTCCAACTCCTGCGCCGCCAGTTCCATGCCGAGCAGCTGACAGCCGAAGAGGTGCGGGTGCTGCGTCGCCCGATCCTGACGCCCAAGAAGGACGAGACCGGCGGTCTGCCGGTCCGCATCGTCATCGACCAGGCCCGGCTGCGCCTGGCCCTGTCGCCGGAGCTCAGCTACGAGCGCGGCCTCTATGATGTGACCGCCCGTCTCGACATGCGCCGCAAGGGCCGGGGACAGTCTGGCGAGATCAAGGCGCTGAGCCTGCTGCGCCCGGGCGACCACCTGGACGCTCGCTTCGACCTCGGCAAGACGAGGCCCCTGCTGATCGACGTCTCGGCCCTGGAGAGCCAGGGCGGCGCCATCGCCGGAACACTCGGCCTGCCGGCCGATCAACCTTTCCGCCTGGAGGTGGACGCCGCCGGCGCCATGGCCGAGGGGCGCTTCGAGGCTCTCGCGCAATCGGGGGCGGCCACGCCCTTGCGGGCCAACGGCGGCTGGAATCCGCAAGGGCTGCGGGCCGTGGGTCGGCTTGCTCTCGACGCCTCAAGCCTGACAGCGCCCCTCGCCGCGCGGCTTGGCCCCCTCGTGACCTTTGATGTCCAGGGCCAGGGCTTGGACGATGGTCTCTACAACCTCACCGCCAGGCTGGCGGCGGACAATCTGACCCTTCGCGTCGTGGGCCAGGCCCATCCGGGCGAGCGTCGAACCGGCCCGCAGGGGCTTAGTCTGGTGGCCGAGACAGCTCAGCTTTCGCAGCTCACCGGCGGACCTGAGACCGGGGCGGCGCGGGTGGCCGGCGTGCTGCGGGGCGCCGCCGACGACATGACCTTCGTGGGCGAAGCCCGCGCCCAGTCCCTGGCGGCGGCAGGCTACAGCCTTCGCCAGGTGAGCGGGCCGATCGAACTGACCCGTAATCGCCGTGGCGTGGCCGTGGATGCTGACCTGACCGGCGCAGGCGGCGCGGGCGAGGGCTATCTGGCGGCCCTCCTGGGCGGTGCGCCCACCATGGCGCTGACCGCCGAGCGCCTGGCCGACGGGCGCATCCTGGTTCGCAACCTTGATGCGGCCGGAACGGGGCTTGAGCTGCGCGCCAGCGGTACGCGGGGCGTGTTTGGAGGCCTGAATGTTCGAGGCTCGACCAGGCTGTCCAACCTGGCCGCGGCGCGGGCCGGCGCATCGGGACAGGTCAGCTTCAACTGGTCGGCCGAGCGTGGCCGACGGGCCGCTGAGCCCTGGCGTCTGCGGCTGGATGGCCGGGGCGCCGATCTGGCGACGGGCTATGCGCAGCTCGACCAACTGCTGGGCGCCGCGCCGCGGCTCGAAGCGCGGGCCAACCTCGCCGGGGGCCGTTTCGCCCTGGAGACCGCGACGCTCAACGGCCAGCGGCTGCAGGCGAAGAGCGCCGGGGTCTATGGTCCCGACGGCGCCCTGCGTTTCAAGGTGGATTGGAACGCCGAGGGCCCCTTGAGCGCGGGACCTGCGGAGTTCACGGGTGAGGCCGACGGCACAGGCGCCCTGACGGGCACGCTTGGCGCGCCTCAGCTCGACCTGACGGCCCGCTTCGATGAGATCGACGTGCCCCGCATGCCCCTGCGCGACGCCCAGCTCACCCTGAGCTTTGGCCGCAGCCGCAGCGCGGGCGCCGCGGGCCAGGTCACCCTGGCGGCCGACAGTCAATACGGGCCGGCGCGGGCCCGGGCCGACTTCGCCCTGCCGGCGTCTGGGGTCAATCTCAGCGACATCGCCCTTGATGCGGGCGGGGTGACCCTCACCGGCGATCTCACCCTGCGCCAATCGACGCCATCGCGGGCCGACCTCCAACTGGCCATCGGTCCTGGCGCCCTCATATCCCGCGGCGAGGTCAGGGGCCGTGTCCAGATCGTCGATGGACCAGAGGCGCCCTTGGCCGACCTGGACCTGGCCGCCCGCGACGTCGTGCCCGTGGGCATGGACCTCGCCATTGTCGCGGCGCAGCTGACCGCCCGCGGCCCGGTCGATCAACTCGCCTACGATCTCACAGCCAGCGGCGGCTATTCGGGCGAGCGCTGGAGCGTGACGGGGCAGGGCGCTCTGGCCGAGGCCGAGACCGCTCGAACCCTCACCTTCATGGGCGAGGGCGGTTACGGCGACCGCGAGATGTCCACCGTTCGGCCGGCCATCTTCCGGTTTGGCGACGGGGTGCGCAGCGGCCAGATTCTGCTGGCGACGTCCGACAGCGGGCGGATCAATATCGACGCCCGGCTTGCCGGCGCGCTGGCCGAGATCGAGGCGCAGATCACCAATGTCGGCCTCGACGTCCTCAATCCCGATCTGGCGGGACGGGTGAACGCCGATCTCAGCCTTTCGGGCCGGGGGGACGAGCTTGTGGGCTCCGTCGGCGCTCGCCTGATCGACGCCCGCGGGCGGGGCGCGCCGCGCGCTCAGGGCCTGGATGCGACCCTCGAAGCGGTCCTCAATGACGATGTCCTGACGATCAAGGCCGGGGCGACCAACGAACAGGGCCTGCGGGCCGAAGCCGATCTGTCCCTGCCCACCGTGGCCTCGGCCAAGCCCCTGCGGCTGGCGATCAATCGTCAGGCCCAGGTGCGGGGGCGGGTCTTCGCCGAGGGGGATGTAGAGCCCCTCTGGGCGCTGCTGATCGACGGGGACCGGACGCTTGGCGGGCGCGTGCGCTTGAACGGACAGATCGCCGGGACCCTGGCCGACCCCGTGCTCACCGGCGACGCGGCGATGGAGAACGGCCGCTTCGATGACGCGCCGACAGGCCTCAGCCTGCGGCAGATCAATGTCAGCGCCGCCCTGGCGGAGCGAACCATCGAGGTCAGTGAAGCCCGCGCCGTCGACGGCGTCGGCGGCCGCCTCGACGGATCTGGCCAGATCAGCCTGTATCGCGGCGGCGTCTCGGGCTTCCGGCTGCGGCTGAACGGCTTCCGGCTGATCGACAATGACATCGCAGAGGCCGACGCCAGCGGCGAGGTCACCATCAACCGCAATGCAGAGGGGCGTGTCCGCCTGTCTGGCGACCTCACCATCGACCAGGCCGAGGTCGCGGCCAACCCGCCGACGCCGTCCGGTGTGGTCTCTATCGATGTCGTTGAGCGCAACCGCCCCCTGGAGCTGGATCTGAAGCAGAACCTGCGGGCGGCGCCCCCGCGTCGTGGCGACGGCTGGGCCCTGGATGTGAAGCTGAATGCGCCCCGGGGCGTCTTCATCCGCGGCCGTGGCCTGGACGTGGAAATGTCGCTGGACGCCGCCGTCACGGGCTCCACCTCCCGGCCCATCCTGTCGGGAGAGGCGCGCGTGGTGCGGGGCGACTATGAGTTCGCCGGCAAACGCTTCGAGTTCGATCAACGCGGCGTGGTGCACCTGTCCACCTCGCCGCAGAACATCCGCCTCGACCTGACCGCCACCCGCGACGACCCGGCGCTGACAGCGGTCATCCGGGTCAGCGGCACGGCCGCCAAGCCGAGCATCCGCCTGACCTCCACGCCGGTGCTGCCGGACGACGAGGTTCTGTCCCAGGTGCTGTTTGGTCGATCGGCGTCCCAGCTTTCGACCATCGAGGCGGCGCAACTGGCCTCGGCCCTCTCGTCGCTGGCCGGCGGCGGCGGGTTCGACATCGTCGGCAACCTGCGGGAATTTGCGGGCCTGGACCGGCTAAGTCTTGGCGGAGACGAGGCGTCTGGCGTGACGGTGGCCGGGGGCAAGTACCTGACCGACGACGTCTATCTGGAGATCATTGGCGGCGGGCGTGAGAGCGCGACGGCCCAGGTCGAGTGGCAGGTCCGGCGCAATCTCTCGATCGTTTCCCGGCTCACCGGCGAGGGCGACAGCCGCCTGGCCGTGCGCTGGCGGCGCGACTACTGAGGCGCCGGACGGCCCTGGTGATAGGCCTGGTCGCCCCGGTGGACGACGGTGTCCTCGGCGGTCACCTCGCCGATGGGGATGTCCTCCATCGCCTCGAGCTGGCGGTAGAGGGGCGCGAACTCCTGCAGGCTGGCCTGCAGAAGATCCTCGAGCGAGGGGATCACGAAATAGGTCGGCTGGAAGTCGTCGATCCGGTAGGGCGTGCGCATCACCCGCATCAGATCGAAAGCCAGGCGGTGGGGAGACGTGTCTTCGAGGCTGAACGTCGTCTCGGCGTGGGATGAGACGATACCGGCGCCATAGATCCTGAGGCCCTGCGGCGTCTGCATCAGGCCAAACTCCACCGTATGCCAGTAGAGCCGTGCGAGATGGGCCAGATGGCCCTGGCTGAAGGCGCGCAGACCGCCGCGGCCATAGGCGGCCATATAGTCGGCGAAGACCGGATCGGTCAGCATCGGCACGTGGCCGAACACGTCGTGGAAGACGTCTGGCTCCTGAAGGTAGTCCAGTTGGTCTGGCCCGCGGATGAAACGTCCGGCGGGGAAGCGCCGATGGGCGAGATGCTCGAAGAAGACCTCGTCGGGGACCAGGCCCGGAACCGCCACCACCCGCCATCCGGTCAGGCGCTCCAGCTCGACATTGATTCGGGCGAAGTCGGGTATGCCGCCGCGATGCAGGTCCAGGGCGTCCAGTCCGCGGAGGAATGGCGCGCAGGCCCGGTCGCGCAGCAGGCGCGTCTGTCGCTCATAGAGGGTGGTCCAGACCTGATGGTCGGCGGCGCTATAGGTGTTCCAGCCCTGGTCGATCGTCCAGTCAGCCGCCGCGCCCGCGGGTGGATTATGGGATTTGACGCGCTCGCTCATGAGGCGAGGATGCGCGGGGTCTGGCGAAAAATCCGTTCGAAATGGCCGCGATAGCCGGCCCCTCCGGGTTGGAAATTGCGTCTAGTGGCCGATCCTTGGGCGAAGCGTGTAGTGGTCGCCCTTGAAGGCGCCAAACAGAACGGCGGCCTGCGGGTGCCCCACGGGTTCACCGCTCTCGTCGGGCAGCAGGTTCTGCTCGGAAACATAGGCCACGTAGGCGCTTTCCTGGTTCTCGGCGAGCAGGTGGTAGAAGGGCTGGTTCTTGTGCGGCCGCACGTCAGGCGGGATCGACAACCACCAGTCCTCACTGTTGGCGAACTCAGGATCAACGTCGAAAATCACCCCGCGGAACGGGAAGATGCGGTGGCGCACGACCTGACCGATGGCGTATTTGGCGCAACGAGGTTCCATGACAATCTTTTATGCACCACGTTTTCTGACCGGGAGGTGAACGTAGTCATCCTGTCACACTGTGCAAGGCGACGCCTTTCGGTGGGCGAACGGCCTTGCTACAGTCGCCTCTGAAATGAGCCGGTCGCTTTTTTGGCCGACGGCAAGGGGACAGGTGGCGGTCCATGTCTGAGGCGCCGAGAGCGCCCGACACCAGGTTGCGTGCGCGGGACAGAACGACGAAGGACGGGCCGTGCTATGCCGCGCTCGATCTGGGCACGAACAATTGCCGCCTGCTGATCGCCACGCCGGCGGCCTCAGGTTTCCGGGTGGTCGAAGCCTATTCGCGAATCGTCCGCCTGGGCGAAGGCCTGTCCCAGACGGGCCGGCTGTCGGAGGCCGCCATGGATCGGGCGCTCGCCGCCCTCTCAGTCAGCGCGGAAAAGGTCCGCCGTCGCCGGGTGGTCAAGCTGCGCGCCGTGGCCACCCAGGCCTGTCGTTCAGCCGAGAATGGCGAGGCGTTCATCGCCCGCGTCGCCGAGGAAACTGGGCTCAATCTTCAGGTGATCACCCCGCAGGAAGAGGCCCGCCTCTCGGTGGCCGGCTGTCTGGGCCTGCTCGACCATAAGGCGCAGGCCGCCCTGGTGGTCGATGTCGGCGGCGGATCGACGGAGATGTCCTGGGTCGATTTGACGGGCGCGGAGGCCGAAATCGACCGCATCCCGCCGATCAAGGCCTGGCTGTCCATCCCGATCGGCGTGGTCACCCTGGCCGAGCGGTTTCCCGAGGGCGAGATGGCCACCGAATCCTGGTTCCGGGCCATGGTCGAGACGGTGAAGGCCGAGATCTCGGCCTTCAAGCGCGCCGACCCCCTGCGGCCGATCTTCGAGGCCGACGCCGCCCACCTCATCGGCACGTCCGGCGCCATCACCAGTCTGGCCGGGATGCACCTGGGTCTTGAGCGCTATGACCGTTCACAGGTGGACGGCATCTGGATGACCCGGGATCAGTGCGACGGGGCCGCCCAGATGCTGCTGGCCCTGACGGCGGCCCAGCGGGCGCAACAGCCCTGCATCGGACCTGATCGGGCCGATCTGGTCCTGGCCGGCGCGGCAATCCTGCAGGCTGTGCAGGAGCTCTGGCCCTGTTCGCGGGTGCGGGTGGCCGACCGAGGCCTGCGTGAAGGCGTGCTCATGTCGCTGATGTCGGATAAGGGCGGACGGCGCCGTCGGCGCCGCGGCCCCCGCCGCCGTCGCAGCGGGGCGCGATCCAAGGTGGAAGCATGACCGAGCCGCCCCCCCGCAAGCGCATGGTGCGCCTGCCCACCGCCGGCAGCGACGAGGGCCGATCCAAGCCTGCGCGCCTGAAGACCGCCAAGCAGCGGACGCCGTCGTCTCAGGCCTGGCTGGAGCGGCAGATCAACGATCCGTTCGCGGCCAAGGCCCGGGCCCACGGCTATCGCTCGCGGGCGGCCTACAAGCTGATCGAGATCGACGACAAGTTTCATTTCCTGAAGCCCGGCGTGCGGGTCATCGACCTGGGCGTGGCGCCTGGAGGCTGGACCCAGGTGGCCATCGAGCGCGGCGTGACCCACATCGCCGCTGTGGACCTGCTGCCGGTCGATCCCATGCCGCCGGCCCACATCCTGCAGATGGACTTCACCGACCCCGAATGCGGGCCGATGCTGATCGACCTGCTGGGCGGCCCGCCGGATCTGGTGCTGTCGGACATGGCCCCCAACACGGTCGGCCATCGCCAGACCGACCACCTGCGCATCGTCGGCCTGATCGAGGTGGCCACCACCTTCGCCATCAGCGTGCTGAAGCCCGGGGGCGCCTTCGCCATCAAGGCCTTCCAGGGCGGGGAGGTGGGCGATCTGATCCAGAAGCTGCGCCTGGACTTCGCCAGCGTGAAGAACGTCAAGCCCAAGGCCAGCCGGGCGGACTCCTCGGAGACCTATATCGTGGCCACCGGGTTCAAGGGTCGCCCCGAGACCTGAGCGGCGCCCGCGGCGCCTTCATAGGCTAATTCACGCCCCATCGACCACAGCGCTTGCCCCGACCGCAGCGGACGGCTTATACGCGGCTCGCAAAACGGAGAGTCTCATGGAGATTCGCGAAGGCCTCACCTTCGACGATGTTTTGCTCGAACCCGGCCCGTCCGAGGTCATGCCCACCCAGGTGGACACGACCACGCGGTTGACCCGGGAGATCCGGCTGAACATTCCCATCGTGTCCTCAGCCATGGACACCGTCACCGAAAGCCGCCTGGCCATCGCCATGGCGCAGTCCGGCGGCCTGGGCGTGCTTCACCGCAACTTCACGGTCGACGAGCAGGCCGATCAGGTCCGCGAAGTGAAGCGCTACGAAAGCGGCATGGTCATCAATCCGCTGACCATCCACCCGGACACCACGCTCGGCGAGGTCCGCGAGATCAAGGCCAGACGCCGCATCTCGGGCTTCCCCGTCGTGGAGCGCGACACCGGCAAGCTGGTGGGCATCCTCACCAACCGCGACATGCGCTTCGAGGCGAGCGACGCCACGCCGGCCAGCACGCTGATGACCACCCAGGGGCTGATCACGGTCGCCGAAGGGGTCGAGCAGGCCGAGGCCCACGACCTCCTGCGTCGCAACAAGATCGAACGCCTGATCGTGGTGGACGATGATTATCGCGCCGTCGGCCTGATCACCGTCAAGGACATCGAAAAGGCCCAGGCCCACCCCCTGGCCGCCAAGGACAGCAAGGGCCGCCTGCTGGTCGGCGCGGCGTCCACGGTCGGCGATGCGGGCTATGAGCGCTCCATGGCCCTGATCGACGCCGGGGTCGATGTGGTGGTGATCGACACCGCCCACGGCCACAACGCCGATGTGGGCCGCGCCGTCGCCCGCCTGAAGGCCGAGAGCAACCGCGTCCAGATCATCGCGGGCAATGTCGCCACCTATGACGGCGCCCGCGCCCTGATCGATGCCGGCGCCGACGCCATCAAGGTCGGGATCGGCCCGGGCTCCATCTGCACCACCCGCGTGGTGGCCGGGGTCGGCGTTCCGCAACTGACCGCCATCATGGACGCGGTCCGCGCCTCGGGCGATTCCGGCGTGCCGGTGATCGCCGACGGCGGGATCAAGTATTCCGGCGACCTGGCCAAGGCGCTCGCCGCCGGCGCCCAGGTGGCGATGATGGGTTCGGTCTTCGCCGGTGTCGACGAGGCCCCGGGCGAGGTGTTCCTCTACCAGGGCCGCTCCTACAAGGCCTATCGCGGCATGGGCTCCCTGGGCGCCATGTCCCGCGGCTCGGCCGACCGCTACTTCCAGAAGGAAGTCTCCGACGCGCTCAAGTTGGTGCCCGAGGGGATCGAGGGCCAGGTGCCGTTCAAGGGCCCGCTGGCGCCCATCGTCCACCAGATGGTCGGCGGCCTGCGGGCGGCCATGGGCTATGTGGGGGCTGGCGATCTGGCCCAGTTCCGCGAGCGGGCGAAGTTCATCCGCATCACCGGGGCGGGCCTGCGCGAGAGCCATGTCCACGATGTGATGATCACCCGCGAGGCGCCGAACTATCCGAGCGGGATCTGATCCATGGCGATGGCGGTGGAACTTCAGCTTCTGGCGGCGGCGGTGGTCATTGGCCTCATCCAGCTCCTCTGGGGCGCGGCTGCGGCCCGGCGCCAGCAGGGGCTGAAGTGGGCCGCCGGCCCCCGGGACGAGGCGCGGCCGCTCGATGGCGTGGCCGCGCGCCTCGACCGGGCGCTGCGCAACTTCCTGGAGACCTTCCCCTTCTTCGCCGCGGCCGTGATCGTGGCCTATCTCGGCGGCAAGCTCGGCGATCTGACGCTTTGGGGCAGCGCGCTCTATGTGGCGGGGCGGGCGGTCTATGTTCCTCTCTATGCGGCAGGGATTCCCCTGGTGCGGAGCCTAGCCTGGTTTGCCGCGATGATCGGCCTGATCCTGGTCGTCGCGGCGATTTTCCTGTGAGGCGAGCCTTTGCGTGACGGCGGACGGCTGGCTGCGGCCATCGAGGTTCTGGACGATATCGAGACCCGTCATCGCCCCGCGCGTCTGGCCCTGAAGACCTGGGGCGAGCGGTCGCGGTTTGCGGGCTCGAAGGACCGCGCCTTTGTCTCGGGCCTTGTGCTCGACGTGCTGCGCAAGCGCCGCTCCCTGGCCTGGCGCATGGGCGCCGACAACAATCGGGCCGCCGCCATCGGCGCCCTGAAATTCGAGTGGGGCTGGACGAGCCGCGCGGTCGCCGAGGCCTGCGCCGATGCTGACCATGGCCCTGGCGCGCTCACCGAGGCCGAGGCCGCCGCCCTGGAGGCGCCCGCTGACCTGACCGCCGCGCCCGATCCGGTGCGCGGCGACTATCCCGACTGGCTGGACGAGGATCTTGGCCGGGCGTTCGGCGACCGCCGTGTCGAGGAAGCCCAGGCCCTGGCCGAGCGCGCGCCGGTGGATCTGCGGGTCAATCTGCTGAAGACCGACACAGTGCGCGCGATGAAGGCCCTCTCGCCCCTGGGGCCGGAGAGCGTCGAACTGCTGGAGGGCGCCATCCGGTTGCCGGCGCCTGACCCGGCCCGTCGCGCCGGCGCGGTGGAGACCATTCCCGCCTTCTCCAAGGGCTGGTTCGAGGTTCAGGACCTGGGCTCACAGATCGCGGCGTCCTGCGCCGGCGAGGTGAAGGGCCGCCAGGTCCTCGACCTCTGCGCCGGCGGCGGCGGCAAGACCCTCGCGCTCGCCTCGGCCATGGGCAATACGGGCCAGATCTACGCCTATGACTCCGACGCCCGGCGCCTGACCGATACGATCCGCCGTGGGGAACGGGCAGGGGTTCGCAACCTGCAGATCCGCTCGCCGGTGAACCCCGAGCCATTGGCCGGCCTGGAAGGCAAGATGGACGTAGTGTTCATCGACGCGCCCTGTTCCGGCTCCGGCTCCTGGCGCCGCCATCCCGACACCAAGTGGCGGCTGAGTCCCGAGGCGCTGGAGCGCCGCCTGGCCGATCAGGATGCGGTGCTGGACACCGGCGCGACCTTCGCCAAGGTGGGCGGCCGGCTGATCTATGTGACCTGTTCGATCCTGCCGCAGGAGGACGAGGATCGGGTCGCAGCCTTCCTCGCCCGTCAGGACGGCGACTTCGTCGTCCTCCCCGCCACCGACCGCCCCGAACTCAGCCCGTGGCTTACGCCGCAGGGCTATCTCCGCCTCACGCCTGCGGGCGCTGGGACCGATGGCTTCTTCGTCGCCGTGCTGGAGCGCGCGCGATAACCCGACCGACTTGCCAAGGCTTCGCCATGACCGAGCTTCTCGAACCCAACCACGAACGCGTCCTGATCGTCGATTTCGGCAGCCAGGTGACCCAGCTGATCGCCCGGCGCCTGCGTGAGAACGGCGTCTATTGCGAGATCCACCCCTACGACAAGATCGAGGAGATGCTCGACGTCTTCGCACCCAAGGCGGTGATCCTGTCCGGCGGTCCGGCCAGCGCCCATGAGGACGAGGCGCCTAAGGTCACGCCGCGGGTCTTCGAGCTCGGCGTGCCGGTGCTGGGCATCTGCTATGGCGAGATGCACATGTGCGCCGAACTGGGCGGCGCGGTGGAGAGCGGCCACCACCGGGAATTCGGCCGGGCCGAGATCCTGATCGAGCGGGAAAGCCCGCTGCTGGAGGGCCTGGGCGGCGTGGGCGCCAAGGAAACCGTCTGGATGAGCCACGGCGACAAGATCACCGCCATCCCCGAGGGCTTTCACGTCGTGGCCGCCTCGGAGGGCTCGCCCTTCGCGGTGATCGCCGATGAGGGGCGTCGCTTCTATGGCATCCAGTTCCATCCGGAGGTCGCCCATACGCCCCGCGGCGCGCTGATCCTGCGCAACTTCACCCACAAGATCGCCGGCCTGACCGGCGACTGGACCATGGCTTCGTTCCGCCAGGAGATGGTCGAGCGCATCCGCGAGCAGGTGGGCGAGGGCAAGGTGATCTGCGGCCTATCCGGCGGGGTGGATTCCTCGGTGGCCGCGGTGCTGATCCATGAGGCTATCGGCGACCAGCTGACCTGCGTTTTCGTGGACACCGGCCTGTTGCGGCACAACGAGGCCGAACAGGTCGTGACCATGTTCCGCGACCACTACAACATCCCGCTGATCCATGTGGACGCTGGCGAGCAGTTCCTGGGGGAGTTGGCCGGGGTCACCGACCCGGAGACCAAGCGCAAGACCATCGGACGGCTGTTCGTCGACGTGTTCGACCGGGAGGCGGCCAAGATCGAGGGCGCCGCCTTCCTGGCCCAGGGCACCCTCTATCCTGATGTGATCGAGAGCGTCTCGGCCCGCGGCGGCCCCTCGGCGGTAATCAAGAGCCACCACAATGTCGGCGGCCTGCCCGACTATATGAAGCTCAAGCTGGTCGAGCCCCTGCGCGAGCTGTTCAAGGACGAGGTCCGCGCCCTGGGCGTCGAGCTTGGCCTGCCGCCGGCCTTCGTTGGCCGCCATCCCTTCCCGGGGCCGGGCCTGGCCATCCGCATCCCGGGCGAGATCACGCCCGAGGCCGTCGCCGTCCTGCAGCAGGCCGACGCCATCTATCTCGACGAGATCCGCAAGGCCGGGCTCTACGACTCCATCTGGCAGGCCTTCGCCGTGCTGCTGCCGGTGAAGACCGTCGGCGTCATGGGCGACGCCCGCACCTATGAGAACGTCTGCGCCCTGCGCGCCGTCACCTCTACCGACGGCATGACCGCCGATTTCTTCGAGTTCCCCTGGGAGGTCCTGGGCAAGGCCGCCACCCGGATCATCAACGAGGTCCGCGGCGTCAACCGCGTCGTCTACGACGTGACCTCGAAACCCCCCGGCACGATCGAGTGGGAATGATTTAGGGCCCTTTGGGCCTATCGGCAACTTTCGCCAGATCGCACCTAAGCCACTGAAATAAAAAAGCTATCCCTCGCTATCTATCGAGATCAATCGGGGTGCAGCGGCTCGCGCGGACGGTCTGCGCGACGGTATGCGGCAAACTTGCACCATGCCGCCGAGGGCGATACCGTCAGGGGCATCGGCTTACATGACGGTATTTATGCAGGCCTAACACGCGGAAAACGCAAGACAAAGGGTCTGGAGGGATGCCGAAATCGGGCCGACGGTATTTCTGTCGTGAAGGAAGCCCGTATGCTCACCGATGTGGCGCTTAAGAACCTGAAATCTCGCGAGAAAGCTTACAAGGTCGCCGACCGGGACGGGCTCTACGTTCATGTTTCCACGTCGGGTACGGTTACGTTCCGATTGGACTACCGCCTGAACGGTAGGCGCGAGACGCTGACGCTCGGCAAGTACGGCCCAACTGGGATCTCGCTTGCCCGCGCGCGTGAAAAGACGATCGATGCGAAACGCGCCGTCGCTGAAGGCCGGTCGCCAGCCCAAGAGAAGCAGCGGGAGAAGCGTCGCCTCAAGGAGGCCAAGAGCTTCGGGGAGTTCGGAGAGACCTGGCTGACTAAAGCGCCGATGGCTGACAGCACGCGAGCCATGCGTCGATCGATCTTCGAGCGCGAGCTGCTGCCGGTATGGAGGAATCGCCTACTCCATGAGATCACACCCGACGATCTTCGCGCCCATTGCGGGAAGATCGTCGATCGGGGCGCTCCGGCGACCGCCATCCACGTCCGAGACATCCTCAAACAGATTTACGGATTTGCGATTCTGCACGGCGAGAAGGTCGCCAATCCGGCCGACGATGTTGGCCCAGCCTCGATCGCTACCTTCGTGCCGAAGGACCGCTCGCTGTCCCCGACCGAGATTCGCGTGATGCTGAAGCAGCTCGAGCATGTCGCCACGCTGCCCACGATCCGGCTCGGTATGCGCCTCTTCCTGCTGACGATGGTGCGCAAGAGCGAACTGCAGGACGCGACTTGGGACGAGGTCGATTTCGAGAACGCCGTCTGGACGATCCCCAAGGAGCGGATGAAGCGATCGAAGGCGCATAATGTCTATCTGTCTCAGCAGTGCATCGACATCATGATCGCGCTTAAGACCTGCGCGGGGAATTCACGCTACCTGCTCCCATCGCGCTACGATGCGGATGCGCCCATGTCACGCGCCACCTTCAATCGGGTGACCTACGCAGTTGTGGAGCGTGCTCAGAAAGAAGGACTGCCGCTTGAGCCATTCACGGTGCACGATCTGCGCCGAACCGGCTCGACCCTTCTGAATGAGCTGGGGTTCAACAGCGACTGGATCGAGAAGTGCCTGGCCCATGAAGACGGCCGCTCATCGCGCGGGGTCTATAACAAGGCCGAGTATGAGCATCAGCGCCGGCACATGATGCAGGAGTGGTCCGACATCGTAGATGCCTGGGTCGCGGGGCAGAAGCGGGCGCCGGTGCTGGTCCCGCCCACGATGGCTATGCTCGCGCCCGATCCTGCGCTTTAACCGGCCGAGTCTTGCGCTGTCGTACGTCGGGATGCGGTGCCCGCTCGACCGACGACCGCCGCGCCTTGCTCAACCGCTCGTTCAGCCAGGCCTCGACTTCGGCCAGATCCCAGACCACGCAGCGGGGCGTCAGCGCAAATCGCCGGGGGAATTCGCCGCGCTGTTCCATCTCATAGATGGTGGTATCCGCCAGCGGCACGATCTGGCGCAGTTCATGCCTGCGGATCATCCGCTTCTTCAATAGATCAGGCCGTGTCGACATGCTCTTTGCCTCCAACAAGATCACGTGTGGTCTCGATTGGAGCCGATAGGCCCGGCATGAAAGAGGTTGTGGACCGGCGTAGGGTCGGCGGCGGCCATGGCGTACAAATCGGCGGGATCGTATGCCGGCAATAGGCCAGTCGGCACACAACTGGGGTGCCGCCTGTGCGCCATGCATTGATCTGGAGTACACGACGCCGGTCTGCGTCGGCGCGCTCCAATGCTTGAGGCGTCTGGATTACGGCGCATCTCAGATGCGCGATAATTCTTGCAACACGACGCGAGGGATGGGATTAACGCGCATCTCAGATGCGAGAAAATCCTGTGGCGATCCATTTAGTCGGAGAGACAATCGACGCCAAGCGAGCCCATCAGCGCGCCCAGGCCGGTGAGCTGATACAGCTGGTTCGCGGCGTCTACGCCGATCATGAGGCGGACGCCGAGGGGACGATCCTGGGCCACGCGGTCCGGATCGCGCACTATCTTTATCCTAACGCCTATCTGTCATCCGCCAGCGCCGTCCTGCTTGCGCCCACGCCGGACGGGCGGCTGTTCCTTAGCGGGCGCCGCAATCAGCGCACGCGGCTGCGAACGCTCGAGATCGTCCAGAACGAAGCCCCAGCCCATCCTTCGACTGCGGCTGCGGTGATCGGCGACGAGCTTGGCGAGCTTCGTATCGACGTGTCCTCGCCCCGCCAGCGCTTTCTGGAAGCCTTCCGGCTGCGCAGCGAGCACGCCAGCGCGATCAGCGCGGACATGCGCATCCAGATGGCTGCGCGGCTGGTCGAGGAGCATGGCACGCCCCAGGCCGCGGCCGACGCCGTTTGGGCGCTGGCACGCGAGAATGAATGGTATCGCGAGGGGGAGGGCGCCGAGCGCTTCCTGCTGGCGCAGCCGGGCACGGCCAAAGCGCCGGTCAACAAAGCCGCGCTCGATCTCGTGGTCGCCTGGCACGGCGAGCCGCTCGGCCGGCTGACCCATGACGGGTTCGAGTGGCGCTGGAAGGCGCAGAGGCGCACCGGCCCTGTCCTGGTGCGCGAGACCACGCCGGGCAAGCTGCCGGCGTTCATCGAGTCGCTGTTGCCAGAAGGCTGGCTCGCCCAGGTCCTGCATGAGCGCGACGAACGCGAGGCGTTGCGGCGCGGACGGCGCTACTTGTCTAACATCACCATCGTGGAGAGCCGCGAGGAGCTGGCGGACTTGCCCGCCGACGTGCTCAATTCGAGGCTGGCCAGCTTTTGCGAAGAAGGCCGCTTCACGGGCGTTTACGCAGGACCCGCGCGCGGCGAAATCGAGGAGACGTTCGAGCAGAGCCTGGCGCATATGTTCGCGCGGGCCGAAACGCCGCGCCTGTCGGGTATCCAGATCAAGGCGCCGATGAGCCTTACTGCCGATGGCGGCCTCATTCCGGCCGTCGACCAGCCGTTCACCCACATTCTTAAACCCGCCGGGACGGCGGGGTTCGAGACGCTGCCGATCGTGGAATGGCTGTGTCTGGAACTCGGCCGATCGGCCGGTTTTGAGGTGCCTGATGCGGCTCTGATCGACATGCCGGACGGCATGTCGCCGGCGTTGCTGGTTGAGCGCTTCGACATTCGGCTCGGGCCGGAGGATCAGCGCCGCCTGGCGCTCGAGGATTTCTGCTCCATCCTCGATCTCCCGACCTCGGCGAAGTACGACGGCACGATCGAGCGCATGGCGCGGGGCCTGCGGCCGCTGTCGACCGATCCCGCCGCCGATCTCGACATCCTGTTCCGCCGCGCGGTCTTTGCCTGGCTGATCGCCGATGGCGACATGCACCTGAAGAACCTGGCCATGCTCAAGATCGCAGAGGCTGGCGCGAAGGGTTTTACGTCAGTCCGTTTTGCGCCTCTGTATGACGCCGTGACCACGCGCGTCTTTCCCGGTCTAAGCGGCGATCGCATGGCCCTCAAGCTGAACGGGAAGGATGACCGGCTGACGCGCCAGGACTTTTTGGGGTTGGCTCGCACTATGGGTCTAAGCGCGGGTGAGGCGGAAGACGCGATCATCGATTTAGCGGGGCGCGTCGCTGAGCGCGCCGAGGCGCTCGGGCTGCCGGCATTCGCGGCGGAGTCTCAGACAGCCCGAGACACGCAGGATAAGGTGATCGCGCTTGTCGCCAATCGCTGCGCCGCTCTAACTGCAGATGCAGACGGCGGGCCGCCTGATCGAGATGAGCATCGAACGCAAGACATCGAAGATCCGCGAAATCATTCCTTCAAGCAGCGAGGCTGAGATGAAAATCATCGACAACACTTCGCAGCTGCTGGGCGATGACCTCAAGAGCACCCTTGGTCGAGGTGGCCGGATCAAAATTGCGGCGTCATGCTTCTCAATCTATGCCTTCGAGGCCTTGAAGGCGGAGTTGTCGAAGGTCGAAAGCCTTCAGTTCATTTTCACGACCCCGACCTTCGTCCCAATGGAAGTGACGGACCGCCTTCGCAAGGAACGGCGCGAGTTTTTCATACCCAAGGCGACGCGTGAGCGAGGCCTGTACGGAACCGAGTTCGAGATACAGCTTCGTAACCAGCTGACACAGCGTGCCGTCGCGCGCGAATGCGCCGACTGGATACGAAAGAAGGCTCGCTTCCGGTCGAACACGACCAAGGCGCCGATGCAGCAGTTCATCCATGCGGGAGCGGACGCGGACGACGTCGCCTACATGCCTATCAGCGGGTTCACGGCCGTCGATCTCGGCTATCAGAAGGGCGACGCGGTTTCGAACTTCGTCACGCGCATCGACGATGCTGCGCACACCCAGGTCTATCTGCAGCTGTTCAATCAGATCTGGAACGATGAGGACAAGGTCGGCGACGTCACCGCCGCCATTTGCGACCACATCGAGTCCGTCTACCAGGAGAACTCACCCGAGCGGATTTACTTCCACATCCTCTACAACCTTTTCCAGGATTTCCTCGAAGAGGTCGATCAGGATGCGCTTCCGAACGACCTGACCGGCTATAAGGATAGCGTCGTCTGGAACAAGCTGTTCAACTACCAGCGGGATGCCACGACTGGTATCATCAACAAGCTGGAGATGCACAATGGATGCATTCTGGCGGATAGCGTCGGCCTCGGCAAAACTTTCACTGCGTTGGCGGTGATCAAATATTATGAGCTACGCAATCGTTCAGTTTTGGTCCTGTGCCCTAAGAAGCTCGCGGACAATTGGCGCAACTACAACACCAACCTGACCACGAACATCTTTGCCAAGGATCGCTTTAACTACGACGTCCTCAGCCATACCGATCTTTCTCGCACATCAGGGGAGTCATTCGGCATCCCGTTGAACCGCGTGAACTGGGGCAATTACGATCTCGTCGTGATCGACGAGTCACACAATTTCAGGAACAACGACGTCTTCAAGGATCGGGAGACGCGCTACCAGAAGCTGATGAACAAGGTCATCCGCTCCGGCGTGAAGACCAAGGTCCTGATGCTGTCGGCGACTCCGGTGAACAACCGCTTCAACGACCTGCGCAATCAGCTCGCGCTCGCCTACGAGGGAGACTCGGAAAATCTCAGCCGCAAGTTGAAAACGAAAACCGGGATCGAGGAGATTTTCAGGCGCGCCCAGAAGGCGTTCAATACCTGGTCGGATCTGCCGCCGCACGAACGAACTGCAGCCGCGATCCTGAAGGCCCTCGACTTCGATTTCTTCGAGATGCTCGATGCGGTGACGATCGCCCGGTCGCGCAAGCACATCGAGACCTTCTACGACACCAAGGACATAGGAAAATTCCCGCAGCGCCGAAAGCCGCTGTCGTACCAGTGCCCGATTACCCATCGCTCAGATGTGCTCGGCCTCAACGACATCTTCGGCAGCCTGTCGGTGCTCAAGCTCGCGGTCTACGCTCCGATCAGCTACATCCTGCCGAGCCGACTTCGGAAATACGAAGAAATCTACGACACCCAGGTGGAGGGCGGTCGTGGCAAGCTGCGCCAAGCTGACCGCGAGCGAAGCCTTCAGGCTCTGATGACCACCAACCTGCTCAAGCGGCTGGAAAGCTCTGTCGAAGCCTTCCGCCTCACCCTGCGGGCGCTGAGCGGCAACATCGCGCAAACCATCCAAGCAATCGACGCCTATGAACGTACTGGCGCTGCCGCGAGTGTAACCGACCATATTGGCGATCCAGGCTTCGATCCCGACGATGACGACCTGAGTGGGTTGGATGAGTTCACGGTCGGCAAGAAGATTCAGATCAGCTTGTCGGACATGGACCTTCCGTCGTGGAAGCATGACCTGGCCGCGGACCTTGCGCTCATCGACGACCTGATCGCCTCGATGGACAAGGTGGTTCCCGGGGACGATGCCAAGCTGCAGCATCTGAAGGATGTCATCACCCGCAAGGTCGCCGACCCGCTCAATCCTGGCAACCGTAAGGTGCTCATCTTCACCGCATTCGCGGACACCGCGAAGTACCTCTACACCAACCTGGCGGGAGCGTTTCTCCAGTCGCACGGCCTGCATTGCGGCATGGTCACGGGCTCGGACGCCCCGAAGAGCACGCTGAAGAAGAGCTACGACTTCCAGTCCCTTCTCACGCTATTTTCGCCGCGCGCGAAGGAGAAGCATCTGGTCCTGCCGCACGAGACGGGCGAGATCGACATCCTCATCGGGACGGACTGCATCTCCGAGGGCCAGAACCTTCAGGATTGCGACTATCTGATCAACTACGACATCCACTGGAACCCAGTGCGGATCATCCAGCGCTTCGGGCGCATCGACCGTATCGGGTCACCCAACGCCCAAATCCAGCTCGTCAACTACTGGCCGGAGATCTCGCTCGACGAGTACATCAATCTCAAAGAGCGTGTCGAAAACCGCATGATGATCGCCGACGTCACGGCGACCGGCGACGACAATGTGCTGACCGCCAAGAGCAGCGACATCGCCTACCGGAAGGAACAGCTCAAGCGGCTCCAGGAAGAGGTGATCGAGCTGGAGGACGTGCGGACAGGGATTTCCATCACTGACCTGGGCCTCAACGATTTCCGCATGGACCTTCTAAACCGCATCAAGGAGCACGGTGACCTCGATCATCTGCCCAACGGCATGCATGCGGTGGTGCCGGCGCAGCCGACGCTGGGCTTAGAGCCCGGTGTGATCTTCGCGCTGAAGAACATCCACGACAGCGTGAACATCAACCAGCAGAACCGGCTACACCCTTACTACCTCGTCTATGTCGGTCACGACGGTGGGGTGATCATCGACCACACTGAGGTGAAGCGCTTGCTCGATCTGATCCGCACGAGTTGCAAGGGTCAGGCGGAGCCGATCCCAGCCGTTTGCCAGCTGTTCAATGAACGGACGCAGGACGGTCGCAAGATGGAGCACTGCTCCGGACTTCTGAGCGCGGCGATCCGCTCGATGATCGCGGTGAAGGAAGAGAAGGATATCGACAGCCTGTTCAGCGGCGGGCGGACCACGGCACTGGTCCACACCATCGCCGGGCTCGACGATTTCGAGCTGATCGCCTTCCTCGTCGTCGAGGAGGGAGCCGCATGATCGAAGCCTTTTTCGAATATCCCAAGGCGACCGCCTTCGGCCGCGTTGTCCCTAAAAGTCGGGTCTATGAGCATGCCGGCGTCGGCACGGCCCTGCGGGACCTGTTCGTGGCCCAGGTCGATCAGATCGTCTGGAAGTACAAGCTGGCGCCGGAAACAACCAACCTCGCGGCGACGAAGGCCGTCAGCGAGATCCAGGTGTTCGGCGTTAGCCTGCGCACCGGGAAGCTCGACGACGAGGTGCTACGCGCGATTGACCGTGCGATCCCGTTCCCGTTGATCTTCGAGCTCAGCTGGTCGGGGAAGCGCAAGGCGGTGGCCGCATTGAAGCGGCCGAGCGACGCCGATGCCACCAAGTGGGTTGTCAGCGCCTATTTCGCGACGGATTGGACGCCCGACGATGCGACACGTCGGCCGCTACCGGTCGCGCTCAATCTGGGCGGGCTCTACGACGCCCTCCTCACGGCCCTGATGCCAAAGTCGGCTGCCGAAGGAGAGCAGTCGGTCGAGGACATCCAGGCGCGGGTGGCGCGGATGGAGGCGATCCGATCCAAGACGCGGGAGGTGGACCGGATCAAGGCCCGCCTTGCCCGCGAGAGGCAGTTCAACAAGCGCGTGGCGATCAATGCCGAACTGCGCGCTGCACGGCAGGAATTGGAGCGCCTTTCTGGCGCCGCTCCTGTCAGCGCCACGACGATTGAGTAAGGGATTGACGATGGACAAGCTGAAGATGCACAGCACTGACCTAAGCCAAGAGAACATCGGGAAGATCCGTGATCTTTTCCCAGGTTGCGTGACCGAAGCGCGCGACGAGGCCACGGGGCAGCTGCGTCTGACGGTGGATTTCGATCAACTTCGACAGGAGTTGAGCGGCCAGATTGTCGAAGGGCCGCAAGAGCGATATCGCCTCGACTGGCCGGGAAAGAGAGCAGCGCTGGCGCTTTCAAATGCGCCAGTTGCGATGGCCCTAAGACCCTCGGAGCAGGAAAGTGTCGCGTTCGAGTCAACGCGAAACTTGCTTGTGGAAGGTGATAACCTGGAGGCGCTGAAGCTTCTTCAAGAGACCTATCTAGGCGCGATAAAGCTTATTTATATCGACCCTCCTTATAATACCGGAAATGACTTTGTATACGAAGACGATTTCGCGGAAGACGCTGCTAGTTTTCTTGTGAAGTCGAACCAGGCGGGCGGAGCGGGAGCGCGCCTCGTTGCCAATCCGGATAGTAGCGGTCGTTTTCATTCCGACTGGCTAGACATGATCTACCCGCGAGTGCGTATCGCTCGAAAGCTGTTGGCGGATGATGGGGTCATTGTTGCGTCGATTGACGAGAACGAAATTTCTAATCTCCGCAAGGTGTTCGATGAAGTCTTCGGCAAGGACAACCTGCTGTTTCAGGTCACGCTTCTATGTAACCCCAAAGGGCGGTCTCAAGATAAGTATGTCGCCAACTGCCATGAGTATCTTGTTGGCTACTCTAAGCGCCCGATGCCAAAGGGTTCAGTGAATGTACCAAAAGACGGCGACGAGATCGCTGCAAACTATAAGCTGAAGGACAAGCGCGGTCGCTACCGTGAGTTAGAGCTGAGAAATACACATAGAGAATTTGGTAAGCACAACCGTAGGAATCTTTACTATCCGTTCTATGTGAGCGACAGCGGTGAGGTGTGTCTTGATCCCGGGCAAGGCCGTCAACCAGTGTATCCGGACTGGGATGATGGGTTCGAGGGCTGCTGGACTTGGGGTGTGGACAAGGCGCGAGCGCAACTGGACGAGGTGGTTGCGAGAGAGGTGAAGGGCGCGTGGAAGATATTCCGCAAGAACTACGCTGAGGGTGAGGACGGAGAAGCCACTAAACAAGTCAAGTCCATCTGGACCGACAAGATTTTCCACACCGAAAAAGGGCAGGCCGTATTCAACAATCTATTCGAGACTCGCGAGAAGATATTTCAATCGCCCAAGTCGGTTGACACTGTAAGAGAATTGCTCCGAATGGGAACGCGGAAAGATTCCGTGGTTCTCGATTTCTTTGCAGGTTCAGGCACAACTGGGCACGCGGTGATCGCGCAGAACGCAGAAGATGGCGGGAACCGTAAGTTCATTCTGGTTCAAATCGCAGAGCCTACGCCGGTTGGCTCCGAGGCTCTGAAGGCTGGTTTCCCGACGGTTGCCGAGATCACAAAGGAGCGCATCCGGCGCGCTGGGAAGAAGGTTCTTGAAGGCGAGTGTCACGCCGATTGGGGTCGTGACGTTGGCTTCCGAGTGCTCAAGATAGACACGTCAAACATGAAGGATGTCTACTACCGTCCCGATGAGGTGGGCCAGCAGGATCTACTTCATGCGGTCGATAATATTAAGCCGGATCGGACGGCGGAGGACCTTCTATTTCAGGTTCTAGTCGACTGGGGTGTGGACCTTACCCTTCCGATTACGCGCAACTCCGTGAAGGGCAAGACTGTGTTCTTCGTGGATGGGAACGCGCTTGTCGCCTGCTTCGAGACCGGGATCACCGAGGATCTCGTAAAGGACCTCGCCGGCCGCGAGCCGCTACGTGTCGTGTTCCGCGATAATGGTTTCGTGTCGGACGCCGTGAAAATCAATGTCGAGCAGGTCTTCCGCCAGCTGTCGCCCGGCACTGACGTCAAGTCGATCTGAGGGGGCGGCGATGAAGCTGAAATTTAAGGTCCAGCCCTATCAGACGCAGGCCGTGAATGCGGCCGTTGACTGCTTCGCCGGACAGCCGCTGTCGAGCGGGATCACCTATCGGATCGATCCGGGCCGGAAGGCGCAAACGAGCGCCTTCGAGGAGGGGTTCAAGAATGCCGATCTGGCGCTGACCGACCTTCAGGTACTGGCCAACATCAAGGACGTCCAGCGCCGCCAGAACCTGCCGATTTCCGACAAGCTTGTCGCCAGCGCCGGATGCAGGATCAACCTCGACATCGAGATGGAGACGGGGACCGGCAAGACCTATTGCTACATCAAGACGATCTTCGAGATGAACAAGCGCTACGGCTGGTCGAAGTTCATCATCATGGTGCCTTCGATCGCAATCCGGGAGGGCGTCCACAAATCGTTACAGATCACCGCAGACCACTTCACCGAAAGCTATGGCAAGAAGGCGCGCTTCTTCATCTACAATTCCAAGCGCCTGCACGAGCTCGAGAGCTTCTCGTCGGACGCCGGCATCAACGTGATGGTCATCAACATCCAGGCATTCGCGGCGCGCGGCGCCGACAACCGGCGCATTTACGAGGAGTTGGACGACTTCCAGTCACGCAAGCCCATCGACGTGATCGCCAGCAATCGGCCGATCCTGATCCTCGACGAGCCGCAGAAAATGGAAGGCGCAGCCACGATGGAAGCGCTGCCGAAGTTTAAGCCTCTGATGATCCTGCGCTACTCGGCGACCCACAAGACTCAGCACAACCGCATTCATCGGCTCGATGCCCTCGATGCCTATAACCAGAAACTCGTGAAGAAGATCGCCGTCAGAGGCATCCAGACGCGCGGGCTCGCCGGCACCAACGCGTATCTCTACCTCGAGGGGATCGAGATCTCGAAGAAGGCGCCCGTGGCGCGGCTCGAGATTGAGGTGAAGCTCGCGAGCGGCGAGATCAAGCGTCAGCTTAAGCGACTGGAGTTCCGGGACGACATGTTCGCGGAGTCCGGCGAGCTGGACCAGTATCGCGACGGCTTCACGATCTCCCAGATCGACGCGCGCAACGATACGGTCGAGTTCACCAACGGTCTGGTTCTACGCGCCGGGGAGGCGACCGGCGACGTGTCCGAGCGCGACATCCGCCGCATCCAGATCCGCGAGACGATCAAGGCGCATCTCGACAAGGAAAAGCAGCTCTTCGCACAAGGGATCAAAGTGCTGTCGCTGTTCTTCATCGACGAGGTCGTGAAGTACCGCGACTATGCGCAGGGCGATGAGAAGGGCGAGTATGCCCGCGTGTTCGAGGAAGAGTATGAGCTCCTCAAGGCGGAGTATCTTACTGAGTTGGCGATAGACAACGACGCCTATCGGAAGCACCTGGCCGGCATCGATGCGGCCAAGACGCACAACGGCTATTTCTCGATCGACAAGAAGACTAACCGGCTGAAGGACCCTGCCGTCGGCGCCCGGTCGGTCGATTCTGACGACGTCGACGCCTATGACCTGATCCTGAAGGACAAGGAACGGCTGCTGTCCTTCGCGGAGCCCACGCGGTTCATTTTCTCGCATTCCGCGCTTCGGGAAGGATGGGACAATCCCAACGTCTTCGTCATGTGCATGCTCAAGCACAGCGACAACACGGTTTCGCGACGCCAGGAAGTGGGCCGCGGACTTCGCTTGTCGGTCGATCAGAACGGCGATCGGATGGACAATCCCGCGGTCGTCCATGACATCAACGTCCTCACCGTCGTCGCCAGCGAGAGCTACAAGAACTTCGTGGCCGGGCTCCAGCGGGAGATCGCCGACACCCTGACGTCCCGACCCCGAAAAGCCACCGAGGCCTTCTTCACTGGCAAGACGATCACGACCGATGCCGGCGCCATCGAGATCACGCCAGCCATGGCGAAGCAGATCTACCGCTACTTGGTGAAGAACGACTATTCGGATGACGCGGATCAGATCGCCGACGCCTATCACCGGGCGAAGGAGGCCGGGACGCTCGCGGCTTTGCCTGACGAGCTGAAGGCGCATGCCGATCAGATCTTCCAGATCATCGAGAGTGTGTTCAGCGATGGGCAGCTGCCGAAGGTCGAGGACGGCCGCAAGCCGAAGACCAATCCGCTGAACGCGAATTTCGAGAAGAAGGAGTTCCAGGCGCTCTGGCGGCGTATCAACCAGAAGGCCGTCTATCGCGTCGAGTTCGATTCCGAAGAGTTGATCCGCAAATGCGTCAGCGCTCTTGATAGCCAGCTTCGCGTGACACCGCTTCAGTACACAGTCCAATCCGGGGTTCAGGGCGATGGGCTGACTGATGAGCAGCTTAAGGCGGGTGATGGTTTTGCCCTGACAGGATCGACGACTGAGCGCGGCGGGTCGGTCCATTCGCTCGTTAAGTACGACCTCCTCGGCAAGATCGCCGAAAATAGCGAGCTCACGCGCAAGACTGCAGCTGAGATTCTCACCGGCATCCAGGCGAGCGTGTTCGGACAGTTCAAGGAGAACCCCGAGCACTTCATCGCCGAAGCGTCGCGGATCATCGCCGAGCAGAAGGCCACAATGGTGATTGAGCGGCTGGCGTATGACGGGCTGGCCGAGCGCTACGACGTTGACATCTTTACCGCGAACCAGACCGGACAGGACTTCTCCAAGGCCTCAGCCAAGCTCAAGCGGCACGTCTACGACTACGTCGTCACCGACTCCGACATCGAACGAAAGTTTGCCGACGAGCTCGATACCGCCAGCGAGGTCGTGGTCTACGCCAAGCTGCCGCGCGGCTTCCTGATCCCGACTCCCGTCGGAGACTACAATCCCGACTGGGCCATCTCCTTTAAGGAAGGCAGCGTCCGGCACATCTACTTTGTAGCCGAGACGAAGGGTACGATGTCATCGATGAAGCTGCGGGAAATCGAAAACACCAAGATTGCATGCGCCCGGAAATTCTTTGATGAGATCGGTCGCCGCGTCTCTGATGATCGCGTGAGATATGATGTCGTGACGGACTATGCGAAGCTCATGGACATTGTCGGGCAAGCTGCTGCTTGATTTCGCGCGGCCGTTGTAAAGGTGATGCGCGGGCACCCGAATGTCCTGAGGTTCATCGACAAAGATATTCGGTGACTGTCACGGACCTGTAAGCATCTGGCTCTACCGTGCCGTGCAAAAAGCGGCCGTGGACACGCCATGATGATCGGAACTCTATGACATGAGGGCTGGCGTAAAACCCAGCCGCCGCCTCGGCCTGGATCTGGCCTCGGTTCGTCTGGTGCTTGCAATCGCTGAGCATCGTAGCCTTCGCCGTACCGCTACGGCGATCGGGATGAGCGAGGCAGCCTTGAGCCACCGACTCCGCGCGCTTGAAGATGCGCTCACCGTCTCGCTCTTTCACCGATCCTCGATTGGAGTTGAGCCGACGAAGGCCGGGGCAGCCTTCTTCGAAGAGGCTCGCGAGGCCCTACGGGTCCTCGATCTCGCGGTCATCAACGCCGCCGCGACCAGCCGCGGCGCGGCTGGCAAGCTGACGCTCGGCCTCACCACATCTTTGTCGACAGGCCGCTTGCGGACCGCCTTGAGCGGCTATGCCGAGGAGCATCCGGAAGTCGATCTCCAGTTCGTCGAGGGGGACAGATTTCGGATGGTGGAGGGGATCAGTTCGCGCGCGATCGACATTGCTGTCCTCCATGGCGCGCCGGACGACAAGCTGGGCGAGCCGCTGCTTCTTTGGCATGAGCGGTTGCATGTCCTCGTAGCGCAGGGTCACCCGCTGTCAGGCTGCTCTGAAGTGCAGTGGTCCGACCTTGAGGAGGAGACGCTTCTTGTGGCCGCCCAAAGCGTCGGTGCCGAGGCTGCAAAATTGCTCGCCGGTAGGATGGGCAGGCACGGTCGCAGACCGGCGACTCGCTCTCATTCGATCAGCCGCGAAACCGTATTGTCGATGGTGGGGATGGGCCTCGGCCTCACCCTGATGATCGAGTCTGCCCTTGGGAGCCTGCCGCAGGGCGTGGTGGCGATTCCCTTCGCTGGCGGCGACCAGGCGCTCGTCCCGCTCACCGCCTATCGCGACCCTAGCAATGACAACCCGCCACTGCGGCGCTTCTGGTCGTTTCTCAAGCGCGGCTACGTCGACCCGGCTCGGGTGGCGGAGGCGTGCGATACTGATCGCCGCGCTTTGGCGAAAGCTCGGTCGGAGGCCATGAACCGCGCCAGCATCGGCGCGACCAGCTTGGCCGGTTCGGTTGACGTGCCGGTTTCCCGCGCCAGCACCTCTGCATAGGCCGTCAGATCGCGATGCACAGCCGCGGGAAGTTCGATGGTCAGCCGGACGGGCCGGTCATCCGTGATCGCGCCCAGTTTCAGCGCCGCCATGGTCAACCTCCGTAGGGTTCGAGCACGAGATCGCGGGTGACGATGACCCGCACCGGAAATCCCGGCCGGATGGTGATCGTGGGCTGGATGTTGAGCGAACGGCCCACAATCTGACGGCCGGTCTGACTGATGCTGTCGGAGGCGCCCCGCCGGATCGCTTGCAGGAGGTCGCCCTCGTCCGACGATGAACCGGCTTCGGCGCCGATGCTCAGCAAGGTGGACAGCACGGCGCCGCGGAAGAGCTGGCCCCAGTGATTATCGACCTCGTCCTCAAGGCCGGCGTAACCGGAGGCGTCGGCGCCCGGTTGCCGTTCCAGAACGATCGAGCGCCCGTTGGGCAAGATCAGGAGGTTCCAGACGAGCAAGGCGCGCGATTGCCCGAACGCGACCTCGGCGTCGTACTGGCCGATGAGCCGCGCGCCCTGCGGGATGAGGAGAATGCGCCCGGTCGGGCTGTCGTAGACGTTCTCGGTCACCTGGGCGGTGATCTGTCCGGGAAGGTCGGAGCGAAGCCCGGTCACCATGGCGGCGGCGATCACCGCACCCGCCTGAACCGTATAGGGACTGAGCGGCGCCTGGAGCGCTTCGGCGCTCGCCGTCCGGCGGTCCGCGGCACCATTGAGGAACGCCAGACGCCGCTCTGCATCGCTCGCCGGCGCTGAGGGACCGGTGCCCGCTGCGGCGGCAACGCCACGCAGGATGCTATCAGGCGAACCCGACGCCGCGCCGGCGGCGGCCCCGCCGCCCTCGGCGGAAGTCTGCGTCTCGCTGGCGAACAGGCGACTGGCGCGGGCGGCTTCGCGTTCCTGAGCAAGCCGCTGGCGCTCCTGCGCCAATCGCTGCGCTTCGGGATCGGGCGCGGGCGCTGCTGGCGCCGGCGCGCCGGGGAGGGGCTCGGGCTGAACGCCCGCATTCAGCATGGGTCGGCCAAGATCCCCCGGGAGCGGCGGCCCCAGCGGCGGCGCTTGCCGCGGCAGCCCAGCATAGTCGGCGGGCAGGCGCGACAGGCCGTCGGCCGTGGAGCGATTGTCGGTGTTGTAGAGCTCGGCCTGGTCTGCGGGGCGACTGGACTGAAGCGCCCAGATCAGGCTGCCGCCAATGGCCAGCGCGGATACGCCGGCGAGGATGCCGAGCACCTTGCGCGACAGTCGAACGACCTTGGGCCGCTCGGGTCGCAGGCGCAGCTCCTCGGCGATTTCGTTTTCCGGGCGCGGCCGATCGGCCGGCGCGCCATCGGCATCGCCCGCCGTCACGACGCCGGCCTCCCGTCTATGCGCACGATCCGCACGCGCCGCTGGCGATCGGCGCCGAGACGAAGTTCCGCGCCGCCGAAGAGTCGGTCGACGACCATATAGCGGCCGCGAACGCGGTAGTTGACCAGCTCGGCTCCGCCTTGGGCGCCGATGATCCATAACGGGGGCATTTCGCCCTGGGCGATGCCGCTGGGAAACTCGATGAACACTTGGCGCCCGTCGTCGAAGGCCCGGACCGGCCGCCAGGCCGGATTGTCGCCCTCGATGCGGTAGCGGAAGTTGAGCGACTCCAGAGCATCCAGCGCACTGGTCGCTGCAGGCTGCGCCGCCCGCGCCTCGGCGTTCTGGCGGCGCAAGGCGATGAGTTCGTCCTGCGGATAGGACCAGGAGACGCTCGCCATATAGGTCCGTTCGGCCGCCCTCAGCTCGAGGTGATAGGTCCGACGGTCGGTGTTGATGACGAGATTGGTCTGCAGGTGCGCGCGGGTCGGCTTCACCAGAATGTGGATCCTCCGGTTCGCGCCGCTTCCGCTTTCGGTGTCGCCGATGATCCAGCGCACCGTGTCGCCGGCGGCCACGGGACCGGCGCCGACCAGTTGCTCGCCCGCTTGCAAGGCGATGTCGGTGACCTGACCCGGCGCGGTATAGACTTGGTAAAGCGCGCCGTCTGCATAGGGGTAGACCTGCACCGCATTGAAGTAGCCGGACCGACTGGGCTGGATGCGCGCGGCGCTGTTGGCGGCCTCGACGCGTGCTCGCGGGTCAGTTGGGTCGGGCGGCTGCGGTCGCGCCTCCGGGATGCGCTGCAGCTGGCCGGGAAGCGGCAGGGGCGTCGGTATTTCGACGATCTCGACCGCTTTGGGCGGCTCCGCTTCCAGGACCGCCGGCTGCGGGGTCGCCGCGGCGTCATAGGTGATGTCGGGCGGTGTCCAGGTGTGGGAGCAGGCGGCGACGGACACCGACGCGAGTAAAACGAGAGGGAGTGCGGTCAGTCGCATCAGCCGAGCTCCTTGGACCAGTTGAGGGCGTGGACGTAGACGCCGAGCGGGTTCTTACGCAGGCGCTCCACGTCCCGCGGCGTTTGGATGGTGATGGTTAGAATGGCCGTCCACCGCTCGGTGGCGGCCAGGGCGCCGTCGACATAGCGGCGTTCGACCCAGGCGACGCGGAAGCTGTCGGGCGAGGCCCGGATGACGCTGGAGACCTCGATTGAGACCTGTTCACGCCCGAGCTTGGCGAAAGGGTCGTTGACGCGGGCGTAGTCATTGAGGGCCAGCGCGCCTTGGTCGGTGGTGTAGTCGTAGGCGCGCAGCCAGTTCTGGCGCAGCACGATGGGATCGGCCGGGATCGCGCGCGTCTGCTCAATGAAGCGGGCTAGGTGCCAGGCGATCTGCGGATCGGTCGGCCGATAGTTGGCGTCGGCCGGTGCAACCACCTGCGCCTGACCGAGACGGTCGACCTGCACCACCCACGGCACCACGGTGCCCGAGGCGGCCTGCCAGACCACGGCGGCCGCAAGGCCGGCCGAGAGAAAGAGCGACCCAAACGCCATGAGGCGCCAGTTACGGGCTTGGACACGGGCCGAGCCGATCCGGTCATCCCAAGCCTGGGCCGCGCGCTGATACGGCGTTTCGGGTTCGGGTGTTCGGCCATAGCGCGTCGACGATCGTTTGAAGAGCATCACTCACCCTCTCGGACACTGACGGAAGATCCTGCGCCGCCGCCGTCGCCGGCCCGCACGGCGTGGACGGCGGTTTGGACGCTATGCGCCGCCGACTGCCGCTGCCGCATGGCCTTGGCCCAGGCGGGCTCGCTCGGCGCCGAACCGGCGTCATTGGCGGGGCTCGCGCCAGAGACCCTGCCGCCTAGGCCTTCGAAGGCGGCGCGTCCGCCGGCCTGATAGCGTTGGCCAAGGTCCGCGGCTGCCTTGCGCAGCGGCGACGCCGCAGCCGAGGCGCCCGCCTGTGCGACGCCTGAAAGACCGCCCGCGACGCTGCCGCCTTTGGCGGCGCTGCCCAGCTGGTAGGCGGTCGATGCGCCGCCGGCGACGCTTGCCCCGCCCCGCACGGCGGCCAGCGCC
>NZ_JAUXVZ010000009.1 GCF_030680185.1 Phenylobacterium sp.
AGCAGCTTGGGGTTCACCGCCGGCTCGTGTTCGAACACGTCGAGGCCGGCGCCGGCGATCTCGCCCTTGGCCAGGATGTCGATCAAGGCGTCCTCGTCGACGATCTCGCCGCGGGCGGTGTTGATCAGGATGGCGTGGGGCTGCAGCAGCTTCAGCCGCCGGGCCGACAGCAGGTGGAAGGTGGCCGGCGTGTGCGGGCAGTGGACCGAGATCAGGTCCATCCGAGCCATCATCTGGTCCAGGCTGTCCCAGTAGGTGGCGCCCAGCTCTTCCTCGATGCGGGGGCTGACCGGCTTTCGGTTGTGATAGTGGATCTGCAGGCCGAAGGCCTTGGCCCGGCGGGCGACGGCCTGGCCGATCCGCCCCATGCCGACGATGCCCAGGCGCTTGCCGGTCACCCGGCGCCCCAGCATCCAGGTGGGCGACCAGCCGGTGAAGCCGCCGGCCTGGACCACATTGGCGCCTTCGACGATCCGCCGGGCGACCACCATGATCAGGGCCAGCGTCATGTCGGCCGTATCCTCGGTCAGGACGCCGGGCGTATTGGTGACGCTGATATTGCGCGCAGACGCGGCGGCCACGTCGATATGATCGACGCCGGCCCCGAATGAGGCGATCAGCTTGAGCTGCGGCCCGGCCTGGGCGATGAGATCAGCATCGATTCGGTCGGTGATGGTGGGGGCGAGCACATCGGCGCGCTTCACCGCATCGACCAGCGCGTCGCGACTCAGGGGCTCATCCGAAAGGTTGAGCTCTGCGTCGAACAACTCTCTCATCCGCGTCTCCACCTGATCGGGAAGCTTGCGGGTGACAATGACTTTGGGCTTACGGGCGACCATGACCAAGTCTGCGACGGGAACCTTGCGGCGGGGCGCCATGGGCGCGCGGGGCCCAACCTGTAGCAAAGGGACCCTGGTGGGCCAAGGCGAGCCTGAGCTGTCCGAGACTTATCCGCATCCCCTGTCCCCTGCGCGGGCGCTGCTGGCGCTTATCGCCCTGGCGCTTGGCCTGCTGCTCAGCTCCGGGGCGACCGCCCGGGAAGCCGGCCAGACGCCCTCGGGTTTCGAGGTGCCCCGCTATCTGACCCTCAAGTTCGGGGAGGTGAACGCCCGGGCTGGTCCGGGCGATGATCATCAGGTGCTGTGGGTCTATCGGGTCCGCGGCCTGCCCGTCCAGGTGATCGCCGAGACCCGGGAGTGGCGGCGGATCTGCGATCCGGAAGGCGGCGTGGCCTGGGTCCACCGCCGGGTGACCGATGGCAATCGCAGCGTCATGAACCTCGCCGCCAGCCCCCTGGCCCTGCGCCGACGCCCCCGGGCCGAGGCCGAGATCACGGCCTATTTGAACGTCCGCGCCGTGGCCGCGTTGGATCGCTGCGACAAGGGTTGGTGCCGCCTCAAGGTTGACGACGTCACCGGTTGGGTGACGGAATCGGCCGTCTGGGGCGTGGCCGCCCCCGTCCAATGTCGTTGAGCCACGCCTTGGCCTCGTGCTAGGGCCTGACCCCTTCTGTTATCAGCCGAGCTCATAAAGGCGGCGTATGACCATTCACGAGGCCCAGAGCCGTTACGACCTGGAAGACCTGCTGGCCTGCGCCCGCGGGGAAATGTTCGGCCCGGGCAACGCCCAGCTGCCGTCCCCGCCGATGCTGCTGTTCGATCGCATCACCACGATCAACGACAACGGCGGCGCCCACGGCAAGGGCTATATCGAGGCCGAGTTCGACATCAATCCGGGCCTCTGGTTCTTCGACTGCCACTTCATCGGCGACCCCGTCATGCCCGGCAGCCTGGGCCTCGACGCCATGTGGCAGCTGGTCGGCTTCTACCTGGGCTGGATCGGCGGCAAGGGCCGTGGTCGCGCGCTGGGCTGCGGCGAGGTCAAGTTCGCCGGTGAGGTCACCCCGGACATCAAGAAGGTGACCTACAAGGTCGAGATGAAGCGGGTCATCAACCGCCGCCTGGTCATGGGCATCGGCGACGCAGTGCTCGAGGCGGACGGGAACGTGATCTACACCGCCAGCGACCTCCGCGTCGGGCTTTATCAGCGCTGAAGCGCCAGGAAACGGGAGCGAATATGCGCCGCGTCGCCATCACCGGTATCGGTATCGTTTCGTCCATCGGCAACGACGCCGAGGCGGTGACCGCCTCGCTGCGCGAGGCCCGCTCGGGGATCACGGCCGCGCCGGAATATGCCGAGCTGGGCTTCCGCAGCCAGGTCCACGGCAAGCCCGACATCGACTGGGAAGCCCTGGTCGACCGTCGCGCCGCCCGCTTCCTGGCCCAGGGCACGGCCTTTGGCCATATCGCCATGGAGCAGGCCATCGCCGATTCGGGTCTCAGCCCCGACGAGGTCAGTCATGAGAAGACCGGCCTGATCGTCGGCTCCGGCGGACCGTCCACCAAGGTTATCATCGAGGCGGCCGAAACCACCCGGACCCGCGGCCCCAAGCGGATCGGCCCCTTCGCCGTGCCCAAGGCCATGAGCTCGGGTCCCTCGGCGACGCTGGCCACCTGGTTCAAGATCCGCGGCCTGAACTTCTCGATCTCGTCGGCCTGCGCCACCTCCACCCACTGCATCGGCTCGGCCTATGAGCAGATCCTGCTGGGCAAGCAGGACGTGGTGTTCGCCGGCGGAACCGAAGAGCTGGACTGGAGCCTGTCGTGTCTGTTCGACGCCATGGGCGCCATGAGCTCCAACTTCAACGACCGTCCCTCCACCGCCAGCCGGGCCTATGACGAGGCCCGCGACGGCTTCGTGATCGCCGGCGGAGCCGGCATCGTGGTGCTGGAGGAATGGGAGCGGGCCAAGGCCCGCGGCGCCAAGATCCATGGCGAGATCATCGGCTACGCGGCCAATTCCGACGGCTTCGACATGGTCGCCCCGTCTGGCGAGGGCGCCGTGCGCTGCATGAACCTGGCCATGGAAGGCTTGGGCGGGCGGAAGATCGACTATCTGAACCCGCACGGCACCTCGACGCCGGTGGGCGATTCCAAGGAAATGCAGGCGGTTCGCGACGTGTTCGGGGATGCGGCGCCCTTCATCTCGTCGACCAAGTCGCTGACCGGGCACAGCCTGGGCGCCGCCGGCGCGCAGGAGGCGATCTATTCGCTGCTGATGCTGAACAACGACTTCATGGCCGAAAGCGCCCATATCGAAAACCTCGATCCGGCCTTCGCCGACATGCCGATCCTGCGCGAGCGCCGCGACGGCGCCTTCGAGACGGTGATGTCCAACAGCTTCGGGTTCGGCGGCACCAATGGCTGCCTGGTGATGGCCAAGGCCAGCTAGGTCGGCCGACGCGACCCCTCAAGATTCGACATAAGGCGAGGAAGCCATGGCTGACGAATACGACATGCCCAAGGGCGAGTTGATGAAGGGCAAGAAGGGGGTGGTGACCGGCGTCGCCAACCACCAGTCCATCGCCTTCGGCATCGCCTCGCAGCTGGCCGCCCAAGGCGCGGAGATGGCCTTCCTGCACCTGCCGGGCATGGAGCGTCGGGTACAGCCCCTGGCCGAACAGCTCGGCGTCAAGGTCACCGCCCCGGCCGACGTCACCGATGACGCGGCCATGGACACCGCCTTCAAGACGGTGGCCGACTCCCTCGGCGAGATCGACTTCTTCGTCCACGCCATCGCGTTCGCCAACAAGGACGAACTCAAGGGCTCCTTCGTCGAGAACACCACCCGCGAGGGCTTCCTGCGGGCCATGGACATCTCGGTCTATTCGTTCGTCGACTGCGCCCGCCGGGCTGCGGCCATGATGCCCAACGGCGGGTCCATCGTCTGCCTGACCTATCTGGGCGCCGAGCGGGCTATCCCCAACTACAACACCATGGGCGTGGCCAAGGCCGGTCTGGAAGCCGCCACCCGCTACGCCGCCCGCGACCTGGGCCCCAGCGACATCCGGGTCAACGCCATCTCGGCCGGCGCCATGCGGACCCTGTCCCTGGCCGGCATTTCCGGCGGCCGCGGCATGCTGGCCCAGGGCCGCGCCATGTCGGCCATGAAGGCCGACACCTCCATGGAAGGGGTGGCGGGCGCCGCGCTCTGGCTGCTGTCGGACCTGGGCCGCTCGACCACCGGCGAGGTGGTGCATGTGGACGCCGGCTTCCACATCATGGGCATCCCCGACTCAGCCGAGGGCTGAAGCCCCCCAGCCGCGCCTCAGGGCGCGGCGTAGGCCTTGAGAAATCTCTGGGCCGCGGCCCGGGCGATGCGGTCGATGTCGTCGGCTGTCGCGCTCTGCTCGACCCCCAGCAGGCCGGCGATCTGGCGCACGCCGATGACCATGCCGGCGAAGAAGTCGGCCCCCTGGTCGGGATCGTCCACGCTCATGCGGCCGGCCGCCGTCTCGTCGCGCAGGAAGTCGGCCAGCCGGCGACGCGAGGTGCGCGGCCCGGCCTCGTAGAAGGCCCGCGCCAGGTCGGGCATGTCGTCGGCCGCCTGCACAGCCATCTTCACCAGCGCCCGGCCGTGGGGCCGCAACACCAGCTCCAGCATCACCCGGCCAAAGCCGGCCAGGGCCTCCTCCGGGTGGTCCAGGGCGCCCGGCGCCATCAGGGGGGCTGCGATCTCGTCCACCCGGCGGTCGACGATGGCCCGGATCAGGTCGGCCTTGGAGCCGAAGTGATTGTAGATCGTCTGCTTGGACACCCCGGCGCGGCGGGCGATCTCGTCCATCGGGGTCGAGAGACCGCATTCCCCCAGCGCCGCGGCGGCGGCGTCGAGGATGGCCTGGCTCTTGGCCTGATCGATCTGGCCTGGCAATCGCGGCATTAGTGACCTCCGGGGGCCGGCGCGGTGGGCGCCTTGGCGGGGGCGGCGAACAGCGCCAGGACGGCGGCCATGGCGCAGCCCGCGGCCAGGACGAAGAAGGCGTCGCCAAAGGCCAGCACTGAGGCCTGGCGGTTCAGCATGCCGGCGAAGGCCTTGCGCGCCGCGCCCTCGGGATCGAACACGCCGCGGGTCTCCATCATGCTGGTCAGGCCCTCCAGCATGTTCTGGCTCTCCAGATTGCCCAGGCTGACCGCGGCGGTCAGGTCGCCATAGTGAACCGCCGTCTGGTGGGTGAGAACGGTGGTCAGGACCGCCAGGCCCACCGCGCCCCCCACATTGCGGATCAGGTTCACCAGGGACGAGGCGTCCTTCATCATCGACACCGGCAGGGTCGAGACGCTCATCTGCTGGGCGGCGATCATGGCGATCATCACCCCGATCCCCCGCCAGGCCTGCAGGCCGGCGAACTGCCAGAAGCCCCAGTCCTCGGTCACCCGGGCGCCGAGCCCCACCCCATAGGCGGCCAGGCCGAAGCCCAGGACCATGGGGATGCGGGCGTCCATGGCCCGCACCAAGCGGCCAGCGATGGGGGCGGAGATGAACATGACGAGGCCAGAGATCAGCATGGTCGTCCCCACCTCGGCCGCCGAATAGTGGCGGATCTGGCCGAGGAACAGGGGCAGGATGAAGGTGCCGCCGAACAGGCTGGCGCCGGCGACGAAGTTCATCACCATGCCCAGGCTGAAATTGCGGTCCTGGAACGGCCGCAGGGAGACGATCGGTTTCTCGTAGGTCAGCTGTCGCCAGATGAAGGCCGCACCGGTGAGGCCGGCGAGCACGGTCAGCCACAGGATCAGCGGTTCGTCGAACCAGCCCTCCTTGGCGCCCTCCTCGATCACATACTGCATGGAGAGCAGGAAGACGGTCATCAGGCCCACGCCCCACCAGTCCACCCCCTTGGCCAATGAACGATCGCCCTGGTCGAAGGTGGCGTAGCGGCCGACCAGGAAGATGACCACCAGGCCCACCGGCGCATTGATGAAGAACAGCCACCGCCAGCCGAGGCTGTCGGTCAGATGGCCGCCCAGGGTCGGGCCGATGGTGGGGGCGAGGGTGACGATCAGCCCGACGATCACATTGGCGGTCACCCGCTTGTCGGGGGGAAACACCGTCATGGCGGTGGCGAACACCGCCGGGATCATCGCGCCGGCGGCCAGGCCCTGGAAGGCCCGCATGATGATCATCATCTCCACCCCCGACGACAGGCCGGTCAGGATCGAGGTGACGATGAAGGCGCTGGCGGCCACCACATAGACCGGCCGGGTGCCGAACATGCGGGTGAGATAGGCCGTCAGCGGGATGATGACGACTTCGGCCAGAAGATAGATGGTCTGGACCCAGCTGATCTGGTCGGCGCTGGCGCCGATGCCCGCCTGGATCTGGGTCAGCGAGGCGGCGACGATCTGGATGTCCAGGATGGCCATGAACTGGCCGATCACCATGCCGCCGAAGCCCAGGAAGATCTTGGGCCAGTCCAGCTCTCCGGCGGCGTCGGTCACGCTGGCCGACGCCGGCGCCTGGGCGACCGACGGCGTATCGGGCCTGCGCCGGGACAGGTCGGCGGGATCGAGGGTTTCGTCGCTCATCGCGGCCGCCCCGCCTAGCGGGCGTCGGCCTGGACGACGGCGCCGGACATGGCGTCGGCGAAGGTCGCCCCCGGCGTTTCACGCACGTCCACCTTGACCTCCACCGACAGGCCAGGCCGCAGGGCGCCGGCCAGGGGCTGGCCGGGATCGATGGCGATGCGCACCGGCAGGCGCTGGGCGATCTTGGTGAAATTGCCGACGGCGTTCTCCACCGGGATCAGGGCGAATTCCGAGCCGGTGGCCGGCGCGAAACTCTCGATACGCCCCGTCAGGGTCTGGCCGCCGAAGGCGTCCGCCTTGACCTCGACGCTCTGGCCGATGCTCAGGCGGGCGACCTGGGTCTCCTTGAAATTGGCCACCACATAGGACTGCCCCACCGGCACGATGCTCATCAGGGTCCCGCCGGGGCGCACATACTGGCCAGGTCGCACGGCCCGCGCCCCCACCACGCCGGCCACCGGCGCCTTGATCTCGGTCCGCGACAGGTCGATGCGCGCCTGGTCGACGGCCGCGCGCGCCGCCTCGGCCTCGGCCTGGGTCTGGGCCCGGGCGGAGCCCAGGGAGCTTGCGGTGCGGCGCTCGGCCTCCAGGGTGGCCTGAGCCTCGGCCACGGCGGCGTCGGCCTGGCTGGCGCCCGCCTTCACCGTCTGGACCCGCTGGGCCGACACCCAGCCTTCCTGCGACAGGCGTTGATAGCGATCCCGCTCAGCCTCGGCGAGTTGAGCCGAGGCCCGGGCGCTCTGCAGGCCGGCGGCCTTCTGGGCGATCATCGCCTCTTCCAGGGCCGCCCTGTCGTCGACGGCGCGCACCGCGGCCTCCAGGGCCTGGGCTCGGGCGATCGCCTGGGCGAGGCCGGCCTCGATGGTCGCCGCATCGATCCGCGCCAGAACCTGGCCCTTCTGGACGACGACATTGTCGGCCACCAGGACCTCGGTGACATAGCCGTCGATCTGAGGGGCCACCGAGACGGTGTCGGCCTGAGCGAAGGCGTTGTCGGTGGTTTCGAAATGCTGGCGGTCCAGCCACCACATCACCCCGCCGATCCCCACGGCCAGGAGGACGGCTGCGCCGATCAGGGGAACCGGCTTGATGCGAGAGACAATGTCACGAAGGGCCATGAGGCAGACTTTGGATGGGGCCGCGGACACGGCGCAGGCAAGGATTCAAAAATGGACTCACGCGTCCATATCACCGCCTCTAGACCCAGGTTCTCCTCCGGGCAAGTGAAAAGTGGACTGACGGGTCCATCACCTTGCCGGGCGCTTTGAACGCCCTCCCCCTGGACGAAGGCGGCGGCCTCACGCCATATCGGTTTCATGGACACCACCGATCCCGACGTGATCATCGCCGGCGCGGGCATAGCCGGCGCGACCCTGGCGCTCGCCCTGGCCCAGGGCGGCCTGAAGCCGGTCCTGATCGATCCGGCGCCGTTCGAGACCCAGCTGGCGCCGACCTTCGACGGCCGCGCCTCGGCCATCGCCTATGCCGCCTTCCGCCAATGGAAGACCCTGGGGGTCGGCGAGGCGCTCGCCCCCCACGCCCAGCGGATCGAGCAGATCCTGGTCACCGACGGCCGCACGCCGGGCGCGGCGACGCCCGCGCCCCTGCCCTTCCACCTGCGCTTCGACTCCGCCGAGATCGCCGACCGCTCGGATGGCGAGCCCCTGGGCTATCTGCTGGAGAACCGCCAGATCCGCGCAGCCCTGTCCCAGGCCGTGGTCGAGGCCGGCATCCCTGTGCTGGCGCCCGCCCGGGTGGCCAGCGCCCAGTTCGACAAGGGCGGGGCCATCGTCACCCTGGAGGATGGCCAGGTCCTGCGGGCGCCGCTCGCCATCGGCGCCGAGGGCCGCGGCTCGGTCCTGCGCAAGGCGGCGGGCATCGGGGCCATCGGCTGGGACTATCGTCAGACCGGCGTCGTGGCCACCGTGCGGCTGGACCGGCCCCATGAGGGCGTCGCCCACGAATACTTCCTACCCAGCGGCCCCTTCGCCATCCTGCCTCTGACGGACAACCGGGCCAGCCTGGTCTGGACCGAGAGCACGGCCCGCGGGGCGGCGCTGAAATCGGCCAGACCGGAGATCTTCCACGCCCACCTGATGCGCCGGTTCGGCGCCTTCCTGGGCCAGGCCCGGCTGGAGGGGCCGGTCTTCTCCTATCCCCTGTCGCTGCAATTGGCCGAGCGGTTCACCGCCCCGAGGCTGGCCTTGCTGGGCGACGCCGCCCACGGGGTCCATCCCATCGCCGGTCAGGGCCTGAACCTGGGCCTGAAGGGCGCCGCGGCCCTGGCTCAGGTGCTGGTGGACGCCGCGCGCCTGGGGGAGGATCTGGGATCGGAGACGGTGCTGGAGCGCTACGCCCGCTGGCGCAGGTTCGACACCGCCATGCTCAGCGCCGGCATGGACGCCTTCGTCCACCTGTTCTCGAACGATAATCCCGTCCTGCGTCTGGCCCGGGGCGCAGGCATGGCGGCGGTCAACCGCATCGCCCCGGCCCGTACGATGTTCATGCAGGAGGCCGGCGGCGCCTTTGGCGATCTGCCCCGCCTGTTGCGCGGCGAAGCCCTCTGAGGGGCCTTCCCGGCTTCGGCGGCCTCAAGCCTCGAGGGTGCGGGCTTCTTCGGGCAGCATGATCGGCACGCCGTCGCGGATCGGATAGGCGAGCTTGGCGCCCTGGCTGATCAGCTCGGCCTTCTCGCGGTCATAGTCCAGCCGGCCATGGGTCACGGGACAGACCAGGATCTCCAGCAGGCGGGGATCGATCTCGGCGGTCAGGGCCGGAAAGGGCTCGGCGGGGATGGCGTCGTCAGTCATGGCGCGTTCCTTAGCCCAGGCTGCTACTGCACGCTATGGGGCGCGCCATCGTCGTCCTCCAGGGCGTCGATCTCCAGCAGCGCCGTCAGGGTCCGTATGCGGGCGGCCAGGGTCTCGGCCTCAAGCAGGGCCTGCTTTTCCGAGGGCTCGAAGGGCAGGCCCATGGTCAGGCTGGTGACCAGCGGCTCGATGGGCGCGGTCAGGGCGGTCTCGTCGTCCACGTCCAGCTCACGGCGGTTGAGATAGCGCTTCAGCGCCTTGGCGAACCGCTCACGGTCCATCTCCGGGGCGTCCTGGTTTTCCGGCGACAGGTCGGGCTCGAACGCAGCGAAATCCACCCGCACCTGGCGATAGGGCGTGCGCGCCGAAATCTCCTCGCCGACCGCGAAGCGGCAGACCCCGGTCAGGGTGATCAGATAGCGACCGTCCGAGGTTTCGGCGAAGCTCGTGATCCGTCCGGCGCAGCCGACGCTGGTCAGATTGGGCCGCGAGCGTTCGCCCCCGGCGCGGGTCTGGATCATGCCGATGACCCGGTCCCCGGCCATGGCGTCGTCCACCATGTTCAGGTAGCGCGGCTCGAACACCTGCAGCGGCAGTTCGCCGCCGGGCAGCAGTATGGCGCCGTCCAGGGGGAAGATGGGAATGATCTGCGGCAGGTCCGCCGTCCGCCGGTAGCCCGGCATCGTCTTCACCTCGCGTCTATGAGAACAGGATCGCCGAGAGCCGCTTGCGCCCGCTGCGGGCCACTTCCGAGCCGGGCCCCGCGGCTTCGAAGATGGTGAGGAGTTGCTTGCGCGCCGCATCGTCATTCCAGGTCCGGTCACGCTCAATGATCTGCAGGAGGTGGTCGGCGGCGGCGTCCATGCGGCCATGCCCCGCCAGGGCCTTGGCCAGGGCGAGACGGGCCTCATGGTCGTCAGGGTCAGCCGCCAGGCGGGTCTCGAACTCGCCAGTGTCGGAGGGCGCATCGGCCGCCAGGTTCAGGGCCGCCCGCACGCTGTCGAGATCGGCGTCCTTGGCGCCGGCCGGGGCCATGTCGAGGATCTGCCTGGCGCGGTCGGGCTCACCGCCGGCCATGTAGCAGCGGGCCAGGCCGCCCAGGGCCTTCACATTGTCTGGTTCGGCCTGCAGCACCTGGGCGAAGCCCTGGGCCGCCAGGGGGATGTCGCCCGCCTCAAGGGCGGCCTTGGCCATGTCCAGCATCTCGGCCACGCCGTCGGCCGGGGCCATGGCCGCCAGCTTGTCCACGAAGGCCTTGACCTGGCTCTCGGGCAGCGCCCCCATGAAACCATCTACGGGGCGGCCGCCAAAGAAGGCGAACACCGCCGGGATCGACTGCACCCGCAGCTGCTCGGCGAAGGCGGGGTTCTTGTCGATGTCGATCTTGACCAGCTTGACCTTGCCCTTGGCGGCGGTGACCGCCTTTTCCAGGGCCGGGCCGAGTTGCCGGCAGGGACCGCACCAGGGCGCCCAGAAGTCAACGATGACCGGGGTCTGCTGGCTGGCCTCGACCACATCGGCCATGAAGCTGGCGTCGGTGGCGTCCTTGATCAGGTCGCCCGCGGGGGCGGCGGCGGTTTCTCCGATAAGGGTCATGGCGAACTCGTCTTCCTGGTCTGACTTGGGCAACGCGGCAGGCCTAAGATGGTCGCATGGCTCTCCGGCTTCAACGGAAGGTTTGTGTCAGCGCGCGGTTTGCGGCCCCACGACCTCCATCGCCTCGAAGTCCACGATCAGGGGCGTCACCCCCACGGCCGCGAGAAAGGCCCGCAGGCCGGCCTGATCCACAGCGGTCGTGGCGGTGTTGGTCAGGGGGTGGAAGTTCACCAGCGGCGCCTGCGCCAGCGCCTTGTCGAGCACGAAGGTCACCTGCCGCTCCACATCGTTCAGCAGGGCGAAGGCGGTGACCGAGCCCGGCGTGACGCCCAGGGTCTCGACCATCAGGGCCTCCCGCCCAAAGGAGAGCCGGGCCGAGCCGATCACCGTGTGCAGGCGCTTCAGGTCGATCGTGGTCCGGTCGGCGGCCGAGATCAGCCACAGGCGATCCTTGGCGTCCTTGAGGAACAGGTTCTTGGTGTGGGCGCCGGGCAGGCCAGCCTTGATCTCCTCGCCCTCCCCCACCCGGAAGACGGCGGGATGATCCACGGTCCTGTGGGCGATCTGGTGGGCGTCGAGGAAGGCGAGAAGGTCGGCGCGGGTCTTCATGACCCCCTCATAAGGCGACCCAGCCCATCGTGGAACTGGACGCGGCCACGGGCGGCTGGCTAGAGCAGGGTGTGGCCGGCCCGCGGCCCTCGTCGAAAGGTTGGACGCCCCATGGAGCTCGAGTGCTATCCCACCGCAGACCGGCCGCCGGAGATCGTGCCGGGCCGTCCGCAGCGCGCCTGGATGGAGCATTTCGCTGACCGCCATCCCTATCGCTGCCTGCCGCTCACCATGGCCAACACCACCGGCTGGGAAATTCTCTGCCCCATGGGGTTCAGCGCAGAGTGGAATGGCGGCAACTTCCAGGAAGACATCGTCCTGCGGCCGGACAACCCGCACCCGGATTTCCACAACTTCGCCAAGTCGCACTTCAGCCACGGGGTGCTGACCTTCCATCCGGGCTACCTGTTCCGCACGCCGCCCGGCTGGTCGATGATGGCCCAGGGGCCGCCCAATCACGTCAAGGACGGCATCCAGCCCCTGGCGGGCCTCGTAGAGACCGACTGGCTGCCCTTCCCCTTCACCATGAACTGGATCTTCACCCGCCCTGGCCGGGTGCAGTTCCGCAAGGGCGAGCCCTTCTGCTTCATCACCCTGGTGCAGGACAAACCCCTGGCCGAGTTTCAGCCGGTGATCCGCCCGCTCGCGCGCAACGCCGATCTGCTCGGCCAGTACACCGCCTGGGAGAAGCACCGCACCGAATTCAACGCCAAGATTTTCCGCGCCGACCCCGAAGCCACCAAGGAGGCCTGGCAGCGCTACTACTTCCGCGGCGAGTTCCCTGACGCCGTCGCCGAGGCGCCCAAGGACCACGTCAACAAGCGCCGGTTGAAAGCCCCGAAATTCGGCGGCTAGGCCGCTTGCCAAGGCCAGTGACGTCTGCCATAAGCCCGCTCTCGATTTTCGGGGGCGGCCAACCGGTCGGCATCGAAAAGCGCGGGCGTAGCTCAGTGGTAGAGCACAACCTTGCCAAGGTTGGGGTCGAGAGTTCGAATCTCTTCGCCCGCTCCAATTCCCCTCGGGGTCTTGCAGCGAAACAAAAAAGCGGCCCCTGGCGGGCCGCTTTTTTGTCTTTGGCGACACCCTTTCTCGGCGCCGGATTTAAGTCCGTGATCGCCCCGCGCCCTGCAACCAAGGGCGCTCTTGCAGCATTTTCACCTGTGAGGCTCCCGTCGCTGCGGCGGGGACCACTTGAGATGACGGAGGTCCTGCAATGACCGATCAGCGCAACGACAATGACCCGAACGGCCCGAGCTCGCGCCCGGCCCAGCCCCTGGCCGAGGGCCAGAAGCCCGACCAGCTGAACAAGGACGACCGAAAGGCCGAAACCCGCCAGGAAGCCCTGGTGGACGAAGCTGTGGAGGAGACCTTCCCCGCCAGCGACCCGATCTCGCCCAAGCACATCACCTGAGCCTGGCCTGAAGGATCGAAACGAAAACGGGGGCGGACCAGCTGGTCCGCCCCCGTTTGTTTGTCAGGTCCGCGCGGGCGCTGGGCTCAGGGCGCCGGCCGCACGATCCGGGGCGCGAGGTTCTCGAGCACCGCCCGGGCGTCAAAGGCGTTGGGGTCCCCCGGCGCCTTGGGTCCGCGATACATCACGATCTCGGCCGTGGCCTCGAACCGCTCCACCGTGCGCACGTCCATACGGTCGGCGAAGAAGGGGTCGCCGAAATACGGGTCCCAGGTGCGCCAGCTATAGGCCGAGTAATAGCGCCAGTGGGGCCGCCAATAGGCGTAGCTGGGGCCGTACCAGGGGCTGTAGAAGGGGTCGGGCTGCACATAGGTCCGCGCGTCGCGGTCGGTGGCGCGGGTGACGATGGAAAAGCCGTCATAGCCCTGCTGCACCGTCAGTTCGGCGGCGCGATAGAGAAGATAACCCTCGACCGTCTCGCGGCCGGTCATGCTGTTGCCCGCGAAGCTCACCCGCCAGCGGTCGGGCTCAACCCGCATCTCCGAATAGCCGCCGGACACCGAGGCGCCAGGGAGATTGGGTTGATAAGGGGTCGCCGTGGCGCAGGCGCTGAGCCCGGCCACAAGGGCGAGCGCAGCCATCGGCCCCAGAAGTCGCTTCATTTTCGCTTCGTTCCTTTGACTGAGAACATCCCTCGAACAGAAGGCGTCATGATGGGTCAACACCGTGACCCAAATATGGTTTCGCTCAAGGGCTTAGGCGATCTGGCAATAGACTCCGGTCAAATCGACGGTGAACTCTTCGTGACGCGCAACCCTTGGGCGAACGGCTATTCCACGCCCGTTTCGGGAGCCAAGTTTCAGGCGTCGGGGTGACTTTAGGCTGGTGAGCCGCGACGCCGCGGAATCTGTCTTGTACAATTCAGCTAATTCCTATTGAGACACTAGAGTACAGTGTCCGAAGGTTGACCACACGGGGGCGTCGCACGTGGTTTCAGATTTCCTTCTTTTCGCCGCGGTGGGGTTCGGCGCCCAGTTGGTCGATGGCGCCCTGGGCATGGCCTATGGGGTGGTCTCCACTACCAGCCTGCTGGCCATGGGCGTCACGCCGGCCAACGCTTCGGCCAGCGTTCATGCCGCCAAGGTGTTCACCGGCGCGGCCTCGGCGCTCTCGCATGTGGCGCACAAGAACATCAGCTGGCGGCTCCTGGGCCTGCTGGCCGCGGGCGGGGTCGTCGGCGGGATCGCCGGCACCTATCTGCTCACCTCGATCGACGGGGAGAAGATCAAGCCCTTCGTGGTCTCGTGGCTGGGCCTGATGGGCCTGGTCATCCTCTACCGGGCCTGGAAGGGCGTGCGGCCCAAGCCCTTCTCCTGGAAGAGCCCCCTGCCGCTGGGCGTGGTCGGCGGCTTCTTCGACGCCGTGGGCGGCGGCGGTTGGGGGCCGGTGGTCACCTCCACCCTGCTGGGTTCGGGCGCCGACCCGCGCAAGGCCATCGGCACGACCAACGCTGCGGAATTTTTCGTGGCCTCAGCGGTCTCGGCGGCCTTCCTGTCGGCGCTGCTGTCGGGGCACTGGGAAACCGAAGGCCTGCGCGACCACCTGTCGTCGGTGCTGGGTCTGATCGCCGGCGGCATCGTGGCCGCGCCCCTGGCGGGCTGGATGACCAAGGTCCTGCCAATCCGCGCCCTGACCTGGATCGTCGGCGTGCTGGTCACCGGCCTGGCGGCGTGGCAGGCGGTGGTCCTCTTCCTCTGAGGCCCGCCAGCCTGCGCGGCGCCGGCCGGCGGCTCAGGCGCCGATCACCACCAGGGTCCAGATGATGCGACCCGCGGCGCCGAACAGCAGCACGGCGGCCGCCAGGGCCTGGATCAGGAAGCCGAGCTCGCGCTTGCCAGGATCGGCCACATAGCCGAGGGCGTAGAGCACGCGGCCGACGATCCAGACCACGCCCAGGCCCGCGGCGATCAGGTCATTCCAGTAGATGGCGAACAGCCACAGGGCCGGCAGGAAGATGGGCAGCCATTCCAGGGTGTTGGCCTGCACCCGGACATGTCGCTCCAGGATCGGATCGCCGGTCATGGCCGGCGCCTGCACGCCCGAGACGCGGCGGGCCTGGCCGACCCTCACGCCCATCCAGAGATAGACCAGTATGGCGGCGATGGTGACCAGCGCGACCCAGCTGTGCGGACCCATGGCGAATTCCCCCTCTTATGTGCGCAAGCTGCGCTTTAGGCCGGAGCTTGGCACGGGCCAGGGGGGATGGGAACTCTGGCCGGAGGTCGCGGCCCATGTCGTGGCGCCGGAGGAGGTGCGCCGATGCTCCATCGACGCCCTCGCAAGCCGGCGGTTTCGCTGGGCGGACTTGCGGCCGCGCTAGCGCCCCCGGCGGTCGCGCTTGGCCGTGCCGCGCAGGCGCAGGGCGTTGAGCTTGATGAAGCCGGCCGCGTCCCGCTGGTCGTAGGCCACCTTGCCCTCTTCGAAGGTGACCAGCTCCTGGTCGTACAGGGAATAGGGGCTGGAGCGGCCGATGACGGTGACATTGCCCTTGTACAGCTTCACCCGCACCTGACCCGACACATGGGCCTGGGAGTGGTCGATGGCCGCTTGCAGCATCTCGCGCTCGGGGCTGAACCAGAAGCCGTTATAGATCAGCTCCGCATAGCGGGGCATCAGCTCGTCCTTCAGGTGCGCGGCGCCCCGGTCCAGAGTGATGGACTCGATCCCCCGGTGGGCGGCCAGCAGGATCGTGCCGCCCGGCGTCTCATAGACGCCGCGGGACTTCATGCCGACAAAGCGGTTCTCGACCAGGTCCAGGCGGCCGACCCCGTTGTCGTGGCCCAGCTGGTTCAGCCGGGTCAGCAGGGCGGCCGGCGACAGGGCTTCGCCGTCGATGGCGATGGCGTCGCCCTTCTCGAAGTCGATGGTGATGACGGTGGCCTTGTCCGGCGCATCCTCGGGCGAGAGGGTGCGCATATGGACGAATTCCGGCGCCTCGACCGCCGGGTCCTCCAGCACCTTGCCCTCGGAGGAGGAGTGCAGGAGGTTGGCGTCGACGCTGAAGGGCGCCTCGCCGCGCTTGTCCTTGGTGATCTTGATCTGGTGCTTCTCGGCGAAGTCCAGCAGGGCCTCGCGGCTCTTGAAGTCCCACTCCCGCCAAGGGGCGATCACATGGATGTCGGGCTCCAGCGCATAGTAGCCGAGCTCGAAACGGACCTGGTCGTTGCCCTTGCCGGTAGCCCCGTGGCTGACGGCGTCGGCGCCGGTCATCCGGGCGATCTCGATCTGCCGCTTGGCGATCAAGGGCCGCGCAATCGAGGTGCCCAGCAGGTACTGGCCCTCATAGACCGTGTTGGCCCGGAACATCGGGAACACGAAGTCGCGCACGAACTCCTCGCGGACGTCCTCGATGAAGATGTTCTCGGGCTTGACGCCGGCGGCCAGGGCCTTGGCCCGCGCCGGTTCGATCTCTTCACCCTGGCCAAGGTCGGCGGTGAAGGTGACCACCTCGGCGCCGTATTCGGTCTGCAGCCACTTCAGGATGATCGAGGTGTCCAGGCCGCCGGAATAGGCGAGGACGACTTTCTTGATCGGCTTATCGGCGGCCATGGGGCGCAGTCTTTCGAGGAGCAGGAGGGAAGGAAACAGGCGCGGCTTTAAGGGCGAAAGGGGCGTCCGTTCAAGACCTAAGCGCGCCTTCCTGGTCCAGCTGGGCCAGGGCGGCGCTCAGCCAGCGCAGGTGAACCAGGGCGAACAGGCCCGCCAGAGTGGCGCGGACGCCGAACAGGATCAGGGCCTCGGGCGTCCCGGGCGGGGTCGCCCGGTTCTGGCCCAGCAGGAGCAGGCTGATCAGAAAGCCGAGGGTGGGGACCAGCAGCAGGGCGATATTGCGCTTGAGCCGCAGGACCGGCCGGCCGTCCCGGGCGAACTGCATCGGCAGGGTGGTCTGCGGGTCGATCCGCTTCCAGGCGCCGCGCGACGCGCTGGCCATGATCGAGAGGGAGAGAATCCAAAGGGCGTCGCCCACAATGCCCAGCCAGTTCATGGTCGATCTCCGCCCCGCAGTGTCGCGCCCGCACCCATGGCGCAGGACGGGCCCCTGAGTCCAGGCCGGCCCACAGGGGTCAGACCGTGACCTGGGTGCCCAGCTCCACCACGCGGCCGGGGGGGATCTTGAAGAAGTCCGTCGGGTTGGCGGCGTTGCGCATCAGATAGATGAACAGGCGGTCCTGCCAGAGCGGCATGCCCGACTGCGCCGAGGGCACGACCGAGCGGCGGCCGAGGAAGAAGCTGGTGGCCATGATGTCGAACTTCAGCCCGAGCTTGCGGCAGAGACCCAGCGCCTTGGGCAGGTTCGGGCTCTCCATGAAGCCGTAGGCCACGGTGACCTTCTTGAAGTCCTCGTTGACCGGCTCGATCTTGATCCGGTCCTCGTCCTTGACCCGCGGGGTCTCGGTGGTGCGGACGGTGAGAATGACGTTCTTCTCGTGCAGCACCTTGTTGTGCTTGAGATTGTGCATCAGGGCCACCGGCGCGACGTCGGGATCGGACGTCAGGAAGATGGCCGTGCCCGGCGCCCGGTGCGGCGCGCGAGCCTTGAGGATTTCGGTCAGCTCGGTCAGCTGGATGCTGTCGCGGCGGGTCTTGTCGGTGAGGATCTGGGCGCCTCGGGTCCAGGTCCACATGACCAGCACCAGGCCGGCCCCCATGACCAGCGGGAACCAGGCGCCCTGGGGAATCTTCAGCAGGTTGGACGAGACGAACACCAGGTCGATGAGGCCGAAGGCGCCAGCGGCCAGCGCCGCCTGCCACCACGGGCGCTTCCAAAGGGCGCCGATGATCACGAAGAACAGCATGCTGTCGACCAGCATGGAGCCGGTCACGGCGATGCCATAGGCCGCCGCCAGGTTGGACGAGGTCTGGAACATGGCCAGCAGGGCCAGCACGCCGGCCAGCAGCAGCATGTTCACCTGCGGCACATAGATCTGGCCGGCCAGGGTCTCGCTGGTCCGGCGGATGTCGATCCGCGGCAGCAGGCCCAGCTGCACGGCCTGTTGGGTGACCGAGAAGGCGCCGGTGATCACTGCCTGGCTGGCGATGACGGTGGCCGCCGTGGCCAGGACCAGGACCGGCCAGAAGGCGAACTCCGGGATCATCTCGAAGAACGGATTCAGGCGGGCCTCGGGATTGTCGAGCACCAGAGCGCCCTGGCCGAGATAGTTGAGCAGGAGGGCCGGCAGGACGAGGATGACCCAGGCGGCGCGGATGGGCCCCTTTCCGAAGTGGCCCATGTCGGCATAGAGCGCCTCCGCCCCGGTGACGGCCAGGAAGACGCTGCCCAGGATGACGAAGCCCAGGAAGCCGTTGTCGAGCAGGAACAGCACCCCGTAGTGCGGCGAAAGGCCCATCAGGATGCGCGGGTCGTCAAAGATGTGCAGCACGCCCAGGCCCGCCAGGGTCAGGAACCACAGCGCCGTGATCGGTCCGAAGAAACGCGCCACGCTGGCCGTGCCGCGGGACTGCACCATGAACAGGGCGATCAGGATGCCGGCCGAGATCGGCAGGACGAACGGGGCCAGCGCCGTGCCCAGGCCCGGCGCCACCTTCAGGCCCTCGACGGCGCTGAGCACCGACAGGGCCGGGGTGATGATGCCGTCGGAATAGAACAGGGCGGCGCCGACCATGCCCAGGAAGAAGACCGCGCCGGAGCGGCGGCCCAGGGCGCGGCGGGCCAGGGCCATCAGGGCCAGGGTGCCCCCCTCGCCCTTGTTGTCGGCCTGCAGCAGGAAGACCACGTATTTCAGCGTGACGATCAGGATCAGCGCCCAAGTGACCAGGGAGACCACCCCGAACACCGCCAGCTCCTCGGTCCCGCCGCTTCGGGAATGGGCCAGGGCCTCGCGCATGGCGTAGAGCGGGCTGGTGCCAATGTCGCCGAAAACGACGCCGACGGAGCCCAGGGCGAGCGCCCAGAAACCGTCCGCCTTGGGGTGGGACGCATCGGAATGCGTCCCTGCAGCCGATGGGTTCGGCTCACTCATCCAGACTCTCCGGAGACCGTGGGGGCGGTGTCTCGTAATCCCAGACAGGACGTCTGCGCCCCGACGATGCGGCGGGCGCGATACACCCATTCCGCATGGGGTTCAATCTCAGGCGAGTCCGGTGCGCGGCTAGGCCGCTTGCGGCGAAGGCTGACCTTGGCCACTTTCGCCGCGGGACGGCGTCCGCTGCGGACCGTCTCCCACGCGTCGCAGGAGCGCAAATGGACCGTCGCCTTGCCCTGGTGACCGGGGCGTCCGCCGGCATCGGCGCAGCCTTCGCCCGGGCGCTCGCCGCCCAGGGCTGCGACCTGGCCCTGACCGCCCGGCGCGCCGATCGCCTGGAGGCCCTGGCCGCGGAGTTGCGCGATCGCCATGGGGTGGAGGTGCTGACCCTGGCCGCCGATCTGGCCGACCCCGCGACGCCAGCCGCCCTGGATGCGACCCTGGCGGCCCAGGGCCGGTCGGTGGACATCCTGGTCAACAATGCCGGCTACGGCCTGCCCGGCGGCTTTGGCGACAACCCGTGGCCCGATCAGGCCGCCGTCCTTCAGGTGATGCTGACCGCGCCGTGCGAACTGGCCCACCGGCTGCTGCCGGGGATGCGCGCCCGCGGGTTCGGCCGCATCATCAATGTGGCCTCCGTCGCGGGTCTGACGCCCGGCGGGGTGGGGCTCTACGGGCCGGTGAAGGCCTTTCTCATTGGCTTCTCCCAGAGCCTCCATCAGGAGTGCGCCAGCAGCGGGGTCCATGTGAGCGCCCTGTGCCCCGGCCTGACCTGGTCGGAGTTTCACGACGTCAACGGCATGCGTGAGCCGCTGGACCGAACCACGCCGGGCTGGCTCTGGATGGACGCCGAGACGGTGGTCGCCGCGGGTCTGGCGGCGGTCGAGGCCAACCGGCCGGTCTGTGTGCCCGGCGCGGTGAACAAGGCGCTGGCTGGGTTGGCCTGGCTGCTGCCCGACCGCTGGGTGATGGCGATCACCGCCGCCCAGGGTTGGCGGTCCGCCAAGCCCTGAGACGGCGAGGCCCGTCACTGGCTCACATAGGGGTTGGCGGCTTCGTTGAGGATCACCCCGCTGGTGGCGTCGGCGATGCCCACCAGCACGAACTGCACCGCCATGGCGCAGAGGATCAGGCCCAGCACCCGCACGACGATGGTCATGCCGATGCGCCCGAGGATCTTGCTGATCACCGGCGCCGCCCAGAAGCAGAGCATGACCACCAGGGCGATGGCGCCGATCACGCCGACGCCGATGGCCGCCCCGGCCAGACCGAAGGCCTTGGCCTCGCTGGCGTAGATGACCACCGAGGAGATGGCGCCGGGTCCGATCAGCAGGGGCATGGCGAAGGGCACGATCAGGCGCTCGAACTTGCGCCCCGCCCGGCCCTTCGGATTTTCGTCGCCCTCGGCCATGGCCGAGAAGGTGGCGGTAAAGTCGTCCCGCGCCATCTCCAGGCCCAGCAGGAACAGGATGATGCCGCCGGCGATCCGGAAGGCCGGCAGGGAGATGCCGAAGAAAGCCAGCAGGGCCAGGCCAGAGAAGTAGAAGAAGGTCAGGAAGCCCAGAATGAACAGCGCGATATAGACGGCCACCAGCCGCGCATCGCGCCCCTTGCTGCCCTGGGTGGCGGCGCCGAACAGGGGGACGTTCCCGATCGGGTCGATCAGGGCGAACAACGCCACGAAGAAGTTGACCGCGAACTCAGCCTGGCTCATGCCTCGCTCCCCGAGCAAGATCCGATTGATCGGATCGAATCTTGCTCGACACTCCTTGAAGTTTGAGCATTTTCTTCGCTGAACCGGTGTCCACTTCAGCTGAAAATGCTCTAGCCCAAAATTAAAGCGGCGCCGATCTCCCTTATGAGGCGGGAGCGGCGCAAACCTGCCCGGAGCCCGCGCCATGAACGCCGCCGCCCGCCTGGAGACCGCCGCCGCCTGCGATCCGCGCCTGATCGTGCCCCTGGACCTGCCCGACATCGACCAGGCCCGCGCCATGGTCGAGGCGCTCGGCGAGGCGGTCAGCTTCTACAAGGTCGGTCTCGAGCTGTTCGCGTCAGGCGGAATGACCCTGGCCCGCGACCTCAAGGCCCAGGGCAAGCAGGTCTTCCTCGACTGGAAGCTGCACGACATCGGCACGACGGTGCAGCGCTCGGCCGCGGTGCTGGCCGAGTCGGGCTGCGACCTCCTCACCGTGCACGGCGAGCCCCAGGTCATGGCCGCCGCCGTGCGGGGCCGTGGGCGCTCGAGCCTGAAGATCCTGGCCGTCACCGTGCTGACCAGCCTGTCGGACGACGATCTGGTGGAGATGGGCTATTCCGAGAGCGCCCGCACCCTGGTGGAGCGGCGGATCCATCAGGCCGTGGCCGCCGGTTGCGACGGGGTGGTCGCCAGCCCGCACGAGGCGCAGCTGGCCCGGGCCATCGGCGGGCCGGACTTCCTGGTGGTGACGCCGGGCGTGCGACCCGACTGGTCGGCGAAGAACGATCAGGCCCGCGCCGCGACGCCAGCCCAGGCCCTGGGCGCCGGAGCCTCGCACATCGTCTGCGGCCGCCCGATCACCGGCGCCAACGATCCCCAGGCCGCAGCTCTGCGGATCGTCGCCGAGATGGCCGGCGCCTAGGACTCAGTGGCCCTTGCCGCCGCCGTAGCCGCCCTTGCCCCCATGGCCGCCGCCGTGGCCGCCCTTATGGCCGCCATAGCCGCCGTGGCCATAAACGTAGCCGCCACGCACCGAGACGTTGGCCGAGGCGCGGGCGGACGCCGAGGACGAGGCGTAGGACGAGGCGTGGCTGGAGCCGCCGCCATTGACGATCACATAGCCGCCCCCGCCATAGCCGCCGCCCGATGGGATCGGACCGACGCCGCCTGAGTCGGCAAAGAAACTCATGGGCAGGACCTGGCCGTGGGACGAGCCGCAGGCCGAGGCGCAAGGGGCGCAGCACGGGCCGTAGCCAGGGGACTGGACCGGCGGATAGTAGGGCGCCGGCGGATAATAGGCGTTCGGCGGGCCGTAATCCGGCGTCGGATAGGGCGCGGGCCCGTGTTGCGGCGGGCCATAGGCCGGCGGCGGATAGCCGTAGGCCGGCGCCTGCGGATAGCCGTATTCCTGCCGGTAGGGGCCATACTCCTGCTGGTAGCCCCGCGTGCCGTACGCGTCGCTCACATAGGCCTGCTCATAGCCATAACGCTCATGATAGCCGGAACTGCGCTGATAGGCCTGGTAGCTCTGGTCGGCGCCATAGGCGTCATAATAGCCGCCGCCGGAATAGCCGCCGCCATAGGGCGTCGCGCAGGGATTCTGTGGGGGGCAGGCGGCGGCCGCGCCGCCCACAGCCAGGGTGAGGGCGAAACCCGCGATCGCGCGGAAAGACCAGGACATCATACGCTCCGGATACAAAACTTAACGGAACGCTAACGCGCCGGGCTGGTGGGCACGAGTCCTTGCAAGTCCTGCGCGAGCTTGGCCGCAGACAGGCGCGCGGCTGGCGAGGGCCTAGAAGTCCACCGCGATGCCCTTGCGCTCCCAGTCGCCGAACCGGGTGGGCTCGAGTCCCTTGGGGCCGCCCTGCTCGGCGGCCAGGGCGGCCTGTGCAGCCTCGGCCTGGCGTCGGGCCTCGGCCTCTTCCAGGGCGCGGCGGGCGGCGGGACTCAGGGGCTTGTCGGGGGCGGCGTTGGGCGGGAGCGCGTCGGTCATGGTCATGATTTAGGACGCCGGACGTCCCGGCGCCAGCCGTCCCTCCCGCGGGTCCAAATCATCGCAGCCCGCGATCTTTCCTTGCCTGAGGCCTGCGGAGCGGGCACGTCGCAGTCGGTGAACGAAGACAATGATCTTGGCCTGCCGGCCCGGGGCGCGGCCCTCGACATCCTGACCGCCGCCCTGGCGCGCCGCACCGGCCTGGAGGAGGCGATCTCCACGCCGGCCTTCAGCGCGCTTTCGCCCCGGGACCGGGCCTTCGCCCGCGCCCTGGCCATGGCCACCCTGCGCCGGCTCGGCCCCATCGACCGCGCCCTGGACGCCAAGCTGGCCAAGTCGCCGCCGGACGGCGTGCGCCAGATCCTGCGGATCGGGGTGGCCCAGGCCTTCCTGATGGAGACCCCGCCCTTTGCGGCGGTGGCCACCAGCGTCGATCTGGCCGCCTCGCGCCGCGACACCCGTCCGTTCAAGGGCCTGATCAACGCCGTCCTGCGCGGCCTGCTGCGCGAGCCCCCTGCCCTGGACGCCCCCGAAGCCCTGCCGCCGCCCTGGCTGATGGCCCGCTGGAGCGCGGCCTACGGCCCCGAGACGGCGCTGAAGATCGCCGCGGTGATCGCCGAGGAGCCCGCCACCGACCTTTCCGTGCGCGATCCGGCGACGACCCAGGATCTGGCCGCCGAACTGGAGGCCGAGATTCTGCCGGGCGGAAGCCTGCGCACCGCCCGCCGCGGCGACCTGGCGACCTGGCCGGGCTTCGAAGCGGGCGCCTGGTGGGTGCAGGACGCCTCGGCCGCCATCCCCGCCCGGCTGCTGGAGGCCGGTCCCGACCAGCAGGTGCTCGACCTCTGCGCCGCCCCGGGCGGCAAGACCCTGCAACTGGCGGCCACCGGCGCCAGCGTGACGGCCCTGGACCGCTCGGCCGGGCGACTAAAGCGCCTGGCGGCCAATCTGGAGCGGATGGGACTGAAGGCCGCCACCGTCACAGCCAACGCCACCGAATGGAAGGCGCCCGACCTGTTCGACGCCGTCCTGCTGGACGCGCCCTGCTCGGCCACCGGCACCTTCCGCCGCCATCCCGACGTGCTGTGGGCCGCGCGGCCGGCCGATATCGCCAGCCTGGTCGAGACTCAGGCCCGCCTGCTGGACGCCACCGCCCCACGGGTCGCCGCCCATGGCCGGCTGATCTATTGCGTCTGCAGCCTGGAGCCCGAGGAGGGCGAGGGTCAGACCGCTGGCTTCCTGGCCCGCCATCCGGAATTCGTCCTGGAGCCGATCGCGCCCGGCGAAGGCGGCGCGCCAGCCGAGAGCCTGCGGCCCGACGGGACCCTGCGCATCCTGCCCTTCCACAGCCCCGGCGGCACGGACGGCTTCTATATCGCCCGCTTCCTGCGGCAGGGCTGAGTGATCGGCCCTCGCCGGCCGTGGGGTCCTTGTGGCCCGCGGGCGGCTTGGGTTAAGTCCAGACGATGAGCCGAAAGACCATCATCGCCCCGTCCCTGCTGGCCGCCGACTTCGCCCGCCTGGGCGAGGAGGCCCGCGCCGTGGCCGCCGCCGGCGCCGACTGGCTGCACCTGGACGTCATGGACGGCCATTTCGTACCCAATCTGACCATCGGTCCGGACGTCATCGCGGCCCTGCGGCCGCACACCGACATCCCGTTCGACGTCCATCTGATGATCGCGCCGGCCGATCCCTTCCTGGAGGCCTTCCGCAAGGCCGGCGCCGACATCATCAGCGTCCATCCCGAGGCCGGTCCGCACCTGTCGCGGACCCTGCAGCGCATTCGGGAACTGGGCGCCAAGGCCGGCGTGGTCTTCAACCCATCGACCCCGCCCGAGGCGGTGGAGTCGGTCCTCGACCAGGTGGACCTGATGCTGGTCATGTCGGTGAATCCCGGCTTCGGCGGCCAGAGCTTCATGACCTCCCAGCTCAAGAAGATCGAACGGCTGGCCAGGCTGATCGAAAGCACTGGCCGCGACATCATCCTCGAAGTGGACGGCGGCGTGACCCGCGACACCGCCCGCCTCTGCCGCGACGCCGGCGCCACCGCGCTGGTCGCGGGCACGGCGGTCTTCAAGGGCGGGCCCGAAGTCTACGCCGACAACATCACCGCCCTTCGGGGCGGGTGAGCGAGGCGCCCGTGGCCGGACAGCCCCCGCCGGCGCCGGCGTCCAGGCGCCTGCCGGGCCAGGTGGCCGCCCTGGCCCTGGCTGTTGGCCTGCGCCGGCAACTGCGCCGGGAATGGGGCGGCTCGCCCCCCCACCGCTGGCTGCTGGCGAGACCAAGACCCGAAGGCCTGACCGCGGCGCCGACCGACCCCAGACCCGGGCGGGCCGAAACCGGACGCCGCATCCTGCTGGGCGACTTCACCTTCGCCGGCGCCACCCTTCACGCAGGCCCCAAGGGCGACCCTTGGGACCGCCCCAATCCTAGCCGCCGGTTCGCCATCGCCCTGCACCGGTTCGACTGGCTGCGGGACCTGCTGGCCCTGGGCGAGGGCGGGGCGGCCGAGGGCCTTCGCCTGGCCCTGCTCTGGCGGCGCATCTTCGGCCGCTGGAACGCCTTTTCCTGGGACCCCGAGGTGCTGGCGCGGCGGGTGTTCAACCTGGCCTGCGCCGCGCCCACCCTCTGCGCCGGCGCCTCGGACGCCGAGACCGCCCTGATCTCCCTCGACCTCGCCCGTCAGGGGCGACACCTGCTCTCCACCATCGACGGGCCGGTGAAGGCCGCAGAGCGCGCCTGCGCTGCGGCGCTCGCCGGCGCCGTCCTGACCGGCGAGGCCGGCGACCGGCTGACCACCCAGGCCCTGGAGCGCCTGACCAAGGCCCTCCCCGTCACCGTCCTGGCCGATGGCGGCCACGCCTCGCGCTCGCCCCAGGCGGCGCTCAGCCTGCTGCTCGACCTGCAGACCCTGGACGCCGCCCTGGTCCAGCGGGGCCTGGCGCCGCCCGACGAGATGATGCGGGCGATCGACCGGCTGATCGGCGCGGTGCGTTTCTTCACCCTGGCCGACGGCGCCCTGCCGGTCTTCCAGGGCGGCGAGGCCCAGCGCCCGGCCCTGGTGGCCGCCGCCCGCGCCAGCGAGAGCGACGGCGCGCGCACCCTGCCGGCGACGCGGAACGGCTATCACCGCCTCGAGAGCCGCAGCCTGCAGGTGGTGGCTGACGCCGCCCCGCCGGCCGAGGGCGCCTGGAGCGTCACGGCCTGCGCCCAGCCCCTGGCTCTCGAAATCCTGATCAGCGGACGCCGGGCGATCACCAATTGCGGCTGGTCGCCGGACGCCGTCGGGCCCGAGGCCCTTCGCCTGGGAGACGCGGCCTCCACCGCCTCGCTCGGCGACCTGCCCTGTGGGGCGCCGGTGCGCGGCCTGAGCGCCCGGGCGCTGGGTCCACGGCTGATCGGCGCCGACGCGGCGGCAAGCGCCAAGCGCCAGCAGGCCGATGGCGCCCTGTGGCTGGAAATGTCCCACGACGGCTGGGTCCGCCGCTTTGGGCTGCGGCACGAACGTAGGCTCTATCTGGACCTGGCCGCCGACGAACTGCGCGGCGAGGACCGCTTCACCCCGGTCACAGACGCCGCCCCGGGCGAGGACCCCCGGCGGTTCATTCCCTTCGTGGTCCGCTTCCACGTCCACCCCGACGCCCGGGCATCCCTGGCGAGGGACGGCAAGAGCGTCCTGATCAAGAGCGAGGGCGAGGACACCGGCTGGTGGCTGCGCAACGACGCCATGGAGGTCTCCATCGAGTCCTCGGTCTTCTTCCAGGACGGCCAGGCCAGGCGCACCAGCCAGGTGGTGCTGCGCGGCCAGGTGCGCCAGGAGGTCGGCGCGCGCCTGCGCTGGAAACTCACCGCCGCCGAGCCCTGGCCGCCGCCGCGCTGAAGGCCGGCAGGCCTTGCATTGACTCCGCCGACCGGCCGGCGTTAGGACACCTCTGTCCTGTGTGACTGGCGAAATCGAGGTGGGAGACCACCGGGGAGCCAGGACCTCATACGCCGCTCGCCTGGGCACGCCTCGTCCTTCCCACCAGGAGACCGCCGTGCCCGCAGCCCCGAACTTCCCCCCCGCCCCCGACGCCGTCAAACCCGTTCGCGCCCTGTTGTCGGTCTCCGACAAGAGCGGTCTGGTCGAGGCCGCCCAGGCGCTCGCCGACATGGGCGTGGAGCTGGTCTCCACCGGCGGCACCAAGGCCGCCATCGCCGCCGCCGGCCTGCCCGTGAAGGACGTCGCCGACCTGACCGGCTTCCCCGAGATGATGGACGGCCGGGTCAAGACCCTGCACCCGGTGGTGCATGGGGGCCTGCTGGGGGTGCGCGACGCCGCCGACCATGCCCAGGCCATGGCCGAGCACGGCATCGGCCCGATCGATATCGTCTATGTGACCCTCTATCCCTTCGAACAGACGGTGGCCGGCGGCGGCGACTTCGCCGCCTGCGTCGAGAATATCGACATCGGCGGGCCGGCCATGATCCGCTCGGCCGCCAAGAACCACGGCTATGTGGCCGTCTGCACCGAACGCGCGGATCTGGAAGAGGTGATCGCGGCGCTCAAGGCCGACGGCGCGACCTCGCTTCCCCTTCGCAAGCGCCTGGCGGCCCGCGCCTATGCCCGCACTGCGGCCTATGACGCGGCGATTTCCCAGTGGTTCGCCAAGGAACTGGCCGAAGAGGCGCCGCGCCGCCGCGCCTTCGCCGGCGAGCTGGTCCAGACCATGCGCTATGGGGAAAACCCGCATCAGGCCGCGGCCTTCTATTCTGACGGCTCGAACCGCCCCGGCGTGGCCACCGCCACCCAGCTGCAGGGCAAGGCGCTGTCCTACAACAACATCGCCGACACCGACGCGGCCATCGAGCTGGTCGCCGAGTTCGACCCCGCCGCCAGCGCGGCGGTGACCATCATCAAGCACGCCAACCCCTGCGGCGTGGCGCTGGGCGCCGACCTGACCGAGGCCTATCAGCGCGCCCTGCAGTGCGATCCGGTCTCAGCCTTCGGCGGCATCGTGGCGGTCAACCGCCGGCTGGATGCGGCCGCAGCCCGGGAGATCGTCAAGGTCTTCACCGAGGTGGTGGTGGCCCCGGAAGCCGACGACGAGGCCATCGCCATCTTCAAAAAGAAGAAGGACCTGCGCCTGCTGATCACCGGCGGCCTGCCCGACCCCAAGGCGGGCGGCGACACCTGGCGCCAGGTGGCCGGCGGCTTCCTGGTCCAGGGTCGCGACACAGCCCACATCACCGCCGCCGATCTGAAGATCGTCACCAAGCGTCAGCCCACCGAGGCCGAGCTGCGCGACATGCTGTTCGCCTTCACCGTGGCCAAGCATGTGAAGTCCAACGCCATCGTCTATGCCAAGGATGGGCAGACGGCTGGCATCGGGGCTGGCCAGATGAACCGCAAGGATTCAGCCCGCATCGCCGCCATCCGCGCGGCCGAGGCCGCCGAGACGGCCGGTCTGCCGGAATCGCTGGCCAAGGGTTCGGCCTGCGCCTCGGACGCCTTCTTCCCCTTCGCCGACGGCCTGATCCAGGCCGCCGAGGCCGGCGCCACGGCGGTGATCCAGCCGGGCGGCTCGATCCGCGACGAAGAGGTCATCGCCGCCGCCGACGCCGCCGGCCTGACCATGGCCTTCACCGGCGTGCGGGTCTTCCGCCACTAACCAGGCTGCGCGGGCGTCACGCGTCGGCCTGCACCGCCAGCTCGCGCAGGGCCCCATGGGCGATGGTGAGCTTGGCGAAGGTCCAGCCGCCGGGCGCGGACTCGATCTCGGCCATGGTCCGGTGAGCCTGGGCGACGGCGTCTTCGGCTGTGGCGGCCCAGGCGGCGATGGCGGCCTGAGCCGCCTCGCCATCGGCGGCGGCCCTGGCCTTGCGGGCCTTGGCCATCACCGCGCGGGCCACGCTCGTCTGCTCGGCCAGCAGGTCTTCGACCAGCCGACGGACGGCCGTCCGCTCGAAGATGTCGCCGGCCGAGTGGCTGCCGGCCGCGGCCCGCAGGCGATCGAAGCCAAAGACCTCGCCCACCTTGTGGTGCAGGCGCGCCACATTCTCCACCGGCCAGCTGGAGGCCTCGGCCAGATCAGCCAGGTCGGCGGCGACCGTCAGGGGCTGAAGCTCCACCACGGCGTGGGCCATATCCTCGGGCGCGCCTGCGGCGATCAACTGTTCGGCCAGGGCGTCGAGGTCGGCGCGCTCCACGGGCGTCAGCACCTCCGGCGCCACGGCCTTCAGCGCCTGGGCCGGTTTGGCGTAGCGATCGATCAGGGCGGTGACGCCCTCGCCCTGGCGATAGGCCCGGCGGGCGAACCAGAAGGTCATGCCGCGAAGCTGCCGGGCCAGCTGGCGCAGCAGCAGCAGTTGGGCCCGCGCCGGGATCTGATTGTCCAGGGCCTCGACCGATTCCCACAGCCTGGCGAGGTCGAGGACCGCCCGTGCCGCCTCATAGCCGACGAAGAAGGCCCGCGCGTCGCAGCCGGCCGCGGCCATCAGGCGGGCGGGGAAGCTGGGGCCGCAGCGATTCACCACGTCGTTGGCCACCACCGTGGCGATGATCTCACGCCGCAGGCGGTGGCGGCGCATCTCTGGGGCGTAGCGCATCAGGGGCGCGGGGAAGTAGCCCTCCAGCACCTGCTCGAACCAGGGATCGTCGGGGACCTCGGTCTCGACCATCTCGCGGAAGAGCTGGATCTTGCCATAGGCCATCAGCACGGCGAGTTCCGGCCGCGTCAGGCCCCGGCCCGCCTCGGCCCGCTCGGCGATGGCGCCGGCGTCGGGCAGGCCTTCAACCGCCCGGTCCAGCCGACCCATGGATTCGAGCCGGGTCATGAACCGTGCGTGGGGCTCCAGCTCGCCGACGGCGTCCAGCTCCAGCAGGGACAGGGCCTGGTTCTGATCGTAGTTGTGCTCCAGGACATGGTCGGCCACGTCGTCGATCATCGAGCGCAGCAGCTTGTCGCGGTCCGGGCGCTTGAGGTCGCCGGCCCGCTCGACCATGCCGGTGAGGATCTTGATATTGACCTCGTGGTCGGAGGAATCGACCCCGGCCGAGTTGTCGATGGCGTCGCTGTTCACCCGCCCGCCGGCCTCGGCGAAGGCGATGCGGGCGGCCTGGGTCAGACCGAGATTGGCGCCCTCGCCCAGCACCCGGACCCGCAGGGCTTCAGCGTTGATCCGCAGGGCGTCGTTGGTCTTGTCGCCCACATCGGCGTGGCTTTCGGCGGCGGCCTTCACATAGGTGCCGATGCCGCCGAAATAGAGGAGCTCGGCCTTGGCCTTCAGGATGGCGCTGATCAGCTCGGTGGGCGCCAGGGCCTCGGCCTCCACGCCCAGAACCTCGCGGACTTCGGCGCTCAAGGGGATCGACTTCTGCGTGCGGGGGAAGACCCCGCCGCCGGCCGAAATCTTCTCCCGGCCATAGTCGTCCCAGGACGAGCGCGGCAGGGCGAACAGCCGCTCGCGCTCGACAAAGCTCGTCTCGGGGTCGGGATCGGGGTCGAGGAAGATGTGGCGGTGGTCGAAGGCGGCCAGCAGGCGGATTTGCCGCGACAGCAGCATGCCGTTGCCGAACACATCGCCGGACATGTCGCCGACGCCGACCACGGTGAAGGGCTCGGCCTGGATGTCCTTGCCCAGCTCCCGGAAGTGGCGCTTGACCGCCTCCCAGGCGCCGCGGGCGGTGATGCCCATCTCCTTGTGGTCGTAGCCCGCCGACCCGCCCGAGGCGAAGGCGTCGCCGAGCCAGAAGCCATAGGACTCGGCCAGCTCGTTGGCGATGTCGGAGAAGGTGGCCGTACCCTTGTCGGCGGCGACCACCAGATAGGGATCCTCGCCGTCATAGGCGACCACACCCTGGGGCGCGATCACCTCGCCCTCGGGCGTCAGGTTGTCGGTGATGTCCAGCAGACCGCGAAGGAAGGTCTTATAGGCCTCGACGGCGGCGGCGCGGACGGCGTCAGGGGCGCCGCCCACCGGCAGGGCCTTGGGATAGAAGCCGCCCTTGGCCCCTACCGGCACGATGACGGCGTTCTTCACCTGCTGGGCCTTGGCCAGCCCAAGGACCTCGGTGCGGAAGTCGTCGCGGCGGTCGGACCAGCGCAGGCCGCCCCGGGCCACGGGGCCAAAGCGCAGGTGGACGCCCTCGACGGTCGTCGACCAGACATAGATTTCGCGGTGCGGCTTGGGGGCCGGCAGGTCGGCCAGGTCCTCGCTGGCCACCTTGAAGCTGATGAAGGGGGCGGGCCGGCCCGCCTCGTCGGTCTGATAATAGCTGGTGCGCAGGATCGCCTGGACCAGCAGCGCGATGCGACGCAGCACCCGGTCGTCGTCCAGGCTCTCCACCGCCTGCAGGGCCTCGGTGATCTCGGTCATCACCGCCTCGCCCTGGGCCTTTCGGCCGGCGAGGTCGGACTTCACGGCCGGATCGAAACGGGTGCGGAAGAGGTCGAGGATCAGGCGGGTGACGCCCGGATGGCGGCTCAGCGCCTCTTCCTGCGTCCTCTGGGATGGATCGAGTCCGCTCTGTTGCCGATAGCGGGCGAGCGCCCGGACCAGGGCGGCCTCCCGCCAGCCGATGGACAGCTCCAGCACCAGGCGGTTGAAGCCGTCATTCTCGGTCTGGCCGGTCCAGACGGCGACGAAGGCGGCCTCGAAACAGCCCTTCACCTCGTCGAACACCAGGTGCTCGCCCCGGGGATCGTCCAGCTCGAACTCGTGGACCCAGACCGGATCGAGGCCGGTCCGCCGAACGGCGAAGCCCTGCTCGACCATGGCCTTCAGGCCCATGCTCTCCAGGATCGGCAACACCTCGGCCAGGGGCGCGGGCTCTGTCGGGCGATAGAGCTTGAAGCGGAACTGGCGGGCCGTGTCGCCGCTGCGCCGGAAGGCCCGCACGCGGATGGCCTCGTCCGATTTCAGGTCGTCGATCACCGCGATGTCGGCCAGGGCCTCGGCGGCGTCGTAGCGGTCGCGATAGCCCGGCGAGAAGGCTCCGGCATAGCGGCTCAGCAGGTCGGCGGTGGCGGCGGCGGGGCGATCCTGGCCGCGCACGGCGACTTCAAAACGGTCGCCCCAGGTGCGGGTGGCCTCGGCGATCTGCGCCTCGACCGCCGACAGATCCGGCTCACGGGCGTGGCCGGGCGTGAAGCCGATGATGAAATGCACCCGGGCCAGCGGCGACTCTGAGAAGCTGGGATAATAGGCCGAGACCCGGCCCCCATAGGCCTTGGCCAGGAGCTGTCCGGCCCGGCGACGCAGGTCCGAATCGTAGCGGTCCCGCGGCACGAACATCAGCACCGAGGCGAACCGGTCGAAGGGGTCGCGCCGCTCGAACAGGCGCACCCGGGGGCGGTCATAGAGGTGGAGGATGCCCAGCGCATTGGCCAGCAGCTCGTCCTCGGTCATCTGGAAGAGTTCGTCGCGGGGATAGTTCTCGACGATGTTCTTCAGGCGCTTTTCATTGTGGCTGCCCGGGGCCTTGGCCGCCCGGGCCAGGGCGCCTGCGGCCTTGGCGCGCACCAGGGGGACGGCGCTCACCGGCTGGTCGTAGGCCTCGGCGGTGAACAGGCCGACAAAGCGGACTTCGCCGGAGGGCCGGCCATCGGGGCCGTACCGGCGCACGCCCACATAGTCCATGTAGCCGCGGCGATGGACGCGGGAGCGCATATTGGCCTTGGCCACGGTGACGGCGGCGTCTTCCCCCAGGCGCCGCGCCAGCTGCACGGTGAGGACCGCGGGCTCATTGGTCCGGCGCAGCACCCGCTGCTCGGGATCGCGCAGCACGCCCAGGCCATCCTGGGGCTGGAACAGGGGCTCTTCAGGGGCGTAGTCGCCGCCCTCGACCCGCGGATATTCGTAGATCCGTGCGCCGAGGAACACGAAATGCTCGGTGTGCAGCCAGCGCAGGAAGGCCAGCTCCTCGTCCCGGCGCGGGGTGTCGGGGCTGAGCGCCTCCAGTTCCGCGACGGTCCGCGACATCAGGTCCAGCATGGCCGGGAAATCGGCGACCGCGGCCCGGGCGTCGGCCAGGGCCGTGCGCAGGCCGGCCAGCAGCTGTTCCTCGCGGTCGGGGCCGATGCGGTCGACCACCACCTGGATCATGGATTCCCGGCGCAGATCGCCCTTCGGGTTGCGCACGCCCTTGTCGTCCCGGCGGACCTCGACCACCGGATGGAACATGGCGCGGACCTGGAAGCCCTGCTCGGCGATCTCGCCCATGACGCTGTCCACCAGGAAGGGCGCGTCCTCCTGGACGATCTCCACCAGATCGAATTCTGTGGGCTCCGGATCATCGCCGGCCCGGGTGGCGCGGACGATCCTGAGGATCGGCGAGAGGCCGCGGCGCTTGTCTGCAAAGCGCCAGAAGCCCGCGAGGTTGGTCGCCAGATCGTCCAGGTCGAACTGTGGCAGTTCGGCGGGGACCACGTCCTCGGCCGCCTGGGCGGCGAAGGCCTCCAAGGCCGGATCATCCCCGGCGTTGAGGAGACTGAGCAGTCTGCGGGAAAGGTCCTGGCCGACCCGGGCGGCTTCTTCGGTCACGGACGCGCTCATGCGGCCCTCCTGAAAACGAGAACGCCGCCGGAGGAGAGGGTCCGGCGGCGCCTGGCTCCACCGAGGGGGGTCGGCGAAGCCTGGGGGGCTCGTTGCGCCGGCGTCCCTTGCGGGGCGGCGCGGTGAGGCCGGGGGTGGGGAAGCCCCGACAAGGCTTCAGATAGGTATAGACGGCGCAATTGAAAGACCTGCTCTCGATGGGTGGCGCTGATTCGCGCGCCCTCGGGGTGAACAAGGGCAAGGCGGACCCGAAACGCCGTTCCGGTCAAGGGGCCGACCCTGTCATTTCGTGCGACATGTCATGCGTCTGGCGGCCCCGAACCGGGCCGGCTAGCTTGAGCGTCAAAGGGGAGGAAGGCGGGTCATGGCGACGACGGAAAATGGGGACGTGCTGGTCGGTCTGGGCGAGGGCGCGGGCCAGCTCTTCCTGCGCCTGGACCGCGCCAACCGCCATGGGCTGGTGGCCGGCGCGACCGGCACCGGCAAGACGGTGACCCTGCAGATCCTGGCCCAGGGCCTGTCGGACGCCGGCGTCCCGGTCTTCGCCGCGGACGTGAAGGGCGACCTGTCGGGGGTGGCCATGGCCGGTAGTCCCAACGAAAAGCTGCTGGCGCGCGCGGCCAGGATGGGCCTCGACCTGACGCCCCTGGCGGCGCCCACGGTCTTCTGGGACCTGTTCGGCGAGCAGGGCCATCCAATCCGCGCCACGATGTCGGAGATGGGGCCCCTGCTGCTCTCGCGGATGCTGGAGCTGAACGACGTCCAGGAGGGCGTGCTCACCGTCGCCTTCCGGGTCGCCGACGAGGAGGGCCTGCTGCTCCTCGATCTCAAGGATCTGCAGGCGGTCCTCGGCTATGTCGGCGAGAACGCCGCCGATATCAGCGCGCGGTACGGCGCCGTGGCCAAGGCGAGCCTGGCGGCCATCCGGCGCAAGCTACTGGTGCTGGAAGACCAGGGGGCGGCGAGCTTCTTCGGCGAACCGGCCCTGGCCCTGAGCGACCTCATGCGGGTGGACGGTTCGGGCCGCGGCCATGTGAACATCCTGGCCGCCGACCGGCTGATCAATTCGCCGCGGCTCTACGCCACCTTCCTGCTGTGGCTGCTGTCGGAACTGTTCGAGGAGCTGCCCGAGGTGGGCGATCCCGAAAAGCCCCGCCTGGCCTTTTTCTTCGACGAGGCCCACCTTTTGTTCCGCGACGCCCCGCGCGGCCTGCTGGAAAAGGTCGAGCAGGTGGTGCGCCTGATCCGCTCCAAGGGAGTGGGGGTTTATTTCGTGACCCAGAACCCCGCGGACATCCCCGACAGCGTGCTGGGCCAGCTGGGCAACCGCATCCAGCACGCCCTGCGCGCCTATACCCCAGCCGACCAGAAGGGGCTGCGGGCCGCGGCCCAGTCCTTCCGGGCCAATCCCGCCTTCGACACCGCCGAAGCGATCCAGGGGCTGGGCGTGGGCGAGGCCCTGGTCTCGCTGCTCGACGAAAAGGGCGCCCCCTGCGTGGTCGAGAAAACCCTGATCCGGCCGCCGGCCTCGAGGCTCGGCCCGGCGACGCCGGCCGAACGATCCGCCCTGATGGCCCAGAGCCCTGTGCGCGGCCTCTATGACGAGGCCCGCGATCGGGAGTCGGCCCATGAGCGGCTGCAGGCCCGCGCGGAGACCCAGGCCGCGCCGGCCCCGCCGGTGAAGACCGCGCCCGCACCCAGAACGCCTGCCCGGCGCAGCAGCGGCGGCGGCCGGCAGGGCCTGGGCGAGGCCTTCACCAAGTCGGTGCTGCGGACCGTCGGCAGTCAGATCGGCCGCGAAATCGTGCGGGGCATGCTGGGGGGCCTGCGACGGCGCTAGATTTCGGGGCCTGAGGGCGGCCTAGGCCGCGCCGGCCGCCTGCCGGACCACGGCGCTGAGCTGTTCGGCCCGGAACGGCTTGCGCAGAATGGGCCAGGCTTGCGCCTCCTCGGCGTCATCGAGCTTCTCGGCCGTATAGCCGGTGGTCAGCACCACGGGCAGGGAGGGATGGTCGTCGCGCAGCCGGCGAGCGAGATCGACCCCGCTGACCCCGCCGGGCATGACGATGTCCGACAGCACCAGATCGAAGTCGGCGCCGCGTCCGACCCGCACCAGCGCCTCGACGCCATTGATCGCGGTCTCCACCTGGCAGCCCAGTTCGCTCAGCAGGCCCTCGGTGACGGCCCGCACCGCATCGTCGTCCTCCACCAGCAGGATCCGCAGGCCGGCCATCATGGTCTCGATCCCCACCTCGGCCTCCAGCGCCAGCGGGTCGGCATGGTCGGCGGCCGGCAGATAGAGGCTGATGGTCGAGCCTTCGCCCGGCGCGCTGCGGACCTCGACGGCGCCGCCGCACTGACGGATGAACCCATAGACCTGGGCGAGGCCCAGCCCCGTGCCCTTGCCCGTCTCCTTGGTGGTGAAGAAGGGCTCGAACACGTGGTCGAGGACGTCGGGCGCCATGCCGGCGCCGGTGTCGGTGACGGAAATGCGCACATAGTCGCCGGGCTCAGCCTCGCGCACCTCCCCCTCGGCCAGGGTCGTGCGGGCGGCCTCGATGCGGATCTGGCCGCCAGCCGGCGTGGCGTCGGCGGCGTTGACCACCAGGTTCAGCAGGGCGGCCTCGAACTGGGCGGCGTCCAGCCGCGCGGCGCCGACGTCCGGAGCGCAGTCGATGACCAGATGGATCGCCTCGCCAGCGGCCCGACGCACCAGCGGCTCGACCTGCTCCACAAGCGGCGCGACGGCGAGATTGTCCAGCCGCAGCTCCTGGCGACGCGAAAAGGCGAGCAGCTGGCGGGTCAGGCGCTCGCCGCGGCGGCCCGCGGACAGGGCCGCCTCGGCCAGCCGCGTCACCCGCGCCTGATCGGCGGGGTTCTTCAGGATCATGTCGAGGCCGCCAATGACGACGGTCAGCAGATTGTTGAAGTCATGGGCGACGCCGCCGGTCAGGCGGCCCACCGTCTCCAGACGCTGGGCCTGGGCCAGGGCCGTCTCGGTGCGGGCCTTGTCCTCCAGGCTGGCCTGCAGGTCGCGGGTTCGCGCCTCAACCCGGGCCTCGAGATCCTGGCGAGCCTCGATGACCTCGGTAATGTCCGAGGCCGAGCCGAACCAGCGGCGGACCTCGCCGTCTTCGTCCCGCAGGGGCGAGGCCCGCCCGTGGAACCACCGCCACACCCCATCGGCCCGTCGCAGGCGGAACTGGGGCGAAAAGGGGAGCGCGTTCTGAACAGCCTGACGCCAGGCCTCGGCCACAGCATCGCAGTCCTCCGGGTGGACGGAGGCGAGCCAGCCATCGCCCAGGGCGTCGTCGGGTCCGTCGCCGGTGAAGGTGCGCCACTGGGGGCTGGCGAAGACCCAGGCGCCGTCCTTGGCCCCCACCCACATCAGCTGGGGCAGGGATTCGATGAAGGCCCGCACCCGGGCCTCCCCCTGACGAAGGGCCTGCACCATGGCGCGTTGTTCGGTGATGTCCCGGAAGATGACGGCGACGCCCTCGCCGGCCCGCACGGCGCTGGAGCGCACCCAGCGCTCCTCGCCGTCGATGACCCGGCTGACCTCGAGCTCGTCGGCCTCGTCCTGGCCCTGGGCCTGACGCAGCCGCTCGACCATGGCCAGGCCCGTTCCGTCGGGAAAGACCTCGCGGACCCTGCGCCCGACCAGGCTTTCGACCCCGGCCGGCGCCATGCGGTCCGCGGCAGGATTGGCGTAGACCCAGACGAAATCGACGACCTCGCCGTTCTCCCGCACCGGGTCGAAGATGACGAAACTGTCCTTGGCCCCCTGCTGGGCGATGCGAAAGCGCTCCTGCACCGTGGCGCCTCTGCGGATCGCCACGCGCAAGGGCTTGGCCAGGGCGACCGTCAGACCGCCGGTCAGCAGGAAGAGGCCAAGGGTGACCGGTAGGGTCGCGCCGGCGCGCGCTTCGGTCGGCCAGAGCAGGACGGCCACCAGGGCGCTCAGGGCCACAGCCGTCAGACCGCCGCGGCCGCCGGCGACCACCGTGGCGAAGATGATGGCCGGATAGTAGATCATGAAGGCTGGCGGCGAGGTCAGGGCGAGTTCGATCACGCCCTGAAGACTCGTGGCCACGGCCACAGACCCAATAACGATCCCATAGGCGACCGCCGGCCGCTCGACGGCGGTGGCGAAACGCTGGGCCCAGGTGGCCATCATGGCTGGACGCACCCCCAGTGAGGGCTTTTGCTACTCAAGCCCCCACTGTGGCGCATTGTCGCAACGGGGAAAACCCATCGCGACCCGCAAATTACCGCGGCGGCATCCGGATGGCGCCGTCGAGGCGGACATGCTCGCCATTGAAATAGCCGTTGCGGCACATTTCCAGGGCCAGGGAGGCGTATTCCTCGGCGTTCCCCAGACGCTTGGGGAAGGGCACGGAGGCGGCCAGGGCGGCCTTCACGTTTTCCGGAGCGGCGTTCATCAGCGGCGTGTTGAAGATGCCGGGCAGGATGGTGTTGACCCGTATGCCGTCATTCATCAGGTCGCGGGCGATGGGCAGGGTCATGCCGACCACGCCGCCCTTGGACGCCGAATAGGCCGCCTGGCCCACCTGGCCATCGACCGCGGCGACGGACGCCGTATTGACGATCACGCCGCGCTCGCCGTCCTCCAGGGGCTCCAGCGAGAGCATGCCCTGGGCCGACTTGGCCACGCAGCGGAAGGTGCCGATCAGGTTGATCTGAACGATCTTCTCGAAGATGGCGATGGGGTGGGACTTGGTCTCGCCGGTGGTCTTGTCGCGGCTGGCGGTCTTGGCCGCGAAGCCGGTGCCGGCGCAGTTGATCAGGATACGCTCCTGGCCATGGACGGCGCGGGCCTTTTCGAAGCCGGCCTCGACCGTAGCGTCGTCGGTGACATCGACCTTGCAGAAGACGCCGCCCAGTTCCTTGGCGACCGCCTCCCCCTTCTCGGCGTTCATGTCGAAGATCGCGACCTTGACGCCGTGGGCGGCCAGGGCGCGGACGGTGGCCTCGCCGAGGCCGGATGCGCCGCCGGTGACGACGGCGGCGATGGAGGAATCAAGTTTCATGGACGGTTCGCCTCCTGATGCGTTTATGTGGTCTCACTCTGAAGCTGGCTTAAACCGATGATCGCCAAGACCAAAGCATCACCCCACGTCAAGGATCGCGGTTTTGATCCGGCCAAGGCGCTGGACCCCCGCAAGGCCCTCGTGCCGGCCGTCGTCAAGGTCAATGAAGCCCGCGTGCGCAAGGGTTTCTGGCCCAAGATCGTCAGCACGGCGGCGAAGATTCCCTTCGCCTCGGACGCCGTGGCGGTCTGGTATTGCGCCAAGGACCCGGCCACACCGAGCTCGGCCAAGGGCATGATGCTGGCGGCCCTGGCCTATTTCGTGATGCCGGCCGACGCCATCCCCGATGTCCTGGCCGTGGTCGGCTTCACCGACGACGCCGCGGTGTTCGCCGCCCTGCTGGCCGTGGTCGGACGTCACCTGAAGCCGCAGCATCGGGCCGAGGCCAAGGCCTTTCTCGAGCGCCAGCGTCGGGCGAGCGACGAGCCCTAAGGTTCGCTGGCGAGCGTCTTGGCCGAGGCCGCCTTGGCCTGCCGTGAAATCTGCTGTTCGCGCCAGGTGATGAACAGGGTCGAGACCACGACCACGGCTGCGCCGGCGAGGGTCCAGATGGTCGGCACCTCGTTGAACAGGACAAAGCCCGCCGCGGCGGTGAAGACGAGGCGGATATAGTCGATCGGCGCCATGGCCCCGGCGTCGCCGATGGACATGCCCTTGATGTAAAAGCCCTGGGTCAGGGTGCCGACCACCCCCATGACGCACAGCAGGAACAGGTCGAAGGGCTCGGGCCAGCGCCAGACGAACAGGGCGCCGGGCAGGGCGAAGAACAGCCCCAGCGTCGCCGACCAGACCAGCAGCACCATGGGACTGTGGTCTCGCGTCATCACCTTCATGCCGGTGATGGTGAGCGCAAACAGGAAGGACGAGGCCAGCATGGCCGCCGCCGGCCAGCCGATGGCGAACTCGCCGCCGGCGCCGGGCCGGATCATGATCAGCACCCCGGCGAAGCCCACCAGGGCCGCGCCGATCCGCAAGGGGCCCACCGGCTCGCGCACCACGAAGAAGGCCAGCGGCACCAGCCAAAGGGTGCGGGTGAACGAGAGCGCATTGGCGTCGGCCAGCGGCATCTTCTGGAAGGCGTAGAAGGACAGGATCATCCCCAGCGTGCCCGCCGCCGAGCGGAACAGCAGGATGCCCGGCCGGGTGGTGGCAAAGGCCGCCTTCCGCCGGCTGAGGATGAAGGGGATCAGGATCACGAATCCGGCGATCTGCCGGTAGAAGGTCTGCAAGGCCGCCGGATAGTCGTCGCCGAGGAACTTGATCAGCGTCGTCATGACGGTGAAACCGAGCGCCGAGGCGACCATCCACAGGGCGCCATGGACATTGGGCGCCAGGGCCGGCCGAGGCGCCTTCTCCTGGCTCAACCGCCCCGCCTCACGACGCCGCCGGGGCGGCGGGCGGCGCGAAGGGGGAGTCCTCGCCGAACATCTGCACGAATGGCGAGGGTGACTCCGTATCCCAGCTGTGGCGGCCGCCGACGGTGATGCCGCCATCCACCACCAGATGGGTCCCCGAGACGAAGGCCGAGGCGTCCGACGCCAGATAGAGCGCGGCCTCGGCGATATCGGCGGGCAGGCCGGCCTTGGGCACCGGCTGGACGCTGGCCGCGCCCTGCTCGACCCGGGCGGCCATCTGGTCGGCCACCTCGCGCGGCAGGCCCAGCGACGCGCCGAAGATCGAGGTCGCGATCAGGCCCGGGCAGATGGCGTTGACCCGCACCTTCTGGCGCGACAGCTGGGCGGCGGCCACCCGGCTCATATGGATGACGCCGGCCTTGGCCGTGGAATAGGCGATGGGGCCAAAGCCCGCCTGCAGGCCGGCGATGGAGGCGGTGTTGATGATCGAGCCGCCGCCGCGGGCGACCATCATCGGGGCCGCGTGTTTCATGCCCAGAGCCGGCCCGCGGACCAGCACCGAGAAGATCCAGTCCCAGCCCTCGGCGGTGACCTCGGTGATCGCCCCCATGCGGTCGGAGATGCCGGCGTTGTTGAACAGGATGTCGAGGCCGCCGAAGGCCTGCTCGGCCAACTTCAGGGCGGCGATAATGTCGGCCTCGGACGTGACGTCGCAGTGGGCGTAGCGGACCTTGTCACCGAAGCGCGCCTCCAGCATGGCGCCCTTCTCATCCTGGATATCGGCGGCGACCACCAGGGCGCCCTCGGCGATGAACAGCTCCACGGCGCCCAGGCCGATGCCGGAGCATCCGCCGGTGATCACCGCAACCTTGCCCTCAAGACGTCCAGCCATGCCGCATCTCCCCTTTTGGGCGCTCGCACGGAAGGCGGCGCCTCATCTATGTGATCGTCGATCACTAAAGCGGGATGGGCGGCAGGGGAAGATGCTTCGCCCCCTGCCGCCGCGATTGCGCTCAGTCGATGGTGACGACCACCTTGCCCATGGCCTTGCGGCTGCCCAGGTGCGCGATGGCGTCGGCGCCCTTGTCCAGGGGGAAGCGCTCGGAGACGTAGGGCTTGATCTTGCCGGCGGCATAGAGGTCGAGCAGTTCCTTGACGCTCTGGGCGAAGGCTTCGGGATCCTTGGCCGCCCAGGTGCCCCAGAACACGCCGACGATCTCGCAACCCTTCAGCAGGGTCAGGTTCAGCGGAATCTTGGGGATCTCGCCGGCCGCGAAGCCGATGACCAGATAGCGGCCTTCCCAGGCTATGGTGCGCAGGGCCGGTTCGGCATAGTCGCCGCCGACCGCGTCATAGATGACGTCGAAGCCGCCCTCGCCCGCCTTGGACTTGAACAGTTCCGACAGCTTCTTCTGGGCGTCGCGGTCGAAGGGGCCGCGGCCATAGACCACGCCGTCGTCGGCGCCGTGCTTCTTGGCCAGCTCGACCTTTTCCTCGCTCGAACAGGCGGCGACCACGCGCATGCCCATGGCCTTGCCCAGCTCCACCGCCGCCAGGCCGACGCCGCCGGCTGCGCCCAGGACCAGCAGGCTCTCGCCGGCCTTCACCCGGCCGCGGTGCTTCAGGGCGTGATAGGAGGTGCCGTAGGTCAGGATGAAGGCCGCAGCCTCGTCATGGGGCATGCTGTCGGGGATGTGCCACAGGCGGTTGGCCGGCAGGGCGACCTTTTCGGCCATGCCGCCCCAGCCGGTGTTGGCCAGGATGCGGTCGCCGACCTTCACATTGGTGACGCCCTCGCCCACGGCCTCGATCACGCCGGACAGCTCGCCGCCCGGCGAGAAGGGCCGCGGCGGCCGCGACTGATACTTGTCCTCGATCATCAGCACGTCGGGGAAGTTGACGCCGACGGCCTTGACCGAGATCACCGCCTGGCCGGGCTTGGCCTCCGGGGCGGGGATGTCCTCCACCACCAGGGTCTCAGGACCGCCGGTCACCTTGCTCAGCACAGCCTTCATGTCGTTCTCCCACGTCCGGTTTTTCCAGTTGGCGCGGACGCTAACCCAGCCCCGACGGCGGCGGAAGGTCGCAGACGAACATTTGTTTGAGCCGGCATTCCCTTGCGTCACCCCGCACGCATTTGGAAGCCAGCGCGCCCTCGCCTATATTGGCTGACCTTCCAGACAGCGAGTTCAGACCCTTGGGCGTCACCCTCGATCTTTCGCGCGCGGCGTCGGCCGCAGCGCCGACCCGGCCGAACCTGTCGGGTCTGACCCGGCCGCAACTGGCCGCCGCCCTGATCGAGGCCGGCGTGGTGCGTCCGGAAAAGGCCAAGATGCGCGCCACCCAGCTGTGGCGCTGGATCCATCACTATGGGCTGACCGACTTCGCCGCCATGACCGACGTGGCCAAAGAGACACGCGCGGCCCTGGAGGCGGCCTTCACCCTGGCCAGGCCCGAGGTGGTCGAGCGCCAGGTCAGCCGCGATGGCACCCGCAAGTGGCTGATCCGCATGGCCCCGGGCATCGAGGTCGAGACGGTCTACATCCCCGATGTCGGCCGCTCGGGCGCCCTGTGCGTCTCAAGCCAGGTGGGTTGCACGCTGAACTGTACCTTCTGCCACACCGGCACCCAGGCCCTGGTGCGTAACCTGACGGCGGCCGAGATCGTCGCCCAGGTCCAGGTCGCCCGCGACGACCTGGAAGAATGGCCGAGCCCCAAGGAGGACCGCCGGCTCTCCAACATCGTCTTCATGGGCATGGGCGAGCCGCTCTACAATCTGCCCCATGTGGCCGCGGCCATCGACATCATCGCCGACAATGAGGGCATCGCCATCTCGCGGCGGCGGATCACGGTGTCGACCTCGGGCGTGGTCCCGGAGCTGATCCCGCTTGGCGACCAGACCCAGGCCATGCTGGCCATCTCGCTGCACGCCACCAATGATGAGCTGCGCGACGAGCTGGTGCCCCTGAACCGGAAATATCCGCTGGACCAGCTGATGGCCGGCATCCGCGCCTATCCGGGCCTGTCCAACGCCCGGCGGGTGACCTTCGAATACGTCATGCTCAAGGGCGTGAACGACAGCCCGGCCGAGGCCAAGGCGCTGCTGAACCTGATCAAGGGCATTCCGGCCAAGATCAACCTGATCCCGTTCAACCCGTGGCCGGGCTCGCCCTATGCCTGCTCGGACTGGAAGACCATCGAGGCCTTCGCCGCGGTGCTGAACCGGGCCGGCTACGCCTCGCCCATCCGCACCCCCCGGGGCCGGGACATCCTGGCCGCCTGCGGTCAGTTGAAGTCGGAGAGCGAGAAGATGCGCGCCAGTGAGCGGAGGCGTCTGGACCAGGAGGCGCTCGCCCAGCAGGCGAAGGACGCTCCTGTCGCCTGAACGGCTTGCTTGCCGGGCGGGCGCTCGTGCTAACCATCCCTCTCCCGCCGCAGCCGAGGTGAGCGCCCATGCCCCCCGACCTTCAGTCTCCGGAAATCCAGGCCTTCGCCATCGGGTTTCCCACCACCCTGCTGCACGCCGCGGTGGCGGTGCTGATCCTGTTCCTGGCGGCGGCCCTCTACGTCCTGCTGACCCCCCACAAGGAAGTGGCCCTGATCCGCGATGGCAACGCCGCGGCCGCCGTCTCCCTGGGCGGCGTGCTGGTGGGCCTGGCCGCGCCGCTGGCCCTGTCGCTGAACTCCTCGACCTCGCTGATCGAAATCATCATCTGGGGGATCTCCACCGTGATGGTTCAACTGCTGGTCTTCCGGCTGGTGGACCTGCTGCTCCGCGGCCTGCCTCAGCGGATCCAGGAGGGCGAGGTGGCGGCTGCGGCCCTGCTGGTGGGCGCCAAGCTCGCCACAGCCCTGATCCTCGCCGCAGCCGTGGCCACCTGACCACCTGATGCACTTTCCCCGCCTTCCGGACTGGCTGGTCTACGCCGCCGTCGTCCTCGCCCTGCTGATCTCGGCGGTGGGACGGCAGGAGGACGCCGCCGCCCCGCCGCCGCCGCCGCCGGTGCCGGGAGAGGAAGGTCTGCCGCTGGGTCCGGCCTCACCCTTCGACCCCGCCGTCGTGGTCGATGTGCCACAGACCAGCGAGCCGGGCGCCGGGACCGCTTTCGCCGTGTCCGACGACGGGGTCTGGATGACCGCCCGCCACGTGGTCGAAGGCTGCCGGCAGGCGGCGATCATGGTCGCGGACGGCCGCGGCGTGGATGCGCAGATCTTCATCGATCCCCGCGGAGAGGCGGCGATCCTGGTCACCGAGGGCGGGGCGCCGGCCCTGCCGCTCGGTCTCGATCGCACCCTGCGCCGGGGGGACCGCGCCTTTCACCCGGGCTACCCGCAGGGCCGCGCCGGCGAGGCCACCTCGCGCCTGCTGGGCCGCGAGAACCTGGTGGTGCGCGGCCGGGGCGCGCGGACGGAGTCGGTGCTGGTCTGGGCCGAGACCGGACGCACCGACGGCCTTTCCGGCACCCTGGCGGGCCTGTCGGGGGCGCCGGCCCTGGACAGCGCCGGTCGGGTCATCGGCGTGACCGTCGCCGAGGCGCCGCGACGGGGCCGCATCTACACCACCTCACCCGAAACCGTGCTGACCGCCCTCACCGCATCGGGCCACCGGGCGGCGAACTTCGCCGTGGGCGAGCCGGTGACGCCGGAGAACTACGGCCGGGTGGCCGACAACCTGCGCCGCGACCTGCGGGTGGCCCAGGTGATCTGCCTGGAAACCAACACCGAGACCGCCAGGCCTGCGCCTGAGCCGGCCCCCGTGGGCATGCCGGAGCCTGAAGCGGCGCCGGAGACCATGGACGAGCCGGCCGGCGCGCCTCAGCCGGCGTGGTCTCACCCGCCGACTGAGCCGCTTCGGGCTCGGCGCCTTCAGGTGGTCGTGGCTGACGGGCGGCGACCATGAAGGCCAGGATGATCCCCACCACCCCGATCAGGGCGGAATAGACGAAGAAGAGCACATAGCCGGCCCCCAGGGCCGCGGCGCTCACCCCAGACTTCTCCACCGCCGCAGCATAGGCGTCCGGGGGCAGGCCCACGAACAACGCCTTGAGCGGTCCGAGCAGGCCGCCTGCCTCCGCGGCCGCCGCCGAGCCCTCGACGATGCGCCCAGACTGCGAGGCCAGCAGCTTGCCCGGCAGGGAATAGAAGGACGAGAAGACCGCATATTGGGTGGCTGTGAACCCATAGCCGGTCAGGCTGGACATGTAGGCGATCAGGCAGGTGCCGGCGAAGCCGCCGGCCACATTGTCCACCCCGATGGCGACGAACAGGGCCGGCAGCCACGCGCCCTTGATGGCCAGCCAGGCGAAGATCAGGTTGCTCAAGGGGCCGGCGAAAGCGCCGATCAGCATGGCCCGGATCAGGCCCAGGCGCGCCACCGCCAGGCCGCCCAGGAAGACCCCCAGCATGGACATGGCCACCCCGAACACCTTCCGCACCTCGGCGATCTCGGTGAGGGTGAAGCCCAGGTCGAGATAGAAGGGCGTCATGATGTTGAGGACGAAATCGGCCAGTCGATAGAGGCAGATCAGCGCCAGGATCAGAGCGGCGCTGCCCCGATAGCGGTCGAAGAAGTCGATGAACGGATCAAACAGCGCCGCCGACAGATAGACGCCAGGCCGTGTCCGCAGACCCGGCAGCGGAAAGGCGGCCAGCACGATCAGCCCGCCGCCGGCCAGGACGGCGCCGACCTGCAGGAAGGCGTTCCAGGGGCGGGTGGTCCAGGCTGTCGCCAATGACTCGGCCGCCTCGGTCTGGCCCAGACGGGTCAGGGCGCCGGCCAGGAGGTCGGCCGAGCCGGCCAGGCCCGAGCCCAGGATGATCGCGCCGATCACGACCAGGCTGAGCCGCGCCAGCCACTCTGGCAGCTCCAGGCCCGGGCGGGCGGGCACGCCGTCGAGATTGATCGCCCGGATGATGTGCTGAGCCTCCCGCGGGGCGCCGAGCACGCCGGCCACGCCCACCAGCATCAGGGCGGCCATCACCAGGTAGGAGACGTTCCAGCTGTATTGCTGGGCCAGGATCAGCGGCACGGCGCCCGCCACGATGATGGCGATCCGGTAGCCCCACTGATAGGCCGCGGCCAGGGCGCCCTGGCGGTTCTCTCCGGCCGCCTCGATGCGCCAGGCGTCGATGACGATGTCCTGGGTGGCGCCGGAAAAGGCCACCAGCACCGCCAGCATGGCCATCGCGCCGAGATTGCGGACGGGATCGCCCCCGGCCACCAGCCAGAGGCCGATCATGATGGCGACCTGCGAGACCAGCATCCAGGACCGGCGATGGCCCAGCCGGTCGGTCAGCCACGGGATCTTGGTGCGATCGACCAGCGGCGCCCAGAGCAGCTTCATGGAATAGGCCAGGGTGGCCAGGGAGAAGATGCTGATCACCTGCAGGGACAGCCCCGATTCCCGCAGCCAGGCCGAGAGGGTGTCGAAGATCAGCAGGTTGGGCAGGCCCGAGGCGAAGCCCAGGGCCAGCATGATCAGGGCGCGCCGCTCGCCATAGACGGTCAGGGCCGACCAGAGGCTGGGCTTTGCGGCCGTCTTCGGCTCGGCGTCTGGCAGGCTCATGGCGTCTCCCCCGAAAGCGGGACGCCCCGCCGAGTCAGGCGAACTTGGCGCGCTCGGCGGGTTCCGTCCAGACCACGCCCTCTGCGGGCTTGCGCGTCCACCGGGAAAGCGCCTGGCGCAGGGCGTCCGCGGCCAGGGGCTTGACCAGGAAGTCGTTCATGCCGGCCGCCATGCAGGCCTCGCGGTCTTCCTGGAAGGCGTTGGCGGTCAAGGCCACCACCGGGGTTTCGATCCCGGCCGCCCGCAGCCGGCGGGTCGTCTCCTCGCCGGGAATATCGGGCAGGCGCATGTCCATCAGCACCAGGTCATAGGCGCCGACCTTGAGGGCGGCCAGGGCCTCCTGGCCGGTCATGGCGTGATCGACGCTGCAGCCCTCCCGCTTCAGCAGGGTGCGGGCGAGCAGCGCATTGACGGGATTGTCCTCCACCAGCAGCACCCGGGCGCCGGGCGCGGCGGCCGGCGCCACCCGGTCGTCCTCCGGCCCATGGGTCTGGTCGGGCGCGGCCTGCAGGGCGGCCAGCACCCGCTCGGCCAGGGAGGCCCGGCGCAGGGGCTTGATCAGATAGCCGCCGAAGCCCGAGGCGCGATAGCGGGCGATCCGGTCGCGCTCTTCGGGCGCCAGCAGGATGATGGCCGGCCGGTCAAAGGGGCGGCGCACCTTGCGTCCGCCGCGGCCCAGGGCGTGGTCGAGCAACAGGACGTCATGGGGACCGGTGATCGGCAGCAGGTCCTCGACATCGGCGGCGGTCACGGCTGTTCCCCCGCAGGCTGCGATCTGGCGGGCCGCAGCCTGGCGGATGATCGGACTGGGCGAGGCGACGCCGACCTGGAGGCCCGCCAGGGGGGCCGACTCCGTGACGTGGGGGGCCAGGGTCTCGAAGGGGGCTTCGAACCAGAAGACCGCGCCGCCCTCGGCGCCGGCCTCGACGCCCACCTCGCCGCCCATGGCCAGGGCCAGGCGGCGGGCGATGGCCAGGCCCAGGCCCGAACCGGTGAGCTGATGGCTGGCCTCGGACTGGGCGAAGGCCTCGAAGATCAGGTCCCGCGCCGCGTCGCTGACGCCGGGTCCGGTATCGGCGACGGTGAAGCGCCAGCGGCCCTCGGCGGCCGGCGCGGCGTCCAGCAACACCCCGCCCTTGGCGGTGAACTTCACGGCGTTGCCGGCGAAGTTCAGCAGGATCTGGCGCAGGCGGCTCTCGTCAGCGGTCACCACCGCCCCAGCGGCGGGCGAGGCCCAGGCGATCTCCAGGCCCTTCTCGTGGGCCCGCGGGCTGAGCAGTTCGCACACCGCGCGCAACAGGCCCTCGATCTCTACGGGCGCTTCGCGCAGCTCGACCTTGCCAGCCCCCAGGCGGGCGAAGTCGAGGAGTTCGTTGACCAGGCCCAGCAGGTGCTCGCCGGAATCGCGCATGGCGCTGACATAGGCCCGCTGCTCGGCGCTGAGCCTTGTGCCCTCCAGCAGCCGCGCCATGCCCAGCACGCCGCTGAGCGGCGTGCGGAACTCATGGCTGAGGGCGGCCAGCTGCTCGGTGCTGATCTGCTCGCCAGCAGGATCGACGGCGGCGGGGTCTGTCGCGGGGTCTGACATGGGCGCCACCCTGCGGGCGGAGCCTTTAACGGCCCGTCAAAGCGCGGGCCAGGTTCAGTCGTCGCGGCCCATCTCACGGGCCAGGGCCAGCAGGGCCTGGCGGGTTCTGGCTCTCGGGATCGCCCGATAGGCTTCCAGAAGCTCCATGGCGCCCGGCGTCATCAGGGCCGAGAACGCCTCGTCCGGGGGGCTGTCGCCGCCGGTCTCCTCGCCCACCAGCCAGCTCACCGTCGTCTGCAAGGCCCGGGCGGCGGCCACCAGGCTCGAGCCGGAGATGCGATTGACGCCGCGCTCGTACTTCTGGACCTGCTGGAAGGACACGCCCAGGTGATCGGCGAGATCGGACTGGCTGAGCGACATGGCCCGGCGGCGCGCACGCACCCGGGCGCCGATGGCCCGATCAGCGGTATCGACGACCTCAAGCTCACTCAAACCCATATTCGGCTCCAAAATGACGCTCAACCTCTGAGCGATCCCCTCCTGTCGCTATACGGACACCAAACCGCGGTGGACGCAGACCAAACCTTGGCGTGTAGTATTTCCGATCGATGGGAATGAGCGGCATGACGGGACAGGTGGAACTTTTGACCGGGCGGGAGCGGGAGTGCCTGCGCCTGGTCGATCGGCATTTCAGCTCCAAGCAGATCGCCCGAGAGCTCGGCATGTCGAAGACCTCGGTCGACACCTATTGCGATCGCGCCCGCGCCAAGCTGGGCGTCGGCGACCGCTACCACGCCGCCCGCCTGCTGGCTGACCATGAGCGCGCCACCCAGGGGCTTGACCCTGTCCTGACCGCGTCAGGACAGGACGCGGTCAGGACAGACGAAGCGCGCCGCCCATGGTCGGATCTGGCCTCATCAGGAGGCGAGACCCATGAAGCACTGGAACGGCGAGGACGGCCGGACAGACGACGGACGAGCGGCGGCGAACCGCGCAGCGGTGAACCGGGCCATCCACCTGAGACGCGAGATCGAGGCCTTCGAGGCAAGGTGGCCGACACCCTCGCCGCCGGCGGCGTCGATGCCGGGTTTCTGCTGGAGCCAACTGGAGCGCCAGCTGACCGATCTGGCGGCTACGCCGACCCAGGCCGACATGGTCCCGCATCTGATCTCGGCCACCCGCAAACTGGCGGCCTTCAAGCCCCCCGAGATGGTCATGAGGGAAATCCTCTGCATCACCTGGGTGCTGCTGGACGAGAACTTCCACCCTGGCGAAGCGGACGAACAGATGGCCTAGGACCGCTTGCGCGGATCGGCCTGATCCTCGCCATCGCCATCGGTTCGGCCCTCGCCTTCGGGGGCGTCCTGGCGGGGCTTCAGGCTCTGAGCACGCTGATCTGAAGCCGCGCCGCCCTTCGCCGGCGGCGGACCACCCCGACCCATAGACCCAACCCAAGACCCATCAGACCCGCGGCGCCCTGCGCGCGGGAAGGAGACCCCTCATGCTCAAGCAACGTCGCCAATACGCCGACCAGGTCGCCGCCAGCCTGTTCGAGGCCGAGACCGCCATCGACGCCGCCCTGGCCAAGACCGCCGCCCTGGCCGGCGTCATGCCGGGCCTGCGCGCCCAGGCCGGCCTCTCGGCCCTGATCGGCCAGGAGGCCGTGGAGTGGACCAGCCGCTCCATCACCGCCCTGGCCGAGGCCCGCCGCGCCGTGATCGAAGCGCACAAGGAGCTCAGCCTGGCCCAGAAGCAGATCGGCCTCGGCGCCGTGCTGTATGGCGACGGCGCGCCCAAGCCCCACGAACCGGCCCGGGCCCCGAGCCTGCGGGCGGTGCGGGACGCCAGCGCGGCCTGATCGCGCCAGAGCTGAACACCTTTGGCGAACCGCTTTTCGGCCGGCGCCTTTCCGGAGGCGCCGGCCTCTGCCACCCTGGCGCGACGACAGCCGCCAGCCCCAGGGGGACTTAGAGCTTGTATTTCGCCGTCCTGCCCCAGCAGATCTGGCTCGTGGCCATGGCGCTGGTCTCCGGCGCAGCCCTATGGCGCGGCGGCGCGCCGGAAAAGCAGGCCGCGGTGGCCAATGTGGCCGCCTGGTTCCTGACGCCGCTGACCTACGACACCGACGCCACCGGCCTCCAGTGGGGGGTGCTCGGGGTAGACGCGCTGTTTCTCGGCTTTCTCCTGTGGCTGGCCCTGACCACCAACCGGCTCTGGCTGCTGTTCGCCACCGCCTTCCAGCTCCTGGGCATCCTCACCCACCTCGCCATGGTCGCCGACAGCGGCGTGCCGGCCCTGCCCTATCGCTGGGGCCTGGTGATCTGGAGCTATCTGGTCCTGGCCGCCCTAGGGGTGGGGACCCTCGTTCACCGACGTCAGCCGCTCAGGGCCGGCGCCGTCTCCAGTCCCACCCGCCGATAGATCAGCGCCTCAGCCAGGTGGACCCGGCGGACGTCGGCGGCGCCTTCCAGGTCGGCGATGGTGCGGGCCAAGCGCAGGGTCCGGGTCCAGCCGCGGGCGGTAAGGCCGGCGGCTTCGGCGGCCTTGGACAAAAGCGCCCGGGCCGGGGCGTCCAGATTGGCGATGGCGTCCAGGCGGTCGCCGGAAGCCTGGGCGTTCAGGGGCGCGGCGGTCTCGCCGGCCTCTGCGGCGCGCGCCAGCTGGACCTGCCGGGCCAGGGCGACGCGGGCGGCGGCCTCGGGCGTGCCTTGGGCTGGCGGCGGCAGGGCCATGTCGGCGGCCGTCACCGGCGGAACCTCCACCACCAGGTCCATGCGGTCCATCATCGGGCCGGAGATCTTGCGCTGGTAGTCGCTCTGGCAGCGAGGCGCCCGGCCACAGGCGCCGCGGCCCGGCCCGCCGACCCCGCAGCGGCAGGGATTCATCGCCGCCACCAGCTGGAACCTCGCCGGATAACGGACATGGGCGTTGGCCCGGGCCACCACCACCTCGCCGGTCTCAAGCGGCTGGCGCAGACTGTCCAGGGCCTGGGCCGAGAATTCCGGCAACTCGTCGAGGAACAGCACGCCATTGTGCGCCAGGGAGACCTCGCCGGGCTTGGCCTTCAGGCCGCCTGTGAACTTGCAAAAGACGATGTCCCTAGGGGCGGATCTGGCAAGTTAGAAAGGAAACAGGCGATGCCCCGTGCCCAACAGCCAGTGTCTTCATTTCGCAAAGCCAAGCACTTGAAGACCCTAGTTTCACGCGTGGATGCAGAGTGGCTCAGTGTCGCGCCAGCGCCCCGGCAAATCAGCGCCGTGCGTGGTCACCTAAGGGCGCCGCCCGCCGGCGATTATGTGGGATTCGAGTCTGCGCTTGAGCGTGACTTTCTCATCGCGTGCCGCACCGAGCATCGGATCGGCACCGTTCACGCGCAGCAGTTGGTGATCAGGTTCACTGACCGGCGAACTGGCAAACGCCGGCGCTATACCCCTGATTTCGTCATCACTTCCGCGCCAGGTGCCGATCTTCGCTGGCAAAAGGCCGTGATCGAGGTGAAGGCGTGGTCGGACCTCGTGAGATCAAGATGGGAGCGAAGAGCAGCCTACGCCGCCGCAAGGCTCTGGTGCCTGGAGCAGGAGGGGGTCCACTTCCGCATCGTAACCGACCGGCAGCTCACCGGGCCCTGGATGCAGAACGCGCGTCTTCTGTCCGGTCATATCGACATGCCAGTCAGTATTGAATTGCTGGAGCGCTGCCGTTCGCTACTGCGAGTACGTCCCCACTGGATTGTCTCCGAGCTACTCGCCTGCGCACAGCAAGAGGGTCTTAACCCCAGTTCGGTACTTCCAGTCATCTACAGGATGGTGGCTCACGGCGAGCTTTGGTTCGACCGAACCCATCGAGTCGAGCTCGGGACTCTGGTGACCGTTGGAATACCGTGGGGACTACGAACGTAAGAATGCCCAGCCGCCCATAGGCGCGCCTCACGACATCTCGTTCCTATCGCCGGAACAGCTCGCAGAAGCCGAGCGTCGTCGTGACGTTATCGTGGAGCTTGAGGCTGGCTCAAAGTTCGACGCGGAGACCGTTGGAGCTGCGGCTGCGAAGTTCGGCGCGGGCCTGCGCCAATTCAACCGGTACCGACGAGCGTTCCGAGAAACTGACAAACTCACAAGCCTGCTGCCGGGTCAAAGCTCCGGGGGGCGCGGCAAGACACGCAAGGATCCTCGCGTGGATGAGGTGGTCGCGGAGGTGCGCCTCGAATACGACCGGTACCTGCCGGCCGCCACGCCCGGTCAGCACTACAGCGAGGTAAAGCGTCGCCTCAAGAAGGAAGGCATCAAGGTCTGCACCGAGACGATCCGCAGTCGCTATAAGGGGGTCCCCCTGCGGCAGCGTGAGGCGCGGCGGTACGGAAAGAAGTACGCGCGCGAGCGCCGCGAGGCCCTCAAAGGAAAGACACCTCCGACCTCATTTCCGCTCGAGCGAGTCCAGATCGACCACACGCTCGTCGACGTGGTCTGCACCGGCGATCACGATCGGGAATACATCGGCCGCCCGTGGGTGACGTTTGCGATCGACGAGCACACGCGGGTCATCCTCGCGTTCGTCCTCTCGTGGGAATATCCGAATGCGACCACGGTCGCGCTCCTGCTTGCACGAGCGCTGACGCCAAAGGAGGACTGGCTCGCCTCCATAGACTCCCCCGTGAGCTACCCCGTCTGGGGGAAGATGGACCGCATCTTCGTCGACAATGCCGGTGAGCTAAGCTCGGCCGCTGTCGTCCTCGGCTGCAAGGAAAACAACATCGCGCCGCCGGAGAGAAGGCCAAAAGGCCTTCCTCACTTTGGGGGCATCATCGAACGTTTCATCGGCACCGCGATGCGCAACATGCGCCTACTGCGGGGGCAGACGGCGGAGCGGCGTGGCTTCGGCAAGGAACGCACGCGCAATCCGAACGAAACTGCCGAGATGAGCCGCCTGGACCTTGAACGTTGGCTGCTCGAGAAGATCTGTGAGCAGTATCATCGCAAGCCACACAAAGGAATTGGAAACCAAGCCCCGATCAAAGCCTGGGAAAGAGGGATCTACGGTACTGAACGGCGCCCTGGCCGGGGCCTGGCGCCAGTGGCGAACAAGACCAAGGTGTTCCTCGATTTTGCCGAAGTGCAATGGCGGACGATCCAGCGATATGGCGTGCGCTGGGATGATGCCGAGTATTGGGATGATGTGCTGCAGCCGTTACTGGATCGGGGCAGCAAGCAGAGGTACGCGTTCAAACGCAACCCGTACGATATTGCGCGCATCTGGTTCAAAAACCCAGAAGACGGCGAATACTACGAACTTCGCAGCAGAGATATCACGCTGCCGAGCATCTCGGCTGCGGAGTACAGGGTAGAGCGAAGGCGGCGTCGAGCCGCGGGCGATGAATCCGACGCGCCAGCAATCGAGGCGTCCATCGAGCGCGTGAGGCAGATGGAGGAAGATGCCCGGAGCAAGACCAGTCGCCATCGCCGTCGTTTGAATGCGCAGAAGCGCGAGGACCGCAGGAAGTTGGTGGACGAAGTGACGCCCTACGCCGCGCCTATCGCACCGCCAGCACCTGCGCCCACTTCTGCCCAGCAGCCCGAACCGACCGACAGCAGCCGGCGCAGAGCTGTCGTCTTCAAGGTGGCAGAATGACTGACGTTCACCAGCGCCAGCTGACAAGCGCAGCGCGTGAGGCCCTTGCAGGCGACGACAGGCTAACGCGGGCGTTGCTAGCAAAGCGCAAGCACTTCATCGAGCACCGCTTTGCGTCCGCGATCGAGGATCGTCTATCGGAGGCGCTAGAGGACTATCCGACGGACGGCGACAGTCACTTCCTCATCGTTGGCGATAGCGGCATGGGAAAGACCAAGCTGGTGAAGCACTTCATGCGGATGCACGGCGTCGAATGGCCGCTTCCTGAGGGGAAAAAGGAAGTGCCTATCCTCATGGTGGGTCTTGTCTCGCCGTCCCCAAGGGGCTTCTTGGCCACCATCTTGGAGACGCTGGGCTCTCCGTATCCGAGAACCGGCAGCCACGAGACCCTGTATCCGCTCGTTCTTCGATTGCTTCGGAGTGTAGGCCTGAAGGTTCTCATCATCGATGAGATCCACCACATCAAGTTAGGCCGCCGCGACGAGCGTGAACGGACGCTGATCCTGATCAAGCAGCTCGGCAACGACCTTGGCGTCACGATCATCGGGTGTGGGACGTCCGACGCCCTGCGGGCGATCCAGCTGGACCCCCAGCTTGAGCGCAGGTTCGAGCCGTTGGCGCTCGGGCGTTGGCGGGACGACGACGATGGCTGGGGCCTATTGAACGCGATCGAGGCCACAATTCCCTTGGAAGAGCCCTCATATCTCTCCGATGAGAAGACAGCCCGGTGGATCTTCGCTGAAACCGAAGGGCTTACGGGAGAGATCGACAGGATGATCCGCCGCGCCGCGGTGAAGGCGATTGGATCCGAGCGGCCGCTCCTCGACCTGGCCTTCTTGAAATCCTTGCCCTGGATCAGGCCATCGAAGCGGCGCAAGACGTCTGAGGACGTGCTTAGGCGCGATCGGCCGCAGATGGCCTTCTAAGTGGAGAGTCGGCGGCTTTGGCCATGGCGGCCTGCGATCTACGACGATGAGTTGCTATCTTCGTGGCTTCGCAGGGTGGCTCTTGGAAACGCCCTGAAGGTGCACTCCTTCTGCCATGCGGTCTGGCCTGGCGTGCAGCTTTGGAACCGCGATCTCGACGCCCTTGCCCCAGAGATCGTGCTCGAGGATATGGCGGCGCACACCGGCGTGGCAATTGATCGGGTCCGTGACACCACGCTCCACCGCTTGAATGGCCTTCTCTACGAAGGGGTGCGAGTGATCGGATCGACCGATTGGCTGCTGCCCATCGGCGTTTATCACCGCACCCGAAGGCGGCCTGGCCTGCAGTGGTGCCCATCTTGCCTACGCGAAGACCAGCAGCCCTACTACCGCATGCGATGGCGCCTCGCCCTCGCGAGCACATGCCCCTCCCATGGCGTGGTCCTCGCCGACCGTTGCCATGAATGCGCAAGGCCTGCCTCGCCTCATCGCGGTGCGGACCCGCTATGCGATACGTGCTACGCGGATCGTCGCGAGCACCCCGTTTCCCCGGCCGACTCCAGGGCGCTTCAGCTGGAGCACAGGCTCTTCGCCCTGCTTGACCCAGCCACCCCGCCGCGCAACGAACTGGAGTGTCTGCATCCCCTATCGCTGTTCGGCCTGATGAGGCAGGTCGTAACGACGATTGGCGTTGGCGAGCGCTCTCAACGGCTGCGCGATGGGATTGCTGCCCAATGGGGCGGTGACCCCGCGCCACCTGCCGTAAGGCAACTGGAATTCATGGGCAGTGAGGAGCGTCACCGGCTGATGGGGCTGGCGGCGCGTGCGATGTACGGCTGGCCCTGGATGTTCGTCGCCCATTGCGCAGACGCGGGCGTCTGGAAGTCTTGGGCGTTCGGTGAGCGTCGATACAACCGCGCTCCCTTCGCCTACGCCGACCCGGTTATCAGGTATCTGAGTGTGTAGGGACCCCTGAGGAGTTCGCCACGATCCGTGGCTCGCCCCCTCTAATGCGCGCTGGCCCATTCGCTTGAGATGGTTGCACAACTCGACGGCGACGGCCGCTGCCCCGAATGGTTGCGAGTACATGAAGCTCGGCGCTAGCTCCAAGCTTGGCCAGGGGGTCAGGTCAAGGTCAGTCCTTTCTAACTCTCGTAGCTCCGCTGACTCGGCCGCTATGCGCGTGGCCGACCGAGAGTCGCCTGCTAAGCTGAGGAATGCTCCCGAATCGCTACCGTTTTCTTCTAAGCCTGCTGTTCGTGGGAGCCGCGACCGGACTCGCGCTTATTAGCGTCCCGGCGGCCACTGTCGGGGTCTGCGCGGTCATTCTTGCGGTTCTCTACCCAAAGCTGGAGTCGGTGATCGAGTTCTCCTTCGGCCCCCTCAAAGCAAAGCTTGAGCGCAGCATCAGCGAGTCCGAGCAATTGCTGCAGGATGTTCGCTCACTGGCCGTAACCACAGCTAGAGTGGCAGCTTCCACGGCAGCAAGGTCAGGGCGCAAGTCGCCGCCAACAGACTGGGCCTTCAGGGCGACGAAAGAACTGGAAGGTCATCTCCTCAAACTCGGTGCGAGTGACCATGACCTTTTTGCTTGCCGGCAAGACATCGTGCGTTTCGGCATTCGAGATCTGGGCGTGCATGCGACCTGGGTGTCTACATATACCACCAACACCGTCTTCCACGCCGAGCGCGAGATGATGATCAGCGAGGGCGAGGTCGCCGACCCGGGCGCGGTTGAGAGCTTCCTGCGGAGGTACGAGGCACTGGACGGGACGCGGGAAGAGATGATCGCCGAGATGCGATGGATGATCGAAAACAACGACGTCCGGGAGAGGGCGCACGTGTTGCTCGGCCGATCCGTTTAGAGGTCCGAACGCTCGCACCTCTACCGTGCACTTAGGTGCAGAGCGTCAGCGCCTGCCAAGCGCATTGACCCCGGCTCTGATCCATAGACCTCAGCGGCCAAACTTCGCCTCATCCAGCGCCTTGATGAAGCGCAGCAGACTAAGCACCGTCTCAAAAACATATCGGCCCTCGGCTCGGCTCAGAAGACGATTGTCGTGCGCCAGGCTGCTGTTGTTACGGACGTCGTTGAAACGCTCAAATATCTGCGTGGCCGACTTGGCGATTTGATCCGAGATCTCGCCGATCTGCCCCGCACGGCGAAGCGAGTTGATGTAACGGCCTACGCGGCCGTGAAGACTGTCTCTCGGGCTGACCTCGATCCCATCGGCTCGAAGAAGGTCGGCGAACTTTTTCATCGTGTAGGTATGAAGGCGATCGAGCGCGGTGTGAGGCGAGTTCGCTTGGATTTCGCGCTCTATCGCATCAACCAGATCGCTCAAGGCTTCGTCGTCGTTGAACTTCTCCACAACGCCGAGGTCGATGGAATCACCGCTACCTGTAGGGACGCGCAATAGTGAACGGCTCGACGCGAGATTCATGACGCCTTTCGACGCACATTAGCTGAGACGTTCGCCGCTCCGGGGCGCACATTGTGTGAGACTGAGATCACAATGATTGAGACCGACGCGCACTATTT
>NZ_JAUXVZ010000012.1 GCF_030680185.1 Phenylobacterium sp.
CCCGGCAAGGGCACGCCCGTGACCCAGCTGAACATGCGCCGCATCTCCGACGGGGTGAAGGTGTCGGAACGCTACCGCACCACCGAGCAGGTGGAGCGGGCCTTCGTCGAGGAGCGGGAGCACACCTTCCTGTACCAGGACGGTGAGGGCTATCACTTCATGAACCCGGAAAACTTCGACCAGCTGGTCGCCCCGGAAGACGTGATCGGCGACGCCAAGGTCTATCTGCAGGACGGCATGGCCGTGCAACTGTCGACCCATGAGGGCGTGCCCATCGCCATCTCCCTGCCCTCGCGGGTGACCGTCGAGATCACCGAGACCGAGCCGGCCATGAAGGGCCAGACGGCCTCGTCCTCCTACAAGCCGGCCATGACCGATGCAGGCCTGCGGGTGATGATCCCGCCCTACATTACCGTCGGCACCCGCATCGTCGTCCTCACCGAGGACGGCACCTATGTGGAACGCGCCAAGGACTGAGCGTCTTAGGCGCTCTTCTTCCGGGTTGATTTGGCCGGGCCGCGCCCCGCCTTGGCGCCGGCGCGGCTGGCGGGCTTGCGCCGGGCGCCGCCGGTGTCGCCCAGGCTTCGCTTGAGCTGCTCCATCAGGTCGCTGACCTCCAGGTCCTTGGGCGCCTCGGGGGCCTCGATGGTGTGGCCCTCCTCCTTTTCGGCGATCAGGGCGCGTAGGGCCTCTTCATAGCGGTCGGCGAACATGGCCGGGTCGAAGTCGCCCTCCTGCTGCTCGATGATCTTGGTGGCGATCTCGACCATCTTCTTGTCCGGCTTGACGTCGGGAATGTCCTCGAAGGCGTCGTCGGCGCTGCGCACCTCGTCGGCCGAGCGCAGGGTGTAGGCGAGGATGCCCAGGCCGCGGGGTTCGAGCGCCATGACCCGCTCGCGCTGGTGCATGGCCAGCCGCCCCAGCGCCACCTTGCCCGAGGCCTCCATGGCCGAGCGGATCACCGTATAGGCCTCCACCGCCATGTCCCCGTCGGGCACCAGGAAGTAGGGGGCGTTCCAGTAGAGCCGGTCGATATCGGTCTCGTCGACGAACCGCTCGATATCCAGGCTGCGGGTGGTCTCCAGCTTGACGTTGTTGATCTCGTCCTGGGTCAGGACGACATAGCGCCCCTTCTCGATCTCATAGCCCTTGACGATATCGGCCCGGTCCACCGGCCCGCTGTCGGGGTCGGTGGGGATCATGCGGATGCGGTTGTGGGTGTCCTTGTGCAGCATGTTGAAGCTGACATCGCCCGACCGGCTGGTGGCCGTATAGAGCGCCACCGGGCAGCTCACGAGGGACAGGCGCAGATAACCCTGCCAGGTGGGACGGGCGGCCATGGGGTCGTTCTCCGGCGTTTTCTTGAGTCTCCTCAACGCCTTGGCCGGTGATTCGTTCGGAGACCCTGGAGTCTAAAGAGGGGACACAAAGAACACGAAGACAGCCAAGGACACGAAGGGGTCGGCGGCCGGGTCTTTGTGTCCTTCGCGCCTCCTTTGTGTCCTTCGTGTCACCCTCTTTTAAAGCGCCTGCGGCGCGCAGAGTGGAGATCGCCTAAGGCGCCGGCAGGGCCAGGGTCGGCAGGGCGAACTGTTCGACGGCGTCCAGTTGGCGGCGGCCGAAGCCCTGGCGCAGGCCGGTGTCCGCGCCGAACTCCAGGAGCTGGTCGGAGACCGGATCATAGGCCGGCCAGGCCTGGTCCTCGCAGGCCGGCGCGCCCGAGCGGGCGAAGCTCACCCAGCAGCCGTGCATCAGGCTCGCCATGGCCCGGTCCTCGTCGCTGACCACGCTGTCGGGGGTCCGCCGGCCCCAGTATTCGAAGACGTACTGGATCTCGGCCGCATGGTGGGCGCGGTCCAGCACCTGTCGGTAGCGGTCGCCCACATAGGAGAAGTGGTAGAGGAAGGTCGGCGCCCCGTCGGCGGCCTGGCCGGCGATCCAGCGGGCCGGCGCGCCGAACACCCGGTCGGTGAAGACCGCCCGGCCCAGGGCCTCGTCGCCTTCGGCGGCGGCGTCTTCATAGAAGGCCTTGGCCATGGGCGGCAGGCTGGCGGCGAACCGCGCCCCGCCGCCGGGACCGCCCAGCAGGCTGTCCTCCCCATTGTTCCAGCCGACGATCATCGGCACGTCGATCTCGGCGCCCGCGGCGAAGGCCTGGCTGGCGGTGCGCGGCAGGAGCCGGCCGTCGGAAAAGGGGCCGAACTCGCCGTCCACCGTCTCGATCAGCGTGTCGACGGGCACGGCGCGCAGCTGGGCGACCGTGGCCTTGGCCGGCAGGCGGAGCTTCTCGGCGGCGGCGACCCCGGCCTGTTCCTGGTCTTTCAGGCTGTCGGGCGGAAACCAGCCGCCGCCCGACTGGACGATGGCCTTGTGGAACAGCCCCTTGGCGTCGGGCGTGGCCAGCAGGGCGAGCGTGCTCATGCCCCCGGCCGATTCCCCGAACACCGTCACATTGTTCGGATCGCCGCCGAAGACGGCGATATTGCGCTGAACCCATTTCAGCGCCGCCACCTGATCCATCAGCCCATAGGAGCCGAGCGGCCCCTTGGCACCGGCCGCCTTGGTCAAGGCCGGATGGGCGAAATAGCCCAGCGGACCCAGGCGATAATTGATCGACACCAGCACCACCCCGTCGCGGGCGAAGTTCTGGCCGTCATAGACCCAGCCGGCGCCGGTGCGGTGCGAGCCGCCGTGGATCCAGACCATCACCGGGGCCGGCTTCGCGCCCGGCTGCGCAAGGGGGGCGAAGACATTGAGCTGCAGGCAATCCTCGCTCATCGGCCCGTTGGCGCCGCCGGCGTTGGGGGCGCCGTCCTCGCGCATGGGCTGGGGACAGGAGGGACCGGCCTCCACCGCCGACCGCGCGCCTGTCCAGGGCAGGGCCGGCTGGGGCGGCGCCCAGCGCAGGGCCCCCACCGGCGGCGCGGCATAGGGGATGTTGCGGAAGATGCGCGCCCGGTCGGTGGCCTCGCCGGTCAGGGTTCCGGACTCCACGCGGAGGGTGGCGGGCGCGGCGAAGGCGGTGGTGGCGAACAGGCCGCAGGCCGCGGCGATCAGGCTGATCCAGGGCTTCATGGTCCCCTCCCTTTTTTGTCTGCTGCGAGCAGAGGCCAAGGCGCTCGGAGCGGTCAAGCCAAGGTTTGGCGACGGGCCGGCGCCTGCGCTCTGGCCGCACACACCCCTGTCACCCAAGAGCCACACATCGTCCGCCATCGGAAGCTTGACCGGGGTTGGGGCGCATCCGCCGGGGTCGCGACCGCGTTGCTGCTATCCGAGGCCTGAGGGGGCTCTCGCAGTACGACAAGGATTAACAGTATGAAGACTATGCTTTGCGCCGCCGCCGCCATTGGCGCCCTGACCGCGGCCTCCGCCGCCCAGGCCCAGACCGTCGGCGACTGGAGCGGCGCCTATATCGGCGGCGTCGCCGGTTACGGCTGGCAGGCCGAGAACGACGACGAGTCCATCGTCTTCGACACCAATCTTGACGGGACCTTTGGCGACACCGTCCGCACCGGAACCGGCGCCGACGCCTTCGCGGCCGGCTTCTGCGACGGCCGCACCTACAACCCGACCCGCGCCAGCGCCTGTGGCGGCGATGAGGGCGGTCCGGAATTCGGCGTCCGCGCCGGCTATGACTGGCAGTTCGGCAATATCGTCGTCGGCGTCCTGGGCGAAGCCGTCCGCACCGATGTGAAGGACAGCGTCACCGCCTTCTCCGGCACGCCCGCCTCCTACACCATGGCCCGTGAGCTCGACGGCCTGCTCGCCGCCCGCGCCCGCGTCGGTTATGCGGTCGGGAACACCCTGCCCTATGTCACCGGCGGCTACGCCATGGGCGACATCCAGCACAGCTTCTCCACCACCAACGCCGCCAACACCTTCACCGACGTCTCGGAAGACGACGACAAGGCTCATGGCTGGCAACTGGGCGGCGGCGTCGAGCACAAGATCACCAACGATGTGAGCCTTGGCCTGGAATATCTCTACACCCGCCTGGATGACGACAACTACGCCATCCGCGCCAGCGGCGGCCCGGCCGGCGGCCCCTTCACCTCGGTGAATGGCTCGGGCACGGACTTCCGGCGCACCAGCGACGAGTTCAACATCCACTCGGTGCGGTTCACCGCCGCCTACCGCTTCTGATTGATCGCGTAGTCTGAAACGACGGCCCGAGCCTCTCGCAGGTTCGGGCCGTTTTTAGTTGGGGGTGGGCGCTCCAGGCGCGCACGCCTCCGCCCCGGCCTGGCCCGGCTTGACCGGACCATCCATGAACGCCGTCGTCCGGCCGTGCGCATGGGCCCTCGGATCAAGTCCAGGAATTTCACCACGACGATCACGAAGGACACAAAGGCGCCGCACCTCCCTTAGTGATCTTCGTGGTCTTCGTGGTTTCTCTAAAATGGCCCCTGCGCTTCAACCCGTCCTGGCCCGGCTTGACCGGGCCATCCATGAACACCTTCATCTGGCCGTGCGCATGGCCCTCGGATCAAGTCCGAGGGCGACGGCGTATGGGGTGGGCGCATAGACTCGGCCGCGCCAGAACGGAGGGCGTCATGAAGCTGATCTTTCTCTATGGGCCGGCGGCCTGCGGCAAGCTGACGGTGGCCAAGGCCCTGGCGGCCCTGACCAACTATCCCCTGTTCCCCAACCATCTGGCGCTGGACGCCGTGACCGCGGTCTTCCCGTTCGGCAGCGCGCCCGCCATCCGGCTTCGCAGCCTCTACTGGCTCTCGATGTTCGAAGAGGCCGCCCGCCAGGACCGCCCGCTGATCTTCACCTTCGCCCCGGAACGCACCGTGCCCGAGAGCTTCATCGCCGAGACCCGCGCCGCGGTCGAAGCCCATGGCGGCGAGGTCGTCTTCGTCGAACTCGCCGTCTCGCCCGAGGAACAGATGCGCCGGGTCGAAAACCCCGACCGCAAGGCCTCAAAGAAGATCCATTCCCGCGAGGTCCTCCAGAAGTTCCGCGACGGCGGCGGCGCGGCCTACCCGCCCATCCCCGCCGACCTGGTCATCGACACCGAGGCCCTGAGCCCAGAGGCGGCGGCGCGACGGATTGTGGAAGCCCTGGCCCTGGAGCCCCTGCCCGAACCGCACGTGATGTATCCGGATCCGGCGTGAGGCCCTTGGCTGCCGCGGACGGCCCTTGGTCGCTGGGTGGCCCGGCAGTGTCCAAACTCGGCCAAGAAGGCAGCTTCCGCTCCCGACCCGTAGCGATCTTTGGGAATGTCGGTAATCTGGACCCATGGATGGTGCAGCCTTCAACGTCGTTTGGTTCGGTTGGGCTTTCGCCTGTGCGCTCGGTGTGCGTCTGGGTTTCACCCATCTGTTCAGGCCAAGACTGGGGCATTCGGCGCAGTTTGCCGCCTACGGAATGTGGTTCGTTCTTGTGCTGGTCGGCTTGGCGGTTGTGAGCATCAGCGGGATGCAAATGTATGGCATCGACGGCAACGACCCGCGCCAAATGGCGGGTTACATCACCCTGCTATACTCGCCCCTTGGGTTGCCGACTGCATTTGGGGCGCCTGCGGTTCTCGCGCTCGACCTACTAGTGGTGGCGGCGACATTGATGAAGAAACGTCGGGCGGTCTGAGTCCGCTTCCCACCCTGAACTAGAAGGTCTTGCCGTCATCCGGTTCGGGCTAGGTTGTGTGAATGATCGATCTTGAGGAACGGATAGAGATGATGACGCGCAACGTCATCATGGCCGCCATCCATCACGATCTCTGGTCCCTCCACATCCATAAGAGTGCGTGGGACATCACAGAGGTCTATCGCGAAACAATGATGGATCTTTGGGCGGCTAACAGCTTGGCTCACCGCTATTCATTCTATGTGAGGACAGCGGCGGCCTACGCGCAAGGGCCTAAGGTCAACGGCATCCCTAGGCTTATGCGGGAGTGCTCGGAAAAGCTGACCCGCGAAGGTGCAGCCCGGCTGACAGCGCTGTTCAATGAAGCCAAGCCGCTCGCCGACAAAATCGAAAGACTGAGGAACACTGTCTATGCCCATCAATCAGCGCGTATGCGAGTTGAAGATGCGTATACCGACGCGAAGATCAACTTGGATATGGCTCAACGGCTGATGGTGATTTCCATCGACATCATAAACGAGCTGCGAGCCGCTGTGGGCCTGGGCGCAACCGAGATCAGCAGGTTGCACATCGATCAGTTCGAGCGGACGATGACGGCCATCGGCCAATCTCATCAGGACTGCTCACCACCCTTCGGTGGTGCCTTTCTTGGCGCTTAAGCGTCCGCTTTCTACGTCAGCGCCAGTATCCCTCCCCACCCTTCGCTGATCTTATCGATGTCTGCTTTTCCACCTCACCCCTCAAACCCTCGCACCACCGCGAGCACCGCCTCGCCGTAGCGGGCGAGTTTGCCTTCGCCGACGCCGGAGATGGCGCCGAGCGCCCGCTGGGCGGCGGGTCTGGCCTGGGCGATCTCGGCCAGGGTGCGGTCGTGGAAGATGACATAGGGGGGCACGTGCTGGCGGGCGGCTTCCTCGCGGCGCCAGGCGCGCAGGGCTTCGAACAGGCCCTGGTCGGCCGGCGGCAGGGCCAGGTCGCTCGCGCCGCCACGGCGACGGCCCGCGGTCTTGCGCTCGGCGCCGGGGGCGACCTTGCGCATCCGCACCTGCCGCTCGCCCCGATAGACGGCGCGCACGCCCTCGGCCTCGCCCAGCGCGATCAGCGGGCGGTTGTCGTTGGGGTCCTCCCGCAGCAGGCCCTCGAACAGCAGCTGGTCGATCAGGTCCCGCCAGCCCGGCGCGGCCAGCTCCTGGCCGACCCCGAAGGTGGAGAGGCCGGCCTCGAAGTCGGACGGGTCCTTGGTCTTGCCCAGCAGGTGGTCGACCAGCCGGCCCCGGCCGAACCGGCCGCCCATCCGGTGGACCGCCGAGAGCGCCTTCTGGGCGGCCTGGGTCGCGTCCTGGGTCTCCGGCGGGCTTAGGCAGACGTCGCACTGGCCGCAGGGCTCCACGCCCTCCTCGCCGAAATAGCGGCGGACGGCGGCGGCCCGGCAGCCGGCGCCCTCCAGCATGGCGTAGAGCTGGCGAACTTTTCGCACCTGCACCTGCTTGACGCTGTCGTCCATCTCGCGGCTGTCGATGCGCCGCAGGGCCCAGGCGAGGTCCGAGGCGCCATAGAGGGTGATGCCCTCGGCCGGGTCGCCGTCGCGGCCGGCCCGGCCGATCTCCTGCCAATAGGCCTCGATGGAGCCCGGCGGATCGGCGTGGATGACGAAGCGGACGTCGGGCTTGTCCACCCCCATGCCAAAGGCGATGGTCGCCACCATCACCGCATCCTCGGCCTCGAGAAAGGCCTCCAGCCGGTTGGCGCGCACATGCTTGTCCAGGCCCGCATGATAGGCCTGGGCGTCGACGCCGGCCTGGCGCAGGGCCTCGGCGATCCGCTCGGTCCCGTCGCGGGAGCCGGCATAGACCACGCCTGACCTGCCCCGCCGCTCGGCCACCAGCTCCAGCACCCGCTTCTGGGCGGGGCCGGACTTGCGCTCGGCGAACAGGGCGAGCTCGGGCCGGGCGAAGCTGGCGACGAACTCAAGCGCGTCTTCCAGGCGCAGTTCGGCGCGGATGTCGTCCCGGGTCCGGGCATCGGCGGTGGCGGTCACCGCCAGGCGCGGCACGTCGGGGAAGAGGTCGGCGAGGCGGCCGAGCGTGCGGTAGTCGGGGCGGAAGTCGTGGCCCCACTGGCTGACGCAGTGGGCCTCGTCGATGGCGATGAGGGCCAGCGGCGTGCGCCGCAGCCGCTCCATCATATGCGGCGCCATCAGCCCCTCGGGCGACACATAGAGCAGGTCGAGCTCGCCGGCCTCGACCCGCCGCCAGGTCTGCGCCCGCTCCTCCGGCTCGATGGCCGAATCCAGGCGGGCGGCCGCCACGCCCGACTGCTGCAGGGCGGCGACCTGGTCGGTCATCAGCGCGATCAGCGGCGAGACCACGAGGCCGAGGCCTGGCCGCAGCATGCTGGGGATCTGGTAGCAGAGGCTCTTGCCGCCGCCGGTGGGCAGGACGGCCAGGGCGCTGCGCCCGGCCAGGGCCTCAGTGATCACCTCGCCCTGAAGGCCCCGGAAATCTGTGTGTCCGAAGGTGCGGCGCAGGACCTCCCGCGCCTCGGCGAGCGAAGCGGTCATGGGCCGCCTTATGGGCTGTATCGGCGGCGCGGTTGAAGGAAAAACTGAGTTGATCCTCAGCCGAATCCGGCGCGGCCCTGGATATCGCGCACCGCCTTCAGCAGGCGCAGGGCGGAGCGGGCGTCCAGGCGGTCGGGGGAAAAGGCCTGCCGCTGTTCAAGCTCGTCCAGCAGGGCCTCATCGGCGTCCGACAGGGTGCGGGCGCACATGTTCCAGTCGCCGAAGGCCCGCCCGCTGGCCGGCTCGATCTCCAGCACCTTGGGATCGGCGTGGCGCGGGTCGCCGGCGATGCGCTCGAAACGTTCCTGCACGGCGGCGGCGGGTCCCTCCAGGGCCTGGACGAACCAGCCCCCGTGGACCAGCAGCAGGCCGGTGATCGACTGCTCGCGGTTGTTGCGGATCGAGGCCCGGATGATGTCGCTCACCACCTCATCGAGGGGCGCGCCATCGGGCAGGTTCTGGCGGCTGGCGTAGATCAGCCGTTGAAGGCCCCCGGGACGAGGATTGGAACGGGCGGGTGCGGGGCTGGGGTCGGGAGATGTCATGCCCTCGCCCAAATGGCGAAACCGCCGGAAGGTTCAACCAAATCGGCCGCCCAAACCCTATTCTGCGGCCATCGCCATCGGACTGGGCTGGGCGCCGCGCAGCAGGCGGCCAGGCAGGGCGCCGGTGGGCTCGCCGTCCCTCTGGGTCACCTGGCCCGCCACCAGGGTGGCGACATAGCCGTGCGCCCGCTGGATCAGCCGCCGACCGCCGGCCGGCAGGTCATAGGCGACCTTGGGCGCCTCCAGCCGCAGATTGGGGTAGTCGATCAGGTTGAGGTCGGCCCGGTAGCCGGGTGCGAGGACGCCGCGATCGTACAGGCCCACGGCGCGGGCGGTGTCGCGGGTCTGCATCCGCACCATGGCCTCCAGGTCGAACCGCGGCCCCCGGCTGCGGTCCCGGGTCCAGTGGGTGAGGTTCGATGTGGGAAACGACCCGTCGCAGATCATGCCCACATGGGCGCCGCCGTCCGACAGGCCGGGCACCGCGTCGGGATGGCCCAGCATCTCATAGCTGGGGGCCAGCGAACCCTCGGCATAGTTGAGGAAGGGCAGGTAGAGCATGCCCCGGCCGTCGTTCGACAACAGGTGGTCCAGGGCCACCACCTCGGGCTTCACCCCGCGGGCCAGCGCCAGGGCGGCGATGGTCTGGCGGGGGCCGGGCTCATAGTCCGGGGTCTCGCCCATCAGATACATGTTGGCCCAGTTGCGCGGCGTCGAGGCCGCAAAGCCCTGCTCGGCGGTGGTCGCTTCAGTCAGCAGGGCCTCGCGCACCAGGGGATCGCGCAGCCGCGCGACCCGCTCAAGCAAGGGCAGCCCCGCCATGGCCCGATAGGTCGGGTGATGGGAGAAGGGGTTCAGGGTCAGCTCGAAACCGAACAGGATGCCCACCGGCCGGCCGCAGACCTGGGCCTTCATGGGCAGGCCAGCGTCGGTGGCCTCGGTCAGGGCGTCCAGCAGCAGGCGCCAGGCCTGGGGCGCCTTGGGGGCTTGAGTCAGGGAAAACGACAGGGGCCGACCCGAGGCCTCGACGATCCGCCGCAGCATGGCGAACTCGGCCTCCGGATCGGCGAAGTCCGACACCACCTGCAACACCCCGGCGCCGGCCCGGGCCAAGCCCATGGCGATGCCGGTCAGCTCGTCCTCGCCCGCCGTCAGGGTCGGCGTCGGCTGGCCGTCGCTGGTGCGGTGATTGAGCGTGCGGGAGGTGGAGAAGCCGAGCGCGCCGGCGGCCACCGCCTGCTGCGCCAGGGTCGCCATGGCGGCGATATCGGCGGCCGTCGCCGGCTCGCGATTGGCCCCGCGCTCGCCCATGACGAAGACCCGCAGGGCCGCATGCGGCAGCTGGGCGGCGATATCGACGTCGAAGGCCCGGCTGGCGAGGGCGTCCAGATAGTCGGGGAAGCTCTCCCAGTTCCAGGCCAGGCCCTGGGTCAGGACGGGGAAGGGAATGTCCTCCACCCCTTCCATCAGGCGGATCAGCCGGTCGTGGTCGGCGGGCCGGCAAGGGGCGAAGCCGACCCCGCAATTGCCCATGACCACGCTGGTCACCCCGTGCCAGGACGAGGGCTGCATGTGGGTGTCCCAGGTGGCCTGGCCGTCATAATGGGTGTGGATGTCGACAAAGCCCGGGGTGACCAGCAGCCCCTTGGCGTCGATCTCCTCGGCGCCGCGGCCCCGGACCTCGCCGACGGCGGCGATCCGTCCGTTCTTGATCGCCACATCGGCCTCATAGGTGGCCGCGCCCGTGCCATCGGCCAGGGTCCCGCCGCGCACGACGAGGTCATATGCCCGTTCCAAATTCGCCGCCTCCCTGGCGTCAGCAGGTCTTGATCGCCTGCCGTTTTCCCAATTAGCGCCCCGCGACAGCCCTTGCGTCAAGCGCGCTGTCGAGTCGTGACAGGACCTGCGCCTGCGCTATATCTGGCCAGATATTGCGGATGGAGCCCGGCCTTGCCCCAAGGCGTGACCCGATCGGAGCTGCTGCGGGGCCTCGCCGCCGTCGTTGGCGCAAGCGCTGCGGCCAGTTGCGCCCCAGCCGCAGACCGCGGGGGTCCGGCGGTGGCCGCCGCCGCCGACCTGCAGTTCGCCCTGCCCCAGGTTCTTGCGGCGTTCCAGGCCCAGGGCGGCGGGCCCCTGCGCCTGGTGTTCGGCTCGTCCGGCGCCTTCACCCGCCAGATCGAGCAGGGCGCGCCGTTCGAGATCTTTATGTCCGCCGACCGGGCCTATGTGCGGCGCCTGGCCGAGGGCGGCCTGACCGAGGGCGACGGCCAGCCCTATGCCCGCGGGCGGATCGTCCTGTTCGCGCCTCACGGCTCGGCCCTGGCGGTCGATGCCGATCTGGCCGATCTGGCCGCGGCCCTGTCCGATGGCCGCGTGAGCCGGTTGGCCATGGCCAATCCCGATCACGCCCCCTATGGCCGCGCCGCCCGCGAGGCCCTGATCCACGCGGGCCTCTGGGACCTCGCCCAACCCCGGCTGGTGCTCGGCGAGAACGCCGCCCAGGCCGCCCAGTTCGCCGCCAGCGGCTCGGCCCAGGGCGGACTGATCGCCTATGCGCTGGCTCTGGCGCCGGAATTCGCAGGGCGAGGCGCCTTCGCCCTCGTCCCGGAGTCCTTCCACCAACCGCTGGACCAGCAGATGACGCTGCTGAAGGGCGCCGGCGCCCCGGCCCGGGCCTTCTACGGCTTCCTGCAAGGCGCCGCGGCCCGTGACATCCTGGCGCGCCACGGCTTTGTCCTGCCGCAGGCGGCGTCCAGCTGATGGACTGGCCCGCGCTCATCCTGTCGCTGAAGCTCGCCGGGGCCACGACCCTGGTCCTGCTGCCCGTGGGCGTCATCCTGGGGCGCCTGCTGGCCTTCCATGCGTTTCGCGGCAAGCGCTGGGTCGAAGCCGCCATCACCCTGCCCCTGGTCCTGCCCCCGACCGTGCTCGGCTATTACCTGCTGATCGCGCTCGGCGTCGCCAGCCCGATCGGCCAGGCCTGGCAGGCCCTGACCGGCCAGACCCTGGTGTTCAGCTTTTCGGGCCTGCTGATCGCCTCGGTGGTGTTCAACCTGCCCTTCGCCATCCAGCCCCTGCAGCGGGCCTTCGAGGGCGTCGGCCAGGACCTGCGCCACGCCGCCTGGGTCGGCGGGCTGTCGCCCTTGGCCACCTTCCGCAAGGTGGAGCTGCCGCTCGCCTGGCCGGGCCTGCTCAGCGCCCTGGTGCTGACCTTCACCCATACGCTGGGCGAATTCGGCGTGGTGCTGATGGTCGGCGGCGCCATCCCCGGCGAGACCCGCACCATCGCCATCAGCATCTATGACCGGGTGCAGGCCTTCGACACCGCGGCGGCCGGCATCATGTCGGCCTTCCTGCTGCTTTCGGCCTTCCTGGCCATCGCCGTGGTCTATGGGGTCGGCGCCCGAGCGGTTCGCCTGCGTGGCTGAGATCGCGGAAACCTTGGGCGCAGGCCTGCGGGTGCGGCTGGCCCAGGCAGGACCGATCCCCCTGGATGTGGACCTCGCCTGCCCGCCCGGCCAACTCCACGCCATTGTCGGGCCATCGGGGGCCGGCAAGACCACTCTGCTCAAGGCCATCGCCGGCCTCTATCGGCCGCAGGCGGGCCAGATCACATCCGACGGGATGGTCTGGTTCGATTCAGCCGCCGGAACCTGGCTCGCCCCCCAGGCCCGCCGCGTGGGTCTGGTCTTCCAGGCCTATGCCCTGTTCCCGCATATGAGCGCCCAGGCCAATGTGGAGACCAGCCTGGCCGCCCAGCCTCGGGCCGCGCGCGCCGCCCGGGCGCTCGCCCTGCTGACCCAAGTGGGGCTGGCCGACAAGGCCCATCGTCGCCCCGCCGACCTGTCCGGCGGCGAGCAGCAGCGGGTGGCCCTGGCCCGCGCCCTGGCGCGGTCGCCCGACGTCCTGCTGCTGGACGAGCCCTTCGCCGCCGTGGATCGGCGCACCCGAAGGCGGCTGCAACAGGATCTCGCCACCCTGCGGGAGAGCCTGAAAATCCCGATCCTGCTGGTCACCCACGACCTGGACGAGGCCTGCGCCCTGGCCGACCAGATGAGCGTGCTGCACGAGGGCCGGGTGCTTCAGACCGGCGCGCCGGATCAGGTGATGGCCCGCCCCGCCAGCCCCCTGGTGGCCGAGCTTCTCGATCTGAACCCCGGCTGAGCCTCAATCGTCCGCCGGGCGAAGCGCGGCCTCGAGCGCCGCCAGGTCCTCGGCGGCGGCTGCGGCGGTCTTGGCCTGCAGGGCGCGATAATGGCGCACGAGGGTTTCGCCGAAGGGGGTGAGGGTGGCGGCCCCGCCGCCGCGGCCGCCCATCTGGGTCACCACGGCGGGCTCGACGAACATATGGTTGACCCGGTCGATCAACAGCCAGGCCCGCCGATAGCTCATGCCCATGGCCCGACCCGCCGCGGCGATGGAGCCCTGCGCGCGCACCTGTTCCAGCAGGTCCACCTTGCCCGGCCCCAGGCGCTCGCCATTGGCGAAGTCGAATTTCAGGCTGATCCGGGTCACCGGGAAGGGTCCGCCGCGCGCCTCATCCCCCTTCACGGGGCATGGCGTCGGCCTTGCCGGCGCAGCCGGACAGGGTCTTGTCCCCCAGCTGGACCCGCGCCTGATAGGCGTAGGCCAGGTCCGACATGCCGTCGGAGCAGGCCTCCTCCCACAGGGTCACCACGAGCGCGTCGCCCCCGGCGGTGGTGGTGCGCCAGATGGTCTGCGCCCCGCTCTCCTCAGAGCCTTGATTGGGACCCTTGGCGGAGGGCTCGCCCAACTGTTCCAGGGTGATTTCGGTCTCGTGGATCCGCAGGCCCCAGAAGGGCTCGGTTCCCACGGCCATGATCTCGCCGGCGAAGGCGGCGGCGGACGCCGGGATGTCCTCCGACGCGTCGGCCGGAGGCGGCGCTTCGGCCCCGTCGGGCGCCTGCGGCTGGCAGGCGATCAGCCCCAAGGCGAGGACGGGCGCGAGGACGGGCGCAGCCAGCCCCAACAGGCGGCGGCCGCCGAAAAGTCGGCCCGGGACAATGGCGCGCATGGCATGGGTCCTTCCCGTTGAGCCGGGACAGGCTAGACTCATCGGCCATGAGTCGAAATCCCCGCCCCACCTTCTATGAGTTCTTCGCCGGCGGCGGCATGGCCAGGCTTGGCCTGGGCGAGGCCTGGGAATGCGCCTTCGCCAACGATTTCGACCCGGTCAAGGCCCGCGCCTACCGGGCCAACTTCCCCGACGCCGAGGCCCATTTCCACGAGGGCGATGTCTGGAAGCTGTCGGCCGACGCCCTGCCCGGCCAGGCCGACCTCGCCTGGGCCTCATCCCCCTGCCAGGACTTCAGCCTGGCCGGCGCCCGGGCGGGTCTGGCCGGCGGACGCTCCTCGGCCTTCTTCGGCTTCTGGAAGCTGGTCCAGGACCTGAACGCCCAGGGCCGTGCGCCCCGCACCATCGTCATCGAGAATGTGGTCGGCCTGCTGACCTCGCACGGGGGCGCCGATTTTCAGGCGCTCTGCCAGGCCCTGGCGGACGAGGGCTATCACTTCGGCGCCCTGGAGATCGACGCCGCCCGCTTCGTGCCCCAGTCTCGGCCCCGGGTGTTCGTGGTGGCTACCAGGGCTGCGCCGCCAGCGTCCCTGGTGGGCGAGAGCGCCTTCCACAGCCGCGCCCTGACTGAGGCCCACGGCCGCCTGCCGGCCGAGCTGGCGGCCCGCTGGGTCTGGTGGCGCCTGCCCGCGCCGCCCGCGCGCAACACCGAGCTTTCCAGCCTGCTGGAGGATGACGGCGAGGTCGTCTGGCGAACGCCTGCCCAGACGCAGCTGCTGCTGGACCAGATGTCGCCCCTGCACCGGCGCCGGTTCGAGGCCGAGCGGGCCGCCAAGGGCCGGGCGGTGGGCGCCGCCTACCGGCGGATCCGCACCGAGAATGGTGTTCGGGTGCAGCGGGCCGAGGTGCGGCTGGATGGCTTGGCCGGGTGCCTGCGCACGCCCACCGGCGGCTCCTCGCGCCAGATGCTGCTGATCGCCGACGAGGGGGGCCTGCGCTCGCGCCTGGTCTCGCCGCGGGAATCGGCCCGGCTGATGGGCCTGCCGGAGACCTACGCCCTGCCGGCCTCGGCCAATGGCGCCCTGCATGTGACCGGCGACGGGGTAGCGGTTCCGGTGGTGGCCTGGCTGGCGGAAAACCTGCTCGGCGCCCTGGTGGAGTCCGAGCCCCGGCCCATCGCCGCCGAATGACCGGCTTACATTTGGCGCCTGAACCCCTAAGTTTGCGTTCAAAGGGCACGACACGCGAATTTTGAAGGCAGGTCCATGGACGCCAATTCCGACAAGACCTACGACGCCGAAGGCCTCCGCCGGGCGGGCCGGGGCCGGGTATTCGACTCGATCATCGACACCATGGGCGACACCCCCCTGGTGCGCCTGCCGCGGCTGACCGCAGCGCTGAAGCCCAAGGGCGAGGTGCTGGCCAAGCTGGAATTCTTCAATCCGATCGCCTCGGTGAAGGACCGGATCGGCGTGGCCATGATCGAGGCCCTGGAGGCCCAGGGCATCCTCAAGCCCGGCTCCACCATCGTCGAACCCACCAGCGGCAACACCGGCATTGCGCTGGCCTTCGTGGCCGCGGCCAAGGGCTATCCCCTGACCCTGGTCATGCCCGAGAGCATGTCCATCGAGCGCCGCAAGATGCTGGCCCTGATGGGCGCCAAGCTTGAGCTCACGCCAGCCGAGCGCGGCATGGCCGGCGCGGTGGCCCGTGCCCGTGAGATCGTCGAGGCGACGCCGGGCGCCGTCATGCCCCAGCAGTTCGACAATGGGGCCAACCCCCTGGTCCACCGGGTCTCCACCGCCGAGGAGATCTGGAACGACACCGACGGCAAGGTCGATGCGGTGATTTCCGGCGTCGGCACCGGCGGCACCATCACCGGGGTCGGCCAGGTGCTGAAGGCCCGCAAGGCGTCGGTGAAGATGATCGCCGTCGAGCCCGAGGCCTCCCCGATCCTGTCCGGCGGCCAGCCCGGTCCGCACAAGATCCAGGGCATCGGGGCGGGCTTCGTGCCCTCCATCCTCGACCGCAGCGTCATCGACGAGGTGGTCCAGGTCTCCAATGACGACAGCTTCGCCATGGCCCGTCGGGTGGCCCGGGAAGAAGGCATTCCGGTGGGGATTTCGTCCGGCGCGGCCCTGACGGCGGCCTTCCATGTGGCGGCCCGCGACGAGATGGCCGGCAAGACCATCGTCGTCATCATCCCGAGCTTCGCCGAGCGCTACCTGTCGACCGCCCTGTTCGAAGGGCTTTAGGCGCCAGAGGCGGCCGGGCCTCGGTGTTGGGACGTCATGACCGACGTCTATGACGCGGAAAAGCGCTCGGCCGTCATGCGGCAGGTCAAGGGCTCCGGCACGGGCCCTGAGCGCACCCTGCGCCGCCTGCTGACCAGGCTGGGCGCCCGCTACCGCCTGAACCGCAAGGACCTGCCGGGCTCGCCGGACATCGTCCTGCCCGGCCGCCGGCTGGTCATCTTTGCGCATGGGTGCTTCTGGCACGGCCATGACTGCGCCCGAGGGGCCCGCGTGCCCAAGACCAACCGCGACTACTGGCTGGCCAAGGTCGGGCGCAATCGCGCGCGGGACGCCACCACCGCCCAGGCCCTGTCGGCGGCCGGCTGGCGCGTCGAGGTGGTCTGGGAATGCGAGATGAAGGACGAGGCCGCCCTGACCGCTCGCCTCGCCGCCCTGCTGGCTGTGAAGACCCCTGGCCTTTAGACGTCGTTAACCATAAATTCAGCGCAAGAGCCCCATTTTGGGGTCGATTTCAGCCCCTAAACGCCGGTTTTCGCCTTGAGCGCGATTCGACCTCCTTTCCCGAACGCTCTGCCGGCGGCCCCGCAGGGGGTCACGCCCCAGCCGCGTAGCGCCGCCCAGAAGGCCTTCTTCGAAGCCGCCCTCGGCCGCGCTGCGCCGACCCAGGCCCCGGCCCCGGCTCAGGTCCCGACGAAGGCCGCAGCGCCGTCCGCGTCGATCCAGCCGCACGCCACGGCGGTTCGCGAGGTTCCACTTCAGGTCCGCGCTGGCGACGAGCCGCCGCAGAAGATCCTGCGGCCCGGCTCCCTGCTGGATATTCGCGTCTAGAACCGGTTAGAGCGGGCCTGCCAGATGGCGGTCTGCAGGGCGCGGGCGAAATCGGCCCGTTCGCCGGGCGACAGCGCCGCGGCCACCTGGGCGAACTTGCCCGACAGCCTCAGCTTCACGCCCACCGTGCGCTCGTCCTCCACCTCCACATCGACCCGGGTGAAGGCGGTGGGCGAGGTCCAGACCAGGGCCTGGGCCTGGGGCGTCTGGCGCAGCACGCGCACCTCCCGGGCGGTGACCTGCACCCGCTCCACCTGGCGGGCGGCCTGGAAGCTGACCAGGAAGGCCAGCGCAATGGCGCCCACATCCATGGCCAGGAAGATCGGCACCAGGGTCGCGCCCATCGACATGAAGACCGCCGCCGAGGCGCAGTTCAAAACCGTGACGATGGATATAAGGATCACGAACCCTCGCTGGGACAGCGAGCGGTTGGGGGTGATGACCGCATCCATGTAATAGGGGCCGTCCATCGTGGGGCGATATTAGCCGCCCGCGCGGACTTGGCGAGGGCCTTTGCGCAGGGCATCAAGCCCCCATGGTCGCGCCGCCCAAACCCCCGCCCCGCAAGCCTGCTGCGAAAAAGTCCCCCCGGCGGCTCTCGCCGGCCGAGCGGGCGCGCATCGCCACCCTGTTCGAGCGGTTCGAGGACGCGGAGTCCGACCCCCGCACCGAGCTCAACTATGACAGCCCCTATACCCTGGTGACGGCGGTCGCCCTGTCGGCCCAGGCCACCGATGTCTCGGTCAACAAGGCTACGGCCCGACTGTTCGAGGTGGCCGACACCCCGGAGAAGATGCTGGCGCTGGGGGAGGAAGGGCTGATCCCCTACATCGCCTCCATCGGCCTGTTCCGCACCAAGGCGAAGAACGTCATCGCCGCGGCCCGCATCCTGATCGAGCAGCACGGCGGCGAGGTGCCCCTGGAACGCGAGGCCCTCCAGGCCCTGCCCGGCGTCGGGCGCAAGACCGCCAGCGTGGTGCTGAACGAGCTGCGCGTGGAGCCGGCCATCGCCGTCGACACCCACGTCTTCCGCGTCGCCCATCGGCTGAAGCTCGCCTTCGGCAAGACGCCCGACCAGGTGGAGGCCGAGCTGATGGCGGTGATCCCGAGCCCTACCTGGTCCGCGCCCACCACTGGCTGATCCTGCATGGCCGCTATGTGTGCGTGGCCCGCAAGCCCAAATGCGACGAATGCCCCGTCGCCGACCTCTGCCCCTCCCGCGCGCTGTTCACCTAGGCGCGCACCCCCACCAGCGTCACCCTGGGCCCTGTGCCCAGGGTCCCTCTCGACGCTTGCGCCCGCCCTCGACAGGGACCCTCGGGACGAGCCCGAGGGTGACGGGAACGAGAGGCCTTGCGTCCTTCGAGGCTCGCTTCGCTCGCACCTCAGGATGAGGGAGGAGGGTGCGGGCGTCTGCAGTCCGTCCTCATCCTGAGGCGCCCTGCGCTAGCAGGGCCTCGAAGGACGAGGACGGCGCGCAGTCCATCCACCCCACCGCCGTCACTCTCGGGACAAGCCCCAAGGGTGACGGCTTGCTTGGGTGTCAGCGCACCAGGATCTCCACATCGCAGAGGGTGAAGTCGGCGCCTTTTTCGGCGCGCAGGGCGGCCACCTTGGCCTGGAAGGCCGCGCCCCTCGGATCGGCGACCTCGAGCTGCGGGCGCTCGTCCTGCGGCAGGTCGGCGGCGAGCGTGACGCGGACCATCTGGTCGGGCGCGGCCGGCGGCTCGCCCACCGCCAGGGACCGGGCCACATCCAGGCCGGCGATCACCCGACCGAACGGGGTGTAGTCGCGATCCAGCCTGCGGGCGGCCTCCAGCATGACGAAGATTTCGCTGTTGGCGCTGCCGGGATGGGCCTGGCGGCCCATGCCGAAGACGCCGGGGCAATAGGCGCCCCAGGCCCGGGGCCGGCCGCTGCGGCTCGCTTCGCCGGCCGAGACCGCCGCGAGCGGCATGGACCGCAGGAAACCGGTGCGCCCATCGCTGGCCTGGGTGACCATCACCACCTCGGCCGCCAGGTCCGGCGTCAGAAGAAGGCTGAACTCCGGCTCAAGGTCCGGATGCTCGGAGGTTCCGCCGTCCCGATTGTTCGGATTGCCGGTCTGGGCGACGAAGCCTGCGATCACCCGGTGAAACTGCAGGCCGTCATAGACGCCTTCCCGGGCCAGCTGCTTGACCCGGGCCACCGCCAGGGGCGCGACCTCGGGCGCCAGCTCCACCACCATGCGGCCCCGGGTGGTGTCGATCACCAGGGTCTGCGCCGGGTCAGGCGTGCGCCAGTCGCCAGGCTCGGCGGCCACAGCGGCCAGGGGCAGGAGGGCGGCGATCAGGCTCGCCACGAGAGGGCTCTTCATGTCCAGTCCTTGGCGTTGCGCAGCCGGACGCCGCTGGCGTGCAGGGTGGTGTCCCAGACCGGCCGCAGGTGGGTCAGGGTCTCGGTGAGGCGCAGCTCGACCCCGGCCGCGCGCAGGGCGGCGGGCAGGTCGGTCAGCACATCCCGGCTGACCGGCGTCACGGTGTCGCGCGACACCCACATGCCGGCGTCGTCCAGGCTTTCGAAGGGTTCGGCCGGCAACACGTAGCGATAGAGGGTCTCGGCCCGCAGCCGCTCGAACCAGTCCCGCTCCATATAGGCGATGGCCTGGGCCGGACTGTCGCCGAACCAGGCCGCGCGATCGGCCGCGGCGCTGTCGTCCTTCGCCCAGACCACGATCCGCGGGCAGTCGCGGGGGAACAGGTACATGGCCTGGCGGGCCTCTTCGATGGCCCAGACCAGGGGCCCGTTCAGCCAGTCACGGCCCGGCCCTCGCTCGGAGGGGACGCGGACGGGGCGGGGCTCGAACACCGCGATGCCCGGATCGTCGCTGAAGTGGTAGAGCTGCATATCGCCGGGATAGCGCCCGATCATGACGGCCTGTGCAAGGCCGGGGCGCCGTCATCTTTGGCCCGGCCGCGGCCTTGCTTCACATTGCCCCGACTGTGCTTTCCCTGTAATCGGCGCCCGTTCCCCAATCATCGCCGCCCAACGAGAAGAGAAAACCTCCCGCAATGACCGAGCTTTACGACGTCGCCGCCATCGGCAACGCCATTGTCGACGTGATCGCCCCGGCCGCCGAGGAGTTCCTTGGCGCCGAAGGCCTGTCCAAGGGCGCGATGATGCTGATCGACGAAGCCCGCGGGGTCGATCTCTACAGCCGCATGGCGCCGGGCGTCGAAACCTCCGGCGGTTCGGCTGGCAACACCGTGGCCGGCGTGGCCAGCTTCGGCGGCCGGGCGGCCTATCTGGGCAAGGTGGCCAAGGACCAGCTGGGCGACGTCTTCGCCCACGACATGCGCGCCCAAGGGGTCCGGTTCGACGTGACGCCGCTGGCGGCCGGCCCCGCCACCGCCCGCTGCCTGATCAATGTGACGCCGGACGGCCAGCGAACCATGTGCACCTATCTGGGCGCCTCGACCGAGCTGACCGCCGACGATGTCGACCCGGCGATCATCGAGGCCTCCAAGATCGTCTATCTCGAAGGCTATCTGTTCGACCCCCATGAGGCCCGCCGCGCCTTCGCCAAGGCCGCAGGGCTGGCCCGGGCCAACGGGCGCAAGATCGCGCTGACCCTGTCGGACGCCTTTGTGGTCGAGCGCCATCGCGGCGCCCTGATGGAGTTCATCGACACCCAGGTGGACATCGTCTTCGCCAACGAAGCCGAGGTCTGCGCTCTGTTCGAAACGCCGGACTTCGACGCCGCCGTCAGCGCCCTGGCCGCCCGCACCGCCATGGCTGCGGTGACCCGCAGCGAAAAGGGCTCGGTGATCGCCGCTGGCGAGGCCCGCCACGAAATCTGGGCCGCGGCTGTGGACAAGGTGGTCGACACCACCGGCGCGGGGGATCAATACGCCGCCGGCTTCCTATATGGATTGGCGCATGACCGCTCGCTTCCGGTCTGCGGTCAGCTTGGCGCCCTGGCGGCGGCCGAGGTGATCTCCCATTACGGCCCGCGGCCGCAGGTCTCGCTCAAGGACCTGGCCGCTTCGAGAGGACTTTGAAGACCATGGCGCGCACGGCCGAGGTGGTCCGCAACACCAAGGAAACCCAGATCAGCGTCAGCGTCGATCTGGACGGGACCGGCGTGTCCGACGTCGAGACCGGCGTCGGCTTCTTCGACCACATGCTCGACGCCTTCGCCCGCCACGGCGGCATCGACCTGAAGGTCCGCACCAAGGGCGACCTGCACATCGACTTCCACCACACGGTGGAAGACACCGGCATCGTGCTGGGCCAGGCCATCCATAAGGCGCTGGACGGGTTCAAGGGCATCCGCCGGTTCGGCGACGCCTATATCCCCATGGACGAGACCCTGACCCGCTGCGCGCTCGATCTGTCCAACCGGCCCTATCTGATCTGGAAGGTGGCCTTCCGCACGCCGAAGATCGGCGAGATGGACACCGAGCTGTTCAAGGAATTCCACCACGCCTTCGCCATGAATTGCGGCGCCTGCGTGCACCTGGAGACCCTGTACGGCGAGAACAGCCACCATATCGCCGAGAGCGGGTTCAAGGCCTTGGCCCGCGCCCTGCGCACGGCCATTGAGATCGACCCCAAGACGGGCGGCCAGGCCCCCTCCACAAAGGGCGTGCTCTAGGGCGCCCCAAGGGTCTAAGGAACCGCTATGCAGACCGTCGCCCTGATCGACTACGGGTCGGGCAATCTCCGTTCGGCGCAGAACGCCCTCGAAAAGGCCGCCGGCTCCGCGCCCGGGGCTGCGGAGATTCGCGTCACCTCCGACCCCGAGACGGTGGCCGCCGCCGATCGCATCGTCCTGCCCGGCGTCGGCGCCTTCGCCGCCTGCCGCCAGGCGCTGATGGCGCGGGCCGGTCTCGTCGAAGCGATCACCGAGGCGGTGCAGGGCCGGGGCGTTCCGTTCCTGGGCGTCTGCGTGGGCATGCAGCTGCTGGCCAGCCGCGGCCTGGAGTTCGGCGAGACCCCCGGTCTCGACTGGATTCCCGGCGAGGTTCGGCGTCTCGCCCCTGACAGCCCGGCCTGCAAGGTGCCGCACATGGGCTGGAACAGTCTGGACGACATCAGCCCCGCAGGTCAGGCCCTGGGCCTCGCCGCCGACGGCGCCATGTATTTCACCCACTCCTTCGCCTTCCACGCGGCCGATCCCGCCGACGTGGCCGCCTTCACCGATCACGGGGGCCGGTTCGCCGCCGCCGTGGCGCGGGGCAATGTGGCGGGGGTTCAATTTCACCCGGAGAAATCGCAGTCTGCCGGGCTTTCTCTCCTCGCGCGCTTTCTGGAGTGGCGACCTTGATCCTCTACCCGGCCATCGACCTCAAGGACGGCCAGTGCGTGCGCGTGCTGCACGGCGTCCTCGACACCGCCACCGTGTTCAACACCTCGCCGGCCGACCAGGCCCAGCAATGGGCTAATGCCGGCTTCCCCTGGATCCATGTGGTGGACCTGAACGGGGCGGTGGAAGGCAAGGCGGTGAACGCCAACGCCGTCCAGGCCATCCTGGAGTCGGTCTCGGTGCCGGTGCAACTGGGCGGCGGCATCCGCAGCCTGGCCGATATCGAGGGCTGGATCGAGGCTGGCGTCAGCCGGGTGATCCTCGGCACGCTCGCCGTACGTGAGCCGCAAGTGGTGGTGGAAGCCGCCCGCCTCTGGCCCGAACAGATCGCCGTCAGCGTCGATGTCCGCGGCGGCAAGGTGGCCGTCCAGGGGTGGACCGAGGATTCCGATCTCGACGCCGTCACCGTCGCCAGGCGGTTCGAGGACGCCGGGGTCAGCGCCCTGATCATCACCGACATCGACCGCGACGGCGCCCTGACCGGCTTCAATGTGGACGTGTTCGGGGCCATGGCCGATGCGGTGGACATTCCGGTCATCGCCGCCGGCGGCCTGGCCAGCGTCGAGGACATCCATCGCCTGCGCGCCCGCAAGGGCCGTCCGATCGCCGGCGCCGTCCTGGGCCGCGCCCTCTATACCGGGGCCATCAAGGCGCCCGAAGCCATCAAGGCGGCGGCCTGATGCTGAACCTGCGCGTCATTCCCTGCCTGGACGTCAAGGACGGCCGCGTGGTCAAGGGCGTGCAGTTCCTCTCCCTGCGCGACGCCGGCGATCCGGTGGAGCAGGCCAGCGCCTATGACGCGGCCGGCGCCGACGAGCTGATGTTCCTGGACATCACCGCCAGCCACGAGGGCCGCGGCGCCATCCTCGACGTCATCGCCCGCACCGCCGATGTCTGCTTCATGCCGCTCAGCGTCGGCGGCGGCATCCGTGCTGTCGAGGATGCGCGACGCCTGCTGCTGGCCGGGGCCGACAAGATCAGCGTCAACACCGCGGCGGTGGAGAACCCCGACCTGATCAGCGCCTGCGCCGACGCCTTCGGCTCCCAGGCCGTGGTCGCCGCCATCGACGCCAAGCGGACCGAGGACGGCGCCTGGCGGGTGTTCATCTATGGCGGCCGCAAGGACACCGGCCTGGACGTCATCGACTATGCCCGCCTGGCGGTGGAGAAGGGGGCCGGCGAAATCCTGCTGACCTCCATGGATCGCGACGGCGCCAAGTCCGGCTATGACATCGAACTGCTGCGCGCCATCACCTCGGCCGTCAGCGTGCCGGTGATCGCTTCGGGCGGCGCAGGCTCGGCCGCCCACATCGTCGAGGCCGCCACCCAAGGGGGCGCCGATGCGGTGCTGGCCGCCTCCATCTTCCACTTCGGCGAGGTCTCCATCGGCGAGGTCAAGCAGGCCATGGTGGCCGCCGGCCTGCCCGCGCGCCTGACCGGGGCGGAGATGCGCCGCGACGCCGCCGAGGCCTTCTCATGAGCCGCCTGGCCGAGGTTCTGACCCGTCTCTCTGCGGTGATCGAAAGCCGCAAGGGCGGAGATCCGGCCGCCTCCTATACCGCCCGCCTGCTGGCCGATCCCGACCTGTCGGCCAAGAAGCTCGGCGAGGAGGCCGTCGAGACGGTGATCGCCGCGGTGAAGGGCGATCAGGGCGCCCTGGCCGCCGAAAGCGCGGACCTGCTCTATCACTGGCTGGTGACCCTGGCCGGCGCCGGGGTGTCCCTGGACGATGTGGCCGCCCGGCTCGAGGCCCGCGAGGGCGTGTCCGGCCACGACGAGAAGGCCAGCCGTCCGCGCTAAGCCTTGGGCGGCGGCGTCTTGTTCTCCAGCAGGATCTGACCCTGCTTCTGCACCCGACCCTTGATCTTGCCGGCCATCAGGGCGAGCACATTGGGCAGGTTGATCTTCATCCGCACCGCGTCGGGCAGCACCTCCAGGTCGCCGGTGATGGTCTGGCCCATGACGGTGGCCGAAAAGGCCATCACGTCGCCGGTCCATTGGCGGGTCAGCTTGGCGCTCCCCCCGAACTGGCTGACGATCTTGTCGAAGCCCTCTTCCAGGCGCCGGCGGGCCTCGATCGGACCCAGGCTGTGGGGGAGGTCGATGGTGATCGGTTTCATGGGCGATCCTCGCTGATCAGGGTCCCTTTAACGCACGAACGGCGCAGGTCGGTCATCCCCGCGGCTTGCGCTTCAGCGCCACATAGAGCGCGCCGCCGCCGCCGTGGCGGCGATGGGCCTCGGAGATCCCCGCCACCATCGCGCGCAGGTGTGGCGCGGCCAGCCATTCCGGCGCGGCCCGGCGCAGGGCGCCGTCGCCGCGGTTTCCCTTGCCAGTGATCACCAGCACCGAGCGGTGGCCCTCGTCCCAGGCCCGATGCAGAAACGCCTCCAGGGCGCTGCGGGCGGTGTCATAGGTCAGGCCGTGCAGGTCCAGGCGCGCGGCGATGGGGTCGCGCTCGCGCACGATCCGGTGGTGACGATTGGGCTCGATCAGTTCCGGCCCCGGCCAGGGGGTCGGCGCCTTGGGCTTCGCCGGAACGGCAGGCGCCTGGGCCGGGGCCTGCCGCGCGCGGGTCTTGGCGATCGGCATGTCTTCGGCCGGTAAGGTCTCCGGGGGCGGCTTGTCCGCAGGCCGCGGCGTCGCCCGGCCGGGCAGGGGATGCACCGTGGCCGCCACCACCGACCAGAGCTTCTGCTCGTCAGGTCGGAGCGGCCGCTTCATGGGGTCGGGTCGGGGCCTATCCGAGGGACGAGGCGCACCATTCGCAGGGTGTGGCGCACCCGGCCGGCCTCGACGCCGGCCTCAGGGCCTGAACCCAGATAGAGGTCGGCCCGCACCTCGCCCTTGATCGCGCCGCCGGTGTCCAGGGCCATGGCCAGGTTGCGATAGGTGGGGAATGCGCCGGTCAGGATCGGAGCCTCGGCGTCGATCCAGAACAGCTGGCCCAGCCTGTGGCGGGTCAGGTCCACGGCGATGGCGTGGTCCGGGGGCAGGGGCACGCCGGCCGCGCCCACCGGATGCAGGCCGTCGTCGGCCTCGAAACGGAACCAGACATAGCGGCGGTTGAGCCGCATGATGGCGTCGGCCTCGGGGCCGCGATGGTCGGCCAGCCAGGCGCGGATCGCCTCGCCCGAGGTGTTGTCGGCCCGCAGCAGGCCTCGGTCGCGCATGGGATTGGCGATCCCCGAGAACGGCAGGTCGTTATGGGCGGCGAACAGCGCCTTGACTCGCGCCCCATCGGGAAAGGTCAGGACGCCCGAGCCCTGGATCTGCAGGAAGAACAGCTCCTCGGGCCGCATCCAGGCCAGCACCTCGGTAGCCGGGGCGCTTTCGATGCTCGCCCGATCTACGCGGCCGGACAATTCGGCATGGTTGGCGGGCTTGGGCCGGACCGGAGCGCTGTACTCGGCGTCGCGGGTCAGGCGAGCGGTGTATTCCGGCGCATAATAGGCGGTGAGCACGCCTTCGCCCGGAACGGGCTCCAGGCGGAAGTTGGCCTCGAAGAAGGCCTTGGCGACCGAAGCGTCCAACTGCTCGTAGGTTCGCGCGCGGCGGCAGATCTCGGCCTCGGCCGGGGTCTTGGCCACGCCGCAGGTCGCCCGATAGGCGGCGAAGGCGGCGGCATGGTCAGCCTGCGCCCAGCCCCGGAGCTCGGAAAAATTACCCGGCGCATAGGCCCCGGGCGAAGGGGTCGCCGGCTGGGACGGCCCGGAGGACGAGGGCGGTCCGCCCGGACCAGGAGTCTCCTGCGGCGCGCGCGCGGTGGCGCAGGCCGACAGAAGGAGGGCGCCGCACAGGGCGCCGACCAGACGCATATTCACGACTAGGCCTCCGCGGCGTCGACGTGAACGAGGGTCCAGTTGGGATCGCGGCTCTTGAGGTTGCGCTCGAAGGTCCACAGCTCGGCCGTGCGGCGGTCGTCCACCGCTTCGCCCAGGGCGTCCTTGGTGCGGCTGCGGATCTCGGCCAGGAAGCGGACCGTGACGCGGGCGTGGTCGCCGGCCATTTCGGCCTTGTCCATATCGGCCCGGGGTCCGTGCAGGAACTCCACCGTTTCGGTGCGATCCTCGGCCTCGCGGCCGGTGATCGCCGCCTCGAACGAGGCGTAGACATCGTCGGACAACAGATTGCGCAGGGTGTCGCGATCGCCCTTGGCGAAGGCGTTGACCGTCAGCTCGTAAGCCGACTTGGCCCCCTGCAGGAAGTGGTTCAGGTCAAAGGACGGGTCGCGGGCGCGGATGGCGGCCAGGCCCGACAGGGCGACGCCATCGGGTTCGTCCACCGGCTCGAGGGCGCGCTCCGGCGCGCGGTGGGCGGGATTGGCGGCTTCGGCCTGGGCCTGGTCCTCGGGCTGTCGTCCGACACGCCGTCCCAGCACAGAATAGAGCTGGTAGAGGACAATGGCCGCCAGGGCGGCGAAGATGATCAGCTCCAATAGGGGCAACGCGGCTCTCGTAGGCTTCAATGGGTCGGCAGGCCGGAAATCTGGCCCCTTGATCTCTATATAGTCTGCCTGAACGCCCGCGTCAGGAGCGACGTTGCATCAGGCAGGGGGCCATGTTAGCAGCCCGCGCCAGGAACGGGCGGTTATTCCGGCCTCTTGATGGGCCTGCGCATGCGTCGGCCCGGCAATTCCAGAACGGACAGATTTTTCATGACCGACACTGACGCGGCCGACACCGCCGGCCAGCCGAACGGCGCCGAAGCTTTTGTGCCCGGCGTTCGCATCCTGGCCCAGTTCATCCGCGACCTGTCGTTTGAAAACCCGCGGGCGCCCGACGCCCTGCGCGCAGCCGGCCCCCAGCCTCAGATCGACCTCGGGGTGGAAATGAACGCCCGCGGCCGCGAAGATGGCCTGTTCGAGGTGGACCTGAAGCTCTCGGCCCGGGCGGCCCGCGAAGACGGTCCCGTCTTCCATGTGGAGCTGGTCTATGGCGGCGTCTTCCAGATCAACGGCGTGGCGCCGGACGATCTGGAGCCGGTGCTGCTGGTGGAATGCCCGCGCTTCCTGTTCCCGTTCGCCCGCCGGGTGATCGCCGACGTGACCTCGGACGGCGGCTTCCCGCCCTTCCTGCTGGACCCCATCGACTTCGCCGGCGTCTATGCGACGCGCAAGGCGCAGGCCCAGGGCGCTGAACTTTCCGAAGGTCCGGTCGTCGGCAACGCCTGATCACGGACGGCTCTGAGGCGCCTGGGCGGCCTCAGAGTCCGTGCTTGCGCCACAGGTCCTCGGACTTCACCACCTCGCGCACGAAGGCGGCGTGCCGGTCGCGCTCATCGGCCGTCGAGCGCGCGGCCAGGGGCCGGGGCCTTGCGCCATAGCTTGCCTGGCGCGCCGCGCCGACCGCCTGGGCGATAACCGCCGGGGTCAGCTCCAGCCGGCGCTCGCGGCCGCCCTTCAGCTCCAGATAGACATCGGCCAGCAGCCGGGCGTCGATCAGCGCCCCGTGCTTCTCCCGGTCGGCCAGGGAGATCTTGAAGCGCCGGCACAGGGCGTCGAGGGAATTGGCCATGCCGGGGAACCGCGCCCGGGCCAGCACCAGGGTGTCGACCCAGCGGTGCTCGATGATCTCCACCCGCCCGCACAGGCCAAGCTCGTGATTGACGAAGGTGCGGTCGAAGGCGGCGTTGTGGGCGACGATCGGCGCATCGCCGACGAAGTCGAGGAAGGCGTCCACCACCTCCGGCGCCTGGAACTTGGGCTTGCCCCGCAGGAAGTCGGCCGACAGGCCGTGAACCTTCTGGGCCTCGGGCGGCATGTCCCGCTCAGGGTCGATATAGCAGTGGAAGGTGCGCCCGGTCGGGATGAAGTCCTCGATCTCCAGGCAGGCCAGCTCCACCAGCCGGTGGCCTTCCCGGGGTTCGAAGCCGGTGGTTTCGGTATCGAGAACAATCTCACGCGCCATGGGGGTTCAATGCCCCGGTTTGGCGCCGTCTTCAACCGGGGCGGCGCCCGCCGGGACCTCTCGTCGCGGCGCGTCCCGCAGGGCCTTGACGATGTCGGCCACCTGGGCGCGGGCGTGGTCCAGCCCCTGGCCGGTATCGACCACATAGTGGGCGCGGGCGCGTTTTTCGGCGTCGGCCATCTGCTGGGCGAGGATGGCGTCGAAGCGGTCGGGCGTCATGCCGGGCCTGGCCAGCACCCGCTCGCGCTGCATCCGGGCCGGCGCGCTGACCACCACCACGGCGTCCATTCGCGCATCGCCGCCGGTCTCATAGAGCAGGGGAATGTCCAGCACGACGAGGTCGGCCCCCTTGGCCTGCGCTTCGGCGAAGAAGCCCAGCCGGTCCTGGCCCACCAGGGGATGGACGATGGCGTTCAGCCGCTTCAGCGCCTCGGGGTCGCCCAGCACGCGCTGGCGGAGCAGTTCGCGGTCCACCGCGCCCCCCTGGACCACGCCGGGAAAGGCCTCGCCCACGGGACCGACGGCGGCGCCGCCCACATCATAGAGGTCGTGCACCGCCGCGTCGGCGTCATAGACCGGGACGCCGTGCTCGCGGAACATGGCCGCGGTGGTGGATTTTCCCATGCCGATGGAGCCGGTCAGGCCGATGAGCCGCATGTCGCCTCAAATCCTCTCGCTGAGGCCCAGAGTCTTCAGCGCCAGGGCGCGGACGTCCACCCCTGACGGCGGGGAAATCCCGAAGAAGGCCGTGAATGACGGGACCGCCTGGCCGATCAACATGGCCAGGCCATCGACGATGCGCCGGCCCTCGGTCTCGGCCTCCACCAGGAAGGGCGTGCGAAGCGGCTTGTAGACCATGTCCATGACCACGCAGTCGGCGGGCGTCGCGGCCAGCGGCACATCGAGCACACCCTCGCCCGACAGACCCGCCGAGGTGGCGTTGATCACCGCACCGGCGCCGGCGAAGGCCGCTTCGGCCTGGTCGAGGCCAAGGGCGGTCACCCGATCGCCCAGACGCGCGGCGATGGCCTCGGCCCGGGCCACGGTGCGGTTCAGGATCCGCACCTGCGGCGCGCCGGCCGCCAGAAAGGCTGCGGCCGCGCCCCGGGCCGCCCCACCGGCCCCCAGTATGACCACCGGGGCGACGGCGGGATCGAAGCCCGGCGCCTGCTGGGCAAAGGCCGCCAACAGGCCTGCGCCATCGGTGTTGTCGGCGACGATGCGGCCATCTTCATTGAACAGCAGCAGATTGGCTGCGCCGGCGGCTTGCGCTGCGGCGCTGGGGGCGTCGGCCAGGGCCAGGGCCTCTTCCTTGAAGGGCAGGGTGACGTTGAGGCCGCAGATGGCCCCGCCGCGAAAACCCTCCACGAGGGCCTTGAACCCGGTCTCCGAAGGACTGAACGGCACATAGGCCGCATCGAGGCCCGCGGCCGAAATCCAGGCGTTGTGGATCAGCGGGCTGAGCGAATGGCGAACCGGCGCGCCGACCACGCCCGCCACCCGCCCGGCGCCCGTCAGACTCTGGCTCATGGGACAAGGGCTCCGCGTTGGCGAAGTTGATCGAGCAGGCCGATGAGCGGCAGGCCCAGTATGGCGAAGTAGTCCCCCTCGATGGCGGCGAACAGCTGGGCGCCGGGGCCTTCCAGCCGGTAGCAGCCCACCGAGCCCAGCAGGTCGTCACCCTCCAGGTCGAGATAGTGGTCCAGGAAGGCGTCGGAAAAGTCGCGCAGGGTGAGCGTGGCGCAGGCGATCTCCGACCACAGGACCTCGCCGTCCTGAGCCAGCGCCACGGCCGAATGCAGGAAGTGCGGCTTGCCGCGCAGGGCCAGCAGGCGCGACCGGGCCTCAGCGCGGTCGACCGCCTTGTCATAGAGCGCGCCTTCGAACTCCAGGGTCTGGTCGGCGCCGATGACGAGGCCAGGCTCCGCGGCCGACACCGTCACCGCCTTGATCTCGGCCAGGGCCTGGGCCACGGCCCGGGGACTGCCGCCGTCGGTCTGGATGCGCGTCTTGACCAGATCCTCATCCACCCCGGACACGATCTTGTCGAAGGTCACGCCGGCCCCGGCCAGGACCTGACTGCGGGCGGCGCTCTGCGAGGCGAGGATGACCCGGCTCATCCGAGGATATCCACCTGGCGGCCGGCGGTGAGCAGGTTCATCACCGCCGCGGCCGTCTCCTCCACCGAGCGGCGGGTGACGTCGATCACCGGCCAGCCCTGACGCTCATAGAGCCTTCGGGCCTGCACGATCTCCTCGCGCACATTGTCCACATCGATATAGGCCGAGGTGCGGTTCTCCTTCAGGCTCAGCAGCCGGTTGCGACGGATCTGGATCAGCCGGTCGGGCGAGATGGTCAGCCCCACCACCAGGGTGTTCTTGAGCTGCAACAGCTTGTCGGGGATCGGCCGCGACGGGACCAGGGGGACGTTGGCCGCCCGCACGCCCCGGTGGGCCAGATAGATGCAGGTCGGCGTCTTGGAGGTCCGCGACACGCCCACCAGCACCACGTCGGCCTGTTCGAGATCCTGGCCGCCCTGGCCGTCGTCATGGCCGATGGCGTAGTTGAGCGCGTCCATCCGGTTGAAATAGTCGTGGTCCAGGGCGTGCTGGGCGCCGACCCTTGTGGTGGTGTTGACCCCCAGATAGCGCGACACCGCCGAGACCAGCGGGTCCAGCGCAGGGATGCAGGCCATTTCCAGCCGCCGGCAGCCCTCCTCCAGGGCTGCGCGCAGTTCGGCGTCGACGATGGTGTGAATGACCAGGCCGGGCGCGGACTCGATATCCGACAGGGCGCGGTCCAGCTGCCGCTGGGAGCGGACCAGGGCGTAGATGTGTTCGATCGGCAGGACGTCGTCGAACCGGGCGCAGACCGCGCGCGCCATGGCGTTCAGGGTCTCGCCGGTGGAGTCCGACACCAGGTGGACATGGAAATAGGTTGCGATGCGCGGGTTAGTCATTCCGAGGGGGGCGCCTGCGACAAAATGCTCTTGGGGACCAAGGAGTCGATAAGTCTCTTAAAGGAGGCCGGCGAACTTGGGGATAGGCCTCGACTTATCCGCCGCCGCCGATCGCGAGACGGGCCAGGCTGTAAGGATCGGACATTGGGGGTCCAGGCGTCCACCGGTTCAGCCGATGGGGAAAGTCTTAACGAAAGGTAAACACAGGGCCTGCGCCAGAGCGCGGGTCATCCTCAGGCCCGGCGCCCGTGAGCCTCGGCGCGGCCGGCTCCGGTTCTTAAGGTTTCGTTAAGGAATGTGGCGACGCTCAGCCCCCGGCGCCCGCAATTCACAGGGGCTCTTCCTGCCTTGGGACAAGCCAGGCGCCGGCTGTGGGCGAAGGCGGTATGGCGTCGGCAAGGGCCGGTTTTCCCCGGGTCTGACCGGCCCTACCTCAACCTCATCCTCAAACAGATCTTTCTTTCAGGAAGAGGGGTGGGGACCTGTGTCCACCTCGCCCCTTGAGCAGGCGGGCCGGAGCGGCTTTAAGGCTTGGCATGAACGACACGACCCAGCCCCGCCTCCTTCGCGCCCTGGCCGGCGAAACCCTCGACCGCCCGCCGGTCTGGTTCATGCGTCAGGCGGGCCGGTCCCTGCCGGAATATCGCGAGCTGCGCACCAAGGCGCCGGACTTCATCGCCTTCTGCCACAATCCGCAGATGGCGGCCGAGGCGACCCTGCAGCCCATGCGCCGCTTCCCCCTGGATGCGGCCATCGTATTCGCCGACATCCTGCTGCTGCCCAAGGCGCTGGGCCAGAAGGTCTGGTTCGAGACGGGCGAAGGTCCCAGGCTTGGCGAACTGCCGGCGCTTTCGGCCATGGAGGCCGAGATCGAGGCCTCGACCGGCAGGCTTTCCGAGATCGGCGAAACCCTGACCCGGGTGCGCGCTGAACTGGAGCCGGAGCGGGCCCTGATCGGGTTCGCCGGCGCCCCCTGGACCGTGGCCACCTATATGATCGAGGGCCGCGGCTCCGATCGCTCCGGCGCGCGGACCTACGCCTATCAGAACCCCGAGGATCTGGACCGGCTGCTGGACATCCTGGTGGAGTCCACCGCCCGCTACCTGGTGATGCAGGCCAAGGCCGGCGCCCAGGCGCTGAAGCTGTTCGAGAGCTGGGCCGAGGGCCTGGCCGAGGACGTGTTCGAACGCATCGTCATCCGCCCCCATGCCGCGATCATCGAGAAGGTCCGCGCCGCCGGGATCGACACCCCCTTCATCGGCTTCCCCCGCGGCGCCGGCGCCCTGGTGGAAAACTACGCCGCCGCCGTGCCGGTCCAGGCTGTGGCCCTCGACACCCAGGCCAGCGCCGCCATGGGCCGCAAGATCCAGTCGGGCGGCAAGGCGATCCAGGGCGCGCTCGACAACCTGCTGCTGCGGGCCGGCGGCCCGGCCATGGACGCCCGCATCGACGCCCTGATCGACCAGTGGGGGCAGGGGCCCTACATCTTCAATCTGGGCCACGGGGTTCTGCCCGACACCCCGGTGGAAAACATCGAGCGCGCGGTTCGCCGCGTGACGGGGACCTGATGAAAAAGCTCGCGGTCGTCCTCTTCAACCTGGGGGGACCCGACGACCAGGATTCGGTCCAGCCCTTCCTGTTCAACCTGTTCCGCGACCCGGCGATCATCGGCCTGCCGGCCCCGTTCCGCTATGCCCTGGCCGCCCTGATCTCCACCACCCGCAAGAAGACCGCCCAGGCCAACTACGCCATCATGGGCGGCGGCTCGCCCCTGCTGCCGGAGACGAAGGCTCAGGCTAACGCGCTCGAGGCTGAGCTGGCCAAGGCCGCGCCGGAGCTGGAGACCAGGGTCTTCATCGCCATGCGCTACTGGAAGCCCCGTGCCGAGGCGACGGCGGCGGAGGTGGCGGCCTTTGCTCCCGACGAGATCGTGCTGCTGCCGCTCTATCCGCAGTTTTCCACCACCACGACGGGCTCGTCCCTCAAAGACTGGACCAAGGCCTATAGGGGCTCGGGTGTTGTTCGCACGGTCTGCTGCTATCCCACCCAGGCGAAGCTGATCGCGGCCCATGCCGACCAGATCGCCGCCACCTGGGCCGCCGCAGGCAAGCCTGAGGGCTTGCGCCTACTGTTCTCAGCCCATGGCCTGCCCAAATCGGTGATCGAACGCGGCGATCCCTACCAGGCCCAGATCGAGGCCACCGCCGCGGCCGTGGCCGCCCGCCTGCCCGAGCTTTCCGACTGGCAGGTCTGCTACCAGAGCCGGGTGGGTCCGATGGAATGGATTGGTCCGTCCACGGAGGTTGCCTTGCGCCAGGCTCAGGCCGACGGCAAGGGCGTGATCCTGACCCCCATCGCCTTTGTCTCCGAGCATGTGGAGACCCTGGTCGAGCTCGATCACGAATATGCCGAGATCGCCAAGACCATCGGCTGCGCCCCCTATCTGCGGGTTCCGGCCCTGGGGATCACGCCGGGATTCATCGCAGGGCTCACCGGCGTCGTGCTGAACGCCCTGGACGATGCGCCGAGGATCGCCCCGGCCGGCGGCTGGACCTGCCCGGCCGACTATGGAAAATGCGCCTGCAGGACGGGGAGGGCGGCATGAACTGGTTTGATCTGCTTCGGGGGCTGCACATCATCGCGGTCATCGCCTGGATGGCCGGCATGATGTATCTGCCCAGGCTCTACGCCTATCACACCGAAACCGCGCCGCCCGGCAGCGAGTTCGACGCCCACTTCAAGGTGTGGGAGGCCAAGCTCCTCAAGATCATCATCAACCCGTCCATGGTGCTGACCTGGATCCTGGGCCTGAGCCTGATCATGTATCACGTGCACGCCATGGGGCAGGGCTGGGCCTTCCTGCTGCAGCCCTGGATGATGCTGAAGCTGGCGCTGGTGATCTTCCTGTCGGGCTGGCACGGCATGCTGGCCGGGGCACGCAAGCAGATCGCGGCGGGCGAGCGGCCCCGTAGCGCCAAGTTCTGGCGGGCCACCAATGAGATCCCCTTCCTGATCGCCATCGCCGCGGTCCTGGCCGTCACCCTGGAATTCGGCGCCCGCTGACCCCATCTGGTGTGAGACGGCCCTTGACCTCGGCCCCCCGGCTGTGGTTTTGCGTTAGCCACGCGGGAGAAATCCCGCGCCCCCGCCTTTTCCCGGCGCCGCGCGTTCATCGCCGACGGCCCGGTCCTCGAGACAACATAGCCGGCGCCGTTCGATCTGCGCCCCACCTCTCGTCCCCGCCCGCCCGGAGTCCATCCGGCGGTGCGCGGCCCGACACACCCTCTCAGAGCTTCAAAGACCCGATGAGCGAAGACACCCAGAACGAAGTCCTCGAGTCCCAGACCGACGACGACGCCGGCATGGACGCCGAAGACGAACCGTCCCTGGCCTCCCAGGCGATCGCCGCCATGGGCCTGACCAAGATGTCGCTTCAGGAGTTGAAGGAGAAATCCTCCTCCGACCTGCTGGCCTTCGCCGAGCAGATGGACATCGAGAACGCCAACTCGATGCGCAAGCAGGACATGATGTTCGGCATCCTGAAGACCCTCGCCGAAGAAGGCGTGGAGATTTCAGGCTCGGGCACCATGGAGGTGCTGCCCGACGGCTTCGGCTTCCTGCGCAGCCCCGAGGCCAACTATCTGCCCGGCCCGGACGACATCTATGTGAGCCCCTCGCAGATCCGGAAGTTCGGCCTGCGCACCGGCGACTCCGTGGTCGGCGCCATCCGCGCGCCCCGTGAAGGCGAGCGCTATTTCGCCCTGGTCAAGGTCGACCAGATCAATTTCGAAGACCCCGAAAACGTCCGCCACAAGGTCCACTTCGACAACCTGACGCCGCTCTATCCCGAAGAGCGCCTGAAGATGGAGATCGACGATCCGACCCTGAAGGATCGCTCCGGCCGGGTGATCGACATCGTCGCGCCTCTGGGCAAGGGCCAGCGCTGCCTGATCGTCGCCCCGCCGCGGGTCGGCAAGACGGTGATGCTGCAGAACATCGCCAAGTCTATCGAGGCCAACCATCCGGAAATCTATCTGATCGTCCTGCTGATCGACGAGCGGCCGGAAGAGGTGACCGACATGCAGCGCACCGTGCGCGGCGAGGTCATCGCGTCCACCTTCGACGAGCCGGCCACCCGCCACGTGCAGGTCGCCGAGATGGTCATCGAAAAGGCCAAGCGCCTGGTCGAGCACAAGCGCGACGTGGTCATCCTGCTGGACTCCGTCACCCGCCTGGGCCGCGCCTACAACACCGTGGTGCCGTCCTCAGGCAAGGTGCTGACCGGCGGTGTGGACGCCAACGCCCTGCAGCGGCCCAAGCGCTTCTTCGGCGCGGCGCGGAATGTGGAGGAGGGCGGCTCGCTGTCCATCATCGCCACCGCCCTGATCGACACCGGCAGCCGGATGGACGAGGTCATCTTCGAAGAGTTCAAGGGCACCGGTAACTCGGAAATCGTCCTGGACCGCAAGGTCGCTGACAAGCGCATCTTCCCGGCCATCGACGTGCTGAAGTCCGGCACCCGTAAGGAAGAGCTGATCACGCCGAAGGATCAGCTGCAGAAGACCTATGTGCTGCGCCGCATCCTCAACCCCATGGGGGCGCAGGACGCCATCGAGTTCCTGCTCGACAAGCTGCGCAACGCCAAGAACAACGACGACTTCTTCCAGTCGATGAACACCTGAGTCTAAGCGGCGCGCCCAGGTTGCGCGCCTCGACGGTTCGATTGCGCCGCAGGCGCCCTAAAGGGCGACACGAAGAACACGAAGGGTCGCAAAGGACACAAAGCCGAGGCCGCGGAGGCCTTCGTGTCCTTGGCTATCTTTCTGTTCTTTGTGTCCCCCTTTTTTATTTAGGGCGGTGCGACCGCCCTCGTCATTCGAGACCCTTTGGGCGCCTCAGGATGAGGACGGAATGAAACGCCTCAGCCCGCAACCCCCGCCCTCAGCCTGAGGTGCGAGCGAGAGCGAGCCTCGAAGGACGCAGTGCGCCCCCGCCCTGTTTCACGTGAAACATCAGCCCTGAGGCGGGACGTGGTCCCTCGGCCATTTGATGAAGGCCACGATCCACAGCATCACCAGGTTCACGCCCGGCACCACCATCAGGAAGGCGACGGCCCAGGGAATGCCCAGGCGGCTGAAAATCTTGCCGATCGGGAAGACGATCAGGAAGACCCAGGCGACCAGGATCAGCCAGTGCCAGACCGAAAAACTGCCCATCTCTATGTCCTCTTCGGTCTTCGACTATGGGACCAGCAGGGAGGCGCCGACCGTCTCGCGGCCCTCCAGCGCCTCATGAGCGGCCTTCGCCTTGGCCAGCGGGAAGGTCTGGCCGATGTCGATCCGCACCTGGCCGCTGGCGATCACGTCGAACAGGGCCGCGGCGCTGGCGTCGAGTTCCTCGGTGGTGGCCACGTAGTCGAACAGGGTCGGGCGGGTGAGGAACAGCGAGCCGAGCTGCGACAGCCGTCCGGGCAGGATGGCGGGCGCCGGGCCTGAGGCATTGCCGTAGGAGACGAACAGACCCCGCCGCGCGAGGCTGTTCAGGGTGGCCTCGAAGGTGGCCGCGCCCACGGAGTCATAGGCGACCGGCACGCCGGCCCCATCGGTGATCCGACGCACCTCGGCCGCCACATCCTGGTCCCGGTAGAGGATGACGTGGTCGGCGCCCAGTTCGCGGACCCGCTCGGCCTTGGCCTCTGACCCCACTGTGCCGATCACGGTGGCGCCGATCGCCTTGGCCCACTGGACCAGGATCGAGCCGACGCCGCCCGCCGCGGCATGGACCAGGATGGTCTGACCGGCCTGGACGGGGAAGCAGCGACGCAGCAGGAACTCCGCCGTCATGCCCTTGAGGAGGGCCGCGGCCGCCACATCGGCCCCGACGCCGGGCGGCGGCTTCACCGCCCGCGCGGCCTTGACCACGTGAAACTCCGCATAGGCCCCGATGGGGCCGGACGCATAGGCCGCCAGGTCGCCGACGGCGAAACGGTCGACCCCCTCGCCGATCTCCACCACCTCACCGGCGCCCTCCATGCCCAGGCCGGACGGCAGCTTTACGGGATAGAGGCCGGTGCGGTGATAGGTGTCGATGAAGTTCAGGCCGATGGCCTGGTTGCGCACGAGGATCTCGCCGGGGCCGGGCGAGGGGCGTTCGACCTCGACCAGCTCCAGGACTTCGGGCCCGCCGGTGCGGGCGATCTGGACGGCGCGCATCAGCGGAGGTTCGCTTCGAAGAAGGCGGCGGTCCGCGCATTGGCGGCTTCGGCGGCCTGCGCGTTGTAGTGCTCGCCGCCCTTGCGGGCGAAGGCGTGGTCGCAGCCGGGATAGGTATGGATCTGGACCTGCGGGTGGTTCTTCAGGGCGCCGAGGATCAGCTCCTGGGCGGCCTTGGGCACGAACTGGTCTTCCTCGGCGATGTGCATCATCAGCGGTTGGGCCAGGCGCTCGGCCTCGCCGGTGCGCTGCTCGATGCCCACGCCGTAATAGGCGACGCTGGCGTCGGCGTCGGTGCGGGTGGCGGTGGTGAAGGCCAGCAGGCCGCCCAGGCAATAGCCGACAGCGCCGACCTTGCCGGTGCAGTCCTCATGGCTGCGGATGGTGTCGATGACCACGCGGATGTCGCGCACCCCTTGGTCAGCGTCGAAAGCGTTCATCAACTCGAAGGCCTTCTTCCACTCGGCCTCGCTCTGGTCGGTGATGTCGACGCCGGGCTCGATGCGCCAGAACAGGTCCGGACAGATGGCCAGATAGCCCTGGGCGGCGTAGTCGTCGCAGATGTCGCGCATCACCTTGTTGACGCCGAAGATCTCCTGGAGGACCACAATGGCCGGCGCCGGGGTCTGGGCCGGCTTGGCCACATAGGCCGAGAAGGCGCCGTCGGGGGTTTTGATTTCGAGGGTCTGGCCGGCCATATGCTGCTCCCGTGCGTTTGAAGTCATCGGGCGGCGCGAGGGCTCGCCTCGACCGCCAGGTTTCGCCGACCTAGGATGTGGTGTCGCTGGTCCCAGGGGCGAGCCCATACCTAACAAGCGATCACAACAATGTCGCCACCGCGCCCGGTTCCGGCGCTATCGGAGGTTCCCATGAAGATGACCGTCGAGATCGACTGCTCCCCCACTGAGGCCCGCGCCTTCCTTGGCCTGCCGGACGTCACCGAACTCAATGAGCGGCTGGTCAAGGAGATGCAGAACCGGCTGGAGCAGAACATGGCCATGGCCTCGCCCGACGAACTGGTGAAAGCCTGGACAGCCTTCGGCGCCGGCGCCCAGGAGCAGTTTCGCAAGTTGATGACCGCCGCGGCCGAGGGCGCCATGGGCGCCGGCGCCCGACCTAAATGAAAGACACCATCTATGCCGCAGCCACGGCCCCGGGGCGGGCGGCGGTCGCGGTCGTGCGGATCTCCGGGCCGCAGGCCGGGCCAACGCTCAAGAAGGTTGCCGGCCGACTGCCGGCTCCGCGGATGGCCAGCCTCCGCCGCCTGGCGGGGCAGGACGGCGGGATCCTCGATGAGGCCCTGGTGCTCTGGTTGCCGGGACCGGCCAGTTACACCGGCGAAGACAGCGCCGAACTGCACCTGCATGGCGGCCCCGCCGTGGTCGAAGGCGTGCTGGACGCCCTGGCCGGGATGGGCCTTCGTTTAGCGGAGGCCGGCGAATTCACCCGACGGGCCTTCGAGCACGGCAAGCTCGACCTGGCCCAGGCGGAGGGCGTCGGCGACCTGATCGAGGCCGAAACCCAGGCCCAGCGGCGCCAGGCCCTGGACCAGCTGGGCGGCCGGCTGAGCGGCGCCCAGGCGCGCTGGCGGGAATCGCTGGTGGAGGCCCTGGCGGTGCTCGAGGCCGCGGTGGATTTCCCCGACGAGGAGGTTCCGGCCGATGTGGCCGCGCGCGCTGCGCCGGTGCTCCAAGCTCTCCTCAGCGAGCTGAAGGCGGCGACGGAGGCGGCCGAGCGCGGCGCGCGGGTGCGCGAGGGCTATCGCATCGCCCTGATGGGCCAGCCCAACGCCGGCAAGAGCACGCTGCTCAACGCGCTGGCCCGTCGCGAGGCGGCGATCGTCACGGCCACGGCCGGGACCACCCGGGACATCATCGAGGTTCCCATGGTGCTGGCGGGCTACAAGGTGATCCTGGCCGATACGGCGGGCCTCCGGGAGACGGAGGACGAGATCGAGGCCGAGGGCGTACGCCGGGCGCGGACCTGGGGGCAGGGGGCCGACCTGCGGATCTGGCTGCTCGACGGCCGCGCCGATGACAGCGATCAGGTCCCGGCAGGCGCAGAACCCAACGATCTGATCCTGGCCACCAAACGGGACCTCGGAGAGCCGGTGACACGCCTGGGGACGCCCTTCACGGTGCGCAGCCCCAACGACTTGGCCTGGCTGGAGGCGGCCCTGGCGGAGCGGGTGGCTAGCGACCTCGGCGGGGCTGAACCGCCGGCGGCCACGCGGCTGCGGCATCGGGAGCTGCTGGCCGAGGCGACAGCCCGGCTCGAGCGGGCTCTGGCCGAAACCGACCATCCGGAGCTCGCCGCAGAGGACGTCAGGCTCGCCTCCCGGGCCCTGGATCGCATCACCGGGCGCATTGGCGCCGAGGATGTCCTGGACCGGGTGTTCTCCAGCTTTTGTATCGGAAAATGATGTTTCACGTGAAACGGTCATGCCGTTACGCGCACGGTGTTTCACGTGAAACAGCCGATATCCTGCCGGCCCCACCCCGTCAAACCGGAGGTGTGACCGCGGCGCCCGTCGACCTGGAGCCCCGCGTCGCCTATATATGAGGGCCGCCCTGCGCTCGCAGCGGCGACCGGAATTCCAAGGTCACGGCGTGAACACCCAGTCCATCCTGCAACCCAAAGACGCCTCAGCTGACGCCCGCGCATGGGACGTCATCGTCATCGGTGGCGGCCATGCCGGGTGCGAGGCCGCGAGCGCGGCGGCGCGGGTCGGCGCCCGCACCCTGCTGTTGACCCACAAGCTTGAGACCATCGGCGAGATGTCCTGCAACCCGGCCATTGGCGGCCTGGGCAAGGGGCATCTGGTGCGCGAGATCGACGCCCTGGACGGCGTCATGGCGCGGATGGGCGACAAGGCCGGCATCCAGTACCGCCTTCTGAACCGCTCCAAGGGCGCCGCCGTCCGCGGCCCGCGTTCGCAGATCGACCGCAAGCTCTATCGGCAAGCGATGCAGGCTGAGCTGGCCACGACCGCCAACCTGACCCTCATGGCCGAGGCGGTGGAGGACCTGATCGTCCAGGATGGTCGCGTGGTCGGCGTGATCGGCGCCAGCGGCGTGAGCTTCCACGCCGGGCGCGTGGTGCTGACCACGGGCACCTTCCTCAAGGGCCTGATCCATCTGGGCGACCGCCGCATTCCGGCCGGCCGCGCTGGCGAGGCGCCCGCGATCGGTCTGGCCGACCGGCTCTATGACAGCGGCCTGGCCATGGGGCGCCTAAAGACCGGCACGCCAGCGCGTCTGGACGGCTCGACCATCGCCTGGGACCGGCTGGAGATGCAGGCGGCCGATGATCCGCCGACGCCCTTCTCCTTCCTGACGCGGGCGATCACCACGCCGCAGATCGCCTGCGGCATCACCCACACGACCGAGGCGACGCACAGGATCATCGCTGAGCGGCTATCGGAATCGGCGGTCTATGGGGGTCGGATCAGTGGCCGGGGGCCGCGTTATTGTCCCTCCATCGAGGACAAGGTGGTCCGCTTCGCCGACAAGACCAGTCACCAGATCTTCCTGGAGCCGGAAGGCCTGGACGACGACACCGTCTATCCCAACGGCATCTCGACCTCGGTCTCCGAAGAGACCCAGGACCTGTTCCTGCGCACGATCCCTGGCCTCGAAGAGGTGCTGGTGCGCCGGTATGGCTACGCCATCGAGTATGACTATGTGGACCCCCGGGAGCTTTATCCGACGCTGGAGGTCAAGCGCCTGCCGGGCCTCTATCTGGCCGGCCAGATCAATGGCACCACAGGCTATGAGGAGGCCGGCGCGCAGGGGCTGGTGGCCGGGATGAATGCGGCGAGGGCGGCAGGCGGCGGCGAGCCGCACATCTTCGCCCGGGACGAAGCCTATATCGGCGTGCTGATCGACGACCTGGTCACCCGCGGTGTGACCGAGCCCTACCGCATGTTCACCAGCCGGGCGGAGTTCCGCCTGATCCTGCGGGCCGACAACGCCGACCAGCGACTGACCGCCCAGGGCGTGGCGCTGGGCGTGGTGGGGTCCGAGCGGGCCACCGCCTTCGGGGCCAAGGCCGAGGCTCTGCGCGAGGCGCGGGAGACCGCCGCCCGCCTGACCCTGTCGCCGGCCAAGGCGGCCCAGGCTGGCCTGCCGGTCAAGGCCGACGGGGTGGTGCGCAATGTGGTCGAGCTGCTGGCCTATCCGACCATCGCCTTCGAAGACCTCGCCACGATCTGGCCCGAGCTGAACGCCTGGGCGCCGGAGGTCCGCGAGCAGGTGGAGATCGACGCCGCCTATGCCGGCTACCTTGACCGACAGCAGGCCGACGTCGCCGCCTTCCGCCGCGACGAGGATCTGCGCCTGCCGCCCGAGCTGGACTATGGGGTGGTGGGCGGCCTCTCCAATGAGGTGCGCGAAAAGCTCGCCGCCATCCGACCGCTGACGCTCGGCCAGGCCGCCCGCATCGAAGGCGTGACGCCCGGCGCGCTCACCGCCCTGCTGGCCCACGTCCGGCGCAAGGTGGCGGCATGAGCTCGACGCCATCGGCCCTTGAGCCCCCTGAAATCGCCGAAAACGGCCCTGAAAAAATCGCCTCTGTGGCGCACAGCGCCGCACCCCACATCGACGAGGCTGAATTTGTGCGGCTGAGCGGGGCCTCGGAGGCTCAGATTTCGGCCCTTCGGACCTATCGAGACCTGCTAACTGACTGGAATCAAAGGATGAATCTGGTCGGCCCCGCGACCTTGCCCGACTTCTGGGGAAGGCATGCCTGGGACTCCGCTCAGCTCATTTTGTTGGCGCCCGAGGCCCGCACCTGGGCGGATCTGGGCGCCGGCGCCGGCCTGCCCGGAATCGTCCTGGCCATTCTCGGCCAGGGGCGCGAAGGCTTCCACGTTCACCTGGTGGAGAGCATGGCCAAGCGTTGCCGCTTCCTGGAGGAGGTGGTCGGCGCCCTGGACCTGCCGGCGACGATTCATAACGACCGTGCGGAAAACCTGTCGCGGGATGTGGATATCGTGACGGCCCGGGCTTGCGCCCCCATGACGCGCCTGCTGGGCTATGCCAAGCCTTGGCTGGACGGGAACAACACCGCCCTCTTCCTCAAGGGCCAGGACGTGGCCTCCGAGATCGAGGAGGCGCGGTCGGCCTGGCGGTTCGAGGCGGAGCTTCTGCCCAGCGCCAGCGATCCCCGCGGCCGTATCGTTCGCCTGAGGAACAAGATCCATGCCCGCCGAAGCTGAGCTCCAGGACGCCAAGCCCGCCGCCGGCGCGGCTGGGACATCCCGCGCCCGCGTCCTGGTGATCGCCAACCAGAAGGGCGGGGTGGGCAAGACCACCACGGCCATCAACCTCGGCACGGCGCTGGCCGCCGTCGGCGAGAAGGTGCTGCTGATCGACTCCGATCCTCAGGGCAACGCTTCGACCGGGCTCGGTGTCGGCCGGGCCAAGCGCAAGACCACCCTCTATGACGTGCTGATGGGGGAGAAGCCGGCCGTGGAGGCCGTGGTCCCCACCGACCTGCCGGGGCTCTACATCATTCCGGCCGATCCGGACCTGTCCGGCGTCGAGCTGGAGATCGGCTCGCAGAGCCGACGCTCCTTCAAGCTGCGGGACGCCTTGGAGCAGATCCGCCGGGACGGCGACTTCACCTATGTCCTGATCGACTGCCCGCCGTCGCTGAACCTGCTGACGGTCAACGCCATGACGGCGGCCGACGCCGTCCTGGTGCCCCTGCAGTGCGAGTTCTTCGCGCTCGAAGGCCTGACCCAGCTGATGCGCACCGTCGAGCTGGTGCGGGGGAGCCTCAATCCGGCCCTGGAGATCCAGGGCGTGGTCCTGACCATGTACGATCGCCGCAACAGCCTGTCCGAACAGGTGGCCAGCGACGTGCGCGAGCACTTCGGCAAGAAGGTCTACGACACCGTCATCCCGCGCAATGTGCGGGTGTCGGAGGCGCCGTCCTTTGGCAAGCCGGTGCTGGTCTATGATCTGAAATGCGCCGGCAGCCAGGCCTATCTGAAGCTGGCCCGCGAAGTCGTGGTCCGCGAGCGCCAGCGGCGCGCCAAGGCCGCTTAAGAGTTTAGGAATGTGAGCATGGCGGAAAACCGCAGGGGCCTGGGCCGGGGCTTGTCGGCCCTGTTGGGCGAGGCCGAAGACGAAAACGCCGACGGCGCGGCCGCCGCCGCCACCGCCCCTGAGGACGGGACGGCGCCGGCCCTGTCGCCCATGCGCGACCTGCCCATCGATCTGCTGGATCCCAACGCCTCGCAGCCGCGCTCGATCTTCCGCGACGAGGACATGGAGGAGCTGACCAACTCCATTCGCGAGCGCGGGGTGCTGCAACCGATCCTTGTGCGGCCCATGCCCAATGGCCGGTTCGAGATCGTCGCCGGCGAGCGGCGCTGGCGGGCGAGCCAGCGGGTCGGCCTGCACACCGTGCCGGCGGTGGTCCGCGAGCTGGACGACCTGAAGGTGATGGAAATCGCCATCGTCGAGAACGTCCAGCGGGCCGACCTGACCGCCATCGAAGAGGCCCGCGGCTATGAGGTGCTGATCGCCCGGTTCGGCCGCACCCAGGAGATGGTCGCCGAGGTGGTGGGCAAGAGCCGCAGCCATGTGGCCAACATGCTGCGCCTGCTGACCCTGCCGGGCTCGGTCCAGAACCTGGTGGTGGAGGGCAAGCTTTCGGCCGGCCACGCCCGGGCCCTGATCACCTCCGATAACGCCGAGGCCCTGGCCCACCAGGTGATCGCGCGCGGCCTGTCGGTGCGAGACACCGAGGCCCTGGCGCGCAAGGGCGCCGAACCCGCGGCCCGCGGCGGTGGCGGCGCACGCAGCGGCGGCGGCGACAAGGACACCGACACCCTGGCCCTGGAGAACGACCTGGCCGAGGTGCTGGGCCTCTCGGTCCAGATCGCCGACCGTGGCGGCGCGGGCGAGCTGAAGATCAGCTACAAGACGTTGGAGCAGCTGGACGACCTCTGCCGCAGGCTGTCCCGCACGGGGTGATCTGGCGTGGCTCGGGCCGCAAGAAGATCAACCACGAAGGACACAAAGACCACGAAGGCGCGCGGCGTCTTGGTGATCTTTGTGCGCTTTGTGGTTCTTCTCTTTCTACGCTTGGCGCGCACGACGCGGCGGTCTCGAAACCCTCAACCCAACGCCGTCACCCTGGGCCCTGTGCCCAGGGTCCCTCGTGACGCTTGCGCCCGCCCTCGACAGGGACCCTCGGGACGAGCCCGAGGGTGACGCGTGTGGGGGAAGGGCGCGAAGGTGGGCCTACAACCCCATCCGCCTCGCGCGGGCGGCGATGGCCAGGGCCAGGCGTTCGGCGATGAGGCGGTCGGGGCTGCCGGTGGTCTTGCAGGCGCGGTCGGCGGCCAGAACCTCCGGTTGGACCGCGTCCAGGGTCTCCAGGCTCCAGGCGCGGGCCTGACGCAGGAATTCCCGCTCATTCTTCCAGAATATGCCAGAGGCCTTGGCGGCTTCAGGGAGGCCGGCGCCGCTTTTCACCAGGGTCAGGGTGCGGCGCAGGCGAGCCAGGTGCTGGCTGATGGCGCGGACGGCGGCTGGCCCGCTTTCGCCCTCGGCGGCGGCCCGGCGCAGGCCGCTCTGGGCCTCGGCGATGCGGCCGCCAAAGGCGTCCGACGCCGCATCGGCCAGGGAGGCCTCGGGCTCTACGCCTAAGAAGTCGTCCAGGTCCTTGGGCGTGGCGGTGACGCCGCTGCGAGGGCCGAGATAGAGGATGAGCCGCTCAATCTCCTGGCGGGCCACGCCGCGATCCTTGGGCAGGCGGCCGACAAACAGGGTGAGCGCCTCGGTGTTCAGCCCCACGCCCTCGGCGTTCAGGGCCTCGCGGACCAGGCGGGCCATGTCGCCGGGCTCGTCCTCGTAACAGGGGATGACGGCGCAGGCCGGGGCCTTCTCGGCGATCTTGCGCAGGGTGGAGTCGCGGCCGAGCGCCCCGGCCTCGATCAGGAAGAAGGCCTCGGGATTGAAGGCCCCGTCCAGGTGGCCCTTCATGGCCTCAGCGGCCATCTTGTCGAGGCTGGCCTTTTCGCTGGAGAGCTTCAGCCGCACCAGGCGCCGACCGCCCATCAGGGACTGGGAGGCCAGCTCGTTGTCCAGCCGCCCGGCGTCGCCGTCGATATCCCCGTCGGTGAGCAGGGCGACGTCGAAGGGATCATCGGGATTGGGGACGACCTTGCCGGCCAGCTGGGTGGCCCGCTCGCGGACCACGCCGATGTCGCGGCCATAGATCACCGCCCCGCGCATGGCGGCGTCGGGCTTGGCCAGGAAGCGTTCGACGTCTGGCCGGCGGCTGAGGATCATGCCGGCCGGCCCTTAGGATCCGGCCTGTTCAGCAAACCAGGCGGCGAGCTCCAGCTGGATGCGCCGGGCGGCCTCGGTGGCGGCCCGCTCCTGGGCGTCCTGCTGGGCGGTGATCGAGGCATAGGGCTGGTCGGCGGAATCGTAGGTCAGCTCGACCCGGACGCTGCCGGTCTTGGCCGGTTCGCCCGTGGCGCCCGCCCGCAGGGTATAGGCTGCGGTCAGGACGTATTCGTAGCGGGTGGCCACATTGTCCACCCGAAGGCCGCGGGGGAACCGCTGCTCGGCGAGATCCAGATCGAGGCGCCAGGCCGAGGCGCCGGGGCGGGCGGCCAGGGCGTCGTTCAGGGCCGCGGTGACCAGATAGCCGGCCCGGCCGCGGGGGCTGGCCACATCGATGTCCGACAGGCCCAGGGCGACGCCCGGATCGGCATAGAGGGGCCGGAAGCCGCAGGCCGACAGGGCGAGCGTCGCGAGGCTGAGCGCCAGGACGCCGGTGAGGCGGAGGGGTCTGGTCATCACCTAGTTGGCCACGATGTTGACGATACGATCCTTGACCACGATCACCTTGCGGATGGTCAGGCCCTCAAGGCGCCGTGCGATCTCCGGGTCGTCAAGCACCATCTTCTCCACATCGGCCGGTTCGGCGCCGGCGGGCGCGCTGATCTCGCCGCGACGCTTGCCGTTGACCTGCACGGGCAGGACCTTGACGGAGTCCTCCGCCAGGGCCGGATCATAGTCGGGCCAGGGCGCTGTGGCGACCAGACCCTGGCCTCCCAGGCTGGCCCAGCATTCCTCGGCCAGGTGGGGGGTGAAGGGGGCGACCAGGCGGGCGAAGACCGACAGGGCTTCGTGGCGGGCGTAGAGCACCGCGGGGCTGGCGCCCTGGGCCGGGTTAGCCTTGAGAACATTGAGGAATTCGTACAGCCGCGCGATGCCGGAATTGAACCGGAAATCATCCACCGCCTCGGTCATGGCCTTGATCAGCCGGTGGCTGGCCCGGGTCAGGGCCAGCGCCGCCTCGTCCGGCTCGGCGGCGGGTGGGCTGGCCGGCTGGCTCTCGAACTCGGCCCAGACCCGGTTGACGAAGCGCCAGGCGCCCTCGACCCCGGAATTGGACCACTGGGTGTCGCGCTCGGGCGGGCTGTCGGACAGGACGAACAGACGCGCGGCGTCCACGCCGTAGACCTCGAAGATCTCCTCCGGGGCCACGGTGTTCTTCTTGGACTTCGACATCTTCTCGACGTCGCCGATCACCACCTGTTCGCCGGTGGAGGTCAGGACGGCGCGGCGGGTGTTCCCGGTGGTTTCGATCTCCACATCGCCGGGCTCCAGCCATTCGCCCGACTGGCGGCGATAGGTCTCGTGGGTGACCATGCCCTGGGTGAACAGGCCGGCGAAGGGCTCGCGCACCGACAGCATGCCCTCATCGGCCAGGGCCTTGGTGACGAAGCGGGCATAGAGCAGGTGCAGGACGGCGTGCTCGATGCCGCCCACATACTGGTCCACCGGCAGCCAGTAGTCGGCCGCGGCCTTGTCGATCGGCGCCTCGGCGGTCGTGTCGGTGAAGCGGGCGAAGTACCAGGAAGAGTCGACGAAGGTGTCGAGCGTGTCGGTCTCCCGCGTGGCCGGGCCGCCGCAGTCCGGGCAGTCCACATGCTTCCAGGTGGGATGGCGGTCCAGCGCATTGCCGGGCTTGCCGAACTCCAGGTCGGCGGGCAGGGCGACGGGCAGCTGGTCCTTGGGCACGGGGACCACGCCGCATTTGTCGCAGTGGATCACCGGCACCGGGCAGCCCCAGCCCCGCTGGCGGGCCACGCCCCAGTCGCGCAGGCGATAGACGGTGGCGCCTTCGCCGAGGCCGAGCTCTTCGATGCGGGCGATGGCGGCGGCCTTGGCGGCCTCGATGTCCAGGCCGTCCAGGAAGCCCGAATTGAAGATCACGCCGGGGCCGGTATAGGCCTCGGTCTCGACGCGGACGGTCTCGGCCGCCTCACCCGGCGGCAACACCACCGGCTTGACGGGCAGGTCGTACTTGCGGGCGAAGTCCAGGTCGCGCTGGTCGTGGGCCGGGCAGGCGAAGATGGCGCCCGTGCCGTAGTCCATCAGGATGAAGTTGGCGATCCAGACCGGCAGCTTCCAGTCGGGGTCGAAGGGATGGGCGACCATGAGGCCGGTCTCGTAGCCGATCTTCTCGGCCGTCTCGATCTCGGCGGCGCTGGCCCCGCCCTTGCGGCACTCGGCGATGAAGGCGGCGACCTTGGGATCGGCGGCGGCCAGCTGTTCGGCCAGCGGGTGGTCCGGCGCAATGCCGACGAAGCTCGCCCCATAGAGGGTGTCGGGCCGCGTGGTGTAGACGTTCAGGCCGTCCTCGAAGCCGGCTGGGGCTGCGCCCGCCCAGGGGAAGGCGAACTTCAGGCCCTTGGAGCGGCCGATCCAGTTCTCCTGCATCAGCCGGACCTTGTCGGGCCAGCGGTCCAGGGTCTTCAGGTCGTCGATCAGCTCGTCGGCATAGTCGGTGATGCGCATGAACCACTGGTTCAGCTTGCGCTTCTCCACCACCGCGCCCGAGCGCCAGCCGCGCCCGTCCACCACCTGCTCATTGGCCAGCACGGTCTGGTCCACGGGGTCCCAGTTGACCACGCCTTCGCGGCGATAGACCAGGCCGCGGGCCAGCAGATCCAGGAACCAGGACTGCTGCTTGCCGTAATATTCCACGTCGCAGGTGGCGAATTCCCGGCTCCAGTCGATGGAGAGGCCCAGCTGCTTCAGCTCGTCCTGCATCCGGGCGATATTCTGGTAGGTCCAGCCGCGGGGATCGACGCCGCGCTCGATGGCCGCGTTCTCGGCCGGCAGGCCAAAGGCGTCCCAGCCCATGGGGTGCAGCACATTGAAGCCCCGGGCGCGCTTGAAGCGCGCGACCACGTCGCCCAGCGCATAGTTGCGCACATGGCCCATGTGCAGACGCCCCGAGGGATAGGGGAACATCTCCAGCACATAGTATTTGGGCTGGTCCGGCTTGATCTCGGCCTTGAAGACCTCGGCGTCGGTCCAGGCCTTGCGCCACTTGGGCTCGACGTCCTTGGGATTGTAGCGCGCCATCTCAGGCAGCCTTCACGATCTTGTCTGGGAACGAAGACCGGCGTGCCTTTTTGGGGCGCGCCGGCCACGGCAGGGACGGCGCGTTCGATCTGGCAGGCTGAACGCGCCCTGGGGCGTCAGCCCCGGATGTTCGAAAGTCGAAGCTGGCGGGCCCGGGTCAGGATGGCGTTCTCCAGGTCGACCTCGGTCTGGGCCGAGGGCGGAGCGTCGGTCCACTGGCCGTCGGCGCCGCGGACCTGCTTGAACAGGACGACGTTCAGGCCATCGGCCCGCAGGCGGGCGTCCAGGATATAGACCGTCGCCTTGAACCGCTCATTGGGCAGTTCCTGGCTGGAATACCAGTCGGTGATGATCAGGCCGCCATAGGGGTCGGCCGACACCAGGGGCATGAAGGACAGGGTGTCGAGGCTGGCGCGCCACAGATAGCCATTGACCGAGATGGAGGCGGCCGGGGCGGTGTCGGCGGCGTCGCCGCGGCCGAACAGGCGGAAACCGCCATCGTTATTCCCGCGCGAGGCGCAGGCCGACAGCGACACCAGGCTGATCGCCAGGACGCCGGCAGAGATCTTAGAAAGGCGAGCTCCGCGCACAAACGGCATGTTCGTCCGTCTCCAGTGATAATTTCCGCGTCGTGATCACGCCGCAGCGCCGCCCCCGCGTCCGCGCCCTCTATAACAACCAGACTGCGGGCGCCAAACAGGAATCACGTGGCCTTGGCGCCACATGAACGGGCCATTGTGCAGGCGGGACCCGGAGTCGCGCATCGCCCGGTTGACCGGCGCGTTCTGGGACCTCTAATCGAAAAGACGGCGCGGATCGGACCACCTGATCGGCGCCTGCGGGGCGCAGGGGGCCCTTCGACGGTGAAAATGTCCTTCCGGACGACGGTTTTGTTGGCGAGCGTCATAACCCTTATGGGGTCGACGATGGCGCACGCCCAGGCCGCCAAGCCGAAAGGCGTCGATTTCACCGTCCGCAGCGAAGCTCTGCCTCAGGGGGGAAAGACCCTGAAGTGGGGCGTACAGAACGGCCGCTGGGGCGTGTCCCTCGATCTGGACCAGCCCACCGGCCGTGACGTGCAGCTGAACGACGTGCAGGCCGGCGCCTACTTCAGTGTGACGCCGAGCCTCCGCGTCGGCGGCGCCCTGGCTCTGGGCGAGAAGGAAGAGCCGGCCTTCAAGAAGACCCAGCCCACCGACGCCGCCCCGCGGGTGCGCCTCGAGACGGCCCTGAAGTTCTAGGCTTCAGGCCGGGCTATCCGGGCGAAAGCCCCTCCACCGCCGCCAGACCGACCACGCCCGAGGCCAGCAGCCGCCGGGCGTTTTTCGTATTGATTCCGCCCAGACCATAGACCGGGCCGCCGGCCGCGCGGGCCAGGACGGCGAGGCCGCGCGCGCCCATGGGGCGGCCGGCGCTGGGGCTGCGGCTGGGAAACACCACCGAAACCACCACGGCCTGGGCGCCCAGGGCGAGGCCCCGGCGGGCGGCGGGCAGGCTGTGGGCCGCGGCCGTCACGATCCATTGCGGATGGGCCAGGCGCAGGGCGCGCGCCCTGTGGGCCTGGCGCTCGGGCAGGTGGACCCCGTCGGCGCCCACCGCCAAGGCCAGGGCGATGTCGGCGCCGATCATCAGCTTGATCCTGCGCGCCCGGGTCACGCGGCGCAGGTCGCGCGCCACCGCAGGGGCCTGTGGGTCGCCAAAGGGCCGGTAGATCACCGCCGCGCCAGGCGGCAGGGCGGCGGCGGCGGCCACCGGATCGGGGGTTCGCGCCGGGTCGGTGAACATCAGAAGCGGCGGCAGGGGGTTTTGCGTCCGCGCCCGGCGGCTTAAGGACCAGGCGGTCCGCCGCAGGTCCCAGAAGCAGAAGTCCTCCGCCATGTCCGACGCCTCCTTCGATTGTGCCGCCGCCCGCACCGATGTGCTGGCCAGGATCGCCCGCGCCGCGCAAGGCGCCGGCCGCAACCCGGCCGATGTGACCCTGGTGGCCGTCTCCAAGCAACAGCCGTGGGAGCCTGTGGCCCAGGCCTTGGCGGCGGGCCAGACCATATTCGGCGAAAACCGGGTGCAGGAGGCGCAGGCGCGCTGGGCCGAACACCGCCAGGGCGTGGAGCTTCGGCTGATCGGGCCGCTGCAGACCAACAAGGCCAAGGACGCCGTGGCCTTTTTCGACGTAATCGAAACCCTGGACCGCGAGCGTCTGGCCAAGGTGCTGGCCGACGAGATCCAGGCCCAGGGCATGGCCCTGCGCCTCTATGTGCAGGTCAATACCGGCGAGGAGCCGCAGAAGGCCGGCGTCCTGCCGCCAGAGGCCGACGCCTTCATTGCTCAGTGCCGGGCGACCTATGGCCTGGCGATCGAGGGGCTGATGTGCATTCCGCCGCCCGACGAGCCGCCCGGCCCGCACTTCGCCCTGCTGGCCAAGATCGCCGCGCGCAACGGCCTTACGCGGCTCTCCATGGGCATGAGCGGGGATTTCGAGACCGCCGTGCGCTTCGGCGCCACCAGCGTGCGAGTGGGCTCGGCCCTGTTCGGGGCGCGGACGGGCTGAAGGCCTAGCCGGCTTCTGCTTCCGTCACCCTCGGGCTTGACCCGAGGGTCCATGCACACGGCCTCTCGCCGGTGTGCATGGATGGCCCGGTCAAGCCGGGCCATGACGGTTGGGAGGACGTGGGCGCGGCCGCCAGTTGGCGATAGCGCTGGCCCCTCAGGCCTCGATGGCCAGGGCGTCCCCTGGCGCAGCTCGGGCCAGCACCGCTTCGAGATCAGGCCGCGAGAGGGCGATGCAGCCCTCGGTGGGCGCATAGTCCGGCTTGGCCAGGTGCAGGAAGATGGCCGAGCCCAGGGGGGCGACCGGTGGATCGTCATTGTGGCCCAGCACCACCACCAAGTCGTAGAGCCCGTCCTCGCGCCACAGGGCCTCGTGGCTGGCGGCGAAGGGGCGCTTCACCAGCCGGTTGTAGTCGGGATGGGCCGGATCATCGCACCAGCCGTCGTCCGGCGCGATCGGCCGCACGGGTAGGGCGGTGGTCGGCGCCGGTCCCCGGTCGGGGCGATAGAGGACGTAGCGCAGCGGCCAGACCCCGATGGGCGAGACCCCGTCGCCCTCGCGCTTGTCGGCCGCCGGCGCCATGCCGCCTCGGCCGATGGCGCAGGCCATCAGATCGTCGCCGGATCGGAAGCGGCCGCGGGAATCGGCGTGGAAGATCAAGGCGCGGCCTCCCAAAAATCTTTGCCCGCAGGCCGCGACACGGTGCATGTTCTGGCCCATGGCGCAAAGAAAGACTCTGCTGATCATCGACGACGACGACGACCTGCGCGGCGCCGTCGCCGAACAACTCCAACTGAACGACGAGTTCATCGCTGTCGAGGCCGCCACCGGCGCCGAGGGCGTTCGTCTGGCCCAGGAGAGCCGGCCCGACCTGGTGCTGCTGGACGTCGACCTGCCCGACATGAACGGCCGCGAGGTCTGCAAGGCCCTGCGCGACCAGGGGCTGGCCGCGCCGGTGATCATGCTGACGGCGGCCTCTTCGGACGAGGACACCGTCCAGGGGCTGGAGGCTGGGGCCAACGACTATGTCACCAAGCCCTATCGTTTCGCCGTGCTGCTGGCCCGCATCCGCGCCCAGCTGCGCAGCCACGAACAGTCCGAAGGCGCGGTGTTCCAGCTCGGCGGCTACGAGTTCCGACCCTCGGCCAAGATTCTGGTGGACGAGAACGAGCGCAAGATCCGGCTCACCGAGAAGGAGACCAACATCCTGAAGTACCTCTACCGGGCCGGCGACAAGTCGGTCTCCCGCGAGGAGCTTCTGGCCGAGGTCTGGGGCTACAACGCCGGCGTCACCACCCACACCCTGGAAACCCACGTCTATCGCCTGCGCCAGAAGATCGAGCCGGACCCGGGGAACGCCCGCCTGCTGCTGACTGAGGCCGGCGGCTATCGGCTGGCGCCTTAGGTCGAGGCCGGGTTTCGAAGAGGGGACACAAAGGACACGAAGATAGCCAAGGACACGAAGGGGTCGGCGGCCCCGCCTTTGTGTCCTTTGCGATCCTTAGTGTTCTTCGTGTCCCGTCTTGAAGGCGCCTACGGCGCGCAGGATGTGTGGAGGTCGGCGTTCTAGAGCGCCAGGTCGGCGGTGACCGGGGCGTGGTCGCTGGGGCGTTCCCATTCGCGGACGTCGTCGTGGACGCGGGATGACGCGGCGCCAGTGCGGAAGGCCGCTTCGCGCAGGCCGGGCGAGACCCAGATGTGGTCCAGGCGCAGGCCGCGGTTGGACTTGCGGAAGTCCGCCGAGCGATAGCTCCACCAGGAAAACAGCTTCTCCGGTTCCGGCGTCGCGGCCCGGGGCAGGTCGATGAAGCCCAGGGACTTCTGCAGGGCGTCCATGGCCGCCACCTCGACCGGGGTGTGGCTGACGATGCGCGACATCTGCCGGTGGCTCCAGACGTCGAACTCGCCGGGCGCCACGTTCAGGTCGCCGACAATGGCCAGGGGCGCCTGGGGATCGCGGCGGCCCATCTCGGCGGTCAGGCTCTCGAAGAAGTCGAGCTTGTGGTCGAACTTGGGGTTCAGGGCGCGGTCGGGGACGTCGCCGCCGGCCGGCACATAGAAGTTCTGGATCTCGACGCCCGCCACCTTGGCCGAGACGCAGCGGGCATGGCCTTCGCGGCAGACGTTGAGGATCGGGGCGTCCTCGATCGGCAGGCGCGAGGCGATGGCCACCCCGTGCCAGCCCTTCTGGCCGGCGATCTTCACATGCGGCAGACCCATGGCGGCGAAGGCCTCGCGGGGAAACTCGGCCTCCTGGCACTTGATCTCCTGCAGGCACAGGACATCGGGCGCCTGCTCGTCGACGAAGCGGGCGACCTGCTCGGCGCGCAGGCGGACGGAGTTGATATTCCAGGAGGCGATACGGAGGCGCATGGCGGTGGTTTAGGCCACAGAGCGCGTTCCGATAAGTGGGAACCGGTTATCGGATCAGAACGCGCTCAGGTCGGAATTGGAGCCTGATCACATCAGGCTCTGGGACGATAAGAAAACGCCCGGGGACTGGAGAACCCCGGGCGCCAAGTCATTCGTCTCTCATGCCGCCGCCGGGAGGGGATAGGTTCCGGCACGGCGCTGATATCGGGCCAGCGGCCCTGCCTCAGCGATGCGTGTCATATTTGCCACGAGGCCGATAAAAGTCAAGCGAGAATCAGGATGATTCTTGCGTGTTGTGAGATTGTCACATTCGTCCCTGGCCGGGACGCAGGTTCCGCGGGTCCTTGAGGACGAACAGGCTGTCATCCAGGCTGGCCACCTTGTCGAGGCGGGTCAGGCGCACCCGGGTGGCCTGGCCCTGGGCGTCGCTGATCGTCCAGCTCACCAGCTTCATCGGGGAATCGGAGAAGGTCAGCGTAATCTGGCCCTCGGCCTCCTTCTTGCCGTCGCGGGCGGTGATGGAGAAGCCGTCGGCCAGGCGGGAGACCCGGGTCACCTGCACGCCGCGATCCAGGCGGATCTGCCGGGCCAGGAACAGCGACAGGGGCGTGGCGCCCAGGGGATAGGACTCGAAGGTCTTGAGCTTGGAATTGGCCACCGAGACCAGGTTGCCGTCCGACACCACCAGCAGGCCCGAGGGCGCGGCATAGGCGAAGCGGGCCTTGCCCGGACGCTTCAGAAAGATTTCGCCCTGGGTGGTGACGCCCCGGGGGTCGGTCTGCACGAAGGTCCCCTTGGCCTGGCTCAGACCTTCCAGATAGGCCACGGCGCGGTCCACCAGCGCCTGATCGGCCGACGACAGGGCCGCGGCGGCGGGGCTGGCCGACAGCAGGCCGACGAAGGGCGCAGCGGCCAGGCCGAAGGCCAGAGTCCGGCGGGACAGGGCGGGCGTGCGGATCATGAAATCGGCTCCTTGGTCGGGGCGGGCAGCCTGACAGGCGCCCGCGGCGTCAATAGGGCGGCGCGCCACCTTTCCGGGATGGCCTAACGGCCACGCTTTGGCTTCGTTCCCCGTGGCGAATGCGCCTTCAGGCCGCAAGTTCTAGCCGAGCGTCGATGAATGGGTCATGTCCAGAGCATTCAGCGCCGCAGCGGGTAACCCCATGACCTCGCCATCCTCCGCCCAGCCTCAGGACACTCCGCCCATGACGACCCTGTGCCGCGACCGCGCCTGGATTGACCAAGCGGTGAAGACCATCGAGGCCGATTTCAACCGTTCGGCCGACACCCACCTGCTGCGCGCGCCCCTGGCCGGGGACGTCCATCTCTATTTCAAGGACGAGTCCACGCACCCGACGGGCAGCCTCAAGCATCGCCTGGCCCGCTCGCTGTTCCTCTACGCCCTTTGCAATGGCTGGATCGGGCCGCGGACGCCGATCATCGAGGCCTCCAGCGGCTCGACGGCGGTGTCGGAGGCCTATTTCGCCCGGCTGCTGGGTTTGCGGTTCATCGCGGTGATGCCCCGGTCCACCTCGGCCGAGAAGGTGGCGCAGATCGCATTCCACGGGGGCGAGACCCACTTTGTCGAGGCGGCGCCCGACGTCTATGCGCAGAGCGCCCGTCTCGCCGCCGAGCTGGGCGGCCATTACATGGACCAGTTCACCTATGCCGAGCGGGCCACCGACTGGCGGGGCAACAACAATATCGCCGAGTCGATCTTCAGCCAGATGGCCCAGGAGCCTCATCCTGAGCCCGCCTGGATCGTCGCCGGCGCCGGCACCGGCGGCACCACGGCGACGCTGGGCCGCTTCATCCGCTACAACCGCGCCCAGACCTGCCTGTGCCTGGCCGATCCGGAGGCCTCGGTCTTTCACCGCCATGTGGCCGATCGGAGGGTGAGCGCCAGCGCCGACCGCGGCTCGATCATCGAGGGCATCGGCCGGGCCCGCTGCGAGCCGTCCTTCAATCCCGAGCTGATCGACCGGGCCATCGCCGTGCCCGACGCCGCCAGCATCGCCGGCGCCCGGGTGGCCAGCCGCCGCCTGGGCCGTTCCTGCGGCGGCTCGACGGGCACCAACCTCTGGGCCAGCGCCCAGGTCATCGAGGCCATGGCCGCCAAGGGCCAGGCCGGCTCGGTCGTGACCTTGCTCTGCGATTCCGGCGAGCGTTACGCCAGCACGCTGTCGAATTCCGACTGGCTGGCCGCCGCCGGCATCGACACCGCCCCTTACGAAGCGGCGCTGGAGGCCTTCTTCGACACCGGCCGTTTCAGGATCTAGTCGGCCGGCCAGGGCTGGCGGGCGCCGTCCAGCTTGTGGACCACGCCCCGGCGCATCACGAAGGTGACCCGCTCCAGCTCGGTGACGTCGGCGAGCGGGCTTGCCGACACAGCCACGATATCGGCCGACTTGCCCACCTCCAGCGTGCCCAGGCTGGCTGAGAGGCCCAGCAGGTCGGCGGCGTCCACCGTGGCGCTGCGGATCGCCCGGTCGGGCGTCATGCCGGCGTCGACCATCATCTTGAACTCGGTGGCGTTGTCCCCGTGGGCCGAGACGCCGGTGTCGGTGCCAAAGGCGATCTTCACCCCGGGCGCCGCATACTGCGCGATGTGCCCTTCGAAGGCGATGCGGGCGGCCTCCTCGGCCTTGGCCAGCACCGCAGGCGGGCGCTCGCCGGCCCGCGCCTGGGCGACGGCGGCTTCGGGGGCGATCATGGTCGGCACCAGATAGGCGCCGGTCTGGCGGAACAGGGCGAGTGTCTCGGCGTCGGTGAAGGTGGCGTGCTCGATGGAGTCGACGCCGGCGCGCAGGGCCGCCTCGATGCCGTCCTTGCCGTGGGCGTGGGCGGTGACCTTGCGGCCAAAAGCGTGGGCGGTGTCGACGATGGCCTTCATCTCGTCGTCGAACATCTGCCGGCCCAGCCCGCCGGCCACATTGGAGAGCACCCCGCCGGTGGCTGCGAACTTGATCACCTGGGCGCCCTGCGACACCTGGATCCGAACCGCCCGACGGCAATCCTCGGGGCCGTCGCAGGTGTTGACCGCGTGGTCTCGGACGAGTTCCGCATAGGGTTCGGCCAGACCGTTGGCGCCGTCGCCATGGCCACCGCTGATGGAGATCATGCGGCCGGCGTTGACGATGGTCGGACCCTCGATCAGCCCCTTCTCGATCCCGTCGCGCAGGGCGGTGATGGCGGTGGGCTCCGAGCCCAGGTCGCGCACGGTGGTGAAGCCGGCGTCCAGGGTGCGCCGGGCGTTGTCCAGCCCGACCACGAACCGGGTCTCGGCTCCCCGCGTCATGGCCTCGAGCCGGGCGGCGGTCTTGTCGTCGTCGGAGAAGATGTGGACGTGGGAATCGATCAGGCCGGGCAGGACGAACTGGTCCGACAGGTCGATCAGCCGCGCGCCGGCCGGGGCGGGCAGCAGGCCGTCGGCCACCTGCACGATACGGCCATCCTGCACCACCAGGGTGGAGGCGCCCCGCGGCGCCTGGCCCGGCCGGTCGAGGAGGGCGCCGGCATGGATATAGGTCTGGCTCGGCGGCGGGCCCGCGGGCGCCTGGGCCTGGACGGGCTGGGCGACGAGGGCGCCGGCGAGGACGGCGGCGGCGATGTGGCGCAACATGAGCTTGGAACTTTCCCCTCCAAAGGCCCGGTCAGGCCCCAAGGGGGTCAGTCTAGCGGCCGTCCTCGGCTCGTCCAGGCGTCAAAGGGGCAGGCTACCAGGGTTTCCACCAGGGTTCGGCGTCCAGGGTCGGGTCGCCGGGCTTCACCTCCTGCTTGCCCCAGGTCATGACCATCAGGAACTTGTGGCTGCGCATCTGGGTCTCGCCGGAGATGCGATGGGCTACGGGCACGGCCGCGCCGGTGCGGGCGTCGTAGGCGAAGATCGAAAACTCGGCGACGCCGGACCGTTCGGCCTGGCTGTAGAGGGAGAGTTCGGGGACCGTGAAGGTGGAATAGTTGTTGCCCGTGGGCAGGGTCAGGGCCGGCACCCCCAGAACCCGGCTCATCTGGTCGATGGACAGGGCGCCCATGCGGACCTCGACGATGACGTCGGCCTCGGTCCGGTTGGGCGACAGGCGAAGGCCGCTGTTCAGAATCCGCTGGCGCAGGGCGCTGGCGGCATAGGGCGCCCACTCGCCGGTGAAGTTCACCGTGTCGAGGAAGACCAGGCTGCCGTCAGGCGCCTCGATCCGGAAGTCCGACGCCGCCCGCTCTGCGGCGTGCGCCACCAGCAGCTGCTCGGTGGCCGTCCGGCCAGGGCGTGTCTGCACCGCCGTGGCGCAGGCCGAGACGCCCCCCAGGACGAGGGTCATGGACAGGATGAGGGCGGCGCGCACGCCCCTGCGGTGACTGAACAATCTCATCATACGACTCGTGGCCGGCCGCCCCCGGCTCTCCGAGGGGTTAAGCCTGATCCGCCGTCGGCCGCAACCTGAGCCCTGCGCATTCTGGGAGTTTCAGCGCGCGCGCCTGTGGGCGCCTGCTGGGCGGGCGTGGGCGCCTGCGGGGATCGCCCCCCTTGCCGGCCCCGCCTCTGGCGGCCAAGCTGGGATCGCCTCAGGGGGGAAAACCATGCCGTTTGTGCCGTCGGACTTCGAGATTCCCCGCAGGCTGGAGCATGCCGAGTTCCGGCTGCGGCCCCTGACCATCCATGACGTCGTCAAGGACTATGCGGCGGTGATGACCAGTCTCGACCGCCTGGCCGGGGTGTTTGGTCCCGGCAATGACTGGCCCCGCGCCGACATGACGCTGGAGGAGGATCTGGTCGATCTCGGCTGGCATCAGGGCGAGTTCGAGCGGCGGACCTCGTTCGCCTTCACCATGATGTCGCCGGACGAGAGCCAGTGCCTGGGCTGCGCCTACATCTATCCCGCCAGCCGGCCCGGCTATGACGCCAAGGCCTATTGCTGGGTCCGGGCTTCGGCGGCGCATCTGGACGCGCCCCTCTATGAGGCTTTCAGGGCCTGGCTGGCCAGCGACTGGCCCTTCGAGCGGACGGCCTTTCCTGGGCGCGACGTCTCCTGGGCCGACTGGGGCGCTACTTGATCACCATGCCCTGGCCGGTGGGCAGCTCCAGGATGTGATAGCCCCGCTCGGCCATCCAGGCGACCTCGGCCACCTGCTGGGCGCGATAGGCGACCCAGCCGAAGTCATCGAGGATCAGCACCCCGCCGGGCGAGATGCGGTCGAACAGCACCTCCAGGGCGCCGATCTCGGCCTCGGCGTTGTTCAGGTCCAGGTGCATGAAGGCGATCTTTTCCGGCGCGGCCTGGGCCAGGCTGTCGGGCACCCGGCCCTTCGTGATCGTCACATTGGACATGTCGGAGAACCGCTCGCGCACCTGATCGACCAGGGTCGCGCTGTGCTCCAGCATCGAGTGGTGGGGCATCGACTCGTCGTGTTCGAACAGGTCGTAGAGATAGTAGTGGCGGGGCAGGTCGGCGAAGCCCACCACCTCGGAAATGATCCGGGCCGACACGCCCTTGTAGCAACCGCACTCGACGAAATCCCCCTCGGCCCGCAAGGCCGTCCGTGCGGCCCAGGCCAGGGTCGCCAGGCGCCAGATGGCGCCCCGTTCTGGCGGTGTGGCGGCGTGGCGCTGAAAGGCGGCCATCAGCACCTTGTCGTCCAGGAAGCCCAGGGACTTGCCCAGGGTGATCAGGTTGTCCCCGGCGAAGACGCCGCGGGGAATGTTCATGTTATCGACCAGCTGGTCGAGGGCGCCGACCACCGCCGCATGGTCCTTCAGCCCGTAGAAGGCGTGCGTTATGACCGCGCTGGGAGGCAGGATGTCTTTGATGCTGGTCACGGGTGTTTGGCCTCCTGACAGTGCGCCGCCCTGATCTAGCACGGCCCAGCCAGGACGCCAGTCCGCCGGGCCGGCCCCGTCAGGTCAGCCAGCGGCGGGGCCGCCGCTCGCCCAGGTCACGGCGCTCGCCCGGCGCCAGGCCGAGCGCCCGCATCCGAACCGGCGGCAGCGGCGCCAGGGCCTCCACCGGCTCCTGTCCGCCGGCCGGGCTGGCGGCGACACGCAGGCCCAGACTGATGGCCATGTCGACGGCGACCCACTCGGCCTGGGCCCGGTCGGCGCGGCCGATGGCGAAGTAGCGGCGGGCCTGTTCGGCCTCGCGGCCGGGCTCCAGCAGCACGGCCACGACCCAGCCGGCGGGCGCCCGGGATTCGGCGGCTGCGCGGGGATCTGGGGGCGGCGGGGTCATGGCTCCTTTCGGATCACGAATGGCGCGCCAAGCCAAGACCTCGCGGCGCCCCTGGCTATTTCGCCCCCGAGGCCCCATCTAGGGATATGCGTCATCGGGCGTGTGCCGTGTCTCAAGCGGTCGAACCCCTCCGATGCGGCGCGATCCTGGTTATCCCATGTCTCCCCTTCTGATTGTCTCGGCGGTCTGTGTCCTGACCGCGATCCTCGCCCCCGTGGCGTTTTCCCTGCTGGGCCTGCGGCCGCGCTGAGCCGCGCGGCTTGTGCGCTCTTCGGCTCGCGTGAACCTCTGCTGAGCCTGACCATTTCCTGATGTCGGCGGCGCCGCCGCCCCGGAGACCTCCCATGGCCAAGGGCCAGAAAAAGTCCAACAAAGAAGTCCGCAAGCCCAAGCAGGCGCCGGCCGCCAAGCCCGAGGCCGCCGCCCGCTCCTTCCTGGACGCCGCCGGCGCCATGCCGGGCAAGAAGCGCTGATCGGCGCTGCGGCCAGGGTGACGGCTTCGACCTTCGAGATCGTCCACCGGACCGCCTATCGGTTTGCGCGGCCCGTGGTCTTGCATCCGCACCGGCTGATGCTGCGGCCCCGGGACAGCCACGAGCTGAGCGTGCTCGACTTTCAGCTTTCCTGTTCGCCGGCCGCCGACATCACCTGGAGCCAGGATGTGTTCGGCAATCTCTGCGCGGTGGCGAGCTTTCGCCAGACCGCCGAGGCCCTGGTCATCGAGAGCCGCCTGAAGGTGGCCTCCCGCGCCCAGGCCTGGCCGATCTTTCCGATCACGCCCGCCGCCCAGGCCTATCCCTTCGCCTATGACGACGACGAGGCCGCAGATCTGGGCCGCTTGCGCCTGCCCAATCCCGATCCGGACGCGGCGCGCTGGGCCCACGGCTTCGTCGCCGGTCCCGGGACCGACACCCTGTCTCTGCTCAAGGATCTCAACGCCGGCGTGCTCGGCGCGGCGGTCTATCGGGTGCGGGACGAGGAGGGGGTGCAGAGCGCCGGCGAGACCCTGCGCCTGGCCAGCGGCTCCTGCCGCGACCTGGCGGCCCTGTTCATCGAAGCCGCCCGCCAGCTGGGCCTCGGCGCCCGGGCGGTCAGCGGCTACCTGTTCGACCCCGATCAGGCCGATCGTCAGGCCGACACCACCCATGCCTGGGCCGAGGTCTATCTGCCCGGCGCCGGCTGGATCACCTTCGACCCGACCCATAATCGCACCGGCGCCGCAGGGCTGATCCCCTTGGCGGTCGGGCGGGCCAATGCGCAGATCATGCCGGTGGTCGGCAGTTTCGCCGGCTCTGCGGCCGACGCCCTGGGCATGGATGTGTCGGTTCGGATCACGCCGGTCGGCTAACGCCTTGATTGCGCCGCGCGCCTTTGGCAGCGTGCACGCCACAGAACGCCTCTGACCCCAAGGACCCCCCATGACCCGCCATAGCCTCCGCGCCGTGCTGGCCGCCACCCTGGCGGTCGCCAGCCTCAGCGCCGCCCCCGCCCTGGCCAACCCCGCCGCCGACAAGTGCGCCGCCGGCCTCTCCCCGGAGGGCAAGCTGATGCACAAGACCGTGGCCCCGCACGTGAAGGCCGATTCCGACATCGAGCAGCTGATGCGCAAGCATCTGCGCGGCCTGGTCATGGGCGGCAAGCTCAAGCTGAAGACCGCCGAGGCCAATGGCCAGGCGGTCGGTCGCTGCCTCAGCCTCCTGAAGGGCTAGGCGGCCTCCGCTCGCCGGCGATCGCGGCGGGGATGATCCCTGCGTCCAGCAGGGCGTGGAGCTGGCTCACATGGCTCTCCTCCCGCGGTCGCGGGGAGGGATCGGAGATCATCACGACGGTGAGGTCGAGGCTGGGGACTACGAACAGCATCTGGCCCCCATAGCCCCAGGCGAAATGCACGGGGTGGCCGGCCGCCTGCTTGGTGAACCAGCCATAGCCATAGTCGTGGCCGCTCCAGGGGGAGCGGGTGCGCGGCGTCCAGCTCGCCTCGATCCATTCGGCCGAGACGATGCGCCGCCCGTCGATCTCGCCGCCGAGCCGGTAAAGCTCGCCGAACCTGAGCAGGTCGCGGGGCGACATCATCATGTCGTTTCCGCCGAAATAGATCCCCTGCGGGTCCCGCAGCCAGGGCGGGATGGCCACGCCCAGGGGCTGCGCCAGCCAATCGCGGGCCAGGGTGTGGGTGCTGGCGCCGGCGGCCCGGGTGAGGGCCGCCGACATCAGGTGCGAGGTTCCGGTTGAATAGATCATCCGGCCCCCCGGATCGTCGTCGAAGGGTCGGGCGAGCGCATGGCGCACCCAGTTGGGACTGGTCACCCAGGCCCCGTAATACTGGCCCGAGGTGCGGCCCAGGCCCGCCTGCATCGACAGCAGGTGGCCGACCTCGATCTCCTGCAGCCGCGGGTCGCCGCCCGAGGGCAGGTTGGCCGCCAGAAGGGGGGCGATCTTCTGGTCGGGTCCAGTCAGCACGCCGCGGTCGATGGCGATGCCCACCAGGGCCGACAGCACGGTCTTGGAGGCCGACTTGATGTTGACCGGCTGGTCGAGACCGGCGCCCCGCAGACGATGCTCGGCCAGCACCTCTCCGTCCCGGGCGACGATCACCGCGTGCAGGTTGGGCAGGGCGCGGGCCTGCTCGACCACTCTGGCCATGGCGACGGGATCGAGGCCCTGGCTCTGGACGGCGGCGGGCGCGGGGGCGTCGGTTGTCTGAGCCTGGGCGCGATCGGGCGCCGGCGCCGGCGAGCAGGCGCCCAGCAGCCCAAGGGCTAGGGCGCCGGCGATCTGGCGGGACGGCGTGAATCTCATCGGGAAGAGATAGGCGCCCCGGCGCCCAGGTCCAGCTTGGCCTTGGGCGCCGACCTTGGTCGCGGCGCGAAGCGCGAGAGAAAGGGGGGGACACAAAGACCACGAAGATAGCCACGGACACGAAGGGGTTGGCGGCCTCAGCCTTCGTGTCCTTCGCGCCCCCCTTTGTGTCCTTCGTGTCCCGTCCTTTCAGAGCGCCTGTGGCGCGTTCGTTCAGCTAGCCGAGGGCGGCTCCGGCGGCATGGGCGCAGGGCCAGCCGCGTCGAACTTCTCGCCAGCCGGATTGCTGGGCTGCACATAGAAGAAGATCAGCACCAGCATGCCGATCAGGGGGATCAGCACGATCAGGAGCCACCAGCCGGAGCGCCCCGTATCGTGCAGCCGCCGCACGGCCATGGCGAGGTGCGGCAGGAAGGTCCCCAGGACCAGCAGAAGGCCAAAGGGTTCGATGCCGCCCGCCCCGAGAGCTTCGTCCAGGATGCCGGCCACGACGGCCGCGAGGAACACCGCCAGGGTCCACCACCAGAAGGTGGCGCGCCCGGTGCGGCCCTCGAAGTTCACATAGTTGGCCAGACCGTATTTGACCGCTTCGATCATGTTCGCCCCTCCACTGAGCCGCGCGTCCGACAGGGCCGACCCGCGCGACGTACAGGCTTCACCTTACGCCCAGAGTGGGCCCGAGTTCGACCCCTACGTCCTTGGTCAGGATCAAACCCCTGGCGCCCAGGGCGCGGGACCCGCGATGATGCCGGCCACACTCATCTGGAGATCATTGCCATGAGCGAGCAAGGCGGCCGTCTGGGCGAGGCGGCGAAACGGTGGCTGGACAAGCCGGCCAGCGCCCTGGACGAGGCCGAGCGGCGGGTTCTGGCGACCACCATGGACCGCAGCCCGGTGACGCGGGACGCCAATGAAAGCTTCGAGGGCGGCCAGACCTTCGCCCAGCGGCTGGCCGATCAGGTGGCGGCCGGGGTCGGGTCGTGGGTCTTCATCATCGGCTTCTGCCTGGCCCTGGGCGTCTGGGCCCTGCTGAACCTCGCCCTGGGGCGCGGGGCGTTCGATCCCTATCCGTTCATCTTCCTCAACCTGCTGCTCTCGATGCTGGCGGCGATCCAGGCGCCCTTCATCATGATGAGCCAGAACCGGCAGGCGGCGAAGGACCGGCTGACCGCCGCCCACGACTACGAGGTCAACCTCAAGGCCGAGATCGAGATCATGGCCCTGCACGACAAGCTCGATCAGATGCGCGTGGGGCAGATCGAGACCCTCCTGGCCGCCCAGCAGGAACAGCTCGACCTGATACGGAAGCTGCTGGCCTCGAACGCCAGGCCGCAGGACTGAGGCCTGGTCCCGGGCAGGCGGTCGGGCGCCCTCAGGGGGCCAGCACGCCTTCGATGGCGCGGAACAGGATGTCGGCGGTGAATGGCTTGCCGATGTGCCGATCGGCGCCGGCCGCCCGGCTCGCGCTCACATAGGGCTCGTGAACATTGGCCGTGAGCATGATGATCGGCGTCCGCCCGGTGGCCCGCTCGGCCTCGACGGCCCGGATGCGCGAGACCGCCGTGACGCCGTCCATCACCGGCATCTGGATGTCCATGAGCACCACGTCGAAGCTGCCGGCTTCGACCGCTTCGACCGCGGCCTTTCCGTCATTGACGCTGACGACCTCGGCCACCCCCGCCAGCATCAGCTCGAGCACCCGGCGGTTGGTGGGGTGGTCGTCGGCGACCAGGACGCGGAGCAGGCGCTCGCCCTGGCCGGGCTCCGCCTCGGCGACGTCGGTCCGCGTCGGCGCGGCGGGCAAGGGCAGGTCCGCCCAGAAGACCGAGCCGCCGGCGGGGCGCGGCGCGGCGTCGAGTTCGCCGCCCATGAGCTCCACCAGGCGCCGGGCTATGGTCAGGCCCAGGCCCAGCCCGCCGAAGCGGCGCGTCAGCCCGGACTCCTGCTGTCCGAAACCGCTGAACAGACGCGCCTTCTGGGCGGGATCGAAGCCGATCCCCGTATCGACGAAGCCAAAGCGCACCTGGTCGTCGGGCCGGCGCGAGACCGACACGGTGACGCCGCCGGCGTCGGTGAACTTGACGGCGTTGTCGATCAGGGGGGCGAAGGCCTGGCGCAGGCGGCCCACATCGCCGAGCAGCTGTGGCTCGAGGGCAGGATCGATCTCGACCTGAAGGTCGATCCCCCGGGCCTGGATCTGCGGGCCGAAATCCTGGGCGAGGCCACGGATCAGGGCCGCAACCTCGAACGGCTCCGACCGCAGCGGAATGGCGGCCGCGTCGATCTGCGAGGCGGCGAGCAGTTCCTCGAAGCGCTGCTCCAGGGCGCGGGCCGAGGCGCTGATCATGTCCAGGAGTTCGTCCTGGCTCGAATCACCCCGCTGGGCGGCCAGCAGACCGACGCTGGCCATCAAGCCGTTCAACGGGGTGCGGAGTTCGTGGCTGAGATTGGTCAGCAGCGCCGACTTGGTGCGGCTGGCGTGTTCAGTCTCCTCAAGCGCCTGGCGCAGGGCTTCGGCGTCGAGATTCTGCTGGGTGACGTCGTTCGTTAGGCTGATGATGTGACGGGCGCCTTCGTCGTCATAGGTCGCCACGCGACGTTCCGCCAGGAAGCGCACCCCCTCGGCGGTCTCCACGCGATGGGTGGCGGCGGTTCGGCCGCCGGCCGCCTCGTCCGCGGTGAGGTATGCCGGTAGAGCCTCCTCAGGACGCAGTCCTACCAGGCCGTCGGGCCGGTCAAACAGGTCCTCCGCGGCGCGATTGCCGAGCACGATACGGCCGGTGCGCACGTCCTTCACCGTCAGGGCCAGGGGCAGGACGTCGATGACGGTGTTGAGGAAGGCCGAGGACTCAACCTGGGCGGTCACGTCCTCGGCGACGGCCAGGAGACGCAGGACCTCGCCTCGCTCGCCCCTTACCGGGGTTACGGTTGCGTTCAGATAGCGCCCCGAGGAGCCCGCCTCGGGAAGACGGATGCGGAACTGGAACGCCTCGCCCCGGCGGGCCGCGACCAGGGCGCGGTCGACCGCGATGTGCAGGTCCTCTGGCCATACGTCCCGCCAGGGCCGCCCGGTCTGGTCCCCATCGAAAAGGCCCCGCGCAGGTCGGTTGAGGATCAAGGTCCGACCGTCGATATCGAGGAGCCATACGAAGTAAAGCCAGGCCTCTACCAGTTTAGAGAAGGGAATATCGCTCAACTTCGCCTCGCTCTGCGCCGAACCAAAGACCACAGCCGCATTCAATACCAACGGTATCCGAACTGCATTTGCTTCAACAACAAAACTCGCCCGGCGATTGAGTAAGGCACATTGTCGCATAAGCATTTATTTCCGATAGACCGCCGTATCGTTACCTTCCTGTTAGGCACTTTCAGAAGATCGTCGTCTCGGGGCCGAACTCGGTTGTGTTTATCGCCGTGTTCAAACGGGGCATTGAAGATAGATGATTGAGCAACTGGTGCTCGAAGGCGTTGTCGTGAAGAACGTAGCGGCTTTGCGCGAAACAATACTTTCAGCATTTCAAAGAGGCGATGAGCTCCGCCTTGATATCGTGGACGGAACGCCTGTCGATCTCTGCGGCGTTCAGCTGATCGAATCGGCAAGACGCTTTGCTGAAATCAGCGGGAAGACGCTTCTTCTGGAGCGCCCCGCCACGGGCTTCCGACAAGTCCTCAGCGACGGCGGGTTCATCACTGACGCCTCCGCAGAAGACCTTCGCTTCTGGTTTCATCAGGAAAACATGCCGTGACAGCTTCAATCCTGACGGTCGACGACTCGCCCAGCATTCGCGTCGCAATCAAGATCGCCTTGAGCAACGCCGGCTACACCGTAACCGAGGCCGCAAACGGCGCCGAAGGCATTGAAAAGGCCCAGGCGGCCACCTTCGACATGATCATCACCGATCTCAACATGCCGGTGATGGACGGCCTGACCATGATCGAAGAGATGCGCAAGCTGCCCGATCTCATGGGCGTCCCCATCGTCTTCCTGACCACCGAGTCCGACGCCAGCATGAAGGAACGGGCCAAGGCCGCCGGCGCCACGGGGTGGCTGACCAAGCCCTTCGACCCGGAAACCCTCGTCAGAATCGCCAAGAAGGTGCTTGGAAGATGAGCCAGCAAGACGCCATCGCCGTCTTCCAGGTCGAAGCGCGCGAAACCCTGGAGATCATCGAGCAGGGCCTGCTCGACCTGATGGCGTCGCCCGGCGACCGCGCCCTGGTCGACGCCGTGTTCCGCGGCCTTCACACCCTGAAGGGGTCAGGGGCCATGTTCGGCTTCGACGCCCTGGCGGCCTTCACGCACCACTGCGAAACGGCGTTCGACCGGGTCCGCAAGGGCGAGGTCGCCGCCACGCGGGACCTGGTTTCGGCCGTGCTTGCGGCCCGCGACCACATGCGCCGGCTAATGGAAGAGCCCAACGGCGATCACGGGCCGGCCGGCGATATCCTGCTGGCCGATCTCGAACGGGCGGTCAGCGCGGCCGACGGCGTGGCCGGTCCCGCCGATGAGGCCCCCGCCATGACCGCCTGGCGCATCACCTTCGATCTGCCGGAAAACGCCTTCCGCAATGGCTCCAACCCGCTGGCCCTGCTGGCCGAGCTGCGGGAGCTCGGCGAGGCTCATGTGGTGGCCGACGCCAGCCGGATCCCGCCGCTGGACATTCTTGAGCCCACCAACTGCCATCTCCGCTGGACGGTGGCGCTGACTACCGACCAGCCGCGGCAGGCGATCGAGGACGTCTTCATCTTCGTGATGGACGACATGAGCCTCGAGATCGAGGCGATCGAGGGCCACGCCGCAGCCGAAGCCCCCGCCATCGAGGATCCGATCGTCGAGGACCCGCATCCGCAGACGCCGGCCGCCCCGGCGCTGGGGATCGCCCCGCCGGCCGTGGCCGTGGCGGAGAGCACAGAAGGCGTGCGCACGCGCTCGGTGGAAAGCGTCCGCGTGCCGGCCGACCGGCTGGACGAGCTGATGGACCGCGTGGGCGAGCTGGTCATCGCCCAGTCGCGCCTGAGCCAGATCGCCAACAGCGGGGCCGATCCGATCCTGCGGGCGGTGTCCGAGGAGATCGAGCGCCTCTCCGGCGAGCTGCGCGACACCATGATGGTGCTGCGCATGGTGCCGGTGTCCACCCTCTTTGGCCGCTTCCGCCGCCTGGTGCACGATCTGGCGCGGGATACGGGCAAGCTCATCGAGCTGACGATGGACGGTGAAGCCACCGAGATCGACAAGACGGTGATCGAGCGCCTGGCCGATCCCCTGGTCCATCTGGTGCGCAACGCCGCCGACCATGGTCTGGAAGACCCGGCCGCGCGCCTTGCGGCCGGCAAGCCCGAGGTCGGCCGCATCCGTCTGTCGGCCCATCAGGCCGGGGGCGAGGTGGTCATCACCATCCGCGACGACGGCCGCGGCATCGACCGCGACCGGGTCCGCGCCCGGGCCGAGGCCCAGGGGCTTCTCGAGCCCGGCGCCGTCATCAGCGACCACGACCTGATGCTGATGATCTTCCAGCCGGGATTCTCGACGGCCGCCCAGGTGACCAACCTGTCGGGCCGCGGCGTCGGCATGGACGTGGTCAAGCGCACCATCGAAGAGCTGCGCGGCTCCATCGACATCTCCAGCCGGCCGGGGGAGGGATCGGAGGTTTCGCTCCGCATTCCGCTCACCCTGGCGATCATCGACGGGCTTCTGGTCCGGGTCGGCCAGGGCCGTTACGTCATCCCACTGGCGGCGGTCGAGGAATGCCTCGAGCTGTCCCTCGACGAGGACATGCGCTCCCGCGGCCGCAGCTTCATCTCGCTTCGCAACAGTCTGGTCCCGTACCTGCGGCTGCGCGAGGCCTTCCAGACCGGCACCCAGCCCGAGCTGCACCAGAAGGTCGTGGTGGTGGCCAACGGGGCCGAACGGGTCGGCCTGGTGGTCGATCAGATCATCGGCGACCACCAGACGGTCATCAAGTCGATGTCCCGGCTGCACGCCAGCCTCGCGACCTTCTCGGGCGCGACCATCCTCGGCGACGGCAGCGTCGCCCTCATCCTGGACGTGGGGCACCTAGTCGCCGCCGGCCAGCAGCAGGAGGCGCAGATGCGAGCCGCCGTATGAACGAGGTTCAGACCCAGCCCGCGACCAACGACGCCTGGGGCGGCGCCGACGAGGTGGAGGTCCTGACCTTCGCCCTCGACGGCGAGGTCTTCGCCCTGGAGGCGGTCCTGGTCCAGGAGATCATGGACCTGACCACCGAGACGGCGGTGCCCGGCGCCCCGGCCTTCGTCGGCAGCGTCATCAACTTCCGCGGCAAGGTCATTCCGCTGGCGGACCTCCGGGCCGCCTTCGGCCTGGCCGCCGCCGAGGCGACCATCGACAGCCGCATCGTCGTCATCGAGACGACGGTGGGCGGCGAGGCGGTGCTGGTCGGCCTTCGCACCGACAAGGTGCATGAGGTTACGGCCCTGATCCGCGCCGACCGCGAGGCGCCGCCCAGCGTCGGCATGCGCTGGCGGCCCGAGTTCATCCGCTGCCTGGTCAAGCGGGGAGGCGAGTTCATCGTCGTGCCCGACCTCCAGGCGATCTTTTCTCACCAACACGATGGACGGAGCGCGACCGGCGCGCCGTCTTCAACCCATCACTAGCCTGCAGTCGGGGGACGGCAATGCGCTTCACGATCAAAATGAAACTGGCCTTAGCCTTCGGGGTGATGATCACCCTGCTGGCGGCCACCGCCGGCTACGGCATATTCAGCCTTGGCCAACTGAACCAGGCGATCACCGATGTGATCGCCGGCCCGGCCAAGCGGCTGGAAGCATCTCAGCAGGCCAATGTCAGGATGCTGGAGGCTATCCGCGCGGAGAAAAACCTCGTCCTGTCCACGACGGTCGACGAGATGAACCGCTATGACGCCACCGCCGACGAGGCGCGGGAAAGCATGGCCGAACTGCTGGGCGAAGGCGAAGCCCTGGCCTCGGCCGAAGGCAAGGCCGACTGGCGCAAGCTGATCACCTCGCTGAACACCATGGAGCAGAACCAGGAGCGGATCAGCGCCCTGGTGCGTGCGGGCCAGACCGCGGAGGCGGCGACCTTCTCCGCCACCGAAGGCCGCCAGGTGGCCAACGAGATGACAGAGATCCTGGTGGACATCGTCGAGCGCAACCAGCAGCGCATGGTCCAGGCCGATCAGGACACCAACAAGCAGTATGCCGATACGCGGAACATGGTGATCGCGATCACGGTCGCCGCCCTGGTCATCGCCATCGGTTTCGCGCTCTGGATCGCCCTGGGGATCAGCCGTGGCCTCAGCCGCCTGATGCACGTGGCCAACGCCGTGGCGATCGGCGACCTGGATCAGCGGATCGAGATCAAGTCCAACGACGAGATCAAGGACCTGGTCAATGTCTTCAACGGCATGACCGACAACCTCAAGACCACGGCCGCCATCGCCGACGAGGTGGCCAACGGCGACCTCACCGTCCAGCCCAAGCCGCTGTCGGACAAGGACACCCTGGGCCTGGCCCTGGAACGCATGGTCGAGCGCCTGCGCGGCGTCGTCGCCGACGCGCTGTCGGCCTCGGAGAATGTGTCTTCGGGCAGCCAGGAGCTCTCGGCGACGTCGGAGCAGATGAGCCAGGGGGCCACCGAGCAGGCCGCCTCGGCCGAGGAAGCGTCCGCCTCGATGGAAGAGATGGCCGCCAACATCAAGCAGAACGCCGACAACGCCGCCCAAACGGAGAAGATCGCCCGCCAGTCGTCCAAGGACGCCGAGGCGAGCGGCGACGCCGTCAACCGGGCCGTGGACGCCATGCGCACCATCGCCGAGAAGATCGGCATCGTGCAGGAGATCGCCCGCCAGACCGATCTGCTGGCCCTCAACGCGGCGGTGGAAGCCGCCCGGGCCGGCGAGCATGGCAAGGGCTTCGCCGTCGTCGCTTCGGAAGTCCGCAAGCTGGCGGAGCGCAGCCAGACGGCGGCGGCCGAAATCGGCGCCGTCTCCGGCGACACGGTGAAGGCCGCTCAGGAAGCGGGCGAGATGCTGCAACGCCTGGTGCCGGACATCCGCAAGACCGCAGAGCTGGTGTCCGAGATCAGCGCCGCCTGCCGCGAGCAGGACATCGGCGCCTCGCAGATCAACGAGGCCATCCAGCAGCTCGACAAGGTGACGCAGCAGAACGCCGGCGCGTCCGAACAGATGTCGGCCACCTCCGAGGAACTGGCCGCCCAGGCCGAGGAGCTGCAGACCTCCATCGCCTTCTTCCGGACGAACGCCACCGGCGAGCGCCCGCAGGCCCGCGCCGCAGCCAAGCCGGCCAAGGTCAGCTTCGCGCCCGCCAAGTCCAAGGCCAAGGCGCCGCCGGCCCGCAAGCCCGACGTCCTGCAGCAGCAGGCCCGGGCCAAGGGCTTCGCCTTGGACATGGCGGTCGGCGGTCAGGACGCCGAGGACCTCGACTTCCGGGAGTCCGCCTGATGGCCGCCGACGAGGCCCAGTACGTCACCTTCAGCCTGGGCGACGAGGTCTTCGCCGCCCCGGTGACCCTGGTGCGGGAAATCCTGAACTATCAGGCGCCCTTCAAGATCCCCAACGGACCGGCCTATCTCCTGGGTCTGACCGATGTGCGGGGCCGCGGCGTGCCGACGATGGATCTTCGGATGCGTCTGGGCATGACCCCGGCCAAGCCGACGGACAACACCCGCATCCTGGTGGTGGACATTCCGCTGGAGGATCGCGTGCTGAGCCTCGGCCTGGTCACCGATCGTGTGTTTGAGGTCGCGCCCTTCGGGCGCGACCAGATCGAGACCGCGCCGGACATCGGCGTCCGGTGGCGATCGGAATACATCTCCGGCGTGGTGCGTCGCGAGGACGGCTTCGTGGTGCTGATCGATCTCGGCCGGCTCCTGTCGTCCAACGAAGCCGCCGCCCTCGCCTCCGCCGACATCGACCACGCGGCCTGAGCCGCGCGGCCCCAAGGAAGAATTCCAGTGCCCGCCGTCGCCCGACAAGAAAGCTTGTCCTTCGAAGACCATCTCAGCGCCCGGCATTTCGAACGCCTGGCCAGCTTCATCTACGACTACAGCGGCATCAAGATGCCGTCCTCCAAGCGCACCATGCTGGAAGGACGGCTTCGCCGGCGCCTTCGCATGACGGGGCGGACCACCTTCGACAGCTATTGCGACTACCTGTTCAATGACGGCGGTCTCGAGGCCGAGACGATCCATCTGATCGACGTCGTCACCACCAACAAGACCGACTTCTTCCGCGAGCCGCGCCACTTCGACTTCATGGCCCAGACGGTCCTGCCCGAACTGGCCGGGGCCGGTCGGCGAACGATCCGCGCCTGGAGCGCCGCCTGCTCGACGGGCGCCGAGCCCTACACCATGGCCATGGTCATGCAGGACCATGCCGACAGGACCGGCGGCCCCGACTACGCCATCCTCGGGACAGACCTCAGCACCGAAGTGCTGGCGACCGCCCAGCGCGGCGTCTATCCCGCCGAAATGGTCGCGCCCGTGCCGGCCGACCTGCGTCGACGCTTCGTGATGACGCCGAACGATCCCCGGCGCCGCGACGTCCGCATCCATCCCAGCCTGCGGGGCCGGTTGACCCTGGGGCGGCTGAACCTGATGGACGAGACCTATGCCGTGGGCGAGCCCTTCGACATCATCATGTGCCGCAACGTCATGATCTATTTCGACAAACCGACCCAGGCCAAGGTTCTGAAGCGCCTGTGCAAGCACCTGCGCCCGGGGGGCTATCTCTTTATCGGCCACTCCGAGAGCATCACCGGCGTCGACCTGCCGGTGGCCGTCGTGGCCAACACCGTCTTCCGGAAGCACTGAAGCGCCCCATGTCCAAGGTCCGGGTTCTCGTCATCGACGACTCCGCCAGCGTGCGCCAGACGCTGGTCTCCATCCTTTCGGCCGATCCGGACATCGAGGTGATCGGCGTCGCCTCCGACCCCTTCGTCGCCGCGCGCCGCATCCAGGAGGAGATTCCCGACGTCATCACCCTGGACGTCGAGATGCCGCGGATGGACGGCATCACCTTCCTGCGCAAGCTCATGTCCCAGCGGCCGATCCCGGTGGTGATGTGCTCGTCCCTGACCGAGGCCGGCTCCGAAACCCTCATGCAGGCCCTCGACGCCGGGGCGGTCGACGTCATCCTGAAGCCGCGGATCGGCGCCGCCGACTCCCTGGCCGAGGAGGCCGACCGGATCCGCGACGTGGTCAAGGCTGCGGCCAAGGCCAGGCTGGGCGCCCGGCGCTCAGGCCGGTCCTCCAGCGAACCGGCCAAGAAGCTGACGGCCGACGCCATGCTGCCGCCGCCCCGGCCGCGGGCCATGGCCCACACCACCGAGATGGTCGCCTGTCTGGGCGCCTCCACCGGCGGGACCGAGGCGCTACGGGCCGTGCTTGAGGTGCTGCCGGCCAATGCGCCGGGCATCATCGTGGTGCAGCACATGCCCGAAAGCTTCACCGCCGCCTTCGCCAAGCGCCTGAACACCCTGTGCGAGGTGGAGGTCAAGGAGGCCCAGGACGGCGATCCGGTGCTCCGCGGCCATGTCCTGATCGCCCCTGGGGACCGGCACATGCTGCTGGAGCGCCAGGGCGCCCGCTACTACGTGTCGGTGCGCACGGGCCCGCCCGTGTCGCGCCACCGGCCCTCGGTGGACGTGCTGTTCCGCTCAGCCGCCCGGGCGGCCGGGGCCAACGCCATGGGCGTGATCATGACCGGCATGGGCGATGACGGCGCCCGCGGCCTGCTGGAGATGAAAGAGGTCGGCGCGGTCACGGTGGCCCAGGATGAGGCCAGCTCGATCGTCTTCGGCATGCCCAAGGAGGCCATCGGCCGTGGCGCCGCCCAGAAGGTTCTGGCCCTGGATCAGATCGCCCGGGAGATCATGGCCGTCGACGCCGCCCGCTGAACAGGCGCGACCGGCTCGTCCCGACGAGCGTCCCGAAGAAACCCGCGTCCCGCAGAGAACCGCGCGCCCTCAGAAGAAGGCGGCCTCCAGCAGGGCGTCGTCATTGACCGGCGGCGGCGCGTCGGCAAGGGCGCCCTCCATAGCCTGCGGCGCGTGCAGGGCGTGGATGGTCCGTTCCCGGGCCATGGTGTAGCGGGCGCTGATGGTCGCCATGGCTGCAGCCACCTGATCGTGAATGTCGTCGATGTCCTCGACGCTCGGCCCAGCGGCCTCGGCCAGGGCCGCAGCCGTCGCCTGGACGGCGTCGCCCAGGGCGCCCTGCCGGCCGAGGTGATCGGCGGCCGCGCCGAGGCTGCGGGCCGCCAGCTCGCTCTGCTGCGACATCCCCGCCAGGTCGCGTTCGACGATGTCGGCGGCGGCGCGCAGCTGGCCCGCCGCCCCGTCCAGACGGGCGGCCATGGCGTCACCGCCGCCCTCGTCGGCGCCATTCGGCTCCATGCCCGCCGCAACGCCGGCCAGGGCGTCGAGGGATTTCAGCGTGCGGTCGGCGGCGTCTTCCAGGTGGCCGGCGTGGTTGGTCAGCTCCAGGGCGATGACGTTCAGCGGCTTGCCGATCTCCCCCAGGCGCCCGCATCGCAGGCTCGAGTTGATCGCCATCTGCTGGATGTCGCGCTTGACCAGATGGATGACGTCCACCCGCTGCTCGAGGATGGCGATGGTCTCCACCGTATCGCTGGCGATCTTGCTGGCGTTGGCGGTCGCCGCCTGCACGTCGCCCACCAGGCCGCGGGCCTGGCTGACGCTGACCTCCAGGTCACGCAGGCCCTCGCCATCGCCGCCGGCGTTCATCAGGGCGTGGAAGACGGTGATCTTGTCGGTGTCGTTGGCGAGGCCAGCCAGATTCTGGGCGACCTTCTGGGCCTCGGCCTGGAAGTCGGCGGCGGTGTCGGCGGCCTGGTCGGCCAGCATGTGCAGGAGGCGGCGCTCCAGCCGGTCGCGGGCGTCGGCCGAAAGCCCGCCGGCGTCGAGATCGCGCAGGACGCCCAGGCCGAACTGAACATGCTCGATCCGCTGGCGGGTGATGTCGCCGATCTGCAGGGCGATGAGGGCGCCGGCCACCTTGTTCTGGATGTCGCGGGCGACGGCGGTGACCGAGGCGGCGACCTCGGCGATCTTGGCGTGATGCACGCCGATGGCCGAGGCGTTGGTGGCCAGGCGATGGGGCACGGCCGGCAGCAGGGTGTGGTACTGCGCCGTCAGCTCGTGTTCGAACTCGAGGGCTCCGCCGAGCTGGGCCGTCAGGATGTCGAGGGTCGCGGCGAAGTCCTTCAGCAGGCCGCCGCCCATGTCGATCTGGTCGCACATGGCCTCGGCGAAGCCGGCGAATTCCTGCCAGCTGTTGGTGGTGGTGCTGGCGGTGATCTTCACATTGAGGGCGAAGACCCGCAGGTATCGCAGGAGCTGGCGCATGTCATCGACATGGCTGCGCAGGAGGCCGCTGGCCTGCTGCAGCTGGTCGAGCTGGTTCAGGCGCTCGGCCTGGACGACGGGCAGCCCGTTCAGGGCCTCGGCGGTCTGCTGCAGGTCCTCGGTGGTGCGCGAGACGGAGTCCGAACTCAGCGCCTGGCGCAGGGTGTCCAGGCCGCCGATCAGGCTGCTGACCACCTCCAGGGACTGGGCCAGCTGCTCGCCGGCGCCTGCGAACCGCGTCTCGATCTGCGCGCGCGCCTGCTCGAGCTGAGCGATGAAGAGGTCGGGCTCCGACCCGGCGGGCACGGCGGAAAGGACAGCTGCTGGCACGCGAGAGACCCCGACAATCAAGACCGCGATCATGGGCCGGTAAGTCCGAATCTACGGTTAAGCCGGAAGACTTCCGCAATGCTGCTGGCCCGATTACAGATCTGCGCGCGCCTCAGCCAGAAGAGGCCGCGTCCAATTCCACGCCCAGGTCGCGGAGGGCGATAGGCGCCGATCAGGCCGGGACGTAGGCCAGGCGGACCACGTCCTCGCCGATCCGGTCATGGCTCACCAGGCGCAGCGGCGGCCTGGGGCCGGCGAAATAGGGCGCGCCCTGGCCCAGCACCACCGGGTGCAGATAGATGCGGTATTCGTCGATCAGGCCAAGTTCGGTGAGGCTGCGCGCCAGGACCGGGCCGGCCACCTCGATCTCGCCCTCCCGTTCGGCCTTGAGCGCGCCGATCGCGGCTTTGAGATCAGGTCCCAGCAGGGTGGCGTTGGGACCGACCGAGGTCAGGGTGCGCGAGGCGACCCATTTCGGCTGCCTTCGCCAGGCCGCGGCGAAGGCCTGCTCGTCGGCGCTCCACTCGGGATGGTCGTCATCCCAATAGCGCATGATCTCATACATCTCCCGGCCATAGACGCTGCCGGCCTGGCCCTGCGCCTCGACGACGAAGTGGCGGAACAGGACGGGGTCCGGCGCGAACTTCATGTGGTCCACATAGCCGTCCAGCGACTGGTTCATCCCGAATACGAGCCTGGCCATGGGCTGGATTCCTTTCCTTGCGCCTGTTGCAAGCATGCAAGGGGGCTGGCGTGGGCGCTACCGGAAAGTGGGCCACGAAGAACGGCGGCCGGGCTCCGGGCCTCCTGTCACCACAGGCGAAACTCTTGCACCGTCATCCTGGGCCCTGCGCCCAGGATCCCTCGTGAAGCTCGCGCCCGCCCTCGACAGGGATGCTCGGCACAAGGCCGAGCATGACGCGCGCTGGGGGAGGCGAGGGGCGACCGGAGGCGCCCGGCCCCCGATACCGCCATAGGCCATCGCTGCTACCTACCGATCAGCCTATGTCTGGCCTTGCGGTCGTTCCCGGTCAGGTGCGGATGGCTGGGGACGGGCCGCTGGCGGAGAGGGTGGGATTCGAACCCACGGTGCCCGTAAAGGCACGCCGCATTTCGAGTGCGGTGCTTTCGACCACTCAGCCACCTCTCCTAGGGCCAGTCGGGGGCCTGGGTTTTGAGCAGGCCCGCTGAGCGAGGCGCGGAACCTACTCAGGTCGCGCGGGCTGCGCAAGCGGCCGATGATCAGTCCATCAGCCGCTGCATCAGATAGACATAGTGCCGCGCCCAGCGGGCGGCGTTGAGCTGGGGGTCGGCGTCGTTGGCGTGGCCGCCGGCGGCGGGCTCGTAATAGATGTAGGGGACGTCCAGGGCCTCCAGGGCCGCGGCGAACTTGCGGGCGTGGCCGGGGTGGACGCGGTCGTCGCGGGTGTTGGTGGTGATGTAGGCCTCAGGATACGCGGTCCCGGCCTTGAGGTTTTGATAGGCCGAGTAGCGGGCGATGAAGGCGCGGTCTTCAGGGACTTCCGGGTCGCCATATTCGCCAACCCACGAAGCCCCGGCCGGCAGCTTGTGATAGCGCAGCATGTCGATCAGCGGGCTTTCGATCACCACGGCGTTCCACAGGTCCGGATGCTGGGTCATGGCGACGCTGGTCAGCACCCCGCCATTGGAGCGGCCATAGATGCCGAGGCGTCGGGGGGAGGTGATCTGGCGGGCGGTGAGGTCGCGGGCCACGGCTGCGAAGTCGTCGAAGGCCAGCTGGCGGTTTTCCCGCAGCACCGATTGGTGCCAGGCGGGGCCAAACTCGCCGCCGCCGCGGATGTTGGCGATCACATAGGCGCCGCCTCTCGCCATCCACAGCTTGCCGGCCTCGGGCATGTAGATCGGCGGCTTGGCCACCTCGAAGCCCCCATAGCCGTACATCAGGGTGGGAATCTGGCCATCCAGGGCTGCTGCTCTGGGGCGGACCACGAAATAGGGGATCTGCGCGCCGTCGCTGGAGGTCGCCCAGTGCTGCTCCACCAGATGGGTCGTGGGATCGAAGCGGTCGGGCAGGGCGGCGACCTGGCGGGCCGTTCCCGCCGCGGCGTCGGCCAGCCACAGGCTGGTGGGCTCAAGGAAGCCCTCGACCTTGGCGAACAGGGCGTCGGTGGTCGAGGCGAGGTCGGTGAGAGTGATGTTGGCGTCGACGGGCAGGGGCAGGCGGGTGGAGGTCCAGGCGCCGTCTTCGAAGGCCCACACATCCACCGCGCCCTTGACGTCCTCCAGCAGGGCGACGACCAGGCGGGCGTCGGTGGCGCCCACCTGCTGGACCGCCTGGCGGGGACCGGGCGCGAAGATCAGCTGGGCCTGGGCGGCGGCCGGATCGGCCTTCAGCTTGGCGAGGTCGAAGGCCACCAGAGCGCCCTGGGGCAGGTCGCCATAGGCCTCCTGCAGGGAGAAGACCGCCTGGCCCCGCACATAGGCCTCGTACTCGGCCTTCTTCGGCAGGTTCAGGCGGACGGGCGCGGCCTCGCCCAGCAGCATGAAGTCGCTTTCGTAGAAGGTGATCCCGCGACGGGCGATCACCGCCTCGGCGCGGCCGCCCTCGCCCCGCAGGACGATGGGGAAGACCGACACGTCGGTGGGCTGGCCGCGATAGAGCTCGGTGGCGGTTCCGTCGCGGGCCAGCGACTTCAGCACATAGGCGTAGCCGGACTCGGTGACTTCGCCGGGAACCCATTCGCGGGCGACCAGCAGGGTGTCGGGATCGAGCCAGGCGACGTTCTGCTTGCCCTCCGGCGAGGTGAAGCCGCCGGGGACGAAGGCCTTGGCGGCGGTGTCGAACTCGCGGATCTCGACGGCGTCGCCGCCGCCGTCCGACAGCTCCACCAGGCAGAGAACCTCGGCGGGCTTGAGGCAGTCGGCGCCGTGGAAGAACCAGTTGCGGGCCTCGGTCTTCGCCAGGGCGTCCATGTCCAGGGCGGTCGTCCAGACGGGCGTTCCGGCGGCGTAGGACTCCAGGCTCGCATGGCGCCACAGCCCATGGGGATTGGCGTCGTCCTGCCAGAGATTGTCCACCCCGCCCGCCCGGAAGCGCGGGGTGGCGATGCGGTCCTGGGCGGTGAAAATCGCCCGGGCTTCGGCCAGCAGGGTTTCGTAGCGGGGATCGCCTTCGAGCCGGGCCTTGGCCTTGGCGTTCTGACCCTCGACCCAGGTCATGGCCCGGGCGCCGTCCACCTCTTCCAGCCACAGGAAGGGGTCGGGGGCGTCTGCCCGGGGCGGGCCTGCCGGCCCCGCCGGCGTCTGGGCCAGGGCGGCGGCGGGGAGAAGCAGGGCGGCGACTAGGGCGGCGGGCAGGGCGGGGCGCAGGGCGTTCATGCCCCTTTTCTAAAAGGCTCGGGGCGGATCTGTCTTCCCCTGCCGTGTCAGGCGGGATGATTTGGTGAGGCTTCTATCCTATATGTCGCGCGAGATGAGCCGTCCGTTCCTGAAGATGAACGGGCTCGGCAACGACTTCGTCGTGGTCGAGGCCCGTGAGACCCCCTTCGCGCCCAGCGCCGAAGAGGTGCGCGCGATCGCCGATCGCGAGCGCGGGATCGGCTGCGACCAGCTGATCTCCATCGAGCCCACCGGCGGCGAGGCCGATGTGCGGGTGCGGTTCTGGAACGCCGATGGGGAAGAGATCGGCGCCTGCGGCAACGGCTCGCGCTGCGTCGGCTGGCTGGTCATGGAGGCCGCGGGCCGCGACACCGCCGTGCTGGAGGTGGGCGGCCGCCTGCTGCGCACCCGCCGGGCCGGCGATGGTCTGGTCAGCGTCGACATGGGCGAGCCCGGCCTCGACTGGACCGACATCCCCCTGGACGAGCCGATGGACACCAAGGGCATCGAGCTGCAGGTCGGCCCCATCGATGCGCCCCTGCTGCATACGCCGGGCGCCGTCTCCATGGGCAATCCCCACGTGGTCTTCTTCGTGGACGATATCGAGACCGCCCCGGTGCGCGAGGTCGGCCCGATGATCGAGCATCACCGGCTGTTCCCCGAAGGCGTCAATGTGGGCTTCGCCCAGGTCAAGGCCCGCGACCATATCCGCCTGCGGGTCTGGGAGCGCGGGGCGGGGCTGACGCAGGCCTGCGGCACCGGCGCCTGTGCGGCGCTGGTGGCCTGCGCCCGGCGGGGCTTCACCGACCGGACCGCGCGGCTGGAGCTGGACGGCGGCGACCTGACCATCGAATGGCGGGCGGCCGATAACCACGTGATCATGACCGGACCGGCCAGCCTCGACTTCACCGGAACCCTGCCGTGAGTGGGCAGACCACCCCTGGCGTGGACATCGTCACCTTCGGCTGCCGGCTGAACGCCTATGAGAGCGAGGTCATCCGCGCCCGGGCCGGCGAGGACGGGCTGAGCGACGCCATCGTCTTCAACACCTGCGCGGTGACGGGCGAGGCCGTGCGCCAGGCCCGCCAGGCGATCCGCAAGGCCCGGCGCGAGCGGCCGGGCGCCAAGCTGATCGTGACCGGCTGCGCGGCCCAGATCGATCCGGCCGCCTTCGCGGCCATGGACGAGGTCGACCTCGTCCTGGGCAATGCGGAGAAGAGCGCGGCCGGCGCCTATCTCGACCGACCGGCCGAAGGCCGGGTGCGGGTCAACGACATCATGAGCGTGCGCGAGACCGCCGGCCATCTGATCGACGGGCTGAAGGACCGGGCGCGGGCCTATGTCGAGGTCCAGAACGGCTGCGACCACCGCTGCACCTTCTGCATCATCCCGTTCGGCCGCGGCAATTCCCGCTCCGCGCCGGCCGGCGAGGTGGTGGAGCAGGTCCGCCGCCTGGCGGCCGAGGGTTATGCCGAGGTGGTGCTGACCGGGGTGGACGTAACCAGCTGGGGCGCCGACCTGCCGGGCCAGCCCAGCCTTGGTCAGCTGGTCGGGCGGATCCTGCGGCTGGTTCCGGAGCTTGCGCGCCTGCGGCTGTCGTCCATCGATGCGGCCGAGATCGACGCCGACCTGCTGGCCCTGTTTGCCAGCGAGCCGCGTCTGGCGCCCTATCTGCACCTGTCGCTGCAGGCGGGCGATGACATGATCCTCAAGCGCATGAAGCGCCGCCACAGCCGCGCCGACGCCCTGCGCCTGGTGGCCGAGGTGCGCGCCGTGCGCCCCGATGTGGCCTTCGGCGCCGACCTGATCGCGGGCTTCCCCACCGAGACGGACGCCATGTTCGCCAATACGCTGAAGCTGGTGGAGGAGGCGGGGCTTTCGTACCTGCACGTCTTCCCGTTCAGCCCGCGGCCCGGCACGCCGGCCGCCCGGATGCCGCAGGTGCCGAGGGCTGAGATCAAGGCCCGCGCTGCGGCCCTGCGGGCGGCCGGCGCGGCGGCGCTTGAGCGTCACCTTGACCGCCAGGTGGGCCGCACGGTGGACGCCCTGATCGAGCGCCCTGGCGTCGCCCGCGCCCCGGACTTCACCGAGATCCATTACGAGGGCGAGGCCGCCGTCGGCCAGATCGTCCCCTTGCGCCTCATCGGCCACGCCGACGGCAAGGCTCTGGCAGTCGTCCCCGTCCTGGCCGCGGCGGAATAGGCGCACAGCGCCAAGGATCAACCACGAAGAGCACGAAGGACACAAAGGCGCCCGCGGGACCTTGGTGAGCTTCGTGCTCTTCGTGGTTCTTCTTCGTAGCGCCTGCGGCGCGTAAGGCGGCAGTCGCCACGCCCTCACCCCCACTACTGTCATCCTGGGCCCTGTGCCCAGGATCCCTCTCTCCGCTTGCGCCCGCCCCGACGAGGGACCCTCGGGACAGGCCCGAGGGTGACGACAGTGGGGTCGTGGGGCGGCGCTCAAGCGTGTCGGTTCGCCTCGCGTCCTGGCGGCGGCGGAGTAGGCGCGCAGCGCGACAAAAAAGACGGGACACCAAGGACACGAAGACAGCCAAGGACACGAAGGTGTCAGCGGCCTCTTCTTGTGTCCTTTGCGCCCCTTTGTGTCCTTCGTGTCCCGATCTTGAAAACGCCTGAGGCGCGTAGGGCGGCGCCTACTCGTCCGGCGTCGCGCGGCCGGGGAAGCCGGGGAGGGACCAGCGGAACAGGATGGCGCCGGCGCGGATGGCCAGGCCGACGGCGAAGCCGGCCAGGGCGGCGGGCATCTGGGGGACGCCGATGACGCTCAGAACCACGAAGACGCCGGCCCCCACCAGGGCGGCCGAGACATAGATCTCGCGCTTGAGCAGCACCGAGGGCTCCTCGGCCAGGACGTCGCGGAGCACCCCGCCAAAGGTTGCGGTCAGCACCCCCATGACCACGGCGGCGCCGGCGGGAACGCCGAAGGCCAGCGCCTTGGCCGCGCCGACCACGGCATAGGCGCAGAGGCCCAGCGCATCGAGCCAGGTGAGGATGAACAGCCGCGCCCGGCCGGCTCCGAACAGCCAGACCGCCAGGGCCGCAGCCAGCGGGGCGATCAGATATTCCGGGCGCACGACCCAGAAGACCGGGGCGTCGATCAGCAGGTCGCGCAGGGTGCCGCCGCCGACGCCGGTGACCGCGGCGAAGAAGGTGAAGGTGACGATGTCGTGCTTGCGCCGGGCCGCAGCCAGGGCGCCCGAGGCGCCGAACACGAACACGGCGGCATAGTCCAACCAGACAAGGGCCGCCCCCAGGCCTTCCTCCATGATCAGCTCCTCGGAATTCGCGTCGATGCTAGCCCGCGGGCGGCGATCCTGCGAGGGCGCGTGACGAGGCGGGCGGCCAGCGCTAGAAGCGGCCCATGACGCAGGAAAAGAAAGGCTGGCTTCAGCGGCTGACCACCGGCCTGTCGCGCTCGTCGCGGCAGATGTCGGAGACCGTGGTGGCGAGCTTCGTCAAGCAGCCCCTCGACCAGGCCAAGCTGGACGAGCTGGAGGAGATGCTGATCGAGGCCGATCTCGGCCCCCATTCAGCGGCCCGGATCACCGCCCGTTTCGCCGAAGCCCGCTTCGGCAAGAGCGCCGACGAGACCGAGATCAAGGAAGCCCTGGCCCAGGCCATCGGCGACGAGCTGGCCGCCCGCCGCGGGACGTTCGATCCCTTGGGCGGCCCCAAGCCCTATGTGGTGATGTTCATCGGGGTCAACGGCTCGGGCAAGACCACGACGCTGGGCAAGATCGCCACCGACCTGACCCGCCAGGGCGCCAAGGTGCTGGTGGTGGCCGGCGACACCTTCCGCGCTGCGGCCGTCGAACAGCTGGCGGTCTGGGCGCAGCGGGCGGGAGCGGATTTCATGTCGCGGCCCACGGGCTCGGACGCCGCGGGCCTGGCCTATGACGCCCTGGAGCGGGCGCGGGCCGAGAATTACGACGTCCTGCTGATCGACACCGCCGGCCGGCTGCAGAACAAGCAGGGCCTGATGGACGAGCTCCTGAAGATCAACCGGGTGCTGAAGAAGGTCGATCCTGAGGCCCCGCACGAGACCCTGCTGGTGCTGGACGCCACGGTGGGCCGCAATGCGCTCAACCAGGAAAACATCTTCGGCAACCAGATCGGCGTGTCGGGCATCGTCATGACCAAGCTGGACGGCACGGCCCGCGGCGGGGTGCTGGTGCCCGTGGCCCAGGCGTCGGACTCGCCCATCAAGCTGATCGGGGTTGGCGAAGGGGTGGATGATCTGCAACCCTTCGAGCCCCGCGCCTTCGCCCGCTCCCTGGTGGGACTGGAGACCCAATGACCCTGTCGCCCGGCGCCCACAAGATGGTGCGCTTCGTCGTCGATTACGGCGGCCTGCTGGCCTTCCTGGCCGGCTTCTTCCTGACCGGCCGCGACCTGATCGAGGCCACCTGGTGGCTGGTGGCCGGCTCGGCGATCGCCCTGGTGATCGGCCTGGTGTTCGAGCGGCGGATCGCGCCCATCCCGGCCATTTCCGGCGGCGCGGCGCTGTTCTTCGGCGGCCTGACCCTGATCTTCCAGGACGAGATGTTCGTGAAGATCAAGCCGACCATCATGAACCTGATCTTCGGGGCCGGCCTGCTGGGCGGCCTGGCGCTCGGCAAGAACCCGCTGAAGATGATGCTGGGCACGGCGCTCCAGTTGCCGGATGTGGCCTGGCGCAAGCTGACCCTGAACTACGGCCTCTATTTCATCGCCATCGCGGTGCTGAACGAGGTGGTCTGGCGCACCCAGACCAATGAGGTGTGGGTCTTGTTCCGCATGCCGGGACTGATGATCCTGGGCCTGGTCTTCTCGTTCAGCCAAGTGCCGCTGATGATGAAGCACGCCAGGACCGAAGAACCGCCGCCGCCCCCCAGCCCAGGTTAGGCCCTCTGAGGCTGGTCATCGGCCGACTACGGACGTTCCGTCGTCAAAGCGACGCAGAAGGCCTATAGTCTTTGCGCAATCGGGATGATCGCAAAGGGGAGCGGGCCGATGGCGAAGGACAAGACCCAGGACGACGGCGCAGCCGAGGCCGACGGGGTTCCAGCCCTCGACCGCTCGCCCAGTCATCTCCTGCATCGGGCCTTGCAGGTCTCTCTCGACATCTATGCCGAGACGTTCGGCGACAGCGACCTGACCCAGCGTCAATATGCGGTGCTCTCGGCCGTGGAGGCCCAGGAGGGTCTGACCCAGACCGACCTGGTGCGGGCCACCGGCATCGACCGCTCGACGCTCGCCGACATGGCCGCCCGGATGATCGCCAAGGGCCTGCTGGCCCGTGAGCGGTCCCAGGCCGACGCCCGGGCCAACGCCGTGCACCTGACGCCCGAGGGCCGCGCGGTGCTGGCCCAGGCCCAGCCGCTGATGGCCCAGGCCGACGCCCGGCTGATGCGGCTGATCGGCGCCTCCAAGCGGGACACCTTCCTGGCCCAGCTCCGCCAGATGGTCGCCGCGGGCGAGGCCTCCGCCGAAGCCCCCGAAAAGCCGGCCAAGACCCCCAAAGCCGCCAAGCCGGCCAAGGCCAAGAAGGACAAGTCGGCCAAGGCCGAGGGCAAGAAGAAGAAAAAGTCCAAGAAGGCCGCCTGAACCGTCAGGCCTCAAGACGCCCCCACGAACCATCGCCCAAACAAAAAGCCCCGGCGGGTGAGCGCCGGGGCTTCGTCGTTTGCGGTGTCTGCTGGGCCTAGCGGCGGTCGCCGAAGATGGCCAGCAGGAATTGGAACAGATTGATGAAGTTGATGTACAGGCTCAGCGCACCATAGTTGGTCGCCACGCCCATGGCCGCCTGGTCGCCGCCCAGCTGGTAGTAGGTCATTTTCAGACGCTGGGTGTCGAAGGCGATCAGGCCCGCAAAGATCAGCACGCCCAGGACGCTGATGATGAAGCTCATCATCGAGCTCTGCAGGAACATGTTGACCACCATGGCGATCACCAGACCGATCACGCCGACGATCAGGAAGCTGCCGAAGGCCGTCAGGTCCTTCTTGGTGGTGTAGCCGAACAGCGACAGGGCGCCGAAGGCCGCGGCCGTGATCAGGAAGGTCGAGGCGATGGAAGCGCCGGTGTAGACGAGGGTCAGCACGCCCATGCCCGCCCCGATCAGGGCGACGATGGTCCAGTAGAGCATCCCGGAGGATTTCGGCGTCGCATTCTTCAGGGCGAAGGCCCCAAACAGCATCACACCCAGCGGCGCGAAGGCCACAATCATCCCAAGGACGGTCATTCCGGCCAGGCGTCCGTCCGGCGTCACCGTATACATCAGGTCGCGGACAGGCGGATATTGACCGGTCACGAAGGCCAGAGCGGCCGACAGGACGAGGCCAAGCGCCACCTTGTTGTAGACGCCAAGCATGAAAGCGCGAAGACCCGCATCCACCGACATGTCGGCGCGATCCGCGGGGATCGAGCGCGCGTGGGCACGGTTGAAGTCGCTCATCGAGGCAAAGCCCTTTCTTGTGCGCGTCCATGATCGGACGCTGTTCTAATATCGGGACCCGAAGGCCTCCTGACAAGGATAACCGGTAAGCGGCCAGGGGAAATCGTTGGTTCCACTGGCGAATTGGCCGGTCGTCGGGGTTGGACGTGACGCCCTCGCGCGGGCTAAAAGCCGACCATGCTCCGTCTGTTCGCCGCCCTGGCCGTGCCTGAGGATGTCGCCGTGGCCCTGGGGGGCCGCCAGCACGACCTGCCCGGCGCCCGCTGGCGCCCGCCCGAGGCGCTCCACGTCACTCTGCGCTTCTTTGGCGAGATCCCGGAAAACCAGGCCGACGACCTGGACGCCGAGCTGGGCTGCGTCATCGGCCGGCCCTTGCAGCTGGAGCTTGAGGGCGTCGGAGCCTTTGGCGAAGGCCGCGAGATCCACGCCATCTGGGCCGGGGTGGCCGAGAACGCCGAGCTGCGACAGCTGGCTGGACGCTGCGAGGCGGCCGCCCGGCGGGCCGGGCTGAAGCCTGACCGGCGGGTCTACCGGCCCCATGTCACGCTCGCCTATCTGTCACGGCCCGATCCGGACGAGGTGGCGGCCTGGATCCAGCGGCACAACCTGCTCAAGTCCCCGCCCTTCGGCGTGGCGAGCTTTGGCCTCTATTCCAGCCGGCGCGGGGCGTCCGGGCCGGCCTACCGCCTGGAGAAGGACTATCCCCTGGTCTGAGGCGGCTCAGACCGCCGCGGCGTGGTCGCGCAGGACGCCTAAGGGAACGATGGCCAGGGTTTCCTCGTGGGTCGCCTCCAGCACCACCTGCGGCGCGCAGCCGGCGTCCAGCGCCTCCTTCCAGCGGGGCGCGCACAGGCACCAGCGGTCGCCGGGGCGAAGCCCTGGAAAGCCGCTCTCTGGCACAGGCGTCGAGAGGTCGTTGCCCACGGAGCGCGAATAGGCCAGGAACTCCGCCGTCATCACCGCGCAGACCGTATGCAGCCCCAGGTCATGGGGGCCGGTCTCGCAACAGCCGTTGCGGAAGAAGCCCGTCACCGGGTCCATCGAGCAGCGTTGCAGCTCGCCCCCCAGGACGTTCAAGGCGTCGGCGTCGTATCGGATGGTCATGGCGCCATTCTAGACGCTAAGACGGAGGCTGCGCCAAGGGAGTCCCGCATCATGAGACCGCCTTCCGCCTCTGAGCCCCAAGGGGCCGCCGGTTCGGCCGCCCGGCCGCGCCGCAGCGCCCTCTACATGCCCGCCGCCAACGCCCGGGCCATGGACAAGGCGCGGACCTTGCCTTGCGATGTGGTGATCCTCGACCTGGAGGACGCCGTCGCCCCGGACGCCAAGGGCGAGGCCCGCGCAGCGGCCTGCGCCGTGGTCGCCGCTGGCGGCTTTGGCCCTCGGGAAGTGGTGATCCGCATCAACGGGCTTTCGACCGAATGGGGCCAGGCCGACCTGGCCGCAGCGGCCGCCGCGGCGCCCGACGCCATCCTGGTCCCCAAGATCGATGGGCCGCAGGACCTGGCGGCCTATGCGCAAGGGCTGCCGCCGGGCGTGGCGCTGTGGGCCATGGTCGAGACCTGCGCGTCGCTGTTTCGCCTGGAGCCCCTGGCCGCGGCGGCGGCCGAACACCGCCTGACCACCCTGGTGGTCGGGACCAATGACCTGGCCAAGGAGATGCGCTGCCGCCCCGACGTGGACCGCGCGCCCCTGCTGGGGCCGCTGTCGCTGATGGTGGCGGCGGCCCGGGCGCACGGACTTGTGATCCTGGACGGGGTCTATAACGCCATCGACGACGATCCGGGCCTGGCCCGCCAGTGCGCGCAAGGGTCGGCCTTCGGTTTCGACGGCAAGACCCTGATTCACCCCCGCCAGATCGAGACCGCCAACCGCGCCTTCACGCCAGATCCGCAAGCCGTGGACTGGGCGCGCAAGGTGGCGGAGGCCTTTGATTTGCCTGAAAATACGTCTAGGGGCGTGATCCGGGTGGAGGGCCGCATGGTCGAGCGGTTGCACCTGGACGAAGCGTTGCGTCTGATCGCGGTGGCCAAGGCCATCGAGGACGTTTCGCGGGGGCCGGGCGACGTCGCCTAATCTGAACGCCAGGGCCAGACCGCCGGCCGCACAGGGAGCCACGCCAATGGGACGGATCACCGTGACGTTTCGCCAGCCCGTCCTGGTCGGTTGTCTGCTGGCCGGCTTCGTGGCGACGCCGGCCCTGGCCCAGAATCCTGATCCGATCGGCGATCTGCTGAGCGGGGAGGCCCCGGTGAGCACCGCGCCGCCGGCCGCCGAGGTCGCGCCCCAGCCGGCGCCTGCGCCTGCGCCGACCCCAACGCCTCCACCGACGCCCACGCCCACGCCCATGCCAACGCCCGCTCCGGCGCCGACGGCGGCCCCGGCGCCCCGCCCGGCGCCTGCGCCCGTCCCGACGGTGATCCCCCGGGCCGCGCCTCAGCGACCCAGCGAGACCATCGCCTCCCAGCCCGTCTTCCTGGACGAACGCCGGGCGGTGGCGGGCGAGCTTACGGCCGAGGAGCGCAGCTATGAGGCGCGGCTGCGGGCCTCCTTCAATTCGGCCCAAGGGCTGCAGGGGCCGCTGGACGGCGGCTGGATGCTGTCCATGGCCAGCGGCGCCGACCTCTACGCTCTGCGGTTCGTGGATCGGGGCTCCGGCGCCCTGGAAGGCGCCTGGCGCGACGCGCGGCGCCCGGGCGCCCTGGACGGCTTCGGCTTCCTGGAGAATATCGAGCGCAGCGGCGGCCGGGTGACCCTGCGTTTCTCGCCGCGTCCCGGCGCGCCGCCGACGGTGATCACCCTGTCCTCGTCCGGCCAGGACCAGTGGTCCGGCGAGATGATCGAGAGCGGAACCCCCCGCAGCGTCACCCTGCGTCGTCGCTAGAGGGTTCTGAGCGCGCCTGTCGCGGCTTGGGTCGCCATGGCCAGCATTTCGGCGTCATAGGGCAGGGCCGCGCTGTGGCCCCAGACCGGGCCAGGCCAGGCGGGATCGTCGGCCCGGCGCCCCACCACATGGACATGGAGCTGCGGCGTCACATTGCCGAGCGCGCCGATGTTCAGCTTCTCCACCGGCCGTCCCAGGGCTGCGCCGACCGCCCGCACAGCCCGGCCGGCGGCCAGGATCTCGGCCATCAGACGGGCCTGGTCGTCGGCTGACAGGTCTTCCAGCTCCCGGACGGCGGGCACCCTGGGGATCAGCACGACCCAGCCATAGCGGGCGTCGTCCTGCAGCCGGGCCTCGCACAGGGCAAGCTCGAGCAGGGGGTGAGAGGTGGCGGCGAAGGCGGGGTCCAGGGCGAACATGGCCCCAGACTGAAGCCAGAGCGCCGGGGCCACAAGCAGCGGCCTTGCCGCCGGGGCGCCGCTTGGGTTAGGGACCGCCAACAAAGTCGGCCAAAGCCAGGAGATACCCCATGACCAGCAAGACCCCGATCCGCGTCGCGGTCACCGGCGCGGCCGGCAATATCGGCTACGCCCTGCTCTTCCGCATCGCCTCGGGCGAAATGCTCGGCAAGGACCAGCCGGTCATCCTGCAGATGCTGGAAATCCCCACCGAGGGCGCCCAGAAGGCCCTGAAGGGCGTCGCCATGGAGCTCGACGACTGCGCCTTCCCGCTGCTGGCCGACATGGTGCTGACCGACGACCCGAAGGTGGCCTTCAAGGACGCCAACTGGAGCCTGCTGGTGGGCTCCAAGCCCCGCGGCCCCGGCATGGAGCGCGCCGACTTGCTGAAGGACAACGGCAAGATCTTCATCGCCCAGGGCCAGGCCATCGACGCCGTCGCCGCCGATGACGCCCGCGTCGCGGTGGTGGGCAATCCCTGCAACACCAACGTCATGATCGCCGCCAGCCAGGCCAAGCGCCTGACGCCCGACCGCTTCACCGCCATGGTGCGCCTGGACGAAAACCGCGGCCGCGCTCAGCTGGCCAAGAAGGCCGGCGTCTCGATCAACGACGTCAGCGACCTCTATATCTACGGCAACCACAGCCCGACCATGTTCGCCGACTTCACCCACGCCAAGATCGGCGGCAAGGCGGCGGCCGATGTCATCGGCGACGAAGCCTGGCTGAAGAACGACTACCTGCCCACCGTGGGCAAGCGCGGCGCGGCCATCATCGAGGCCCGCGGCCAGAGCTCGGCGGCCTCGGCGGCCAACGCCCTGATCGACCACGTCCGCGACCTGGTCACGCCGGGCAAGATCCACTCCGTCGCCGTCAATTCGGAAGGCCGCTACGGCTTCGCCGAGGGCGTCTGGGCCGGCATGCCGGTGAAGACCACCGCGCCCGGCGCCTATGAGGTCGTCACCTCCTACGAGATGGACGACTTCGCCAAGTCGAAGATCGCCATCACCAACGACGAACTGGTCGGCGAGCGCGACACCGTGAAGGACATGCTCGGCTGATCGTTTAGGCGACGCAGCCAATCCATTCCGTCATGGCCCGGCTTGACCGGGCCATCCATGAACTCCGTCGAGGGGTGGTGTTCATGGACCCTCGGGTCAAGCCCGAGGGTGACGGACAGGGGGTGGTCGTGAGGGCGGTCCCGGCAAACGGGCCGCCCTTTTCTATTTGGCGGCTACCAGGAGGACGGCCAGGGCGGGGTCTCCGGGGGCGCCACGTCGGCCTGGGCCTCGAGCTCGGCGATGCGCGCCTCATAGACCTCGGCCACGGCCTGCGGCGCGGCGAAGGCGGCGTCCTCGCGGGCCCGCAGCCAGCGGCGCTGCTGTCGCTCCAGCCGCCAGTCGGGCACGCCGGCGGCCAGGGCCTGCTGGTAGGCCGCGTTCAGCCGCTGATCGGCCTCGGCCAGGGCGGGATCGGCGCAGACCACCCGCTCGCCCTGGCTGCGGGCGCGGCGGCAGTCGAAGCTGGGGGAAAGGGTCAGGTTGGCCGGCTGGCGCAGGGCCGGCCGCGCCGGGGGGCCGGGCTCCGGCGGCGCCTCGGCCAGGGCGATCTCCGGCGGCGGCTCATAGACGGGCGGCGGATTGTGCGGGGCGGCCTGGGCCATGTCCTCGGGCAGGACGTCCAGGGGCGCCCCGGGCGCCACCGCGCCGGCCGGCGGCGGGGCGGGCTGGTCGGCCACCTCTATGTCCAGGGTCTGCGCCCCCTCCGGCGCCATGTCCGGCAGCTCGTCGGAAACGGTGAGCCCAAGGGCCGCGACGCCAACCAGCGCCACGAGGAGCCCGCCCGAAATCCACAGGCCTCGGCGCCGCGGCGCCGGGGGCGGCGGGGCGAGGGGCTCGATCCGCAGGTCGGCGGCCGGTGAGCCGGCGTCGGGCTTGCGGGGGGCGGGATCGAAGGAGTCGAGGTTCATGGGCCTATCGGGCTCAGTATCTGGCGGACCTGCATCGACAAGTCTCGCCCCATACGCCTGAATTGCGGCTGAACGATGCGATCAGGGCGGGAGAATGATCATGACCATGACCGACGGCGCGGCGCTGGGGCCGACCCTGGAGACCGAGCGGCTGATCCTGCGCCCGCCGGTGATGGCTGACTTCGAGCCCTGGTGCGCCTTTTCCGCCGACGAGGAGGCGGCCCGCTACATCGGCGGGGTGATGGGGCCGGCCCAGGTGTGGCGCTCGATGATGACCATCGCCGGCTCCTGGGCGCTGGAGGGCTTCTCCATGTTCTCGGTGATCGAGAAGGCGAGCGGCCGCTGGATCGGCCGGCTGGGACCGTGGCGGCCCCACGGCTGGCCGGGGACCGAGGTCGGCTGGGGGATCATTCGCGACTGCTGGGGTCGGGGTTATGCGCCCGAGGGCGCGACAGCGGCCATGGACTGGGCTTTCGACCATCTGGGCTGGGACGAGGTGATCCACACCATCGAGGCCGCCAACGTCAATTCCCAGTCGGTGGCGAGGCGGCTGGGCTCGGACATCCTGCGCCAGGCCCGCCTGCCCCTGCCGATGGATGTGGAGGTCGACGTCTGGGGCCAGAGCCGCGAAGCCTGGCGCAGCCAGCGGGGCTAGAGCGCCCTAGTACCAGCCGGCCGCCCGCAGCTTGCGCGAATGGGTGCGGCTGACGGGAACCTCGATCCCGTCCTTGAGGGTCAGGATGGCCCGGCCATCGCCGCGCCGCACATCGGCGATGGCGGCCCTGGCCACCCACCAGGAGCGGTGGACCTGGGCGCCCTCCAGCCCCTCCAGCTCGTCCACCGCATCGCCCAGGCGCATGAGGATCAGGTCCTGGCCCTTGGAAGTGTGCAGGCGCAGATAGTGGTCCTCGGCTTCGATCGCGTGCAGGTCGGCGCCGCGCAGGCGCGGGGGCAGGCGCTCCAGAAATCGCACGGGCCGGGGCGGCGCCTCGGCGGCGCCCAGCCGGCGCAGGGCCTGCCGACGGCTCTCGACCAGGGTGTTCAGCACCGTCATGGCCAGGGCCAGACTGAAGACGCTGCCGAACAGATAGGGCAGGCCGCGCCAGCTAATCTGGTGGCCGAACACCAGCCAGGTGACGGCCCAGACCAGGCCGGTGAACGGCGCCCCCATGGCCAGGGCCGCCAGGATCGAGCGCAGCCAGAGCCGCGGCGCCGCGCCGTCGGCGATCTCGTCATGGGGAAAGATGGCGCGGGCGACGAAGCCGCCCCACAGGGCGCCGATCGCCATCATCGGCAGCCAGTAGGCCAGCCGCAGGCCCATGGGGGCGTCCTCGTCCACGAAGGCGCCCGACAGGGCGAGGAAGCCGCCCACCGCCAGCGCGATGGCGAGCCCCCGCGCCCAGCCGGTCAGATCCTCATAGGGACCCCAGGCCAGCGGGCGCCGCGCCGCCGACGTCGCGCCAGTCGCAGGGGGCGGCGCTTCACGACGGCGGGACGTCCATTGGCGAAACCGCGCTGGCCCCATCGTCGTCCCCACCCCTGTCTGGCGCCCAGATCGCGGCTCAGCCGCAAGACCCAGGAGATACCCGATGTCGCTCGCCCCGCAAGACGCCGCCCCCGCCCGCCGCCCGGCCTGGACCTTCGGCCGCGGCTTTGCGCTGAGCATGGTCGTGGTGATGGCCATCCTGGCCGCAGCCCTGTGGCGGACATGGCCGGGGATCTGGGGGGAGCTTGCAGCGGTGCGGCCGCATGGGCCGGACCTGGCCCTGCTGGCGGGTCTGTCGCCGGTCATCCGGCTGCACCTCTATACCGCCCTGGCCGCCCTGGTTCTGGGGGCTGGCCTGATGGCGGCGCGCAAAGGCCGGCGGTTTCATCGGACCGCGGGCTGGATCTGGGTGGCCCTGGTGATGACGACGGCGCTCTCCACCCTGTTCATCACCAGCCTGACCCCCGGACGCTGGTCGCTGATCCACCTGTTCACCGGCTGGACCCTGATCATCCTGCCGCTGGCGGTGATCTGGGCCAGACGCCACAAGGTGGCGCGCCACCGGCGGGCGATGATGGGCCTGTTCTATGGCGCCTTTGCGATCAATCTGATCATCGCCTTCATTCCCGGCCGCACCATGTGGAGCCTATTCTTTGGCTAGGGAGGACTCGTCACTTTGGTGAGGGCGTTACGTCGGGTTAGCGGGTTGCCACGCTCGGAGGCGGCGCCTATAAGCCCGAGAACTCGCCGGTCCGGGCGAGACGATTTCAGCGACATATCGCGGCCTCATGAACATTCACGAGCATCAAGCCAAAGCCGTCCTCGCAGAGTTCGGCGTGGCGGTCCCGCGCGGCTACGCCGCCCACACGGTTGAAGAGGCCGCCCAGGCCGCCGAGAAGCTGGGAGGCCCGGTCTGGGTCGTCAAATCCCAGATTCACGCCGGCGGCCGCGGCAAGGGCCGGTTCGAAGGCCTTGGCCCCGACGCCAAGGGCGGCGTCCGGGTGGTCAAGTCCGCCGCCGACGTGAAGGCCAGCGCCGAAGAAATGCTCGGCCGGGTTCTGGTGACGCACCAGACGGGGCCGAAGGGCAAGCAGGTCAACCGCCTCTATATCGAAGAAGGCGCGGCCATCGCCCAGGAGCTCTACCTCTCTCTGCTGGTCGACCGCGACACCAGCCGCGTCTCGGTGGTCGCCTCCACCGAAGGCGGCATGGACATCGAAGAGGTCGCCGCCTCGACCCCCGAAAAGATCATCAGCTTCTCCATCGACCCGGCCACCGGCGTCTTCCCGCAT